>NZ_JACJMB010000001.1 GCF_016902615.1 Collinsella tanakaei
CCACGTCGTCCGGCGAGGTGACGATCCGCATGCCCAAGCTCAAGGGCATGAGGTTCACGACGGCCATCATCGAGCGCTACCGCCGCCGCGAGACCTCGGTCGAGGAGGCCATGATAGAGATGTACCTCGCGGGCGTCTCGACGCGCAGGATCGAGGACGTCTCCGAGATCCTGTGGGGGTCGTCGGTGTCCGCGGCGACCGTCTCTAACCTCAACGAGAGGGCGTTCGAGGCCGTGGAGGCGTGGAGGAACAGGCCCCTCGAGCGGGCGTACCCCTACGTCTACGTGGACGGAATCTACCTCAAAAGGTCGTGGGGTGGCTCCTACGAGAACGTGGCCGTGATGGTGGCGATAGGTGTCAACGACGACGGCTACCGCGAGGTCATAGGCGCGGCCGAGGGCTTCACGGAGTCCTCGGAGTGCTGGCGGGAGTTCCTCTCCTGGCTGAGGTCGCGCGGCCTGCGCGGGGTCCGCATGTTCACGGGAGACAAGGCGGCCGGCATGGTCGGCTCGATCGCCGAGGTCTTCCCGGAGGCCGCCTACCAGCGCTGCACGGTCCACTTCTACAGAAACGTTCTGGCGAGGGTGCCGAAGGCCAGGCGCCCGAGGGTCGCCGCCATGCTGAAGGCGATCCACGCGATGGAGTCGCGCGAGGCCGCCGAGGCCAAGGCCCTCGAGGTCGCGTCCGAGCTGGAGGCGTCAAAGCTCGGGGAGGCCGCCAAGGTCGTCAGGGACGGCTACGCCGAGACGCTGACGTACACCAGGTTCCCCCGCGAGCACTGGCGGAGGATCAGGACCAACAACGCCATCGAGCGCCTCAACCGCGAGATTCGCAGGCGCACGCGCGTGGTCGGCACCTTCCCCGACGGCAGGTCGGCCCTCATGCTCGTGACCGCGAGGCTCAAGTACGTTGCGGAGAGCTCCTGGGGCTCCCGGCGCTACCTGGACGTGACTCTGCTGGATGAGTAGCCGTACCGGACGGCGGGCCTAGGGGCTGTCGGAAAGTGCGCAAGAATCTTGACGGTACCGCGACCGCAATGGAATTCACCGACGTCATCACCGGTCGGTATTCGTGCAAGCAGTTCGACAGCCGTCAGATCGACCCCGCGCAGCTCGAGCTGATCCTCGAGGCGGGCCGCGTGGCGCCCACCGCCAAGAACCTGCAGGAGCAGCACATCTACGTGCTGCAGAGCGACGAGGCGCTCGCCACCGTCGACGAGCTCACCCCCTGCCGCTACGGCGCGCCCACCGTGCTGCTCGTGGCATTCGACGCGAGCAACGTCTTCACCTACCCGGGCGGTGCGCGCGACTCGGGCATCGAGGACGCCACCATCGTCGCCACGCACATGCTGCTCGCCGCCTATGACCAGGGTGTGGACAGCTGCTGGGTGAACAACGTCGACCCCGCCGTGCTGAAGGAGCGCTTCAACCTGCCTGAGAACGAAGAGGTCCTCATGCTGCTCGACCTGGGCTTCGCCGCCGAGGGCGCGGGCCCGCTCGCGAACCATTCGAGCCGCAAGATACTTGAGCAGACCGTCACCTATCTATAACCGTGCGGACCTTTCGCCCCTGACGAGACGAAACGCCCGGCTCCGTCCCGTGCGGGCACGAGGCGCCGGGGTGCCGCAACGCAAAGCGGCGCCCCGGCGCTTTTGTATGGGCAGCCAAGCGCTCGGGGTCGCCCGCAACCTTCCGCTTGCGCATCCGCCGTCTACCGTGCGCGCGCCAGCGCACGCCGCCGCGCGCACGCGCCGCGATCCGGCAACTCGCAGAGACGGCCAGCCAGCTGCCCATCGCCACGAGGATGATGCACACGAGACCGCCGACGCCTCCCTCGGCGAGAGCGCTCGGCAGCCGCAGCTGCAGGTGCACCAAGTCCATGCGCGTCAGCAGCACCGTCTGCAGCGCGAAGATCGAGATGAGCGCGTTCGCCAGGTTGAACGCGCGCACGCCCTTCACGGCAAGCGTCTCGGTGCGCCGCGCGCGCACGAGGTTCACGAGCGCCACCACGATCAGCACGAACGCGTAGGCGGCGTACACGTAGATGAGTCCGCCCGGATACCTGCGGCCGAAACCGTCCAACACGATGCGCACGACCGTGGAGGACATCGCGAGCACCAAGATCACCAGCGCGATCCCCGCGCGGCGGCACCGCAGAAGCGAGTCGTAGGTCTCGGCATCCGAGACGCGCGCGATGCTCATGAGCGCACCGGACGCCAGATAGGACTTTCCCACGTTCAGCGCCGCGATGACGATACCCACCGACACCATCCACGACGAGCGGGATATGAGCCCCATGATGATGTTCGCGAGGGCGAAGACGACATGGATCGAACCGATGAGAAGGCCTATCGCCATGGCGCGTGCTTGGCGGTTCTCGAGCAGCGGGTCGGGTACGAGACCGCGCACCACCGTGCGCACCGGCGAGACGCGCCGCACCGAGACGGACGTGCGTCCGCGCTCGAGCGGCACGCCGGCCAGCCTGCGAAAGACGCGGCCGAGCCGGCGCCGGATGCGCACGCGCAGGCGGGTGCGCTGTCGGCGCTGCGTCTCGACGATCACCCGCATGCCGCGCACCCCCTCTCACCCGTCTCATTCCCTCTCGATTCATGATACCCGTGCGGGGTGCCCAGGTGAGCGAGCGGCGCCGCCTGCCGCGGCAGGGCGCGAAGCGGAAGCAGGGCCGCATCCGAGCGCCTAGGCGCGCGCGGCCTTCCGATCGATCACGAGCGTGCGCACGAGCGAGAACGCGAGCGCCACGAGCACGATCGCAGACAGCAGATGGAACACCGTCGACAAGCCGTCCATGAAAAGCCCCGGGCGCCCGGCCACGAAACTCGTCACGCGGTATCCCGCCTCCGCGCTCATGGTGCCGTAGAGCACGCCCGTGGAGATGGTGATGCCGAGCGACTGCCCCAGGTAGCGCATGAGGTTGCCGAGCGACCCCACGAAGCCGAGCATCTCGGGCGCGGCATGGCCCATGATCAGCGAGTTGTTCGGCGACTGGAACATGGCGCTGCCGAGCGAGGTGAACATGAGCATGGGCACGATCGCGGAGATGGGCGTATCGAGCGCGAGAAACGACAGGCCGAACAGACCGGCGGCGAACACGACCTGGCCGGCGATCGTCGGCTTGATGCAGCCGATCTTGTCGGACAGCGCCCCGGACAGCGTACCGATCGTGGCGTTCACGAGTGGGTAGCAGGCCATGACGAGGCCGGCCACACCGGGCTCCAGGCCAAGGGCGTTCTGCAGGTAGAACGGCATGATCATCGTCACGCCGGACAAACCTAGGAACACGAGGACCATCGCGATGAGGTCGATGTCGAAGCTCACGTTGCGAAACACCTCGAGGTGCACGAGCGGCTCGGCCACGCGGCGCTCCACGAAGATGAACGCAACGAGCAGCACGAGACCGGCGGCAAGCAGGCCGAACTCAAGCGGGCCGGTCTCGGTCTCCATGAGCGTGATGGCCACGAACACGAGCAGGATCGCCGGGATGACGAGAAGCGCACCGACCACGTCGAGCGTGCGCTTCTCGACAGGACGCCGGTTCGGCAGCGCGAAGAGCCCGATCAGAAACGAGATGATGCCGATCGGGATGTTGATGAGAAAGATCGACTCCCACGGGAACAGCGACACGAGCACGCCGCCAACGGTCGGCCCCGCCATGGCGCCGAGCGCGGTGAACGTCGCCACGAGGCCGAGGGCGCGGCCGCGGCTCTCGGCGAACAGCTCCGTGATGATGCCCTGGTTGTTCGCCAGGCTGCAGGCCACGCCGAGCGCCTGCACGCAGCGGGCGGCCACGAGCGGCAGCAGCGACGAGGACAGCGCACAGAGCGCAGACCCGACGGTGAACAGGATGACGCCGATCTGGAACACGCGCACCTTGCCCACGATATCGCCCAGTCGGCCGAACACAAGCAGAAACGAGCAGGTGACGACCAGAAACGCGCTCGCCACGAGCTGAATCTCGGTCGCCTCGACGCCGAGCTCTACCTGCATGGTGGGCAGCGCCACGTTCACGATCGTGCCGTCGAGCACCTCCATGAACGTCATGCACAAGATGGCGAACAGCGCCCACCCGCGGTGCGGCGCCCTCTCCCCCGCTTTACTCATCTGCATCCCCCTGATTCTGGATTACCTCTTCCTGTGTGCGCCCGTACAGAGCGTCAAGCGTCGCGTCGATAAGCACGTCGAGCGTGCGCTCGAGCACCTCCGGCGAGAACTCGTCGCGCGCAAGCAGCGTGAGCGCGCAGACGCGCTGCAGCGACGCTGCGAGCTCGGCATCCGGCGCGCCACCCGCCGCCGCGATCGCTTCCGCCACGCTCGAAAGCACGCCGCCCGCAAGCTCGGGCCCCATGCTCACATCGCCGGGCAGCGCGCGGCGGATCTTGTGGAAGTCGGCGACGTCGACGCAGCGGAAGATCGCCCGGTCGCTATGCCAGGCAGCGCGCATCCAGGCATCGACCTCGGCGCGTTCAGGCGCCCTCCCCTGCCGCCTCGCCTGCGCGACCAGACCATAGAGCTCCTCCATGAGCGCACGGCGGTTCTCGGCGACCATCTCGGCCACGAAATCGCCCTTCGAAGCGAAAAACCCGTAGAACGTCCCCGGCGCGATACCCGCCTCGCGCGCGATGTCCTCCACGCGCATGGCGCGATATCCGCGTTCGAGCAGGCAGGTCCAGCCCGCATCGAGCATCGTGTGCCGCAGGCCCTCGCGCTCCTCATCGGTAAAGATTGCCGGCATGCGGTCCTCCTTCACGTTGCCACTGCATGCCATGGTACGCTTCCCGACGATTCTTCACGAATATTCATTTTCTTTCTTCATTGTCGCGGCGGCCGGATGCAACCGGCCGACATTGTCTTCGTGCAGAAGGCACACGAAGGCGGTCTTCGTGTGCCTTCTGCACGAAGACAATGCCACGGAGGTCTACTGCGTCCGCAGGGCGCCCGCGGCGAAACGGTGCCCAGGGCAACGACGCCGCAACGCCAAAAGCGGCGCTCGTAGGACGAAGCTGCTTCGAGCGAGCTCCCCTACCGCGGGGTCACGCCGTAAACGTCGTTTCTCAGCAGACGGTACGCGCACGCCGCCAAGGGCACGCCCACGAACATGCCCGCGATGCCGAAGGCGCCGCCGCCGATCGTCACCGCCGCGAGCACCCAGATGCCCGGCAGCTGGATGGAGGAACCCACGACGTGCGGGTAGATGAGGTCGCCCTCGAGCTGCTGCAGCACCACGATGAAGACGAGGAAGATGAGCGCCTGCACGGGCGACACCATGAGGATGAGAAATGCCCCCACGGCCCCGGAGAGAAACGCACCGACGATGGGGATGAGCGCCGTGAACGCGGTGAGCGCGCCGATCATGAGCGCGTAGGGCAGCCCGAGCAGGAACATGCCCAGGGCGCACAGCGCGCCGAGCACGACGGCCTCGGTGCACTGACCCACGATGAAACGGTGGAAGCAATCGTCGGCGACACCGAGCACGTAGCGGATGCGCACCAGCGCGGACTCAGGCAGGTAGCGTTCGAACAGCAAATCGCGCTGACGGGCGAGCGTCGCCTTGTTGAGCAGGATGAACAGCGCGAAGATGAACGCCAAGATGAGCGTCGCCGTACCGGACACCACACCCGACACCGCCCCGACCACGCCGGACATCACCGTGCCAGCGACCGTGCTCGCAAGCGACTGCCAGTCGAAGGCCTCAAGCGAGGACGCCACGCTCCCCACGAAGTCCGACGTGACGTAGCCCGTGTCCTCGAGCCAGGAGAACAGAGCGCGCGACGCGACAGGCAACTCGTCGATAAGCAGGCTCACGCAATCGATGAGCTGCGGCACCACGAGGCGCAGCACCACCGCGACGATGGCCACGAGCGTGAGCAGCGCCGCCGCAAGCGAGACGCCGGGGCGCACGCGGGCAACGACGCGGTTCTCGCTCGCCGGCAGGAAATGACGCTCGTAGAAGCCCATGAGGATGTTCAGCGGGTAGGCGAGCACGGCACCGAGCAGAAGCGGGGCCATCGCCTGCGCGAGCAGCCCGATGAATCCGGCGATGCTCGGCCAGTAGTAGATAGCGAGATATACCCCGAAGGCCGCGACGGCGATGGCGACGACGGTACGGATACTCGGTTGGTTCACGGGCCCTCCCCGGCAAAATCGGCTGTATTCTCCCCCCATCTTACCCACTGGCACGGCAGGCGCTCACCCGATCTGGTCCGGTAAAGAAAATACGGCCGGACGCCCGGTCGGCCGCGGCCGCGCAATCACTTCTCCTCCAAGGCGCGGATGCTCTCCAGCCGGACGGCCACGAGCCGGGCGCCCTCCTGTGCGCCGGCGCGCTCCACGAGCACCCACTCGTCGTCCACGTCCTCGAGCGTGCCGACGAGCTCCGGCGCGCCGACCGCGGCGTTCATATCGTCGAGAACCAACGTGACAGTCTCGCCGCACCGGCGCTCGAGCTGCCCGCGCAGCCCCAGATCGCGTGCGGCATCGCGCGCAGCGAGCCTTCGCAGGTCGCGCTTCGACGGCATCCAGACGAACAGCGCGATGACGAATCCGAAGGTGAGAATGATGATTACCTGATAGAACACCTCATTGAACGCATCCATCGTCTACGCCTCCGTCTCCGCCGCGATGCCCTCGATGTCACGGATGTCGATCAAGCGCACCACGCGCTCGCGCTCGACCTTGAGCGAGCCGAGACGCGGACGCTTCCGAATGCAGGAGACGCGCATCCACCCGCCTGAGATGTCGAGCACCTCCGCGCCCTCGAGCAGACCGTCGTCACCGGCGCACGCGATTCGAACCGTCCGGCCGACAAACACGCGCAGCACGTGCAGGTCGCGCGCCCGCGCGCCGCGCCCAGTACTCACCACGTCGACCTCGTCGCTTACGAGGTCGTCGATGGTCACGCCGTAGAGCCGCGCGAGCTCAGCCGCCTTGTCGAGTGCAGGCGCGCCCTGCCCGGCCTCCCAGTTCGCGATTGTCTGCCGGCTCATGCCGATGACGGCGGCGACCTCCTGCTGGCTCATTCCGGCGCGGCGGCGCAGCGCCGCGAGCTTGTCGGAAATCATGGGCGGCTCCCTTCTCGTTCGGACCGTCCCCATTGTCGCGCGCCACGCCCGCGCAGGCGAGCAAATCCGTTTGGCAATTGCGCCAATCCGCTGGCATCGTGCGACAATATGACCCACCCGTGTCCCACATGACGTTTTTGGAGCGCCCATGATTCGACCGCTTACCCCCGAGGACCTCGACACCGTCATGGACCTGTGGCTTGCCGGCAACGAGCAGGCGCACCCGTTCGTGCCGGAGGGCTACTGGCGCCGCGCCGCCGAGCGCATCAGGCACGAGTTGCCGCGCGCAGAGGTTCTGGTCCATGTGGATGCGCGCACGCACGCCGTCGACGGGTTCATCGGACTGTCTGAAGACTACGTCGCCGGTCTCTTCGTGCGCGCCGACGCGCGCTCGCAAGGCATCGGGCACGCGCTCCTTGGCGAGGCGAAACGGCGGCACGGCGAGCTTTGCCTGCACGTCTATCGCGACAACCCGCGCGCGGTGGCGTTCTACACACGCGAGGGGTTCACGGTGCGCAGCGAGAGCGTCGACGAGGCGACCGGCGCCGCGGAGTATGAGATGGCGTGGTCGGCACCGCGCGCCTAGACGCCGCCCAGCGGGTGCATCGCGAGCGTGATCACCAGCATGTCGCCCTCGAACACGGCAGCGATCTCCATGTCCATGGCGTGCGCGAGGTTCGCCGCCACCGACAAGCCCAGACCGCTGCCTGCGCCCCCACGTGCGGAATCCGCCTGGTAGAACCGGTCGAACAGGCGGCTGGCATCGATGGCCGCCGGATCCTCGACCGCGTTCTCTATGCCAAGCACCGCCCGCTCGCCTACGCGCCGCTCGAACACGCGCGGCGCCGCCGCGCCATGGCGCAACGCATTCACCACCAGATTCGAGAACACGCGCGCGAGCGCCTCGCGGTTCGCCTCGACCGCGACGGCTGCATCCTCGAACGTTACCTGCGGCTCCCATCCGCGCGCCTCGAAGGCGGGGTACTGTGCGAGCAGCATCTCCTCCACAAACGGCATGAGCGGCACCGGCCCGAGTTCGAGCGCGAGGTCCGGGTCGGTCGACTTCGTGTAGGCGAACAGCTGGTCCAGCAGCTCGGTGGTGGTATCGATGCGGCTCGCCGCCGCGGCCAGGTGCCGGGCGCGCACCGCTGGATCGTCCTCGTCGCATGCGAGCTGCAGATACCCCTTCGCACCTGTAAGCGGCGTGCGGATGTCATGCGAGAGCGCCGACAGGTCGCGCTGGAACTCCTGCTGATGGCGCATCGCATCGATATGCGCTTGCGCGCTGCGGTCGAGCTCGGCGTTGATCGCATCCGCCAGCTCCGTCACGCCCGGCGCGCCACCCGCCGTCACGCGCGCGTTGCTCTCCGCATCGCGCCCGCGCAGGAAGCGAGCGATGCGGCGCATCTCGCCGAGGTAGCGAACGCTCGCGAGCAGCAGGCCCATACCAAGGCCGAGCACGAGTAGCACTATGGCGACAAACTCCGCTTCCACGGCACTCCCCTTTCCTGCGCTCCGATATGCGCGAGCAGCTTCTCTCAGCTTACTTGAACAGGCGCGCGCCGTCCCTGCACGTGGGCAAATCCAGCGGCGCGTAATCTCGAACACCGCCGAGGAGGCTCCGCTCCCGAGAGATGCTCGTATACGACGGTTTTAGGCGCCCCGATTTCGGCACCCGCAGCTTCCCGCCTTCCGAGCGCATCATTTGCCCAGATAGCGGCCTCCTCGAAAGAGCTTGTTCCGCAAGACTCCCAACAGGTCGCCTAATACCGTCAATACGGAGCACATGGCGGCGCTGCTGTCTCCCTTGGGTGTCTGTCCGGAAGAACACTACCGCCCGTCAACCACCCAGCACAGCGCCCACGCCGGGCAGCATGGGCGCCGAAAGCTAAAATACCGCCGGCCAGCAGCCCTGCCGCTCGAGGGCCACCGCGGCGGCGCCGGGCGCGGAGTGCGCCCGGCTCATCCCGCTAGATGTCGCGCTTGCGGGCGATGGCGAGCACAACCACGCTGGCGATGACGATCCAGATGACGCCCGTGAGCAGCGTCTGGACGCCGGGATCGATGGTGAAGGCGCGGCTCGCCGGACCCCAGATCTCAAGGGAGTTGTTCAAGAACAGCTGGCCTCCGCCACTCAGGTTGTTCAGAGCGCTCGAGGGAATCCACACGGCGAGGGTCTCGAACACGGGTGCCAGCGGTTCGAGGAACCGCAGAAGCCCGCCGCTTGAGTACGCAAGCCCCATAAGCAGCTGCGGGATCACCGAGGCGGTGAAGCAGAAGGCACCGATATAGCTCACCGGGCTCACGCGAGTCGCGTACACCAGCACGAGCGACAGCGCGGAGAGCGCCCAAGTGTTGAGCCAAAAGCCAACAAACCAGCCGATGATCTCAAGCGGCCCCTCCGACGTCGAGAAAGCGACGCGGCCGCCCGTCATGATCGGCAGGCACACCAGCGAGATCACCGTTGCGAACAGCAGGACGAGCGCGGCGAGAACCCCGGCGAACACGATCTTGCCCGCGATGTAGGACAAACGACCCGAACGTGACGAGAGCACCGACTTCGCGTATCCGCTCTTCAGCTCGGCGAGCGCGTGCTCCACCGCCATGAACGAGATGCACAGCGGGACGAGCCCGTTCATCATGTCGGCGAAGTAGACCGTGATCGAGCGTTGGGTCAACACCTCGCCGATCGTGATGACGTCTCCGGTCATATCGGCGAACAACGGGCTGTTCGCGAATACGACGAGACCGGCGACGAAGCCACAGGCGACGACGAGCGCCAGCCCGTACTGCCAGAAGCTGCCGCGCAGGCCGCGCGGACGCGTGATGCGATAGAGGTCCGATTTGATGAGATTCAGCATGATACTTACCTGCCTTTACGGTCAGAGGCGAGCAGAAGGTACGCGATTGCGCCGAGGATGGCGACATTAAGCAGCATGTCGGGCATGCGCCACCCCTTACGGGCGCGGCGCCGACGAAGCGGGTGCGCCGTCCATGAGCTCCACGAAGTAGTCCTCGATGTCGCGCTCGAGCACCGACAGTTCGAGCACCACCTGGTCCGCATCGTGCAGCGCGCGCGACACGTCCTCGACCGTCGGCGCGCCCGAGGACGCGGGGTCGCTCGCCGCGCCGCCGAACGCGGACGCCGCCGCACGCGCCCCGCCGCCGACCACGATGGCCTCGTCGGGCTCCACGCGAAACGTCGCGCCCGGCAGATGCTCCTCCAGAATGGCAAGCGCCCGGGCAGGGTCCGCCGTCTTCACGCGCACCGAGCTTCCGCAGGATGCATGCAGCTCCTCGTCGGAGAACTCGCGCACCATGTGGCCGCCCGCGATGACCCCGAAGCGCGTGCACACGCGCATGAGCTGGTCGAGCACATGGCTCGAGATCACGATCGTCACGCCGCGCTCCCGATTCAGCCGCACGAGTGCGCGGCGCAGGTCGCGCGTCGTCTCGGGGTCCATGCCGTTGAACGGCTCGTCGAGCAGCAGCAGGTCGGGCGACCCCACGAGCGCGAGCGCGAGCCCCAAGCGCTGCTTCATGCCCTGGGAGAACTTCTTCACCTTGCGCGGCCCGGCGTCCTCGAGCCCCACGAGGGCCAGCAGCTCGGCCACCTGCAAGCGCGGGCGCACCACGCCCATCGCGAGCGCCTTCATCATGAGGTTCTCCGCAGCGGAGAAGTTCGGGAGCGCGCCCGGCTCCTCGATGAGGGCGCCGATGCGCGAGGGCGCGCCCGAGAAACTGTGCGCCACCTGCGTGCGGTTCTCGCCGAACAGCTTGAGCTCGCCCGCGCTGGGGGTCGCCAGCCCCGCGACCATCTTCATGGTCGTCGACTTGCCGGCCCCGTTTTTGCCCACGAAGCCGTAGATGTCGCCCGCGGCGACATGCATGTCCAGGCGGTCGACCGCGAACATCTTGCCGTAGCGCTTGGTGAGGCCGCGGATTTCGATCACGTTCATGGTTGCTCCTATCTCGTGCATCCTGGCAGCGGGGCCATCCGAGTCGCGTCGTCCCCGCTGCTCATGCATGAGTATGGGAGCCGGCGTTTGAGCAAGTCTTCTCCAACCGTTAAGAAAGCTTAAAGATGAGGGGCGACGCATCCGCCTCAGCTGTCGTGCTGCAGCTTGAAGCCCATGCCCCAAACGGTCTTGAGGTAGCCGTCGGTGCCGCTGGCCTTGAGTTTCGCGCGGATGTTCGACACGTGCACGTTCACCGTGTTGTCGTCAGCCGAATACGGCTCGCCCCACGCCCGCTCGAAGAGCTCCTGCTTGGAGAACACGCGACGCGGATGCTCCATCATGGTCTGGAGGATGTTGAACTCGATGCGCGTGAGCGAAACCGGCGTGCCCGCCGCAAAGAACGCGCGCGCCTCCGGGTCAAGCTCCCACGCGCGAAAGCGCAGGGGCGCCGCCTCGTCCGCCGCCCGAGCGCCGCCGGTGCCAGCCGGCTCGGACATGCCGCCGCGATGTCTCAGCTGCACCTCGATGCGCGCCACGAGCTCGTCGAGGTCGAACGGCTTCACCAGGTAGTCATCCGCCCCGAGCTTCAGCAGGTCGATGCGGTCGGATGTCGCCGTGCGTGCCGAGATCACGATGATGGGCACGCGCGGGTCGCGCTCGCGGATGAGCCCCACGAGCTCTTCGCCGGAGCACCCGGGAAGCATCAGGTCGGACACCACGACGTCAAAGGGAAACCCGTCGCCCGCACCCAGAAGAAGCCTTGCCTCGCTGCCAGAGAACGCCTGCGTGCAGGTCATGCCCTGCCGTGCCAGATGCATCGCGACGATCTGGTTGATATCGGCATCGTCCTCGACGATCAGCACGCGAATTCCCGGCATATCCAACTCCTCGCAATCAATAGGCGGCGGCCCTTCGGCCATCATTGTGACGCAGGCCACGGCGATTTGACAGCGCGGATGCACCAGAGAGCGGAAAACCGAAGCCCAACGCACGCTCCCGTCGCGCCCGCGCCCAATAGATAGGTAGATACGGTCCGCCGCACGTGCACCATCGAAAAAACCCGGTCACTCACGCACGCGGACGCTCAGCACGCAGCGACAGTGCGCGTCATCGGTATCAAGCAGACGGGTCTGGCTCACCTCGTAGATGGGGCCCTCGGCCTCAAGGCCGCCTTCCTCCAAAAATGAGGACAGCGCCCGATAGGCGCGCGAGACCTCGCTGTAGGCCCCGGCGTACCCGATTTTCGCGAATCGCCCCGATGTCACAAGGCGCACGTCGGATGCGGACGCGAGCTCATCATCGCTGTCGATCCACGACGGAAGCAGGTAGAACAGATCCTCATACACGGGAGAGCCGGATGCATCGAGGTGCGCCGTCGCCCCGTACGGCGCGATCGTCGCCTCCACGCCAAACGACGAGAGGCGCTCGAACATGCCCGCATCACGCGCCGCCTGGGCCTCCCAGCTGCCATCGTCCACAAGACCGCGCACGTCCTTGGCAAGCAACAGAAGCCGGTCCTGCTCGACGGCAACCATGGGCCTGTCTCCCACGCGCTGCGCCTCGGCCACCTGGCGCTCCACTTCCGCAAGCAGGCGCTCCGATCGGCGCAGATCATCTATGCGTCGCCTGAGCTCGCGGCGGTTCTTCTGCGCGAGCTCCTGAAGCTGCGAGGGCTCAGGGCTATCAAGCATGGCGCGCACCTGCGCCAGGCTGAAGCCCGACTCCACAAGCGCGCGAATGAGAACGAACCGGGAGTGGTCGGCTATCGAGTAATCGCGGTACCCGTTCGCCCCGCGCGACGATGGGTGGAGCAGCCCCAGCTCGTCGTAGTGAATCAACGTGTTCTTCGTCGTCTGGCAGAGTGCCGCGAACTCGCCCGTCACCACCATTCTGTTCGCGGTCGATAACTTCCTGCGTATCTGCGGCTACATCAAGGGCAGCCTCGGCGTGAACGTGGTGTTCGTCGTCATCGGCACAGCGCTCGAATTCACCTTGCTCGGCCCCCTCGACTGGGGCGTCGAGGGCGCTGCCGGGGCGTACTCGACGGCCATGCTCGTGGGCTCGCTCATCGCCTTCATCCCGTTTTTCCGCGGCAAGGCGACGCTGCGCTTCACGCGCCCGCGGCCCACCGGCGCTGTCATCCGCCAGATCGTCTCCTGCGGTGCGCCGACCTTCTTGAACAACATCGCGGGGGCGCGCCCTGTCCATCATCATGAATATCATCCTCGTGCGCCTGGGCGGCGAGACGGCCGTTTCCACCTGGGGCGTCCTGATGTATGTCGACGGCTTCGTGCAGCCGCTGCTCTACGGCATGTGCGACTCACTGCAGCCGTCGGTCGGCTACAACTGGGGCGCCAGGAGATTCGACCGCGTGTGGGCTATCGAGCGCTGGTGCTTCGGGACGGCCTTCGCGGTGTCCGTCGTGTGCGGCGCCGCCATCATCGCGGCCCCCGGCCCCATCGCGTCGCTGTTCATCGCAGGGGGCGACGCGGAGGCGCTCAGCATGGCCGTGGAGGCGCTTCGGATCTTCGGGCTCACGTACCTCACGCGCTGGCTCTCCTATGCGGCGCAGGCCTGCCTGCTCGCACTCGAGATGGCGCTGCCCGCCTCGATCCTCTCGCTCTCGACGGCGCTCGTCGTGCCGCTTGTCCTCATCGCCGTGTTCTGACCTCTGGGCCTTACGGGCATCTGGCTGAACTTCCCCGTCATGAGCGCCGTTGTGGGCCTGCTCGCAATCATCATGTTCTGGCACGCACGGGCAGAAATCCACCTCGACGAGCTGCGTCGCCGCCCCGCGCGCCCCTAGCCGGGAAAAATACCCGCCGAAATGATGCCCCGCGGCGCGCGCGGCTACGGTACGATGCTTCAAGCTGGACGATTGCTAAGGGGTGCCGCCATGAGAGGTCTGATATCTGCGCTTGCGTCTTTCGTCGGCATCGCCTCAACGCTGTTCGCGCCCGCATGCGCCTGGGCCGAGATGGGCCTGAAACAGGAGGTCACCTCCGCGGGCGCGATCACCTACTTCGACTTCGGCGGCATCGGCTACGCGATCATCCTCGTCGCAGCGCTCGTCGTGGTCCTGCGCAAGCAACGCGCGGCGTTCAAGCGCATGGCAGAAAACAAGCGGAAACGCGCTGCCCGGCAGCGGGCCGTCTCGGCAGCCTCGACCTCTGACGCCGCCCAAGAAGACCTCGGCGCGAGCACCCTTGCCGCCGTCGAGCGCTTGAAGCAGGCCGAACGGGCTCTGCACAACCCGCACATGCCTGCCGCCCGCCCTCATGCGCAGCAAAGCGCAGGCAAGCACGACGCTCGATGATCTCTGTGACGGAGCGCACCGGCGCCGAGGGGTGCTGCCGCCGGTGCGTGCGACAATGAAACCTCCGACACGTCACGCAGGAGGCCCCATGCACGCTATCGCCATCCGCCCCATCACCGCGCAAGACGACACCGCAATCGCCGCCATCATCCGCACCTGCCTGGAAGCCTATCACCTGGACATCCCGGGCACTGCCTATTTCGACCCGGAGCTCGACCACCTGAGCGCCTTCTACGCGGCGGCTCCCCGACGACGCGCCTACTTCGTCGCGGAAGATGCCGATGCCGGACGCATCGTCGGCGGGGCGGGCCTCGCTGAATTCACCGGGCTCGACTCCTGCTGCGAGCTGCAGAAAATCTACCTGGACAAGAACGTGCGCGGCCAGGGCCTGGGCCGCGCCCTCATGGATGCCGTCGAGCAGCGCGCCCGTGAGCTCGGGTACCGGCGCATCTACCTCGAGACGCACACGAACCTGCACGAGGCGATTCGCCTGTACGAGCGCGCCGGCTACCAGCGTATCGACCAGCCCGTCGCCACCATGCATACCACCATGGACCGCTTCTACACAAAAGAGCTGTAAACGCCTGCACGGGAACGCCGACGCTAGCCTCGCCGCCCGGGCATGCAGCGCCCTCAACATTTTTCCAACGTCGCTTGCCACTGTGCATAGGTGTGTATATACTGTAGCTATCGGGTATATACAGTATGCCCACAGGGACGACGCGAAGACGTCCGTTGCCGTCCCAGCCACGCGACGGGGACGCCCGGGCGTGCGGCACCCCGCGAAAGGGACGCCTCCCGCGGGACGCACGAAAGGACACGCAACTTGGAAATCATCATCTCGAACGCCAGCAGCAAGCCCATCTACGAGCAGATCTGCGACCAGATCAAGGCCGCGATCCTCGCGGGCGAACTCGCCGAGGGCGAACAGCTCCCGAGCATCCGTGCGCTCGCCAACAGCCTGCGTGTGAGCGCCATCACCACGAAGCGCGCCTACGCCGACCTCGAGTCCGAAGGCTTCATCGAGACGGTTCAGGGCAAGGGCAGCTTCGTGGCCGGCGGCAACGCCGAGCTCATCCGGGAGGAGCAGCTCCGCCAGGTCGAGGCGCACATGATGCGCGCCATCGACGCCGGGCGGGCCATGGGCCTCACCGACGACGAGCTCGCCGAGATGTTCGCGCTTGAGCTGGAGTAACTGCAACACCAGCGCATCTACCTGCAGAAAGGACCCGCCATGTCACCGATGGCATCCGATAGCACCATCCCCGCCGCGCCCCTTATCGACGCGCGCAGCCTCACCAAGCACTACGACGGCTTCTCGCTGCAAGACGTCAACCTCACTGTCGACGAAGGCGAGGTCGTCGGCTTCGTCGGGCAGAACGGCGCCGGCAAGTCCACGACCATCAAGGCCCTGCTCGGCATCATCGAGCTCGACGGCGGCGAGGCCCGCGTCCTGGGCACCGACGCGCACGACCTCGGCCACACGTCGGCAGGCGCCCGCACGAAGGAGGAGATCGGCGTCGTGTTCGACACCGTCTCCGTCCCCGGGCACCTGCGCGTCGCCGACGTCGGCCACGTGCACGCCCTCGCCTACAGCACGTGGAGCCAGCACATCTTCAACCGGCTCACGCGCGCGTTCGCCCTCGATCCTGCCAAGCAGGTGAAGGACCTCTCCCGCGGCATGGGCATGAAGCTCAGCCTCGCCTGCGCGCTCTCCCACGGCGCGCGCCTGCTCATCCTCGACGAGGCCACAGCCGGCCTCGACCCCATGGCCCGCGACGAGGTGCTCGACCTGCTGCGCGGCTTCGTGGAGGCACCCGGCCACGCCGTCCTCATGAGCAGCCACATCACCAGCGACCTCGAGAAGATCGCCGACCGCGTCGTGTGCATCGAGGACGGGCGCATCGTGTTCAACCTCGCGAAGGACGAGATCACCGACGAGATGGGCATCGCCCGCTGCCGCGCCTGCGATTTCGAGACCATCTGCGCAAGCGGCATCATCCCCGAGCGCGAGATCCGCTACCGCAAGCACGACTACGGCATCGACCTGCTCGTGCCCGACCGGTTCGCGTTCGCGGAGAACTTCCCGAACATCCCCGTCGACCACATGACGATCGACGATTACCTCACCCTCACCCTGAAAGGCGGTGTGCGATAGATGAAGCGCGCATACCAAGTAGAGATGGCCGTTATCCGCAACTACACCCGCCAGCTGTTCGGCCTGGGTATCTTCGTCGCAGCGTGCACCTGCGTCGGCATGCAGAGCCTCGCGGGCGCACCCGGCGTCCTCACCTGCATGTACTTCATCATGGGGGCGCTGGCGACCTCCGCCTACGATGAGCAGAACAACTGGGGCCTCTACCGCCTTGCCATGCCGTTCAACCGCCACGAGGTGGTACTCGCCCGCTACGGCGCCATCGCGACGATCGGCTTGATCGGCATGGCCGCGGGCATGATTGGCGCCCTGGCGCTCTCCGCTATCGCGACCGTGGCCCCGCTGCCGGGCGACCTGTCCGCAACGCTCGGTCTCACACAGGACAACATCCAGGCCATGGTATTCTCCTGCGCGCTGTGCGCCATCGTCGGCTCCGGCGTGGCGGCCATCGAGACGCCGATCTATTTGCGCTTCGGCCAGACGAAGGCGACGCAGTGGATCCCGATGATCAGCGTCCTTCTGTTCATCAGCCCCGCGATCATCCTCGGCGCGACCGGCGGTCTCGGCAACTTCGCGGGCATCGCCGACACCATCCGCGGCATCTTCGCCTTCATCGAGACGCCCGTCGGCGCAGCGGTCAGCCTGGTCGTCGCCCTCGCCGTCTCCGCGATCATCCTCGGCATCTCCGCCGCCATCTCCCTTGCGCTCTACGACCGCCGCGAGCTGTAGGGCCTCCTCTGGTCACGCCTGCGACCCGCGCCGCAGCCACGCCGCCACGAGCACAATCATCGCCGCAGCCACCGCGCCGATGGCCCAGGCGGGGACGGCATCGAGCGCGATGCCGTAGGCGAGCTGGCCCGCCGGCGTGGCGCAGTTCGCCAGCATGTACGTGAGCGCCATGACCTTACCCACGAGCGTCTCAGGGCTCTCCACCTGCAGATACGTTGTCGCCACGATGCTCATGGCCGTGCAAAGCGCCATCGTCGCCGCGAAGATCGTGACGAGCGCGGCGAAGGCGAGCAGCGGCGCCACGGGAAGAGCGACCGCCGCAGACGCCGCCGCAAGCGTGCCCGCGATGCCCACCAGCAGCGCGGGCACGACCCGTATGGAGAGGCGCCCCGGGAACGCCGCGATCAGGCCGCCGCCCGCAAGGCCGCCTATGGCGAGAGCCGCCTGCAGGGCGCCGAGCAGCTGGTTCGACAGGCCGAGCGTCTCGGTCACGATGTAGGGAGAGCAGACGTTGAAAAACGACGAGCCGAACAGGTTCAGCAGCGTCGCCGCCATGATCGTGCGCCACAGGACGGGGCGGCCCCGCAGAAAGCCCAGCGCCTCGGCCATGTCCGCGCGCGCCGTCACGAGCGCGCCGGCGGTGCGCGCAGGCGGCGTGTAGGGAACGCGTACGAGCGCCCACGCTACGACGGCGCCGAGCGCGAAGAGCCCCGCCGACACGACCGCGATCGGCTCGACGCCGAAGAAGCCGAACACCATGCCGCCGAGCACCGGCCCGCCGATACCCGTGAGCATGCCCACCTGGTTCATGAGGGCGATGGCGCGCTCCAGCTCATCGGTCGCCACCAGGTAGGGAATCGCCGACTGCACGCAGGGCTGCAGCAGCGCCTGCGCGGCGAAGGCGACCATGAGGACGGCGATTGTCGCCCCGATGACCGCCGGCGTCTCGGCCACGAGCCAAAACATGAGCATGCATGCCGCGAGCACCGCGTTCACGGCGACCATGACGCCGCGCTTGCGCGTGCGGTCGGCGATGATGCCGCCCACCGGCGCCAGCAGCGTATAGGGGGCGAACCCCACTGCGACCACGCCGCCGAACAGCGCGCCCGACCCCGTGAGGTTCAGCAGGTGCAGGGGCAGCGCGAACTGCAGGACTTCCAACCCGAGAAGCGCGAGTCCCTGCGAGCCCATGAGCGCGACGAAGCGCGGGTTCGCGGCGCGCTTGCCGGTGCGACCCCTTCGCTTCTCCCCCGTCCGCTTGGCATCCTTGGTTCCCATCGTTACTCCTTTCATACATATGGTCGGTATGTTTAATGGGTCGAAGAAAAGCCGCACGAAGCGGCTCGTCTCAGGTGGCCATGCGACCCCGACGCAGAAGCCTTACGCCGGCTCGGAGCCCGCGGCGCCATCTGCCCCCTCGTCCTCGTTGAGCGCGCGGATCCGCTCGCCCCAGGCGTTGTTCCACATCGCGACGCCATCCGGATCTTGGACGTCGAAGATCGCTCCCACGCCCAGCGCGTCAGCGACGCGCGCGAACACCGCGCTGCGCCGTGCGAACTCTCCCTCATCGGAAAACGGATGGAACAGCGGCACCATCCACAGGTTGGACAACAGAAGGAGCGCCTCGGCGACCTCGCGCGGATGCTCGCACGTAATCGAGCCGTCGGCGATGCCCTCGGTAAGCGCCGGCTCCATGTAGCGATGCGCCGTGTCAAACAGGTCGCGGTACTCCGCCGCCAGAAGCCGGTCGTTTTTGATCGGGTCGGGCGACGGCCTCATGGCGTGCCAGAGCTCCGCCGAGGGACCGTCCGCCGAGGTGGTGTAGAACGCGCGGATCTTCTCGAGACCGGAAAGCGTCGTGTCGGAGGCGATCCGCTCGACCTGCTCGACCATGGGCCGGTTCGCCCGTTCGAACACCGCCTCGAAGATATCCTCCTTGCTCTTGAAGTGATGGTAGATGGCGCCCTTCGTGAGGCCGCCGAGGTCGTCCACGATGTCGGCCATCGTCGTCTGCTCGTAGCCCTTCGTCATGAACAGCTCCTCGGCCACGTCGAGAATCCGCTTGACGGTCTCCTCCGGGTACTTGTTGCGCGCCATGGTCTCCCCCCACTCCTGTCGATGGGCTTATCATACCAACGGCATGTATCTTGCACAAGGCGGACCGCCGAGCATCAGATTCCCGTGTCACCGTGCCCTGACCGGCAGCGCGACAGGCGCATCCGCCGACGCTCGCCGCGCGGATGCGGACGCGATCGCGCCCTGCGCGCCTCTCCCTCGTCATAATGGAGGCATCATCACGCAATGCAGTACCGCGCACGCAGATTGGAACGCCCATGGCCCGCACGCCCATCGCCCAGATGTCGTTCACGAAGGTCTATCCTCTGCTCGTGCAAAAGGCAGAGCGCCGCGGGCGCACCCGCGAAGAGGTCGACACCGTCACCTGCTGGCTTACCGGCTACGACCGGGACGGCCTTGCACGCCAACTGGAGCGCGACCTGACCTACCAGGAGTTTTTCGACGAGGCGCCCGCGATGAACCCCAACCGCGCGCTCATCCGCGGAAAAATCTGCGGCGTCGACATCGCCGCCATCGAGGACCCCGTCGAGCAGGATGCCCGCTATCTCGATAAGCTCGTCGACGAACTCGCCCGCGGCCGCGCCATGGAGACAATCCTGCGCGCCTAGCCGCAGCACGTGCTCGCACGCGTCGATTCGAATGCGCAGCGGCCCTCGCCTCATAACCGTGGTGCGCCCCAAGCGCTCTGCAGGCCGCCCCACCATCAACCAACTTGTCAAAAGTCTCGCTTAGGAGTTCTCTTAGCGAGACTTTTGAACAGTTGGTCGCCCTGCGGAAGCCGGCGACATCGGATGGCTACCGGAGCGAAGACGCAGAAGCTATGCGGATGGAAACGTTGAGGGGCAGACGCGCAACGCAGCGTGGCCGATCCCGCATCGCTCGCTACAGATGCACCTCGAGGGCGGACAGGCCCTCCTCGAAGCGCTCGCGATGGTGCTGCATGTGGTTGCCCGGACCGATCGAGCAGTCGACCGTGCACCCGTGCCGCTGGAGGATCTCGGCGCAGGCGGACATGTCGTCCGCCACGCTCCGCATGATGGGCGCCCCGGCCTTCGGCTCCTTCTTCCCGAGCGAGAAGAACGCATAGCGGCCAGCGCCCTCGAAGGGCGCCGCCCCCAGGTAGTCCACCCAGCCCTGGTACCACAGCGACCCCGACAGGCACGCACACGCCGAGAAGACTCGATCGCCCGTGAACGCGAACAGGGCGAACAGGCCGCCCAGCGAGTAGCCGCAGATGGCGCGGTGCGACGGCCGGGCGCCGACCTGCTCCTCCACGAGGGGTATGACGGTGTCTCGCAGCTCGTAGAACGTCGACACCGCGTCGCCGCCGAACCGCGGCGCCCCGCGCCGCAGGCCGGGAGCCTTCCACGGGGTGAGGCTGTCGTTCCAGTCGCGCACCGGAACGCTCACGACGGTCGCGCCGCGCCCGCGGGCGATCGCGGCGAGCCCCGCCGGATGCTCCGGGGAGTCGATGACGTAGATGACCGGCGACGTGTCGCCCGCGCTGCCGCGAAACACCTCGACGTTGCTGATATCGATATATCCCATGAGGTCCCACCTCCCAGATCAACCTGGACGACCGCGCCGCACGGGCACGGTGGACGGACCGACGGCGCCAATATCCCGGTAGAGGCCCAATCCACTCGACGCCCATCATTGAATCACGGCCGCGCCCGGTCCCGGACGGCGCGGGCGCCTTTTGCGGCGAGCGCGACCGCTCCCTTGGCGACCGCGACCGCTCCGCGACCGGCGGCGCGCGCGGCGGCTGCCGCCACCTTGGGCACCTCCCGCGCGGCGGCGCGCGCCGCGCGCCCCGCCTGCTCCTTTGCCACCGCGCCCATCTTCTCGGCCGCGGCATCCAGGCGCCGCTCGACAGGAGAGGGAGGCCGTCCCGTATAGACGCGCTGACCCCTGCTCGCCAGCGCCGCGCCGCCCGCGATGGCGGCCACGCCGGGTCCGGGCAGGACGCACAGGGGCACACCGGCCGCGGCGAGCACGGCCCCCGCGGCCATCTGGGATGCGCCTTTCACCTTCTGTCCGCGCGTGACGCAGGCGGCCCGGCTCGATCTTGTGGCCGAGCCCTCGTCTCGCTTCGGGGGCTTCTCCTTCGCATGCCGTCTCATCAAGATCTCCTTTGCCGGGGCGACGCCTTCGCGCGTTCAATGGGATGCATATACCCGTTCCCGCGGGTTTTCGCGTATCGCCGGCGCGAATTAAGAAACACTTCATCATGCTAAAGCGCCCCGCGCGCGGCACCCGGCGCACGGCGCCTCCCGCATGCCTCTGCTTTGCAAAGTCTACTTGTCTAAAGATGCAAAGCATACTATACTTTTCTTGCAAAGCATGCTTGTCATTTCGAGATGACGCCCGGTCCGTCGACCCAAGGAGCCGCCCGTGAAGTCGCGTATCCGAGAGCTGCGCCGGCAGCACAAGATCAGCCAGACGGAACTCGCCGAGGCCGTGGGCACCACGCGGCAGACCATCACGTCCATCGAGGTGGAGCGCTACACCGCCTCGCTGCCGCTCGCCTACAAGATAGCCCGCCATTTCGGACTCACCATCGAGGAGGTCTTCGATTTCTCGGAGATCGACGAGGAGCTGTGACATCATGAGGAACACCATCGAAACCCTGCGCGAGGATGTACGGAGACGCCTGCGTCGCGAAATCGCGAGCATCGCCATCATCGTCTGCGCCGCCTGCGCCCTGATCATCCTCGACATGACCGGGACCCTACCCGCCATCCGGGGGGACGCCGCCTCAACGAGCTTCGTCATCGGCTGCGTGTCGGGCCTGCTCGCCGTCGCCGGGGCGCTCACCGTGAAGCGGGCCGCCGAGATGCGCCGCGCCCTTGCCGACGACGCCGCGCTCCGCCGCCTGCACGCAAAGGAGAACGACGAGCTGCAAGCCCATCTGGAGCGCGAGGCCGCCCGCACGTTCGTCCAGATCCTGCCTGCGCTCGTCGCCGTGGCCGTCTTCGTCGGCGCCCTCGTGAGCACAGAGGCCATGCTCGCGGCCGCGGCGACCGCGGTCTTCCTCTCCCTCGCCCTGCTCGCCATCAAAATCCGCTACCGGTGGGCGTTCGGCGCCCAGGCGACCGACTGACCGCCCGTGCCCCGAACGGGGCGCCCCGGCGAGCCGCGGCATGCCCGCCCCTCGCGGGATGCGCACGGGCGGGATCAGTCCGCAAGAAGCGGGGTCTTCCGCAGCAGCCGCAAGATGGCACGCACGGCGGACCCCGCCACGAACAGCTGCCACAGCCGCGCCATGGGGAAATTCATCGCCACGGTCTGGAGCCACGTCGCCACGAGCTCGCCGACAGGCGGCTGCTTGAACGCGGGCGTCGCCACGAGGCTCATCATCGGGCACATGCTCCAGCAGGTGAACGCTCCCATGGAGACGGTGATGAGCAGTGACGGCACCTTCGCCGGGTCGAGCAGCCCGAACGTCAGGCGATGCGCGATGCGGCCCCCGACGAGCGTCTCGAGCGCGATGACCGCCGCCATGAGCGGCACGATGTCGGCGAGGGGCGCAAGGAGCATCTCACTCGTCAGCCCTCCCGCCATCAGCGCCTGGTTGTAGAGTTCCATCCCGTAGACCATCGCGAATGCCATGAGCAGGGAGAACACGATGCGTTGGGCTTTAGTGACAGGCACGGTACGCCTCCTGTGCCCAGCCCCCATATCCGCAAACAACGCGCTGCGGGAGGGCAACTGGACTTATGCCTTCCCGCAGCGCGTTGCGCGCTCCATCCTATCACGCGCGGCGTCGCGGCCCCGAAAAACACCATCATTCGCACGCCGGACCGCAGCACCCCGGGGGCCGCATCACGCACCGTGCTTCGCCAGGCGCCGCTCCTCGCGCAGGCGGATGCGGTCGAGCGCCGCCTCCGCCGCGGAGAACCGGCAGCCGCAGTAGTTCTGGCGATACATCCCGAGCTCGCGCGAGCGGCGCGTGGCCTCGGGATACCAGGGGCGGAAATCGCGGATGACCGGCGTGAGCCCCTGCGCGGAGGCGAGGCGCGTGAGCACGTCGTTGCAGGTATCGAAGAGCTGGTAGGGCGAGACGGCAAGCGTCGTGGCGATATGGTCGAAGCCCTCGGCGCGCGCCACGCGCACCGCCTCGGCAAGGCGCAGCGCGTAGCAGGCACGGCAGCGACGCTCACGCTCGCGCGCCCCGATGGGCGCCACACCGCGCTCCCACGCGCCGTAATCCTCGTCGGCCTCGATGAGCGGAATGCCGTTTGCCGCCGTCCACCGGCGAAGCTCCGCCAGGCGCCGGTCGTGCTCGTCGCGCGGCTGGATGTTCGGGTTCGTCCAGCAGATTGTGGGCTCGAACCCCTCCTCGATAAGCAGCCGCACCGGCTCGAGCGAGCACGGCGCGCAGCAAGCATGCAGAAGAAGCCTCGTCATTGGGCACCCTTTCCCCTCGCAGCTTCATCGGTATCCGCGTCATCGTCCGCAAAGAGGCGCACACCCCACGAGGTGTCCTCGCAATACGCGATACGGGAGTCGCGCCAGATGGCCTCGGCGTATCCCCAATCGCCCGTGCAGCCCGACAGGTGCAGCACCGCGATGCCGTAGCACAAAAGCGGCCAGCCGCTCACCGTGCCGAGCGCAAGCAAAAGCGCCGTCACGGCAACCGTCGGCGCGAGCGCGATGATAAGGTACTGCCGACGCGTGTACACGATGCCCTCGGCGCAGGCGTAGAGCATGCCCGCCTTCCAGTTCGCCCCGAACGTCACGTGCGTACCCGCCGGCGCGAATACCCGGAAGAAGACGGCGTGCACGAGCTCGTGGACTCCGAGCGAGGCGAAGCACCCCACGGCACCGAGCGCAAGCCAGAGCGTCTGCGGGGGCAGAAACCCCAGATGCGGGCCCACGCCTTCAATCATGACGGCAGCGAATTCGGACGCGGGCAGGCCGAGGCGGGCGGGTACGCCGAGCACAAACCACGCCGCGCCCAGCACCGCGCCGAGGCCGACCACCGCCATCGAGGCGCGGACCATGCGCCGCTGGAAGCCCTCGTCCTCAAAGGTGCG
This sequence comes from Collinsella tanakaei, assembly GCF_016902615.1. Lineage (GTDB taxonomy): Bacteria > Actinomycetota > Coriobacteriia > Coriobacteriales > Coriobacteriaceae > Collinsella > Collinsella tanakaei_A. Next base: position 24,350 of record NZ_JACJMB010000001.1, read on the forward strand.
TATGGATGCGATCTCTTTCATGGCACAAGCTTAGCATGCGCACCGCACGCGAACGCCCAGCCGGCCGAGGCCACCACCGCAAAGGCGCACCCGCACGCGTCAGCTGCTCCTCAGCGCCGATATTAGGCCCCTCTCGAGAGCATCCCGGGAAATCGGCACCTCTGCGCACGGAAACGCGCAGGTACGGGATTCCGCGCATCACCCGATATCCGCGACGGCAAATCTGAGCCGCCTAATATCGGCGATACGGAGCAACTGCGAGGTGCCGGGGCGCCGCCGGCCCGACGCCCCCATCGCGGACGGCGCCTACATGATCGCATCGCGATCCGCACCGCGCCGCCCGCGCCCCGCATGACGCGATTTTTTGCGAATCGGTACCGCGACCTGCTGCACCTCCGGCGTGTGCAATAATGGGGGACCGAACGAATCCGATCCATCCGTCAGCGACAAGGAGTGCTCATGGCGCACAAGCTCACCAAAGAGAACCGCCCCGCCTGGCCGCACCGCGCCGTCGTCACAGCCGGCATGCCCTATGGCAACAAGAACCTGCATTTCGGGCACGTGGGCGGCGTGTTCGTCCCCGCGGACTTCTTCGCGCGCTTCCTGCGTGACCGCTTGGGCAAGCAGAACGTGATCTTCGTGTCGGGCACCGACTGCTACGGCTCCCCCATCATGGAGGGCCATCGCAAGCTCATGGCGTCCTGCGACGAGACGTGCACCCTCACCGACTACGTGCAGAAAAACCACGACCTGCAGCAGAAGACCATCGACGGCTTCGAGATGCAGCTCGACCTGTTCGCAGGCTCGGCGCTTCCGCCCGCCGCCCCCATCCACAACCAAACGACCGCCGAGATCATCGAGCGCCTGATGGAGCGCGGCGTGCTCCACAAGCGCGCAACGAAGCAGTTCTTTGACGCGAAGGCCGGTCAGTTCCTGAACGGACGCCAGGTCATCGGCCGCTGCCCCATCCAGGGCTGCAAGTCCGAGAAGGCCTATGCTGACGAATGCGACCTGGGACACCAGTACGAGCCCGAGGAGCTCATCGCGCCGAAGTCCGCCCTCACCGGCGAGACCCCCGAGCTCCGCCCGGTCGACAACATCTATTTCGACCTGCCCGCCTACCTCGACTTTTTGAAGGACTACACCAAGAAGCTCGAGGCCGACGACACCGTGCGCCCCGTGGTCGTGAAGACCATGGAGGAGTGGCTGCTGCCCGCGCAGATCTACATCCAGAACAAGTTCCGCGAGGCGTTCGACGCCATCGAGGACAAGCTGCCCGCCCACACCGTAACCGAGCCCGAGGGCAACAAGAGCTCGTTTACCGTCACGTTCCCGAGCTGGGAGGAGCGCGACGAGGCGCACGAGGTGCTCGCTGCCGGCGGCGTGCGCTTCCGCTCCGGCAAGGCGCTCGTGCCCTTCCGCATCACCGGCAACATCGAGTGGGGCGTGCCCGTGCCCGACGAGTGCGGCTGCTCCGGTCTCACCTGCTGGGTGTGGCCCGAGAGCCTCTGGGCCCCGATCAGCTTCACCCGCACCGTGCTCTCCGAGGCTGAGCGCGCAGGCGACGGCAACCGCTACGCAAGCCTCGACTGGCGCGACTGGTGGTGCGCCGACGACGCCCACGCCTACCAGTTCATCGGCCAGGACAACATCTACTTCTACGGCATCGCGCAGACCGCGCTGTGGGAGGCCCTCGGCTGCCATATGCAGCAGTCGACGCTCGTGGCGAACTACCACGTGCTCTACATGGGCAAGAAGGCGAGCTCCAGCTCGCAGACCCCGCCGCCTCCCGCCTCAGAGCTGCTGGAGCACTACACCGCCGAGCAGCTGCGCGCCCACTTCCTGTCGCTCGGCCTGGGCGAGAAGCCGGTGAGCTTCTCCCCGAAGGCCTACGACACGCGCGAGACCGGCAAGAACCCCGACGGCACGCCGCTGCTCGCCCGTGACGACAAGCGCGTCATCGATCCCGTTCTGAAGGAGGGCGCGCTGCTCACCGGCGTGTTCAACCGCCTGGCGCGCTCCTGCTTCTACGGCGTGGCGGAAAAGGAGGGCGACGACGCCGCCTACCGTACCGGCTGCATTCCCGCCGGCACGCCCGACGCCGAGGTTATCGACGCCGCGGAGCAGGCCGTCCTCGCCTTCGAGCAGGCCATGCACACCTTCGAGTTCCACCATGCGCTCGGCGTGTGCGACGAGTACCTGCGCGCCGCGAACAAGCGCTGGAGCGATGCGAGCAAGGCTGCCAAGAACGCCGAGGACGACGACGCGATGGCGCGGGCGCTCGTGAACGCCTTCCACGAGCTGCGCGTCGCCACCGTCCTCATGCACGGCATCGTGCCCGCAGGCTGCGAGCTCATCTGCGAGCACTTTGCCATCGACCCGGATACGTTCTTCTCGTGGGACCACATCTTCGACACCTGCGACGAGCTCGTGGCGAGCTTGGGCGAGCAGCCCGGATGCCACCGCGTGGTCCCGCTGCCGCCGCGCTTCGACTTCTTCGAGAAGCACCCGAGCCAGCAGTAGCGCCCCTGCCGCCGCGCTCCCAGCCAGCAACGGCGCGCTCCCCTATCCGGCCTCAACAGACCGCCCCGCCGCGACATGCCATCATGGCAGCCGCTGCGGGGCGGTCCGCATAGAGGTATCCGTCATGCGTCGGCATGCCCCGCACGGGCGACGAGCAGCTCTGCGTCGACGGTGACACGGCGGATCCGGTCGTGCGGCAGCTGCGTGTCGTCCACCCCGAAGAGCAGCGGGGTCATGCGCAGCAGATCGGCCACCTGGTCGGGCGCAACATCGCAGGTGGCGCAGGCGCGCACGCGCCGTTCGAGGACCATATGGCGCTCGAGATGCTCGACGACCCGCCGGTTCGAGTGGTGCGCATGGCGCAGGCGCTCGCCCGCGAGCTCGCGCAGCTCGATCATGTGCCCGGGGCCCGGCACGATCTTGACAAGCATCCCATCCGTGGAAAGCGCACGCGTGAACTCGGCGTAGTTTGCCGGCGTGAAGATGTTGAGGATGCACCCGAGCGCGCCGTCGCGCACGGGAAGGTTCGCCACGTCCGAGACGAACCAGCACACGCGATTGCCCCCGCGCGCGGCGCGAAGAATCGCATCGCGGGAGGTGTCGAGTCCGATGATGGGCACGTCGACGCCTTCAGCCAGGGCCTTAGCATAGTACCCCTCACCGCAACCCGCGTCGAGCATGGGGCCGGCAAGGTTCGTTGAGGCGAGCACGTCCTCGAGCGCCTCGAGAACGTGGCCGTAGAATCCCGCCGCAAGGATCTTCGACCGGGCATCGAAGAAGCCCGCATCGTACTCGTCGCGCACGGCACGGCGCATGAGGTTGACATAGCCCTTGGCGGCGATATCGAAGCCGTGGCCCTCCTCGCACCGAAGGCTCGCGTCGCGCACGTGCATCCGCGCGCCGCACAGCGGGCAGCGCAGCAGCTCGGCGACACCGGCGAACTTCTCGATACGCGCGGGATTCATCGGACGCACCAACCTTTCGCATGCGATATGAAACGAAAACGGTCTCGCCGCGTCTGGGCCATAAGACCGAACAGTCCCTCCCAACCAAGGGCCACCTGTCGATTATGGCATGAAACGAAACGGACGGACGGGGCCGGCGAGCGCCCGCACGAGCGCGTCATGCCGCAGGCCCCCACGTCGCGCGTGTCGAGGTTTTGCAGGGACGGGCGCGCTCTGGTCCCGTGGGGGCGCTTGGGGCATAATCGAGAAGTTTTGTTGGCAACAAGATGTCGGTTTCGTCCGGCGGGTGGAAGGATCAGGTATGGCGAGCATGCTGCAGGTACGCCCAGCGCGCGCGGAGGAGGCCGAACGCGTGGCGGAGATTCTCGAGGACGGTAAGCGCACAATCGCCCAATTCGGCATCGAGCAGTGGCAGCATGGCTACCCGAACATCGAGAGCGTGAAGGCCGATATCGCCACCGGCTCGTGCTATGTGGCAGAGGACGCCGATGGTGCGCTCGTGGGAACGCTGGCGCTGCTTTCCGGCATCGATCCGGAATACTGCCGCGCACGCATCGCCTGGCTGACGGACAACCCGTGCGAGCAGGACGGCGAGGCCCCGTATCTTGCCATCCACCGCAGCGCCACCGCCGCCGAGGCGCTCGGGCGCGGCGTCATGGGCGCCATGTTCACCGCAGCCGAGCAGATCGCCCGCGACCGCGGCGCCCTGAGCATCCGCATCGACACCCACCCGGGCAACCGCGCCATGCGGGGCTTCCTTGCCAAGCAGGGCTTTTGCGAGATCGCGCCCATCGAGCTCACCCAGAAGGGCGATGACGAGACCGATCTCACCCGCATCGCCTACGAAAAGCTCGTCACGAAGTGCGCAAAATAGCGCCATCGCCTCTGCGCGGCCGTTGTGAACGGACACACGGCCTCAGACCACGTTTTTGAGGCGATGAACCACCTCGAGGGACCCTTTTCAGTACTTCTCTTCCTCTCGATGACTCGAGTCGGCAGTATACGTAGTGTTACATATACTGTATTGTATGTTTTACGAGTTCCCTTCAACTGGGAATCGAAAACATGTACTGAAAGTGGGCCCTCGAGATATTACCGACCCCCTTTTCCCACATTTCGATGTCGCGCAGGCATCTCACATCGCGCAAACCGCCCCGCGCCCGAGCGCCCGGTGCGCCCGTTCCTCTTTCCGATACCATAAAGCGTTATCATGCGCACACCCCTTCCGCTTACGCGCGTGAACACGCCGCCGACAGCATCCGCCCATCAGCTGAAAGATTGAACATCCATGATCGTGTCCTTAGCCCCTATGGAGGGAATCACCGGCCACCTCTTCCGTACGGTCCACGCCGAGTGCTTCGGCGCGCTCGACCGGTACTACACCCCCTTCCTTCCCCCGCCGCGCGTCGGTTCCTCGTTCGGAGGGCGCATCAAGGCCGAGATCGATCCCGCGAACAACCGGGGCCTCACCGTAGTCCCGCAGCTGATGTCGAAGAATGCCGATGAGTTCATCTGGGCGGCACAGCTGCTGTCGCAGATGGGCTACGGCGAGGTCAATCTGAACCTAGGGTGCCCCTCGGGAACGGTGGTCGCCAAGGGCAAGGGCGCTGGCTTCCTGCGCCACCTGGAAGAGCTCGACACGTTTCTGAACCAGGTGTGCGAGCGGTCTCCCATCCCGGTGTCGGTCAAGACGCGCATCGGCGTCGAGAGCGATGAGGAATACGATGCGATCCTCGAGGTGTACTGCCGCCGCCCCATCGCCGAGCTCATCGTGCACCCCCGCGTCCAGAAGGATCGCTACCAGGGCACGCCGCGCCAAGAGGCGTACGGCAAGACCCTGGCCGCGGCCCCGTTCCCCGTGGCGTACAACGGCGACATCTTCACCGTCGGCGACTACACCGCCCTGGTCGCCACCTATCCCGCGACGCGCCACGTGATGCTCGGCCGCGGGATCCTCGCCAACCCGGCACTCGCCCGCATGCTGCGCGGGGGCGCCGCCGCCACGGCCGGCGAGCTCAAGCGCTTCCACGACGGGCTGTTCGACGCGTATCGGGCAGAGATCGGCGGCAACGCGGTGTTCCGCATGAAGGAGTGGTGGTCCTACGCCCGATTCGCCTTCGCCGACCCGCTCTCGGTCCATCGCGCCGTGCGCAAGGTGCGCCGCGTCGATGACTATCAGGCCGCCGTATCGTGCATCTTTAACAGCGAGCCCCTCGCGGACGTCGCGCGGTTCCGTCCGTGACGCCTGCGCAGATACCCGCATAGGCCGCCAACCCGCCGCACAGCCAGGCTGCCAGGCGCGGACACGGCACCCCCGCACCCGTGCGCTGCGCGGGGCGCCTGTCCCTGGGATGGCACCGCTCGCCCCGGTTGACGTTCCCGCCGAAACGTCAACCGGGACTCCTTTGCTTCCGCCGCTGCGAGACCCCATACTGAAAGCAGGCGGCATGCCATCAGCGACAACCGGTCACGCGGAGGGAACACCATGGACGAAACGATCAACATCGGACGGACCATCGCGCGCGAGCGCCGCCGGACGGGCATGACCCAGGCGGCGCTCGCCGAGCACCTCGGCGTCTCGAAGGCGGCGGTATCGAAGTGGGAGCTGGGGCAGAGCCTGCCGGATGTGAGCCTGCTGCCGCGCATCGCCGCGATCTTCTCGCTCACGCTCGACGAGCTGTTCGACTGGCGCGACAAGCTGAGCGAGCAGGAGTCCGCCGCGCTCTATGCCGAGGTCTACGCGCTGGGCGCGCACGACCTGGTCGCGGCGCACGAGCGTCTGCGTGCGCTCGCCGCCGACCATTATTCGGACGTCAATCTGCTGCTGATGCTTGCGTCGCTGCTCACGATATGGGCGGCGGGCATGGCGACGCCCTTCGCGCAGGCGGATGCGTGCGGCACCGAGCTCGACGGCAGCGCCCTCGCCGAGGAAGCGCTCGCCCTGCTCGACCGCGCACTCGACATCGCCGCGGATCCGGCGGCCCTCTATCTCGCCCAGCAGCAGAAAGCCACGACGCTCTTCCAGATGGAGCGCTACGATGAGGCCGCCGCGGTACTCGAGCCGCTCGTGCGCCATCAGGATGCGGGCGCGCCGACGATGCTGCTCGCGTCAGCCCAGCGCAAGCTCGGCCGAGACGACGCCGCGCTCGAGCTGCTGCAGACCGAGCGGCTGCGCGCCGCGAACTTCATCCTCTCCTCCCTCGTGCAGGAGATGGGGACGCGAGGCGACACCGCGTTCGCGCGCAAGGCCGCCGCTGCCGCGACGGCGATCTTCCAGATGCTCGACATGGGCGGTATCAACCCCTGGTACCCGGCAACCATGGCACTCGAGAAGGCCGAGGTGCTCCGCGACGCCGGCGAGCAGCACGACGCACTCGATGCCCTCGCCGCGGCCCTCGATGCCGTCGAGGCCGCCTCGGACGCCGGGGAGGCGGCAGCAAGCCCGCTGTGGGACCACGTTGCCGGATACCTCGATCCGAGCCGCTCCGGTGAGGCGTGGGCTGCGCACAAGCAGCAGCAAGGTGAAGCGCTGCGCGAGAGCATGCGCCGCGGCATCGCCGAGCAGGCGCTCTCACCCGCTTGGCGCGCATGCGCGGGCGACGATGCGCGCTACCGACATATCGTTGAGGTGGCTAAGCAGCTGGCGCGCACGCCGGCACCGCATCGCGAGGGCTGAGAGCCCGGCGCCCTACCGCCTGCTGTGGGAGTTCCGCCAGATCTCGCGGCCGAGCATGAGCGCGAGCACGAGCGCGGAGAAGTATCCCAAAAACCCGATGACGGGAATGCCGAAGATGACCGGCTCGATCTTGGCGTAATACACCACCGACGAGCCGATGAACAGGCCGGCGATCACGATGGCCATCGACATGCGGTCCACGATACCGCCCACCTGGCGCAAAACCTTCTCGCTGCCGAGCACCTGCGTGTTGATCTTCAGCTGACCGCGGGTGAGCATGCGAGACGCAAGCCCGAGCTGGTCTGCCGCCTCGAGCAGCCCCTTCGTCGCGCGCACCGAGGCGTGCGCTAGCTCCTCAGCCGTCTCGGCGGCGCGCGTGAAGCTGCTCTTCTCGTTTCTGATGTGCGTCGAGATGATCTCAATCATGTTCACATCGGGCATGTACTCGGACAGCAGGCCCTCAAGCGTCACCATGCCGCGCGCGAACATCGTCACCACACTCGGCAGCTCGACGTCGTTTTTGCGCGCAAGGCTCACAAGCGACGTCAGGAACTCGCCGATATCCAGGTCCTTCAGGTCAAGCCCGGCGAAATCGGCCACGATGAAGTCGAGGTCCGACAGAAACGTCGAATGGTCGAGCTCCGCCGAGTCGCCGCGCGTCACGGCGAAGCGCATGAGCGAGTCCTTGAGCTTCGGCACGTCGTTTTCAGCGACCGAGAAGATGATGTCCTTCACGATCGTGCGGTCGTGGTTCGACATGCGCCCCACCATGCCGAGGTCGATGAAATAGACCACGTCGTCCTTCAGGATGATGTTGCCGGCATGCGGGTCGGCGTGGAAGAAGCCGTCATCGAGCACCTGGGTGGAGTAGTCCTCCACGATCCGGGCGCCGATCTTCTTCAGGCTATAGCCCGCCGCTGTGAGCGTCTCGGGCTCGGCGATCGAGATGCCGTCGATGTAGTCCATGACGACGACGTGCTCGGTGCAGTATTCGAGATAGGAGCGCGGGCAGGAGATTCCGCGCGTGTTCTTGTGGAACGCGTAGAAGTCGTCGAGGTTGCGCGCCTCCATGAGGAAGTTCGTCTCCTCGCGAAACGACTGCCACAGCTCCTCGACCACGCCCTGCAGATCCACGAACTGGTCGGTCTTCACGAAATGCGAGGCGGTGCGCACCACGGAGCGCATGATGTCGATATCCTGCGCCATGACCTGCTGCGCACCGGGGCGCTGGACCTTGACGGCCACGTCCTCGCCGCTCACCAGCTTCGCGCGATGCACCTGGGCGAGCGAGGCGCTGCCGAGCGGCTTGCGGTCAATCCACTCGAACACCTCGGACACCTGCCGGCCGTACTCGGCCTCCAGGCAGTCGCGCACGACCCAAAACGGGACCGGCTCCACGTCGGTGCGCAGGCGGCGCAACTCGTCGCAGAACGACTGGGGCAGGATCTCGGAGCGGTTGGCGAGAATCTGGCCCATCTTGACGAACATGGGGCCGAGCTCCTCGAGCATGCAGCGCAGACGGACGGGCGTGACGTTGTTCCACACCTCGTACTTGCGCACGAGCCTGAAGATCTCGGCGATACGGCGCCGACGACCCTTGGCGGTGAGCTGAAACTCCTCGGAGGGCGCCATGACGTCGGGCTCCTCGGGAATCTCGTCGACCGCGCGCGGGTGCCGATGCAGCCCGCGCGCGATGCGCTCCTCCTCGTTCGCGAAGACGATGGTGTCATCGGGATCCAAAGGGTCCCAGCGCGCACCGTTCTGTCCGTTGTCCGTTCCCGCCTGTGCCATATGAACGCTACTCGTCTTCCGCCTTCGCCGTCTCCGCGGCAGCCTCGTCGACCATCTCGTCGGCGACCTCATCGGCCACCTCGTCCGCAGCCGATTCCTCATCGACCTCGACCGACTCGACCTTCACCGTCACGGTCGCGTCGTCCGCGCTGTCCACGAGATCGCGGACGTGCGCGAGAAAGCCGATGCGCTCGGCCTTGGTCATCGGCCGCACGCGCGCCACGATGAGCTCGTCCAGAATGCGCTCGGCAACCGTCTCGCCCTGCGTGTTCAAGCGATCGGTCACGTTGGAGAACATGCCGCCGGCACGCTCGAAAATATCGGACATCGAGCGGGCGAAATCGGGCGTCTCGGAGTCGCGACGAACCTCCTCGCCCTTGGAGGCGAGGGTGTCGAGCATCTCCTTGCCCTTCTCGGCGGTGAGTGCCGCCGCACCGAAACCGATGTTCACCATGTTGTTGACGAGGTCCTCGAACTTTGTAGCCATGAAGACGCCTCCTTGCGTCGGGTTTTCCGCCATTGGAATCCTTATACCCACATCATACGGCATCGGACCTGCGCGCGCCGAGCCTGAACGTGCGGCTGCAGCGCCATATGGCAACCGTAGGAACCCGTGCGACAGGCGTCTGATGCCCGACAGCGCCTGCCAACACAAGAATTGTCGTCATTGTTGACCGACAGATTCGCGCTCGCGCCCCATCATGTAGCCATGCACCGTCCCTTGATTACTTTGGAGGCGCCATGAATCGGCCGGCCTCACCGCACCGGTCCGAAGGACAGCCCGCCGTGTCCTCTCCGCACCTTGGCGCATCGCCCTCTTAGCAACGGGGCCGTTCTTGTTTGCCGCTCCCCACCAAGCCGCATCGAGCACGTACTCGTCAGCTTCGTTCGGATTGGGCGGGTTTGTACCGCACCTCGCGATACTCGCCGTCTTCGCGCTGATCGCAATCGGCCCCGCGACCCCGTCGGGCCGCCCCAGCCGCACGCGCCCCGGCACGCACGTGCGCGTCCTTCTGGCAGCATCCGTCCTTTGCGTGGTTGCCTGGGAAAAATCTCCTTTTCCATCATCAGAACGACGCCCGCGTGGGGAGCCGGCTATCACGGGCGCATCGAAACCGTTGAGACTGCCCTGATCGCCATTGCGTTCATGCTGTGGGGTACGGCGTTTATGGGCTCCCATCAGCCTGCAGACGCTGAAACGTCAGCGGCGCAGCCGTCCTCCCGCTCAGCAGCCGCTTGGCACCTCGCGATACTCGCCGTCTTCGCGCTCGGCGGCGCCTCGCTTTCCTGTGCAGGCATCTGCCTCAGGGCACGCTTCCCCACCCCCGACCCTGCAACAGGCGAGATCGCAGCGTTTCTCATCCGCCTCATCTGCGGGGCGCTGCTAGCTGGCGCCGCCGCCGTCACACGCCGAAGCGGCAGGTTCGCCCTCTCCCCCATCACGGCAACGCTCGTCGGAGAAGCAACTGTTATGCTCGGATCCTACCTGGTTGAACGTCATCTTGTTCCCCTGATGGCCTCATCATCAGGCTCCATCTTGGTATCGCTCCTCGTGCCGATACTCTGCTGCGCAGGAGCAACGTTCGCCGCATGGCGCTCCCATGCCATCGTTTCACGCACAACCGAGAATGAGCTCGACTCCCTCAACGTCCTTCTATCTCTTCCAGGCGCCGACAACCTCTCGCAGCGGGAGATCGATGTGATCGGGCACACCCTTGCCGGGCAGACGCAAAAGCAGATCGCCGCGCTTCTGGGCATCGCTCCGGCCACCGGCGCCACCTATCGGTCGCGCGCATACCGAAAACTCGGTGTCGCCTCCAAGGAGGAACTGGGCGCTCGCCTTCAGCCCTATGCCGATCAGGGCCATGACCTCGGCGCTGATGCGTGCGCTGAAGTGCGGCACCCCTCCGCCATCGACATCCAGCGAAATTGCGGTCGGGTGTTTCTGCTCCCGCCCTTGCTCGCCTACCTCGCGGCAGCCATGCTCCTTTCGGCATTCCACCAGCCGTACCGCATGGCCCTGGCAATCGGTGCATGTCTGCTGTTTGCCGTCTTCGCGCTTGCCCGAGCATCCAAAGCCACATCGTCCGCAGCGCCCGACGACTCAAAACGAAGAACCGTCTGCCAGCTGCTCGCCGTTGCCGCCACCCTGGGGTGGACCGGTTTCCTCATCTCTTCCGCAAACCCCTTCGACAGAAACGCAGGCGAGCAGATCGCACTCATCGCCCTCTGCACGCTCGGTGCCCTGATGCTAGCGGACCGTGTGCTCACGCTGCGCCAGCTGGCTGACAGCGAGCGGCGATCCGGCACCTCACGCGAGCGATACAGCGAGCGTATGCGCCACATACTGGCGGGCAAGGGGTTCAACACGCCATCGATCGACATCGTGATGGAGTCGCTCAAGGGGGGCTCCGGTCGCCGCCATCGCCAAGCGGCAGCACCTCACCCCCTCTTCGGTTGCTACCTTACGGTCCCACGTCTACTCCGCACTCGGCGTGTCAGGCATCACCGAACTGAACAGCTATCTGCTGCAGGAGATCGGGGTGAAGGACAACGAGACGACGACAGGCTGATGCCGATGCGGCATCATGCGCAAGAGAAGCTATCCGCCACGCGCCACCCCTCGCCGCCCCAAGAAAACGCCGGGCGCAGGGCATCTCACCCTGCACCCGGCGGCACGCCTCTACAGCTATAGAACCTAGTTGTCCGACATCGCGAAGGCGTTCTTCATGGCGAGGCTCGTCGTGTAGAGCACCTTGCCCAGCAGATCCTCCGTCTCGCGCTTGAGGTCGGCGGCCATGCGGTCGTTCGCCGCAGCCAAGGCCGCGGGAACCTCCTCGGCGGGAAGGTCGGCAACCGCGGCGTCGGTCTCGCGCAGCAGGCGATGCGCCATGCCGCCGATCTTCTCCTGGTAGCGCTCGACATGCGCCGAGTTCTCGTGGAAGCGCGCATCGGCGAGCGCGGCGATCAGGCGGTTCGCCCAGTAGAAGCTCTCCGACGTCACGCGAGCGGTCGTGTTCTCCAGGTACTCCGGCATGTGCTCCACGTTGGCGTAGAGCGGCACGAGCGCGTTGAACACGTTCGAGCCGAAGGCCATCCACTGGACGCAGGCGAGCTCGGGCGCCACATAGGGACGGATCTGCAGCACGGCGAGCTGGCCGTTGCGGTTGATGCCGATGGGGCGGTAGGCACCGCGCGTCGCCTCGGTGCCGCGACGGCCGTAGGGATCGAACGGCGTGCCCTGGTAGTGGGCGGACAGCACGTACTTCACGTCCTCGATGGTCACCTTGCGCTCCGGCACGCGGCTCCAAGGGATGTCGTCGGCCTCGGGGCCATACGCCGCCTCCGGGCCGTCCCAGCCGTCGTGCGGGTTCAGGCAGCGCTGCATGTACCAGGCGCGCGGCGTGTTGTACACGTGGTCGGAATCGGAATGGGAGCCGAACGCCTCGCGCGGATTGAAGATATCGCCCGCGAGCAGCCCCTCGCGCACGTCGTCCACCAGGTTGTCGAGCTCGTCCAGCGCATCGTCGTCGACATCGACGAGCACGCCGGCCAGCTCGTCGTAGATGTCGTCCAGCGTGTCATCGACCACGTGCGGCGCGAGCATGGTGAGGTTCAGGTGGTTGGCATCCATCCACTCGCGCAAATCCTCGCTCGCCATGTGCTCGGCCTGCTCGCCCTCGGCATCCGCCAGGTCGAAGTAGTCAATGCCGAGCTGGTTGGGCATCGTCACGTAGGCGTCGTCGGGCACGCGCTTGGCGATCCAGTGGTGGCCGCCGATGGTCTCGAGCCACCAGATCTCGTCCGCATCGGAAAACGCGATGCCGTTCATCTCGTAGGTGCCGTACTGCGCGAGCAGCGCGCCCAGGCGCTCGACGCCCTCGCGGGCGGAGTGGATGTACGGGAGCACGAGCGTGACCATGTCCTCCTCGCCGATACCGCCGGGCACGGCGGGCACGTAGCCCTCCTCGCCCTCTTTGCCCTGGGCGGGCTGGTAGACGACGAGCGGATCGGCGCCCAGCACGCGCTCGTTGGAGGTGATGGTCTCGGTGGCGGACATGCCGACGTTGGCGGTGTTGAATCCCGCCGCCGCCCAAATGCCGTGGCCCGGCAGCGCGTCGGGCACGCTCGAGTAGCGCATGGGGTCGTCGGGCAGCTCGATGGTGAGATGGCTCTCGACGCTCGTGTAGGTGCGCGGCTGGTCCGCAGGCTCGATCACGGCCATGCGCTTGGGCTCGAACTGACCGCCGGGCGAGTCCTCGTTGCGCGCCACGATCGTGGATCCGTCATAGCTCGCGAGCTTGCCCACCAAGATGGTCGTGCATGCCATAGCTCCTCCTTTGCGCCAGCGCAGCCGGCATCGACGTTGGTCATCCGCCCTCAGTGTACCCCCTCGACCGGACAGCAAACCGTCGAAGCATCAGGGTTCTTGCGCAAGGGCCTCACCTACCCCCTACGCAAAAACGCGGCGAAACGCCCTCGAGCGTTCCGCCGCGCCTGCGTCGTGTTCCTGGCGGCTACAGCCCATGCTGCATCTTGGCAGCCATGACCACGTTGCTCATCAGCATCGCGCGCGTCATGGGGCCCACACCGCCGGGCACGGGCGTGATGGCGCCCGCGACGAGCTCTGCGGAGGCGAAATCCACGTCACCGCACAGCTTGCCCGCCTCGTCGCGATCCATGCCGACGTCGATGACGGTCGCGCCCGGTTTGATCCACGGCCCCTTGATCATCTTCGGCACACCGCACGCCGCGACGAGGATGTCGGCGCTCTGGCAAATGCGCGCAAGCTCGCGCGGATCGGTATGCGAGTGCGCCACCGAGATCGTCGCGTTGCGGGCGAGCAGCATGAGCGACATGGGTTTGCCCACGATCGAGGAGCGGCCCACGATAACGGCGTTCTTGCCCGCCGGGTCGATCTTATACTCATCGAGCATCTCCATGATGCCGGCGGGCGTGCAGGGGCGCAGACCGGCAAGGCCGCGCACGAGCCTGCCCATGTTCATGGGATGGAAGCCGTCGACATCCTTGTTCGGGTCGATGGCGGCCACCACCGCCTCGGTATCGAGATGGGCCGGCAGCGGCATCTGGACGAGGATGCCCGCCACGGCGTCGTCGGCGTTAAGGCGACCGATGAGGTCCATGAGCTCGGCCTGCGAGGTCTCAGCCGGCAGCTTGTAGTCGTGCGAGGGGATGCCGCACTGCTCGCAATCGCGCAGCTTGGAGCGCACGTAGGTGGCCGACGCCTGGTCGTCGCCCACGAGCACCACCGCAAGACCGCAGGCGATACCGCTCCCGGCGAGCCGCGCCACCTCTTCCGCCGCGCGCTCGCGCACCTTCGCCGCCAACGCCTTGCCATCGATAATCGTCGCCACGGACAATCCTTTCGTCTGGATTCGAAACGGACTCTAGCCTACTACGAATCGCGCGCGCATCGGGGCCGCCCCGCAGGGTTTTACGAAAGGTGAACGATGGGAAGCGCGCCCGCATGACAGCTCCCCGCCGGATACCGCCTCGCTCCATGGCCTCTGCCGCACGCGGCAACAGCGACGGGGCGGCCCGGGCGAGCATAGCGCCCGGGCCGCCCCGCACAAGCCGTGCGGCTGCAGACCTGCAGGTTAGAACAGGCCGGAGATCACGCCGTTCTCGTCCACGTCGATGTTCTCCGCGGCGGGAACCTTCGGCAGGCCCGGCATCGTGAGGACCTGGCCGGTAAGCGCCACCACGAAGTGCGCACCGGCGGACACCTTGACCTCGCGCACCGTGATGCGGAAGCCCTCGGGCGCGCCCAGGATCTTGTCCTGGTCGGTGAAGGAGTACTGGGTCTTGGCGATGCACACGGGCAGGTTGCCGAAGCCGTTCTCGCGCAGCTGGGCGATCTGGCGCTTGGCAGCCGGCGTGAAGTCGACGCCGTCGGCATGGTAGATCTTGGTCGCGACGGCCTCGATGGCCTCGGCGATATCCGTGCCGGTCTCGTAGGAGAAGTGGAAATCGTTCGGTTCGTTCACGAGGCGCATGACCTCGTCGGCGAGCTCGAGCGCGCCTTCGCCGCCCTTGGCCCAGACCTCGGAGAGCTTCACGTTCACGCCGAGCTTCGTGCACTCCTCCTCGATGAGGGCGAGCTCGGCCTCCGTGTCGGACGGGAAGCGGTTGATGGCCACGACGCACGGCAGGCCGTAGACGTCGCGGATGTTGCCCACGTGGCGCAGCAGGTTCGGCAGACCGGCGCGCAGCGCGTCGAGGTTCTCCTCGTTGAGGTCGGCCTTGGCGACGCCGCCGTTGTACTTGAGCGCGCGGGCGGTCGCGACGATCACCACCGCATCGGGCGCAAGACCGGTCATGCGACACTTGATGTCGAGGAACTTCTCGGCGCCCAGGTCGGCGCCGAAGCCCGCCTCGGTGATGGCGATGTCGCCGAAGCGCATGGCCATGCGCGTGGCCATGATGGAGTTGCAGCCGTGCGCGATGTTGGCGAACGGGCCGCCGTGCACGAAGGCGGGCGTGTGCTCGAGCGTCTGCACGAGATTCGGCTTCAAGGCGTCCTTGAGCAGGGCCGCCATGGCGCCGTTCGCCTTGAGCTCGGATGCGCGCACGGGGCGGCCGTCGTAGGTGTAGCCGACCACAATCTCGCCCAGGCGGGTCTTGAGATCGGTGATGGAGGTGGACAGGCACAGGATCGCCATGACCTCGGAGGCGACGGTGATATCGAAGCCGTCCTCGCGCGGCACGCCCTGAGCGCGGCCGCCAAGGCCGTCCACGATGTGGCGCAGCTGGCGGTCGTTCATGTCCACGGCGCGCTTCCACGTGATGCGCTTGGGGTCGATGCCGAGGGCGTTGCCCTGCTGGATGTGGTTGTCGAGCATGGCTGCAAGCAGGTTGTTCGCCGCGCCGATGGCATGGAAATCGCCGGTGAAGTGCAGGTTGATATCCTCCATGGGGATGACCTGCGCATAACCGCCGCCCGCAGCGCCGCCCTTCACACCGAACACGGGGCCGAGCGAGGGCTCGCGCAGCGCCACGGCGCTCTTCACGCCGCGACGGCGCAGGCCGTCGGCCAGACCGATCGTCGTGGTGGTCTTGCCCTCGCCTGCCGGCGTGGGGTTGATCGCCGTCACGAGCACGAGCTTCGCGGTGTGGTCGGTCGGCTCGTTCAGCAGCGCGTAGTCGATCTTCGCCTTATCGAAGCCGTACGGGATGACGTACTTCTCGTCCACACCCGCCTCGCGAGCGACCTCTGCGATGGGTAGCGGTTTGACGGAGTGCGCGATTTCGATGTCTGACAGCATATGAACCTCCTAAACGCCGGGGCCGATAGGCATCTAGCATACAACGAACTCGACCGGCTGCGTGCAGCTCGCCCGCAGCCGGTCAATCAGAAACCACAGAGAGGTCCATACAAGTTGTTAAGCGAGCCACCCGCGCGCCCCGCAGGCTTACGCGCCGCTCGGCATCTCCACCCCGAGATGGTCGAACGCGGCCGACGTGGCCACGCGGCCCTGCGGCGTGCGGACGATGAGGCCGCACTGCAGCAGATAGGGCTCATAGACGTCCTCGAGGGTATTGGGGTCCTCGCCCACCGCGCTCGCCAGCGTCGTCAGGCCGACGGGACGACCGCGGAACGTCTTCACGAGCGTCTCCAGGATGCGGATGTCCATCCAATCGAGGCCGAGCTCGTCGATCTCGAAGAACTCGAGCGCTTCGCGAGCGATCGGGTAGTCGATATGCCCCTCGCCGCGCACCTGCGCGTAGTCGCGCACGCGCTTGAGCAGGCGGTTCGCCAGACGCGGCGTGCCACGTGAGCGCGAGGCGATCTCGCAGGCCGACGCGCGGTCGATCTCCACGCCCAGAATCGTCGCCGACCTGACCACGATGTCCGCAAGGTCCTCGATCGAGTAGTAGTCGAGGCGAAACGAGATGCCGAATCGGTCGCGCAGAGGACCGGTCAGCATGCCGGAGCGGGTCGTGGCGCCCACGAGCGTGAAGTGCGGGATGTCCAGGCGGATGGAGCGCGCGGCCGGACCCTTGCCGATGACGATATCGAGCGCGAAGTCCTCCATCGCTGGATAGAGGATCTCCTCCACCTGCCGGTTCAGGCGATGGATCTCGTCGATGAACAGCACGTCGCCCGGCTGGAGGTTCGTGAGGATGGCCGCAAGGTCGCCGGTGCGCGCGATGGCCGGGCCGGAGGTCGTGCGGATCTGCGCGCCCATCTCGTTGGCCACCACCGTGGCGAGCGTCGTCTTGCCGAGGCCCGGCGGGCCGGAGAAGATGACATGGTCCAGGCACTCGCCGCGCGACTTCGCCGCCTCGATGAGCACCTTCAGGCCCTGCTTGATATGGTCCTGCCCGCAGTAGTCCTCCAGGCGCTGGGGGCGAAGCGAGCGCTCGACATCCAGGTCCTCGGAGGTGAGGTTGCCCGTCACGAAGCGCCCCGTCTCGCTCGAGGCGTCGGCGGCACGGCTCGCGGGCGAATCGGCCCACAGGTCAACAGATGAATCGGCTTCCCACATCATGCATCCATCCCCAACCGCTTCAAGGCGGCCGCAAGCAGCTCCTCGACGCGCTGGGCGCCGTCGAGCCCGTCAAGCGCAAGATCGGTCTCCTGGGGCGTGAAGCCCATGGAGAGCAGCGCCGCGCGCGCATCGTCAAGCGCGGACGGCGCGGGACCGGCGCCGAGCGGCAGCTGGCCTGCCGCCGGGACGTCTGCCGCCAAAAGGCCGTGGTCCTTCGCGAACACGCTCTTCAACTCCAGGATGAGGCGCTGGGCGGTCTTCTTTCCCACGCCGGGAACCGTCGCCATGCCCTTGTCGTCTTCCGCCATGACCACGGTGTAGAGCTGCCCCACCGTGAACTTCGACAGCACCGCGAGCGCCAGGCGCGGGCCCACGCCCGAGACGGCCACGAGCCTGTCGAACATCGTGCGTTCCTCCTTCGAGGTGAACCCGAAGAGCGTGAGCGCGTCCTCCCGCACCTGCAGGCGCGTGTAGAGCCGGCAGGCTTGGCCGAGGGCGGGAAGCGATGCGGCGGTCGTGCCCGAGATGCCGATATCGAACCCGACGCCGCCCACATCGAGCACGGCGGCGCTCGGCGAGGCCTCGACGAGGGTGCCGCTAAGCTGGGTGATCATGAGTAGCCGTTTCCCCTTTCCTCTACATAGGACCAGCCGGACAGTGCGCCGGTGCGGCGCTGGTTGGCATGGCAGATGGCGCACGCGAGCGCGTCGGCCGCGTGGTCGGGCCGCGGGTCGTGATCCAGATGGAGCAGGTTGCGCACCATGTACATGACCTGACCCTTGTCAGCGGCCCCGGTGCCCACAACCGCCTGCTTGATCTGCATCGGCGTGTATTCGCCCACCTCGACGCCGCAGAGAGACACCGCCACGAGCGCCGCGCCGCGCGCATGCGCGGTCGGGATGGCGGAGCGGACGTTCGCACCGAAGTAGACGCCCTCCACCGCCGCCTCCCGCGGCCGGTAGCGTTCCACCACCGCCGTGAGATCGTCGGCGATATGGCGCAGACGCACGGCGAGATCGCTACCCGCCGAGGTCTGGATGCAGCCGTAGGCCCGGCAGCGCACCTCGCCCCGGCGCTCCTCGACGATGCCCCAGCCCGTATTCGCCAGTCCGGGATCGATACCCAAGATAACCATGAGCACCTCCCCCTTTCGCGCCCCGTCTCGAACATCTGTTCTACTCTATCATGGGGACCTGCGGCACGCAAGCGCAGGGCTGCGCGCAGGCGGCGCAGCGCCTCACCTCATCGCACGCCGATAGCGCGCCGATCAGTTCTGCGAGAAGAAGGGGTAGTGGTGCACGGCGCCGCCCGACGGCGGAGCGGCGGGGCCGGCGCCCCCCATCTCATCCTCGCCCGCGGACTCCATCATCTGGCGCAGCTGGCTCTCAAAGCGCATGGCGCTCTCGCGCATGCGGCGCTGGCCCTCCTCGCTCATGAGCTCCTGCTGCTGATCGGGGGAAAGTCCCAGAAGATCCCCCAGAAGGCCCAAGATCTCGCCGCGCACGCGCTCACCGTGCTCCTCGCCGAGCTCCTCCAGGCGCTCCTGCTCCGCCGCGACGAACCCTTCCAGGCTCAAGGGGTCCTCGCCGCCGCGGCCCAGGTCAGACCATCCGAGCGTCGCCGGCCAGACGCGCTCGCTGAAGCTCCGCTCCGAGACGAAGGGGGTCATCGGCAGCGAACGGCGCCGCTGCTCGCCGCGGCGCGTCATGAGCATCAAAAGCGACACCGCCTTAGGACTGATCGCCGACAGCGGGATGTCCTCGAGCGTCTGGTTGCGGTCGACGTGCGCCTCGAGCGCCCCATCGATCTGCGCGGGCTCGAGACGGGCGAAGATCTGTGCGATGCGCTCGCGCGCGATCGGGTCGCGCCCCGCCACGTCGGCTGCATCGAACAGGATGCGGTCCATGCTCTGGCGAATCGAGGCGAGCGAGATGAGCCCGGCTGGAATTGCGGCGGAGGTGCGGCTGCGGTAGCGTGCGAGGAACTCGAGGTAGGTGAGGTACACGTCGCCGAACGGCGCCACGAGCGCGAACGGGGCGCCGGCGCGCACGCAGGCGTCCGGGGCGATCGCGGCGTCGGTCTTCGTGAGCGCCGTGACGATGCAGGCGTCCAGCTCGTGCGCCACGTCGGAAAGGTACAGCGCGTCGATACCCGCGCGCAGGCGGCCCGCGTCGCGGGCGGGCACATCGCGGTCCATCCACCGCGACACATCGCCCTGCGCGCGCTCGACGAGCCGGATGCCGAGATTCGCCGCGAGCTGGCGCACCCGCTCCATCCGCTCGCACTCCGCCGCCTCCTGCTGGGGTGTGAAGACCTCGGAGCGCTCGAACGCGACGCCGATGACGTTGCGCGACCCCACGGCATCGACCGCGAGCACGGCGAGCAGCGAGGACGGAAGGTCGCCCTCGAGCGCCATCGCGATACGCGGATAGCCGTTCGCCTCGACGGTGTCGCGCAGGTGCAGGCGCAGCGCCTCCCACACCCATTCCTCTCGCTGAAAGCTCGGCAGCTCATGGGTGTCGATCGCCGGCACGACGCTGCCGCGGACGACCTCCTGCACGAGCAGGTCCTCCTCGAAGCAGGGCGATGCGGCGACCACGCGCCCCGCCTCGTCCATCACAAACGAGCCGCCCGTGTAGACCACGTCGTCATAGGCGCCCACCGGGGCCATGTACGCCAGCCAGACGCCCGCACGCGCCGCAGCCTCGGAGAAGTAGCCGTCCGCCACGGCCGCGACCGCGCTCGTCTGCTCGTTTTGGGCGTTGAACCCACCCAAGGGCAGGTAGACGGCGACATCGCAGCCGCGCGGCAGCTGCGGGAGGTCGCGCTCGAGCTCGAGCACCACCGCGACGCGCGCGCCGTCGATATCGAACACCGGTGACTCCCAGGTGCCGACGTCGAGGTTGCCGTGGCGAACCCCGATCAGCGAGCGCAGGGGCACGACCCGGCCCTCGCGCACCAGGAACGTCTCGAGAAACGGCGACGGGCCGATGGGCACGATCGCGGGCACGAGGCAGGAGATGTCGGCATCCTCCAGGCGCTCGGCGAGCGCGCTCAGGCAGCGCAAGAGGTCATGCAGGTAGTTGGGGTACTCGATCAGCGAGGTCGGCTGCATGCCGCAAAACATCGGGGTCGGGCAGCAGAGCAGCTGCGCACCCTGGCTGGAAGCCAGAACGGCCTGATCGCCGATGCGCGAGCAGATACCTTCGATATCACCCAGGCGCACATCGATCTGCGCGAGCGCAAGTTTCATCGCGAGTCTCCTCGATCCGTCGTTTCCTCCCCCATGATACCCGTCCGCGCGCCGGCATGGCGTCAAACACGTCGCCCGTCCGCGGCGGATGTCGCGGACGGGCGAGAACGTCCCGTCATGCACGGGGAATATGCCTCCCGCGCGCCTCAGGCGGCACGCGGGCGACGCGCGGTATCGGGAATGCCCCGAGCTTCCTTAGAAGTTCGCGCTCCACAGGCCGTGCAGGTTGCAGTAGGCGTACACGGTACCGGTCTTCACGCCGCCGGCGAAAAACGTCGCAGGCGTCTGGCCGGGCTTCAGGTAATGGATCTCCAGGCGGCCATCGGCCTCGAGCGCGATCCACTCGATGTAGTGCTCCTCGGTCATGGGGTGCTCGGTGGAGCCGACCTTAGCGAAGACGATGTGGCCGTCGCGCTGGAGCTCGACGGCGGGGACGTGCTTCTCGGTCGCCGCGTCGGTCGTGTTCGCCTCGAGCGCGGTGAAGCCCTCGGGGGCCTTGCCACCCTTCACATCTGCCAGAAACGCGCCGTTACCGTCGGTGTAAAACGTTGCCATGATGCTCTCCCATCTATGTGCTCGCTCAATCATGTTCTTGAAACGTGGCTTATTATGCCCAGCCTGATGCTGGGGCATACACAGGCGCCCTAAAGCCCACAAGCGCCATACCCGGACCCCAAGACAAAGCCGTCCGCCCGCAGCGAACGGCCGCGGGCGGACGAGGAGGATGGGGGCGTCTGTGATGCCGCCGCCCCAAGGGCGGGAGCTTTGCGCGCTACTTGACGGTGAGCACGGGCACGTCCACCGAGCGCAGCACGCCGAAGCTCACGCTGCCGAGCATGCCGCGCAGGGCGCCCAGGCCGCGGCGCCCCATGACCACCAAGTCGATGGAATGGTCCGCCACGTATTCGGCGATGCCCTCGACCGGCGCGGATGCCGTGCGGACGACAACGTTCACCTTGCACTGGGCGCCGTCGCGCGCGTCTTCCACCACACGCTCGATCTCGCTGCGCGTGCGCTCGACGAGAGCGCCCATCATGTTGTCGTACTCCATGAGGCTGCCGGTGTCGATGGGCGTGTCGAAGGCGCCGCCCACGAGCGAGGGCGCGGGCACCGCCCCGGCGCCGACGATCATCACGACATGGATCTGGGCGCCGGGATCGTCGCCCACCATGCCGAACGCGATGTGAAGCGCGCTCGTCGCGTGTTCGGACTCATCGTAGGGAACCATGACGTTCTTGAAGAACATAGCCGCTCCTTTCCCTTGTCATGAGAGCCTCACCAGAGGTATACCCGCCCGCGCGCACATGCGCGCCCGCCCGCCGGCAATGGCCCGTTTCGGCCGCCGACCGGCACGAGGCGCCGCGGCTGCGACGGGAAGCGGCACGCCTACAGCATGGTCTGCTCGAGCTGAGGGGCGAACCCCGCCTGCTCGAGGGCAGCGATGATCTGCTGCTTGTGGTCGGTGCCGTAGGCCTCGATGGTCACGCGCAGCTCCACCGCGGCGTTGCGGTTCGTGCTCACGAACTGGTTGTGTTCGAGCTTGATGACGTTGCCGTTCTGCTCGGCGATGGCGCTCGCCACGCGCACGAGCATGCCCGGGCGGTCGGGCAGAAGCACGCTCACGGTGAAGATACGGTCGCGCTGGATGAGGCCGTGCTGGACCACGGAGCTCATGGTGATGACATCCATGTTGCCGCCCGAGAGGATGGACACCACGCGCCGGTTCTCCGCCGGCAGGTGCTTCAGGGCGGCCACGGTCAGAAGGCCGGAATTCTCGACGATCATCTTGTGGTTCTCCACCATGTCGAGGAACGACACGATGAGCTCGTCGTCGGGCACGCAGATGACGTCGTCGAGGTTGTTCTGCAAATACGGGAAGACCGCATCGCCCACCTCGAGCACCGCCGTGCCGTCGGCGATGGTGTTCGCCGTGGGGATCTTCACGGGATGGCCCGCCTCGAGCGCCGCGGTGAGCGAGGGGGCGCCGGCGGGCTCCACGCCGATCACGCGGATCTTCGGGTTGTAGAGCTTCGCGAACGTGGAGACGCCGCAGGCAAGGCCGCCGCCGCCCACGGGCACGAGGATGGTGTCGACGAGCGGCAGCTCCTGCACGATCTCCATGGCGATCGTGCCCTGGCCCGTGGCGACCGTGGGGTCGTTGAAGGGATGGATGAACGTGTAGCCGTGCTCGGCGGCGAGCTCGAGGGCGTGGTCGCAGGCCTCGTCGTACACGTCGCCGTACAGCACGACCTCGGCGCCGTAGCCCTTGGTGCGCTCGACCTTGATGAGCGGAGTGGTCGTGGGCATGACCACCACCGCCTTGGCGCCCGCACGCGCTGCGGCGAAGGCCACGCCCTGCGCATGGTTGCCGGCGCTCGCCGTGATGATGCCGCAGCCGAGCTCCTCGGGCGTGAGCGTGCTAATCTTGTAATAGGCACCGCGTACCTTGTAGGCGCCGGTGCGTTGCATGTTCTCGGGCTTGAGGTACACGCGGTTGCCGGTCAGCTGGCTGAAGTGCGGGCTCTCGACGAGCTCGGTTTTCTGGGTGACCTCCTTGACCTTCTCGGACGCCTCCTCGAACGCATCGAGCGTGAGCATTTCCGCCATGGCTTCCCACCTTTCATCGTGCAGCGTGTACTTTTTTATGGTAAAGCAGCATAGCAGATTCCCCCGACAGCGCGCCTGCAGAAGCGAGGGTCTCCCCGGCTGCCTACCGTTCGGGCGCGCAAAGGGAGAACCGCGTCCGCCCGCCCCGCGACATCCGGAGCCGGTCAGCCCCGGAGAGGCGCCCGCGCGCACGCTAAATCAATGTTTCGCCTCTTTCCCGGGCGCCCGCGTTGGCGTAGCATGACGCGGATTGACTACACGCCCGCGACATATGGAGGATGCCATGGAGACCGCTGCCACACCGCTGTTCCAGCTGCGCGATGCAAAGGTGGTCCGCGGCGGGCGAACGATTCTCTCCGTGGACCACTTCGACCTCGCCGAGGGCGACCACGTGGCGCTGCTCGGCCCGAACGGCGCCGGCAAGTCGACGTTCATCCAGCTGCTCACCCGCGAGGTGTTCCCCCTGCACCGCGACGAGCCGCCCGTGCGCTTCCGCGGAGCTGCGCGCCCGCAGCTCTCCGAGATAAAGCAGGCGCTCGGCATCGTGTCGGCCACCATGCACGACCAGGTGCGCGTGCACCTGCCCGCCCTCGAGATCGTATGCGGCGGCCTGTTCGGCACCCTCGGTCTGCCACAGCGCACCGCCGTCGACGACGCGGCGCGCGGGCAGGCATACGACGCGATGGAGCGTCTCGGCATCGCCGAGCTCGCCGACCGGGACGTCATGACGCTCTCCACCGGCCAGGTCCGCCGCGTCCTCGTCGCGCGCGAGCTCATGAGCGACCCGAAGATCCTCATCTTTGACGAGCCATGCACCGGCCTCGACCCGGAGGGTATGTACCACGTGCGCAACACCATGCGCTTGCTCGCCGACGAGGGCCGCTCGATCGTGCTGGTCACACACTACCCCGAGGACATCATCCCCGCCATCGACCGCGTCCTGCTCATCAAGGATGCCGCCATCGTGGCCGACGGTCCCAAGGCGGAGCTTCTGCGCGGCCCGGCCATGTCTGAGCTGTTCGGCGTGCCGCTCGAGGTCGACGAGCACGACGGCTGGTACTCCATGCGCGGCCGCTACTGATTCTGTGCGTGTCCTCATCGGGGACACGCCGTTCGCCGAACGAATGGACGCTTCTGCCGACTAAAGTGTTTCGTGCGGATTTCGTCCTTGCGTCAGATTCGTTGCGGGGCGATACTCGAAAAACTTAGGAAATGCGACGACAGGGCGAGTACCGGACGGGCGCACCACAGCGAGCGGGAAGCGTGAGAACCCGCGGCGTGCGGTCGGGAACATACCCTCGAGCAGCTCGGCAGAACACGTGCCGGCCCGGCGGGAGATCCCCGCGCGCGGCCCGGTGCGCAACTACGCCGCGCCGGACGCCACCGTCATCGGCATCCCGCAGGGCATGCACCCTCGCCTTCGCACATCCTGGTGAAGCAAACCGCACGACGCGAGGGGGAATCGGATGCAGCTGCGAAGCGATGCCATCAAGAAGGGGCTGGCGCGAGCGCCCCACAGAAGCCTTTTGAAAGCCGACGGGCTCACCGACGAGGAGCTCGAGCGGCCGCTCGTGGCGGTCGTCTCGGCCCAAAACGAGGTCATCCCCGGCCATATCCACCTGCAGCAGATCGCCGACGCCGTCAAGGCGGGCGTGCGCATGGCCGGCGGCACGCCGCTGCAGATCAACACCATCGGCGTGTGCGACGGCATCGCCATGAACCACGAGGGCATGCGCTACTCGCTCACGAGCCGCGAGGTCATCGCCGACTCCGTCGAGTGCGCCATCCAGGGCCATCAGTTCGACGCGATGGTGCTCATCCCCAGCTGCGACAAGATCGTGCCCGGCATGCTCATCGCCGCGGCGCGCCTGAACATCCCGACCATGCTCGTGTCCGGCGGCCCCATGCTCGCCGGCCGCGACAAGTGCGGGCGCGAGACCGACCTGAACAGCCTGTTCGACGCCGTGGGCCAGGTGACCGCCGGCACCATGACGCCCGAGGAGTGCGCCTGGCTCGAGAACACCGCCTGCCCCACCTGCGGCAGCTGCTCGGGCATGTTCACGGCGAACTCCATCTGCTGTCTGGCCGAGGCGCTCGGCCTCGCGCTTCCCGGCAACGGCACCGTGCCCGCCGTGTACTCCGAGCGCATCCGCCTCGCCAAGCGCACGGGCATGAAGGTGATGGACCTCGTCCGCGAGGGCACCTGCGCCCTCGACATCCTGAACGAGGCCTCCGTCTACAACGGCATGGTGCTCGACATGGCCTTCGGCGGCTCCACGAACACGATGCTGCACCTCACGGCCATCGCGCACGCCGCCGGCTGCCCGGTGACGATGGAGGACTGGGACCGCGTGTCCGACAAGACCCCGAACATCGTGCGCATCGCGCCGGCCGGCCCCCTGCACATCGAGGACCTGAACGCCGTGGGCGGCATCCCCGCCATCATCGGCGTGCTCGGCCGCGCGGGGCTTCTGCGCGAGGACGCCCGCACCTGCCACGGGAGCATGGCCGACTGGATCGCCGAATGCCCGGCGGCCGACGGCGAGATCGTGCGCGAGGTCGACAACGCCTACTCCCCCATCGGCGGCCTCAAGGTCATGCGCGGCAACCTCGCCCCCGACTGCGGCGTCGTGAAGCGCAGCGCCTGCGCCCCCGAGATGTACGCGCATTCCGGCCCGGCGCGCGTGTTCGACAGCGAGGAGAGCGCCTGCGAGGCCATCCTCGGCGGCAAGATCAACCCCGGCGACGTCGTCGTCATCCGCTACGAGGGTCCGGCCGGCGGCCCGGGCATGCGCGAGATGCTCACGCCCACGAGCGTCATCTGCGGCATGGGGCTCGACAAGTCCGTCGCCCTCATCACCGACGGCCGCTTCTCCGGCGCGAGCAAGGGCCCGTGCATCGGGCATGTGAGCCCCGAGGCGGC
The DNA here is from genome assembly GCF_016902615.1 of Collinsella tanakaei. Taxonomy (GTDB): domain Bacteria; phylum Actinomycetota; class Coriobacteriia; order Coriobacteriales; family Coriobacteriaceae; genus Collinsella; species Collinsella tanakaei_A. Next base: position 50,601 of record NZ_JACJMB010000001.1, read on the forward strand.
GGCCGGCGGCCCGATCGCGCTCATCGAGGAGGGCGACATCATCGATATCGACATCGAGGCCGGCACGCTGAACGTGCGCCTCACCGACGACGAGCTGGCAGCGCGCCGCGCCGCCTGGCAGCCTCCCGCACCCAAGTACACGACCGGCGTGCTCTCGCGCTACGCGAAGCTCGTCACGAGCGCTGACAAGGGGGCCTACCTCTCATGAGTGACACCACCCGCGCCCAGGGCGCCCTCGCCGGCAGCCCGCGCACTCCCGACATGCCCGACGACATCCGCCAGCACGCCTGCACGAGCGCCGCGGCCGGCGCCTACCAGGCGACCGACATGAGCCGCGAGGCCCGGCTCGCCCGCAAGCAGCGCGCCGTATCCGGCGAGCCGTTCGGTCCGGGCAGCCATACCGACAAAGAGGGCCAGACCATGACCGGCGCCCAGGCCATCATCGCGAGCCTCGAGGCCGAAGGCGTCGACACGGTCTTCGGCTACCCCGGCGGCCAGGCCATCAAGATCTACGACGCCCTCTACGACTCGCACAAGATCCGCCACATCCTCGCCCGCCACGAGCAGGGCGCGGTCCACGAGGCCGACGGCTACGCGCGCGCCACCGGCAAGGTGGGCGTCGCGCTGGTCACGAGCGGACCGGGCGCCACGAACACGGTCACGGGCATCGCCACGGCCTACATGGACTCCGTGCCGCTCGTGGTCATCTCCGGCCAGGTGACGCGCGGCGTCATCGGCACCGACGCGTTCCAGGAGGCCGACATCGTGGGCATCACCATGCCCGTCGTGAAGCACAGCTTCCTGCTACAGTCCAACGACGACCTCACGCACACGTTCCGCGAGGCGTTCTATATCGCCGCGACCGGCAGGCCCGGCCCCGTGCTCATCGACGTGCCCTCCGATCTTGCCGGCGAGCAGATGGTCTTCCACTACCCCGACAAGATCAGCATCCCAAGCTACCGACCCACCTACAAGGGCAACGCCAAGCAGGTGAAGCAGGCCGTCGAGCTCATCTGCCACGCGACGCGGCCCCTGCTCATGGTCGGCGGCGGCGTCGTGTCGTCGCATGCGTGCGACGAGGTCGTCGAGCTCGCCGAGACCATGCAGATCCCCGTGGTCACGACGCTGCTCGGCAAAGCCGCCATGCCCTGCTCGAACCCGCTGAACCTGGGTCCGGTGGGCATGCACGGCTCCAAGTACGCCAACATGGCCGTCACCGAGTGCGACCTCATCATCGCCGTGGGCATGCGCTTCTCCGACCGCGTGACCGGCAAGCTCTCCGAGTTCGCGCCGCATGCGAAGGTCATCCACATCGACATCGACCCGGCCGAGATCGGCAAGGTCCGCGACCCGCAGGTCCCCATCGTGGGCGATGCGCGCGTCGTGGTGGCGGCCATCAACGACCGCATCGCCAAGATCGGCGCTGCGCCCGTGAGCCAGAAGTGGGTCGAGACCTGCCTCGGCTGGCGCGAGCGCTGGCCGTTCTACACCGCCGACTTCGAGGACTACCCCGACCGCATCGCGCCCGAGATCGTGCTCGAGCGCCTCTCGGCCAAGCTCGACCCGCACGCGAGCGTCGTCACCACCGAGGTCGGCCAGCACCAGATGTGGGCGCACCAGCATATCCATCGCGAGGAGTCCCGCACCTTCATCTCGAGCGGCGGCCTGGGCACCATGGGCTTCGGTTTCCCCGCGGCCATCGGCGCCAAGATCGGCCGGCCCGACTGCCAGGTCGTGTGCGTGGCGGGCGACGGCAGCTTCCAGATGAACGTGCAGGAGATGGCGACCGCCATCGGCAACGGCGCCGCCGTGAAGGTCCTGCTGATCGACAACAACGCCCTGGGCATGGTGCACCAGTGGCAGCGCCTGTTTTACCACGAGCGCTACTCCTGCACCGAGTTCACGGCGAACCCCGACTTCGTGAAGCTCGCCGAGGCCTACGGCTGGGCCGCCGAGCGCATCAGCCGCCCCGACGAGATCGACGCCGCGCTCGACCGCATGCTCGCCGCCGACACCCCCTACCTGCTCGACGTGGTCATCCCCACGGCGCAGACCGTCTACCCCATGGTCGCGCCCGGCGCCGCCATCGATGACATCATCGGCGCCATCGACGTGACGCTCGGCGGCGTCCGCGTGACGGAGAAGGGCATGAGCCCCGCCGGCGAGCACGCGGGGACCATCGCCGAGCCCGCACCGCTCACCGACCACGACGCCGACACGCGCATCGCCGGCGCGACCGCCGACATCGTCGCAGATGAATCCGTCTCGAAGGGAGGCGATCGGGCATGAAGCACATCCTGTCCGTTCTCGTCGAGAACAAACCCGGCGTCCTCTCGCGCGTGACCGGCCTCGTGTCGCGCCGCGGCTTCAACATCGATTCGCTCACGGTGGCTCCCACCGAGGACGTCACCATGAGCCGCATGACCATCATCGTGGATGCCGACGAGGTCGGCTACGAGCAGATCACCAAGCAGCTGCACAAGCTCGTCAGCGTCTTCAAGATCTCGGACCTCACCGACACCGACGCCATCGAGCGCGAGCTCGTGCTCTTCAAGGTCATCGCTACGCCCGAGCGGCGCCACGAGATCATCGAGATCGCGAGCATCTTCCGCGCGAACATTGTGGATGTCGGCAAGAACTCCCTCACGGTGGAGGCCACGGGCACGGCGAGCAAGCTCGACGCGCTCGAGGACCTTTTCCGCAGCTACGGCATCCGTCAGCTCACGCGTACCGGCAAGATCGCGATGTCGAGGGGCGCGAGCGACCGCTAGCGCATTTGTTTCAACCCCGTGCCGCGCCCGCCCGCACGCGGATGCGCGACGCGCGGCTTCTTACTCTGGTTACAACGGCCACGGACATCGAAGGAGAACAACAATGGCTGTAACGATCTATTACGAGAGCGACTGCAACCCCCAGGTGATCCAGGACAAGAAGATCGCCATCATCGGCTACGGCTCCCAGGGCCATGCCCATGCGCTGAACCTGCTCGACTCCGGCTGCGACGTGCGCGTCGGCCTGCGCGAGGGCTCCAGTTCCTGGGCGAAGGCCGAGGAGGCCGGCCTCAAGGTGTGCGACATGGACACCGCCGCCGAGGAAGCCGACCTCATCATGATGCTCGTACCCGACGAGACCCAGCCCAAGGTCTACGAGGAGCACATCGCCGCGCACCTCAAGCCCGGTGACACCCTCGCCTTCGCCCATGGCTTCAACATCCACTACGGCTACATCAAGGCTCCCGAGGACGTGAACGTCATCATGTGCGCGCCCAAGGGCCCCGGCCACATCGTGCGCCGCCAGTTCGTCGAGGGCTCCGGCGTGCCCGATCTCGCCTGCGTGGCGCAGGACGCCACCGGCGACGCCTGGGATATCGCGCTCGCCTACTGCTGGGGCGTGGGCGGTGCCCGCTCCGGCATCATCAAGGCCACCTTCAAGGAGGAGACCGAAGAGGACCTCTTCGGCGAGCAGGCCGTGCTCTGCGGCGGCCTCGTCGAGCTCGTGAAGGCCGGCTTCGAGACCCTGACCGAGGCGGGTTATCCGCCCGAGCTGGCCTACTTCGAGTGCTATCACGAGATGAAGATGATCGTCGACCTCATGTACGAGAGCGGCATCCACTTCATGAACTACTCCATCTCCAACACCGCCGAGTACGGCGAGTACTACGCCGGCCCGAAGATCATCAACGAGGAGAGCCGCAAGGCCATGAAGCAGATCCTGGCGCGCATCCAGGACGGCAGCTTCGCCCAGGAGTTCGTCGACGACTGCAACAACGGCCACAAGTGGCTGCTCGAGCAGCGCGAGAAGATCAACGAGCACGAGATCGAGAAGACCGGCGAGAAGATCCGCTCCATGTTCAGCTGGATCAAGAAGTAAGCGCCCCGCTGCATCTACACGGTGAGCCCATCGCCCGCAGAAAGCCCCGCCTGCGCTCAGTCCGAGCGCGCAGGCGGGGCTTTTCCATGTAGAGCGGTGGCGTCCGGACGGCAAAGTGACGCTTGTTGCGGCGGCACGGGCAGCGATGCGCCCTTACACGCGTGCTCGCGGTGCCGATTTGCAGGATTTCCGCGCATCGGAAACGAGGAGGTCCCACTTTCAGTACTTTTTTCGCCACCGTCCGAGTACACGCGCTTGAACCATTTTTGAGTAAGCCTCTGACCTGCGGTTTTGTTGAAGCGATTGTGCCCCATTGCGCCGGCCACTCGAGCAGGCGCTGAAAAAGTACTGAAAGTGGGCCCTCCTCGTTTGCAGGTACCCATGCAACGGACAAAGCGGTCACTCAGCGCAGCTTCGAACGGTGATGCGCCTGGCATTTAGCCCTCAGCCCGCACCAGCCGATCGCTCTCAGCGGCGGATACGGCACACTTGGCGGGCACCGTACCGCTCGCCATCGCCTCATGCAGGTCGCGCGGCGTCCAGCCGTTCAGATGCCAACTCGGCAGCGCCTCCTCGAGCGCGACGAGCAGATCGAGCAGCTCCTTGACGTCGAACGTGCAGGAGAACAGACCGAGCTCGCGCGCCGTCTCCATCATGTTGCAGGGCTGCGCCGAGCGGTTGCGCTCCGAGATCAAGCGCTCGAGGGTCTCGTCGGCATACGTGAAATCATCCTGCTCGTCGGGAACGTGCGCATCGAGCCAGGTGCGCATGGCCCGCGCCTCGGGCAGCTGCAGCTCCCATCCCCTGGGCCCCCGCGTGGCGACGGCCGGATCGATACGGCCGGGCTCTTTGATAACCCCTTTGGCTCGCGCGCCGAGAAGCGTCTGGATGAACTCGTCGCGCGCCTTAACCTCAGCTATGCGATACGTCTCGTAGTCGATCGCGGGCTCGTAGCGATATATCCACGCGGCGCCTGCCCGATACGGCGCCACCTTCGCATGCCACCTCATGCGCTCCTGCGCCAACGTCTCCACGGCCGTATCGGTCAGATCGTACGCAACGATATAGCCTTTCGCATCGATGATGTCCTTCGGCCAGCATCCGTGCTCGATGCGGCGGATGCCGCAGCTGTCGTTGAGCAGCGACCACGTGCCCTTCTTGATGGCTTCCAGAACATCGTGCACGGTCGGTTCGAACCCGAACAGCTCCTGACAGCACGGCGCGACATCGGCGACGCGCGCCACGCCGAAAAACTCCTTGAGGGTCGCGATGGCGAGCGGGATCTGCCAGGTGCGATCGCGCTCGCGCTCGATTGCGGCAAGATCCACGGCAGCCGCCGCCTGGGCGATCTCGGGCGGCATGAAGGCGCAGTAGGTGCCGTCGAGGTAATACATCCAGACAAGCGGCTCGAGCGCCTCGATCGCATCACGGCGCACATGGTCGTCCCCGGTGAATGTGAACGTGGCGTCAGGCTTGCCGAGTAGAAGCTTGAAACCCGCGAACTGCGCGTTGCTGCAGGAGCGCAGTTGCGCCTCGATCGCGCGGGACAGCCCGTCTGAATCCGCAAGGACGCGCTCGACGATGCGCTCCTTGCGCAGGGCCGAGATGCGCGAGAGGCCCATCGTTCGTGCAAAGGCGACCAGCCGGTCTTTCCGAATGTTTGCAATCAGGTCGCCAAGCGCGTGCGAGGGAAACTGCTTCACAACGCGGACACCCTGCGGGACCCGGTATCCGTAGCCATAGGATCGAAACCCCGTCCCGATCGTCTCGTACCTGAGCGGCTCTCCATGCGGGTGGATGGTCCTCTTGTGCTCTTCAAGCTTCTTTTTCCGCTCCTCCCCATCGAGACCCGCCAGGGCCCCGCGGTGAATGCCCACCGGAAGCCCGTAGCCAAGCGAATCGCATCTAGCCCTGTCGCCCCGGTTCGTGTCCCTACGATGCATCGCGTCTCTCCCTTCTGTTGCGGATGTACGCGCACGACGCGCGCGTCTGTTGTACGCACCCGCCCCGACAGATGCACGCGCAGCGTCTGGCAGACGCACGACCGCACCCCTGCTTGCATCTGACACCATTCGGAACGGCCGAGGGTGCAAGCCGCGTCCGGGCATGACGGCATACCCCTCATCGAGAGGCTGCCGTCCCCGCATCTTGAAAACGCCACGACGGGATGAGATGTGCGGCGGCACCGCACCGCATTCGCTCGCGTGCCAACAAGGCCTGACAATGGATATTCGACCCGTATCCCACATGAGAAGGAGAACGATGCTCGGCACGACCCGCACCCGAGTGGGAAAACGCTTGGCGCACGCAATCGCCATCGCCGCACTCGCCTCGATCACCCTGGGCGCGGGCACCGCCTGGGCCGCAGAGCCCGAGGGCTTGGTGGAGCGAGACGGCGAGCGCTATATCGACGACGCTCACGGCGATATGCCCGGTTGGATGCACTTCGACGAGGTCACGGGCGCGGTCACCTACGGCCCTCCGGCGTAGACGGCAAACGCCGCGCCAAGGCGCCCCCTCCTCTGCATCCACGAGGTCTTTCGGCGGCGGTATCCTGCACGTCTCGTTGACGAGCAGGGCGAGCGACCTCTCGACGAAACCAAGTCGGTCGGTTTGCTCCGATGAAAGATGCATGTGCGAACCTCGCTGCCGCCTATCGCGTACCGCCAGCCTATCGCGGCACGCACGGCGTTTTGCGAAGCGATGCGCAAGATACGGAAAGGACCCTGTCGCACGAATGCGGCAGGGTCCTGCAACGAAGCGCGTGTGGCGCTCAGCCTACACCACGGTCACGCGTCCGCGGTTGCCCACGATGCCCTTCACCTCGGCGAGCAGCGGGATGCTGCGCGCGTTCACCCGCGTGGGGATCTCAGCGCGCATCGTCTGGCCGTCAGCCTGCTCGATGAAGAGCTCCACACGGTCGCCGCCCGGGTTCGTCGAGAGGATCGTGGCGAGGCGCGCCATGTTCCCCTGGCTGAAGCGCGAGCTCGGCACCATGATCTCGAACACCTTCGGGCGGTTGTTCTCCTCGTTGAGCTCGAGCGGCAGGATCTCCTGAGCGATGATCTGGTCGCCGCGGTCGCTGCGCTCGAGCTTGCCGCGCACGCGGATGAACGCGTCGGAGAGCACCGCGCCCGTCTCGGGGTCGGTCTCGCCGTAGAGGTATCCCTCGCACTCCTTGTAGGTCTTCGGGAACACCACGACCGTGGCCTCCCCTTCCATGTCCTCCAGGGTGACGATGGCCATGGGGTCGCCGTTTTTCGTCACGCGCTTGCTCACCTCGGAGACCATGCCGGCGAACCAGAACGGCTTACCCTCGGGAATCTCCTGGTTGATGGTGCCCTCGCCCGCCGGGTTCGCTGTCTCGAAACCGGTGTCGATCTGCGACAGCGAGAACTCGCGCGCCTTGGCGAGCGCGTACTCGAACGGGCGCAGCGGGTGGTCGGACACGTAGATGCCCAGAACGTCGCGCTCGGCGGAGAGCTTCATGTGGCGGTCCCACTCCTGACCATCCGGCTCGGGCACGACGACTTCGAATCCGGAGCCCTCCACGTCGCCGAACACGTCGAACAGCGACGTCTGGCCGGCTGCGCGGTCCTTCTGGCGCTTCGCCGCGGCGTCGATGATGTTCTCCGGGTTGTTCTTGTCCACGAAGTGCATGAGCTGGCGGCGCGGGTAGCCGGTCGCATCGAAGGCGCCTGCCTTGATGAGCGCCTCGATGACGCGGCGGTTCGCCTGGCTCGAGTCCACGCGGTCCACGAAATCGTGCAGGTTCTTGAACGGGCCCGACGCCTCGCGCTCGGCGATGATCGCGTCGGCCACGCCCTCGCCCACGCCGCGGATGCCGGCCAGACCGAAGCGCACGCCCTCGGCCGTCGCCGTGAACTCGCGGCCCGACTCGTTCACGTCAGGCGGCAGCACGGGAATGCCGTCGTGGCGGCACGCTGAGACGTAGTGCACGATCTTCTCGGTCTTGCCGGTGTAGGAGGTCAGAACGGCCGCCATGTACTCGTGCGGGTAGTGCGCCTTCAGCCACGCGGTCTGCATGACCAGGATGGCGTAGCCGGCGGAGTGGGACTTGTTGAACGCGTAGGACGCAAACTCCAGAACATCGTCCCAGATCTTCTGCGCCGTCTCACGCTTGTAGCCGTTCTTCTCGGCGCCGTTCATCCAGTGGTCGTAGATGGTCTCGTCCTCGCCGTCCGACCAGTTGAAGACCTGCTCGGTGAGCATCTTGATCTTCTTCTTGGCCACGGGCTTGCGGATGCGCGAGTCGGACTCGCCCTTGGAGAAGCCGCACATCTCGACCGAGATGTTCATAACCTGCTCCTGGTAGACCATGGTGCCGTAGGTCTCGCCCAGGATGTCATCCAGACGCGGGTCGTAGGAGACGGCGGGCTCCTTGCCGTTCATGCGGTTGATGTAGGAGGAGACCATGCCGGCGCCGAGCGGGCCCGGGCGGTACAGGGCAATCAGAGCGACCACGTGCTTGTACTCGGTCGGCTTCATGTTCTTGATCGTGGCCGTCATGCCGGCGGACTCGATCTGGAACACGCCCGCGGTGTGGCCGTTCTGCATGAGCTTGAAGATCTCCGGATCGTCGAAGGGGATCTTGTCCACATCGATGTCGATGCCGAAGTTGCGCTTGATGTTCGCCTTCGCCTTGGAGATGACCGTCAGCGTGCGCAGGCCCAGGAAGTCCATTTTGAGCAGGCCCATGTCCGCCACCGTATGGCCTTCGTACTGGGTGATCTCCACGCCGCCCTTGGTGTCGAGCTTCGTCGGCACGTGCTCGTTCACCGGGTCGCGGCAGATCAGCACGGCGCACGCGTGCACGCCCTCGCCGCGCGTCAGGCCCTCGATGGCGAGTGCCGCGTCGATGATGCGGCGGGCGTCGTCATCTTTCTGGTAGGCCTCGGCGAAGTCGGGGTTGTAGAGATCCTCTTTGCCCTCGACGCGCGTGAGCACCTGCTTCAGCTTGACGGAGGGGTCCGACGAGATCATCTTCGACAGGCGCTGACCGATGTAGACCGGGTAGTCCAGCACGCGCGCCGCGTCGTTGATGGCCTGCTTGGCCTTGATGGTCGAGTAGGTGATGACGTGGGTGACCTTCTCGGGGCCATAGAGCTGTCGTACGTGCTCGATGACCTCGAGACGCCGCTCATCGTCGAAGTCCATGTCGATATCGGGCATCTCGGAGCGCTCCGGCGACAGGAACCTCTCGAACATAAGGCCGTTCGACAAGGGGTCGAAGGTGGTGATGTCCATCGCGTAGGCGACGAGCGCGCCGGCCGCCGAGCCGCGGCCCGGGCCGACGCCGATGCCGTTTTGCTTCGCCCAGCGTACGTACTCAGCCACGATGAGGAAGTAGGCCGCGAAGCCCTTCTCGCAGATGACCTTGTACTCGTACTCGAAGCGCTCGGAGACGTTCACGCCGCCGATGACCTGCTCGCGCCAGTCGTCGCCGTAGCGCTTGGCCAGGCCCTCCTCGCACTCGCGGCGGAACTGGCTCTCATGGGTCTCGCCGGGGTCGAGCAGCGGGTAGCGGGGCAGAATGATCTTGCCCCACTCGAGCTCAACGTTGCACTTCTCCGCGATCTCGAGCGTGTTGTCGCAGGCCTCGGGGCAGTACGGGAACAGCGCCCGCATCTCCTCCTCGGTCTTCATGTAGAACTCAGAGCCCTGCATGCGCATGCGGTTGGGGTCGTCGACCTTGGAGTTCATGCCGATGCACATCATGATGTCCTGCACCGGCGCGTCGTCGCGCGTGAGATAGTGGAAGTCGTTCGTGGCGATGACCTTGACGCCCACCTGCTCGGCGATGCTGATGAGGGCGCGGTCGAGCTCCTCGTCGGTCATGCCCGAGTCGGTCGTGATGCCGTGCTCCTGGATCTCGATGTAGAAGTTGCCGGGCTCGAACAGGTCGCGAAACGTCTCGGCCCACTGGACGGCCGTGTCGATCTCGCCGCGGTCGATACACTTGGGGATGATGCCGGCGATGCACGCGGAGCTGGCGATAAGACCCTCGCGATGGCGGCGCAGGTTGTCGAGCGTCACGCGCGGCTTGTAGTAGAAGCCCTGCACGGCGGCCTCGGAGACCGTCTGCATGAGGTTGATGTAGCCCCGTTCGTTCTGGGCGAACAGCACCATGTGGTAGAGCTCGGGCTTGCGGTCGCGCGCGAGCGTGTCGTCGGGCGTGAAGTAGACCTCGCAGCCAAAGATCGGCTTGATGACGAGCGGGGGCTTCGTGGCGTCGAGATTGCCCGAGCGGTCCCACTCCTCCATATCCTTCTGGAACTGCGCGAAGCCGCGGGGGTTCTTCTCGGGATCGGGCTGCTCGAGCTCGTCGCGGCGGCCCTTGGAAAGGAAGGACTTGTCGTGGCTCCACACCTTGTACTCCGGCGTGCTGTGGTTCACCGCGTCGCAGGCGAGACCCAGCTCCGGCACACCGTACATGTAGCCATGGTCGGTGATGGCCACGGCGGGCATGCCGAGCTCGACCGCCCGATCGACCATGTCCGAGATGCGCGTGGCGCCATCGAGCATGGAGTACTCGGTATGGTTGTGCAGATGGACGAACGCCATAGCTGATGTGCTCCTCATATACCTTGTCGTTTTGCTCGCCCTGCATTGTACCCCACGGCGCAGACATCCCACAGAACCCCACAGCCGCCGGGTGTCCTCATCGGGGACGGTCAGAGCTCGTAGGCGACGACCTGGGGCTCGCGCGGGTCAGCGGGATCCGAGATCTCGACGCGGACGAACCGCAGCGACACGTGGGCGTAACCGGCGCGGTGCAGCGCGTCGGCGTATACGCGCGCCTGCAGAGCATGCTTCGCCTCGAGCTCGGCGGGCGTCTCCGCGGGGCTGCCGCCCGTCTTGTAATCGATCACGAGCGCCTCGCCGGGTCGCGCCGGGTCGGTCGCGAGCGCGTCGATCGCGCCCTCGACGTACGCCCCCTCGCGCGCGCGAATATCCGCATCATCGGCCGCAGGCGCGAAAAACGGCACCTCGGCACGCACAACGGGCCACGCCGTGAGCTCGGCGCGCACCGATGAGGCCTCCCAGCGCGCAAGCGCCGCCTCCAAGCGCTCGCGCTGCACAGACGTCGTGCCCCACAGGCGACACAGCGCATCCACGCGCTCGGCCGGCACGCGGTCGGCCCCGGTCTCGATGAGCCACTGCGCCGCCGCATGGAACGCCGAGCCGAGCGCCGTCGGATCGCCCGCACCGCCCTGTGAGGACGCGTCGCACCCCGCCGATGCCGCCCCCTCGGGCGCGCAAGCGACGTCCTCGCCGGGACCCGTCGCGTCCTCGCGTGCCGCTAGGACCTCGAGCACCGCCCGCACAACCGGTGCGGACTCGGTAGCGGAGCCTCCTTCGAGCTCAACGGGCCCAAGATCTGCCGCCGCCCCCTCCGCCGCATCGGCGCCATCGGCGACGCCGCGCGCACCGCGGTCCTCGGGGTCTGTATGGCGCTCGGCGGAAAGCGACGTGTAGCTGTACGAAATGCGCTGGGGCGCACTCTGCATCACGATGCGGTACGGCACGTCCGCAGGGTAGACGAGCGTGAACGTATCGGGCTGCGGCGCATCGCCATCCGTCGGCGCATCTTCGGCGCAGACGTCCTGCCCGCCCGCATCGACCAGCGCCGCCTCCCCCGCATTCGCGGTGTACGACGCGCCCGCATACATGAAGTCGCGCAAGGCGATGAGCTCGAAACCGCCCGGTCGCGCGTTGTCGAACACGAGCCGGTCCACATCGAGGCACGCGCCGTCGTCGGGCAGGATGCGCGCGAGCACCGCCTCGGTCAGGTCGTGCTCCGTGTCGAACTTGAGCTCGGGCACGCGTCCGGTTCCCACGCGGCCATCCATCGCAAGAATCAGCAGTTCGCGTGCGCGCGTCATCGCAACGTACAGCAGGCGTGCGCGCTCCTCGAGCTCGCGGCACTCGCCCTCCAGGCGCATGGACACGAAGGCCTCCGCCGCCGAGCCCGTGGCGCACACGTCGTCGAACGCCTCGGGGGAAAGCCACTCCCCGTAGAGCTTGCGGAAGCGCTTCTCCACGTCCGCCTCGGAGACCTCGGTGCCGTCGGCAAGCACCGTGCCCGCGAAGCGCGCGGGCATGACGGCGGCCTCCACCGAGCCGGCATGCCGGCGCGTCTGCATGCGGTCGCTGTTGCGCTTGATGGTGAAGCATTCGGCGACGGCGACCACGGGGAACTCCAAGCCCTTCGAGGCGTGCACCGTCATGATGCGGACGGCGCCGCCCTCCTCCTCGTTCAGCGCGCCGGGCGCCTGCTTGGCGGCGAGCGCCGCGTCGAACGCGAGCGCGCACGCGCGCGGCGAGCGGCCCTGCTTCGCCTCGGCCTCGGCAAGGATGTCGAGCGCCTTCAGGACGTTGGCCGCAACGGCGCGCCCCTCGGGGCCGCGGTCGGCCAGGCGCACCAGCCAACCGGACTCCCGCACGGCATCGCGCGCGATATCGGCCACGGCGTCGCGCCCCACGCGCGCGATCGCCCGGCGCAGCACCGCCCGGGCGCGCGCGAGCAGCGGCAGACCCTGCATGCCCGGAGCGTCGTCATCGCTCATGATGCCGGCGTCCGCGTTGCGCCGGCGCGTCTCCCCCGTTTCCGGATCGAAGGCGGTCGAGAGCGCCAGGAACTCCTCGGCACCGAGGGCGAACATGGGAGAGGCGAGCAGCGGTACGAGGCCCTGGGCGGTATCCTGCGGGTTGGCGAGCGTGCAGACGAGCGCGCGCACGCTCGCCACCTCGGGCGTCGAGGAGAACACCGATCCGCCCGAGATGACGCAATCGAGCCCCTCGGCGCGCATCGCCTCGGCATAGATGCCCGAAAACGTCATCGCACCGAGCAGCAGCACCATGTCGCCCACGGGCTGGCCGGCGTCGGCAAGACTGCGGAAGCGCCGGGCGATGGCAGCCGCCTTCGCCCGGGCGCGCTCCTCGGAGGTACCGCCCGCCACGAGCAGCGCCTGGCGCCGCGAGGCTTCGGCGACCAGGGCGTCTTTTCGCCCCTCATGCGGCTCGAGGTCCAGAAAGCCCCGCATGAGGCCGCCGTCCTCGCCGTCGAAGATGCGCGCCACGTAGCTAAGGATCTCCGCATGGCTGCGGAAGTTGCGCACAAGGCGCACGATCGTCCCGTCAAGGGCGCCTTCCTCGCTGGCATCGCCGCTCGCAATCTGCGCCTCCTGGCGGCGGAACACCTCGACCTCCGCACCGCGGAACCGGTAGATGGACTGCTGCGCGTCGCCCACCGTGCACAGGCGCCGGCCGTTGTCGGTGAGGTAGCCGATTAGGTCAACCTGCTGCTGGTCGGTATCTTGGAACTCGTCGATCATGACAAGGTGGAAGCGGTCGGCGTATGCCGCGCGGATCTCGTCGTGGTCGCGCAGCGCCTCGTGAGCCAGACGCAGCAGGTCGTTGTTGTCGAGCACCCCCGCCTCGCGCTTGAGCGCGCGGTACTCCTCCTCGACGGCACGCGCAAGCCCCATCAGGGCATCGAGCACGGGCGCACCCACGGCGAGGTAGGCGTTGATGAAGGTGTCCGCCACGTCGGCGCGCAACAGCGCGATCTGCTCTTTGGGCAACGCCTTGCTCGGACGGGGAATCTCGCAGGACATCATGCAGGCGACGAGGTCATCGACGGTCTTTTCGCTCGCTTCGAAGGCATCGATTGCGGCGAGCGCCTCCCGTCCGATCTCGGCGGCGCGCGGGCTCGCGTCCAGGCAGGCACGATAGGCGTCCGCGAGGCTCGACAGGTTGTCCGCGCCCCGGGCGAGCCTGACCCCGTCCATGCCGTCGGGCAGGCTGCAGGCAAGCTCAAGCAGGCGCCTCACGAGCATCTGGACGCTCGTGCCCGTTTCGCGCCCCGACGGCCCCACCTCGCCGCGCAGGGGGAACCACGACACGAGTGCCGATAGCGCACGGCGCCCCGCGTCCGACCGGTCCTCCTCGGCGCGCGCGACCACATGGTCGACCGCCTGCGAGATCAGCTCGTCGGTATCCTCCAGAATGCCGAACTCCGGATCGAGTCCCAGCTCGAGCGCATGGGCGCGCAGGATGCGCGCGCACATGCCGTGGATGGTCGAGATCCACGCGTCATCGACGCTCAGCGCCTCCTCATCCATCCCCTCGGCGATCAGGGCGCCGCGGACGCGTTCGCGGATCTCGGCCGCAGCGTCCTTGGTGAACGTGATGGCGAGCACCTGGTCCAGATGGTCGATGAAGGGACCGGACTCAGGCGACAGGGCCCACAGGATGCGGCGCGTGAGCGTGAAGGTCTTGCCGGAACCGGCGCCCGCCGACACGAAGAGCGGCCGATCGAGCGTCGTCACGATCTCGCGCTGCTGGGGCATGAGCGAAGAGAGATCCATGTCCTTTATGCGTCCCTTCTCGTGAATCCAAGCGGATGGTTGTGCACGCAGCTCGCGCGGGGGGTCTCGGCCGGAGCCACCTGGCCGCGCGCGAGCTCGTCGAGGCGCTCGGCGATACTCGCCTCCACCCGGTCGAGCAGCTCGTCGAACGTCATCGTGCCGCCCGACTCCGCAGCGGGGAAGCCGTCGCGCAGACCCGGCACGCGACCGTCGCCCGGCTCCTGCTCGGCGAGCTCGGCCGACACCGCCCCGCGCATGGCGACCTTCCCCTTCGTGGAGAAGTACAGGGCGCCGCGCACATCGAGCCCGAGCGTGCGGCGCAACGCCTGCGCGTAGATGAGCGACTGGGTGTGCTCCGGCAACCAGCGCGGGTCGTCTGCCGCGACCTCCCCCGTCTTGGCATTCGGCACCGTGGGGTCCTTCAGGCGGAAGGGGGCTGCGTCGGAGCGATGCTTGTAGTCGATCACCACGGCTCGGCCCTCCGCGTCCACGTCGACGCGGTCGATGCGCCCGCCGAGCGGCCAGCCGGCGTAGGTCGCGCCCAGGCCGTTAAAGGAGTACTCCAGGTAGGCCGGGGCGAACGGGGCGAGGGCAGCTGCCTCGTAGCGCACGACCTTCTCGAGCTGCGGCAGGATGTCGTCCACCTGTCGGCGCTCCGTGGCGGACAGGGGAACGAGCGGCGCGCTGCTCGCGGTCTTGCCCCGCTCGTGCTCGGCGCGGACCTCTTCGAAGACCTGGCGAAGAAGTGCTATCGAGCGCTTCGTGTTCTCCGGCGTCACGCGGGCGAGTCCGAGCTCGATCAGCCGCTCATGGAAACGGTCCATGACGTCATGCACGAAGTTGCCCTTCTCCATGTTGGAGAAGCCCGCGTCGATCGTGTTCGGGCGCACGCGGTAGGACACGAACCAGCACAGCGGGCACTCCGCATACGCCTCGATCTGCGAGGCGGAAAGCTGGCGCGGCACGAGCTCGCCCGCCTCGCTCAGTTGGCGCGGCACGATATAGGCGCTCGCCGCCTCGCTCAGGACCTCGGGAGAAAGACACGCCACGCGCTCGCGGCGCGCCGCCCCCGCGGGCGCCGCCGGATCGAAATCGCACTCGATGTCCCCCTCTCCCACCTGACGGGGCTCGACGGTATCTGCGCCCGCCGCGGCGATGAGCTCGGTCCAGATCGCAGCCGGGTAGCGGTCCTTCGCCTGCCGGTCGTGCGTCACGCGGGCGAGCGTCGCGACGGCAGGCGCCGCGAGCGCACGGGCGACCTGGTCGCGCAGGCGCGCCACGGGCTCGAGCTCGCAGGGTGCTTCGCCCAGGGCCCCCGCCAGCGCGCTCACCGGCCCCTCCTCGTGGGAGAGCGGATATCCGGACACGTCGACGTCGGCCATAAGCAGCGCGTCGATATCCCCCGGCTCGAGCAGCGCCGCGTCGGCGAGCGTCATGAACGTCGCGACCGAGCCCGCGGCCTCCGGTGCCGCCGTGCGGCAGCGCACCGTGACGGCGAGCCCCTCGAGCACCGAGACCGCCACCGCCTGGCTCACGTCCAGACGGCGCGCCTCCTCCATCAGCACCTCGATCGCGCGCTCAGCGACCATGCGCTCGGCCGTCTGGCGCGCTGCCCCGTCGACCGAGCCGAACGCCGAAGCGGGCAGCGCCACCACGGCAGACAGCATGGCCTTCAGCGCCGAGACCGGACGCTGCTGCATGAGCAGCTGCATGACATCGCTGCACACGACGGGAACGCCTGCCATCACCGAGTCTGCCGGCAGCTTGCGGCGCGCCGCGGCCGCACGGCTCTGCACGCTTTGCAGCTCGCGCAGCACGCCCTCGACGCCGAGCGCGCGGCTGGAGCGGACCTTCTTGTCGAACGCGCGGGCGTACCCCGCGTCGGCCCCGGAAATGGGCGCGTAGAGCCAATCGGTCAGCTCGGGCGCGGGCCACCACTCCGTCGCACCGAGGGCACCGTCGAGCGCAGCGCCCAGGCGGCGCGCGAGGTCGGACAGCGCCAAGAAGTGCCGGCCGACCAGGGTGTCCTCGAAGCGGACGGTGCGGGTCGCCCGCGCCTCGACGCCCCGCGCGACAAGATAGGGCGCCATCTGCTCGAAGAGCTCCGCCGGGCGCGGGGCGGCAACCACCGCCCTCGCGGGCGCATCTGCGCGCGATGGTGCAGGCGCGCACCCTAACAGGCGCACGAGCTCATCCGCATAGGCGCGCGAGCGCGCATGCGGGCCGCTGACCTCGAGAAACTCTGGGGTATCCGGAGAGGTTGCATCGACGCCCCCGGAAAGGGCGTCGCGGGCGACCTCGCACCCGAGCGCCGAAAACGCGCCCTCGAGCGTCTCGGCGAGGGCGCCCTGCGCGCCGCGCAGCAGCACCGAGACCTCCCCTGAGCGCGCGACGGCCGCCAGCAGGTGCACCAGGTAGCGGGGCAGCACGGACACGTCCCGCACGATCGCGCAGCGCGCGCATGCGGGACTCGTGTGCTCGACGGCATCGGCGACGGCTCCCGCCGCGTCGCTCGCCTCGATCAGCCCGCGCGCCGCAAGCGCGCTTGCGTAGGCGTCCAACAGCGAAGACACCTTTGCCCACGAGGGGCCCTCGGGCATGGTCGCGCTTGCGCTCGTCGCCGCGCGAAGCGCATCGCGCGCCATGCGCGACAGCATGCGGACCGTGCCGGGATTCGCCCGCAGGGGCGCCAGCTTCTGCTCGTCCACCGCAGCGACGACATCGGCCATGATGAGCTGCCGCTCGAGTGCGGTGCAGATGCGCCTGCCGTCACCGAAGAGCTGCGCGAGCCCCTCGACCCACGCGGCGGGCGTCACCACCTCCACCCCCATCAGGCATCCCGCATCGGCCAGCGCGCGGCGGCAGGCGTCACGCTCGGCTCGATTCGGCACGATAAGCGCCACACGGCCGAAGCGCGCGACGCCCCGCGCGATGAGCGCGACCTCTCCTGCCGAGAGCCCGGCGCCCGCTGTGGTGTTCACGATCTTGAGCGACATGTTCGCACTCGCCTTCCAACCCGTATCGGACGCCTACCATCCTACCTGCCCGCGCGGACAAAACTTCCGCGGGCGGCCGCGAACCCGGAACTCCCCATCGCGAGAGGAGGCCGCGCGCAGCCCCCGCACAGCAAAGGACTCGCACGACGTGCGAGTCCCATCGTCTCCCCGGGCGCGCCGGGTCCCGCCGGCTCGTCTCGTCTATGAGGGCGCAGCCTTATGCTCGACTGCGCTCCTGATCCTCGATCTTGATGAGGATGCGGCGGTATCCGCCGTGCTCGCCGTTCAGCGCCTTGGACACGCGGCTCACCGTCGTGGACGAGGCGCCGGTGCGGGCCTGCACCTCCACATACGGCTCCCCCTCATCGAGGTAGCGGGCCACCTGGAGGCGCTGGGCGAAGTCGCAGATCTCACGCGGGGTGCACAGGTCGGTCAGGAAGGCGCGGACGTCGTCTTCGTTTTCCAATAGCAGAAAAGAGCGAACGAGCTGATCGACGTCGCCGCGTTCGTACATCTTCTCGATATTCATGAGGCACCACCGTAATTGCTCAATTTGCGAAACATTGATACTCGGGCAACAGGCCAATCCGGACAATTTATACACGCACCGCCAGACCTGAAAGCCGGGTGCAGTGTATCACACCATCACGCTAAAGTGCGGCGGCTCCCCTCAGCGGTGCGCATCTTGTGAACGCGCGGGCGGATGCACCCGCCCGCGCGCCGCGCTCATCCCCTACCAGCGAGGCAGCGTCGGCACGAGCGAGAGCCTATCCTCCAGACCGCTCGTCCACAGCACCTCGTCGTCGCGGTCGATGATCACCGCCTCGACCCCGGGGATGCCCTCGACGAAATCGATGCCCCGGCGCGCGCCCATCATGAGCACCGTCGTAGAGCACCCATCGCAATCGAGCGAACGCGGCGCCACGATCGTGGCGGACGCAGCGTCGGTCTCAGCGGGCAGCCCGGTCGCGGGGTCGAGGATGTGATGGTACGTCACGCCGCCGCGCGTGAAGCTCCGCTCGGAGACGCCGCTCGTGACCACCGACCCGTCGGCAAGCGCCACGATGGCACGGCTGTGCGCGTCGTCGCGCGGGTTCACGATGCCGATGTTCCACGGCATGCCCGCATGCGGCCTGCCGTGCGACGGGTCGGCTGTGCGCCCGCCGCGCACGAGCACGTTGCCGCCCAGGTTCAGCGCGAAGCGGGACACCTGGCGACCCTCCAGCAGACAGGCGATATCGTCGGCGATATAGCCCTTCGCCACCCCGCCGAGGTCGAGGATCGCGTCGGGGTCGAGGATGGAGAGGGTCGGGCATCCGTCCGTATCGGCCCCCACCTGCACGCGCCGATAGTCGACATGCGGCAGGGCGCGAGAGAGCGCAAGCGAGCCCGGCACGACACCGTGATGGAAATCCCACAGGCTCGTCACCGTCCCCATGGTGATGTCGAACAGGCCCCCGCTCGCCGCGCAGTAGCCCTTGGCGAGCGTCACGAGCTCGGCCGTGCGCGGATCGACCCGCACCGGGTCGGGAGCGGCGGCATGGGCACGCGAGATATCGGAATCGGGACGCGTGCGCGAGAAGGCGTGCTCGAACTCCAGGCAGCGCAGACGCGCCGCATCGAGCGCGCGGTCGAGACGCTCGATGACCACAGGGTCTGCCGCCTGCTCGCCATCGTCCGGATAGACGTGCATGTGCACGTCGGTGTTGAAGATGAAAAACGAGATGACGCGCGAGCCATCGACGCCGGCGCACGGAATCGCGGTGTGCGGATCGCCATACGTATAATTCTGCTGCACCGAACGTCCCCTTCTGTGAAAGAATCATTCTGAGAGAAACGCTGGGGATGCCCCTTTCCAGCGTTTCCAGCATCATAGCGCGCACGCGCTGCGGGCGCGCCCTGGCACATACGGTGTCACGAAGCGAAAGGGTTTTCCGCCATGAAGTTCATTCTCAACTGGCTGCTCACATCCATCTCGATCTCCATCGCAGCCTTCCTCATCCCCGGCATCGAGCCCTACGGCCCGGCAGAGCCCTGGGTGTGCTTCGCGCTCGCGGGGCTGTTCCTCGGTCTGGTCGACTCGCTCGTCAAGCCGCTGTTGACCCTCATCTCGCTGCCGGTGACCTGCCTCACCCTCGGCATCTTCCAGCTCGTCATCAACGGGTTCATGCTCACCCTCGCGAGCTCGCTTTCGGTGAACCTGCTCGGCGCGGGCATCGCCATCTCCGGGTTCGGCCCCGCGATTCTGGGAGCCATCATCGTGAGTATCGTGAGCGCGCTTCTGGGTTCGGTCCTGGGCGCCGACAACTAGAGAAACGCCGGTCAGGGCATTCCTCGCTCGCCATCACGTGAAAAAGCGCCAGGCTGCAGATGCTTGGCGCTTTTCTGTGGCGGGTCACGCCATCCGTTACGCTCGCCCTACTCGGGCAGGCCGCGCGGTCCGGCCACCAAATCGGCCACCGTCACGCTATCGAGGTAGGTCGAGATCATCTCGTCCAGCTTGGCCCACACGCCGATGGTCGCGCACTCCTGCACCCGGTCGCACCCGTGGCGGCCGCCCTCCAGACACGACACCGGCGCCAGGCTCCCCTCGGTGAGCCGCAGAATCTCGCCGACCGTGTACTCCTCGGCAGGACGCGTCAGCCGATAGCCACCGCCCTTGCCGCGCATGCCGGACAGCATCTTGTTCTTCACTAACGTGGAGAGGATGTTCTCGAGGTACTTTTCAGACACGCCCTGACGCTCCGCGATCTCCTTCAGCGGGATGCGGCTGTCGGCTTGATGCTCAGCAAGATCGACCATGACGCGAAGCGCGTAGCGCCCCTTTGTAGAAACCAGCATGGCCAACTCCCCCTCTCTGAACGTCCACGGCATCAGCATACCAAATTCAATCTGAGCGGTGCGCATGAGTCGCGTTCTTTTAGAGAGGGTCGGTATTTTGGCCGTGCAGGGCACGCACCAGCCGTATCGGACGGTACCGATCATCGGACCGACACCCTGCTTGCGCAACCACGTGCGACATTGCGGAATGCCGACGACGCACCGGGTGCATGGAGCGCTGTTAAATCGGGTAGGTATGCGAGCACGCACCGCAAGCTCTCCCTACAATGAAGTGACAACACGCCGCGTCGCGGCCCACGTATACAAGGAGGCGCCCCATGGGACACGTCTTTACATCGGTCGACCAGCTGATCGGCCACACCCCCCTGCTCGAGCTGACCGCCCTTGAGTCCGAGCTATCGCTTGGCGCCCGCGTGCTCGCGAAACTCGAGCTGTTCAACCCCGCGGGCTCGGTAAAGGACCGCGTCGCGCGCCAGATGCTCGACGACGCCGAGGCCGCCGGAAAGATCGCCCGCCACAGCGGCTGCACCATCATCGAGCCCACGAGCGGCAACACCGGTGTGGGCCTCGCCGCGCTCTCCGCCGCGCGCGGCTACCGCCTCATCATCACCATGCCCGATTCCATGAGCCCCGAGCGCCGCAAGCTCATGGAGGGATACGGCGCCGAGGTCGTGCTCACGCCGGGGGCGCGCGGCATGGCGGGCGCCATCGAGCGCGCCGAGGCGATCGCAGCCGAGATTCCCGGCAGCTTCATCGCGGGCCAGTTCACCAACCCTTCGAACCCCGCCGCGCACGAGGCCACCACGGGGCCCGAGATCTGGGGGGATACCGACGGCGCCGTCGACATCTTCGTGGCGGGCGCCGGCACGGGCGGCACCGTGACGGGCGTCGGGCGCTATCTCAAGCGCCAAAAGCCCGCCGTCGAGGTCGTGGCCGTCGAACCGGCGGGCTCCCCGGTCCTTTCCGAGGGGCACGCCGGCGCGCACGGCATACAGGGCATCGGCGCCGGCTTCGTGCCGGAAGTGCTCGACACGTCCGTCTACGACCGCGTCATCACGATGACCGACGAGCGCGCCCTTGCCTGCGCGCGCAAGCTCGCCCGTACCGAGGGCGTGCTCGTGGGCATCTCCTCGGGCGCCGCACTCGCCGCCGCGCTCGAGCTCGCCGCCGAAGAGGACAACGCCGGCAAGACCATCGTCTGCCTGCTGCCGGATACCGGCGAGCGCTACCTGTCGTGCGCCCTGTTCGATTGACGAGGCGAAGCGGCAGCCGCCCTCGCCAAGCGCATGCGGCGCAGGCGGCTGCCGCGCACCGGATACGCATCCATGGCGCAGCGGTATGAGAGCACCGAGGGCGCCCGTCGCCGCACGCTTACAAACAGAAGGGAAACCGATGCCCCACAACCGTCGCGTCCTGGTCGCCATGAGCGGCGGCGTCGATTCGAGCGTGACCGCCTACCTGCTCAAGCAGCAGGGCTACGAGTGCGTCGGCGCGACCATGCTGCTGCACGACGGTGCCGTCTCGACCGAGGGTGCCTGCGGATCGTCGCGCGATGCCGACGACGCGGCGTCCGTCGCCCACGAGCTCGGATTTCCCCATCACGTGCTCGACATGCGCGCGACGTTCGAGCGCCGGGTCGTCGACAAGTTCGTGCGCACCTACGAGGACGGGCGCACGCCCAACCCCTGCATCGACTGCAACCGCTACCTCAAGTTCGGCGCCCTGCTCGATTACGCCCGCGAACTGGGGTGCGACTACGTGGCGACCGGCCACTACGCCCGCGTTGCGCGCCGAAAGGCTCCCGATGGCACCCTTGGCGCCTGGACACTCTCCCAAGGCGCGGACCGCGCGAAGGACCAGAGCTACGTGCTCTACTCCCTCACCCAGGAGCGCCTGGCGCATGTGCTGCTCCCCTTGGGCGGCCTTGTCAAAGACCGCGATGTCCGGCGCATCGCCGCCGAACAGGGCTTCGTCTCCGCGAACAAGCCGGACAGCCAGGGCATCTGCTTCGTGCCGCGAAACGACTTCGCCACCTATATCGAGCGCAGGCGGCACGAGGCGCTGCCCGCAGGCGACATCCTGAACACGGCGGGCGAGGTCATCGGACGCCACGCCGGGGCGCTGCGCTACACCATCGGCCAGCGACGCGGTCTGGGCGTCGCCGCCGCGCACCCCCTCTACGTCTGCGGCATCGACGTGCACGCGAACACGGTCACGCTCGGCGACGAGCGCGACCTCATGGCGGATACCCTTATCGCCCGGGACTGGATCTGGAGCGCGCCGGCAGACGCCATGGACACCCAGCTCGCAGACGCCGCCGATGCCGGTGTGCCCGTGGCAGCTAAGATCCGCTACCACCAGCCCGACCAGCCGGCACGCGCCCGCCTCGTCGACGCTTCGCGCGGCGCCGCCGGCGACGTGCGCATCGACTTCGAAGTCCCCCAACGCGGCATCGCGCCCGGGCAGGCCGTCGTCATCTACGACGGCGGGGTCGTGCTCGGCGGCGGCACCGTCGTGAGCGCGGGCGCGTCCGCGTAGAAGCCGCCGACCATACGCGCGGCACACAGGCGGCGCACATCCACGAACATCTCCAGCGCATAAGCGTCCCCAATACGAAAAAAGCGGCCGGCCCGTCTTGAGGAGGGGCCGGCCGCCTGTTCGGAAGACCGATGCATGCGCAAGCGCAGACTACTTCATGATCTTGCGGAAGAGCTCCACGACGGTGGCGTGGTCGGCGTCGCGCGGGTTGCCCGGGTAGCAGGCGTCGGCGAGCGCGTCGTCGGCAATCTGGTCGAGGTCGTCCGCGGTGATGGCGTCACAGGTCTTGGGGATATTCACGTCCTCGGAGAGCTGGCGCACAGCGGCGATGGCGGCGTCAGCGGCCTCGTCGGTCGACATGCCGGTCGTGTCGACACCCATAGCGACGGCCACGTCCGCCAGGCGCTCGGCGACGACGGGCTTGTTGAACTCCATGGCGATCGGCAGCAGCATGGCGCAGGCAACGCCGTGCGGGGTGTCGTAGTGCGCGGACAGGGTGTGCGCCATGGCGTGGTCGATGCCCAGACCGACGTTGGAGAAGCCCATGCCGGCGATGTACTGGGCAAGCGCCATGCCCTCGCGGCCGCTGCCTGGCTCGCCGCTCTTGGCCTCGGCCACGGCGTCGCGCAGGTTCTTCGAGATGAGCTCGATCGCCTTCAGATGGAACATGTCGGTGAGCTCCCAGGCGCCGCGGGTGGTGTAGCCCTCGATGGCGTGGGTCAGCGCGTCCATACCGGTGGAGGCGGTCAGGCCGGCGGGCATGGTGGCCATCATGTCGGGATCGACGACGGCGACCTCGGGGGCGTCGTTGGTGTCGACGCACACGAACTTGCGGACCTTCTCCACGTCGGTGATGACGTAGTTGATGGTGACCTCGGCCGCGGTGCCGGCGGTGGTGGGCACAGCGATGGTGAACACGGCGTGGTTCTTGGTGGGCGCGACACCCTCGAGCGAGCGCACGTCAGCGAACTCGGGGTTGTTGATGATGATGCCGATGGCCTTCGCGGTATCCATGGCGGAGCCGCCACCGATAGTCACGATGCAGTCGGCCTCAGCGGCCTTGAAGGCCTCGACGCCGTCCTGGACGTTCTTGATGGTGGGGTTGGGTTTGATCTCGGAGTACAGGCTCCACGCGATGTTCGCCTCGTCGAGCAGGTCGGTGACCTTGGCGGCGACGCCGAACTTCACGAGGTCGGGGTCGGTGCAGACGAAGACCTTCTTGAAACCGCGGCGCTCAATCTCGCCCGGGATCTCCTTGATGGCGCCGGCGCCATGATAGGAGATGGTGTTCAAAACGATGCGGTTAGCCATGTATGCCTCCTTGATACCTGCGGGCAGGACCTGTCCGCATATTGCGCGCCCACCGGCACGAAACCGTTGGACGCATCTATGCAAAAGACAGTGTACGACCAACCCCTCAGGGCAAAAACGAAAACTGTTGCCGGTGTATTTCAATCCTGCGAAAAGAGTTTTCGCAATCCGCGAGCGGCATGTTTTCGCCGCCGAGCGGCAATGGAGCGAGACGCCGTCCGCATGCCGGAAACGCTGCCGCCGACACCGTTTCGCCAGCGATAAAACGAATTAGCGCACGGGAAGTCCCCCGGGAGGCGAAGGTTCGAGCGGGCCGCGCCGCCGGGCTCCCCGCGACGCGGCCCGTCCCCGCCCCCGTCCGGCAGTAAGGCGTGCGGTGCCGCTAGATTCCAGGCAGCCCTTATGAGCAGTAGCGCCACTCCGGGTCGGTGATGGCGCGCGCGAGCGCGAGGCCCATCGGCAAAAACAGGATGATCATCACCGCGCGCATGATCCACTCCATCGCGTCGAGCACCTCGAACATGCCCATGTAGTACACGGCTCGGTACATATACAGGCCGGGCACCATGATCACGATGGAGGGCACGGTGATGGAGATGCGCGGGAACGTCGTCCTCGTGCCCGCAGCCGAGGCGAGCAGGCCGGCCACCAGCGCACCGGCGAACGCTGCCGCCTCGGGCGGCATCGCGGCGAAGTCCACGAGCGACAGGCGCAATGTGTTCGCGATGGCGCCCACCGCACCCGCGGTCGCGGCCATCCGCATCGGCGAGTTGAACATCATCGAGAAACCGAACACGCCCACGAAACTCGCCAGCAGGCGCAAGAAGAACAGCACGGGTGCGGTGAGGCCCTGGTCGGCGAACTCATCGGGATGCAGCTCCACCGTCATGGCGACGAGCCAGGCCACGAGCGCCGCCACGATGATGACGGCGACGGCATACGAGAGCCGCTCGATACCGGAGCGGAAATCGAGCTTGGCGATGTCCAGCCCGCTCGTGATGAGCGGGAAGCCCGGGATGACGAAGAGCATGGCGCCGATGTAGCCCGCCTCGTGCTCGAGCGCACCGGGCACCGCGAGAGAGAGCACCGACAGGCACCCGAGGTAGACCAGGCACGCCACGGCGACCGCGATACCGATGGACACGAAATGCGTGAGACGGCAGTCGAGCAGGATCCGGCGCACGTAGTTGCCCAGGCCCGCACCCACGAAGGCGCAGCCCATCTCGATGGGGCCGCCGCCCAAAAGGAACACGAAGGCGCAGCATGCGGCGGCGGACGCCAGCCCCACCTTCCAGGGCGCGTACCGGCCGGGCTTGCGCTCGATGGCATCCATCCGGTCGTGGAACTCGGCGACCGTCCAGGTGTGGCCGTCCGCCTGCGCCTCGCGCACGAACTGCTCCATGAGCCAGATGCGCTCGGTGTTGACGCCGGTCGTCGGCAGCGACAGGACCTCCGAGAAGCTCCGATGCCCATCGATGCAGGTGCACTCGATCGTCGTCAGGCTCACCGCGACGGAGATGGTCACGCCCAGCACCTCGGCGATCTTGTTCATGCAGTCGCGCACGCGCCAGCTTCCCGTCCCGCCCGCGAGTTTCAGCAGGCCGGCACGGCAGATGATGGAGCTCTTGTCATCGATATCCGCGTCGACGGCGAGCATGTCGTCGCAGTCGATCACCTCGTGCCAGGGCACCGCCATATGGTTGTGGTGCCTCACGCGCGTGCGATGGGGATGCGACAGGTGCGCCTGCGCCTGCTCGAGCGCCTCGCGAATGCCCGCGGTGCCCCGGTTCTGCTCGTGGTCCATAGGGGGTCCTTCGATACAAATCGGCATATCGTATCGCATGATACCGTGCCAATTCAGTCCGGCGGACCGCCGCGTGGCCACGAGCAGGGCGGACGGTACGATTCACCCCCGACAGCGGCAGGCGCGCAGATGCCTGTGCGCGAACATCCGCTTCCCCCTACCCGCGGGCGACCGCACGCGGGCGAGCGTGCTCGCGGTCGATGAACATGATGATGAACGCCGCGAGCAGCAAAACCGAGCACGCGATGATGGCGCGGTGCCCCAGGCGCTCGACGAACCAGTTGCCGAGGACCGCACCGGCCACGAAGCAGCCGATGGTCCCGAAATACAGCAGCCCGTTTTCGAGGAAACCCCGTTCGTGGTTGATAAGGTAGTCGTCCACGCTCTGCACGGCGGAGCGCAGGTTGCCGATGCACATGGTCGTGGCGATGCCGTGCCCGTGGATCTTGCGGAACGACTCGACCTGCATGCCGCATGCGAACGACCCCAGGCAGTTCGCCACGATATCGGGGCCGATGTACGCGACCGCGACGAAGACCGCCGCTTCGAGCAGCACGATGACCTGCCGCCAGTGCAAAACGTTCGCGAAGCGGCAGTGCACGAGGTCAGCGAGCGCGATGCCCGTCGCGAAGCACGCGACCGGCAGCGCATAGTGGACGGCACCCGCGAGATCCGCCTCGGACAGATGGATGCCGCATAGCAGGATGTTGCCCGTCTGGGCGTTCGCGAACACCTGCCCGCGCGCCATGTAGGAATAGGCATCCATGAACCCACCCGCAAGCGCCAGGATGATGCCCAGCTCGATAGAATCCGATATCTGCTTCGCCCGCTGCACGAAGACGCGACCCCCTTTCGCAACCCGACGGGCACCTGCCGCCCGTCGCGCCCGAGGTCGAAGCGTAGCGTAATCGTGCACGCCCCTCCAAACGCATGGGCCCCGGAAATGAAATTGGTACAATTCGGGAAAGTATTCCCTCAGGGAAACGCCGACCGGCGGCCTTCGCGGCCGGGAGCACCATGCCGAACGCGATGCGAAAGCGTTTCCATACAACCGGCAGGCGACGCACGCGCCGTCAGACGATAGGAGCACCCATGGCAGACCGCTCGCAGTTTCTTCCCGTATCGCGCGCCGACATGGACGCGCGTGGCTGGGATGCCTGCGACTTCGTCTTCATCTGCGGCGACGCCTATGTCGACCACCCGTCGTTCGGCATGGCGATCATCACCCGCGTGCTCGAGGCCCATGGCTACCGCGTGGGCGTCATCTGCCAGCCCGACTGGCGCGACCCCGCGAGCATCGCCGCGCTCGGCGAGCCGCGTCTCGCCTTCCTCGTGTCCGCCGGCAACATGGACTCCATGGTCAACCACTACTCGGTGGCCAAGCACCGCCGCAAGACCGATGCCTACACGCCCGGCGGCGTCGCCGGGGCGCGCCCGAACCACGCCGCCGCGGTCTTCGGCAACCTCATCCGGCGCACGTTCAAGCACACGCCCATCCTGCTCGGCGGCATCGAGGCGAGCCTCAGGCGCCTGGCGCACTACGACTACTGGTCCGATTCGCTGAAGCGCAGCATCCTGCTCGACTCCGGCGCCGACCTCGTGCTGTACGGCATGGGCGAGCACGCCATCGTCGAGGTCGCCGACGCGCTTGCCGCGGGCCTGCCCATCGAGCAGATCACCTACGTGCCCGGCACCGTCTACCGCGTGAGCGGCGGGGCGGATGCGCTCGCCGAGGTCTACGATTACGAGCTCCTCCCCTCATGGGACGAGCTCTCCGCCGAGCGCGTCGCGTACGCGCGGAGCTTCGCCGTCCAGTACCGCAACATGGACCCCATCACGGGCGGCAGGCTCGTCGAGCCCTACCCGAACGGCGTCTACGTCGTGCAGAACCCGCCGGCATCGCCCCTTACGACCGAAGAGCTGGACGCCGTCTACGAGCTGCCCTACGCGCGCACCTGGCATCCCGACTACGACGCGGCGGGCGGGGTGCCGGCGTTCTCGGAGGTCAAATTCTCCATCACGTCGAACCGTGGGTGCTTCGGCGAGTGCTCGTTTTGCGCCCTCACGTTCCATCAGGGACGCATGCTGCAGGTGCGCAGCAGCGAGAGCATCATGCGCGAGGCGGAGGCGCTCACGCGCGACCCCGATTTCAAGGGCTACATCAACGACGTCGGCGGGCCGACGGCAAACTTCTTCCGCCCCGCCTGCGACAAGCAGGCGAAGTATGGCGTGTGCACGAACCGCCGCTGCCTATGGCCGACCGTCTGTCCCAACATGGTCGTCGACGAGGACGGCTACGCCGAGCTGCTGCGCGACCTGCGGCACCTCCCCGGCGTGAAGAAGGTGTTCGTGCGCAGCGGCATCCGCTTCGACTACGCCATGGCAGACCCCTCCGATGCGTTTCTGGAAGAGCTCGTGCGCCATCACGTGAGCGGTCAGCTGCGTCTGGCCCCCGAGCATGTGAGCGACACCGTGCTCTCGGTCATGGGCAAGCCGAGCCGCGCCGTCTACGACGCCTTCTGCCAGCGCTTCCGCGAGATCTCGGAGCGCTGCGGGCTGGAGCAGTACGTCGTCCCCTACCTCATCAGCAGCCACCCCGGCTCCACGATGAAGGAGGCCGTCGAGCTCGCCGAGGCCGTGCGCGACATGGGGTACATGCCCGAGCAGGTGCAGGACTTCTATCCCACCCCGTCGACGATGTCGACCTGCATGTACTACACCGGGGTCGACCCGCGCACCATGGAGCCCATCTACGTGGCGCGCGACCCCCACGAGAAGGCCATGCAGCGTGCGCTCATCCAGTACCGAAAGCCGGAAAACTACAAGCTCGTCCGCGAGGCGCTCAAGCGCGCCGGTCGCGAGGACCTGATCGGGTACGGGAAGAACTGCCTCATCCGCCCCGTGCCACCCCGCCCCGGCGAGCGTAACGCTGCGACGAAGCGCAAAGGGCAGCAGGCGCCGGGGCGCAGCAAGGACTCCAAGCGTGGCCATGGCGACTCCCGCAAGGGCTTCGCCGGAGGAAAGCATGCGGGTGGGCGCGGCCCGTCGGGCGCGGCCCCGCACGGCAGGAACCGAGCGGCCCAGGGCCGCGAGGGCGCACGCGGAGGACGCCGCCGCTAGCCCGCGGCACGGCCCGCGGCATGGGGAAGCGAAGCCGCCCGCGCGTGCAGGGGCTAAGCCGTCTGGAGCCGTCTGATGACTTCGTTATGCACCGGTTTTCGCGCATGCATCGAAAGCTTCGACGACCGTGGACAAAAACGGCTTGAGTGGGACTCCTCACCGACTTGATAGGAAAATATTGGTCCACAAGACCAGATAATTATCTATCGGCTATATGATATATGCAGGTAGCGAACGATAATTATTCATCGCTCCTTACGGAGAGCTACGGCGCAGCGCTGCATACGTACCACTCGGCGCGTTTTTGTCCAAGCGCGTGCCCCTCAGCACATGAAAGCAAACCAGCGGGTCCGGACGTGCCCCGCACGCCCGGACCCGTATCCATTCCAGTGCACCGCCATGGTCGCGATCCGTATCGAAGCGCAAGCGCGCCGCGGCTCACCGCCTACCCGCACTGCCTTCGCGCCTGGCGCGCGAGCGCGCGCTCGCCAGCGAGAAAAGCACCAGGCCCGCGACGGCGATCAGCACCGCGAGCACCACGGCAACGGGCACGCCGGCGAACTCGAGCGCACCCGAGAGCTCGACCACGAAAAACGAGCAGAAGTTGATGGCGAGATGCAGGATCATCGACCATGCGAGGCTGCCCGTGCGCCATACGACCCAGCCGAACAGCATGCCGAGCAGAAACGTATACGTGCCCTGCACGATATTCAGGTGCAGCACGCCGAACAGCAGGGCCTGCAGGGCGTTTGCGATCCAAAAACGCGCCGGAGGCACCGCGGGCACCGGGCGCGGGGTCTCGCCCGTCTCTCGGCACCACTTCGCATCGCGCCAGCGGGCGGCACACGCGGGGCAGACCGCGCGCAGCACGCACTCGAAGATGACGCCGCGGCACGCAAGCTCCTCGGTGACGGGAGCGCCGATGGCCGTGACCAGAAGTGACAAGACGGTCAGGTCGCTCAACACCGGATCGTCTATGATCTCAATGTACTCCGTCTGGAGGTCGGGCGCGAGCGGCAGCAGAAACGTCAACACGTAGCTCAAGATCAGCTGCAGACCCACCCCCATGAGCGCAATTGCCACGAGGCGCGCCGCTATCGAGACCGCTGTCGGACGTCCAGCGGGATGCCGCAAGGCGATCAGCGAGCTTGCGCGCAGATGGCGCCACCATGGCAGAAAGACCGCAAGGCAGCCCATCTGGCTCACGAGCATGATCGGCCCTATATAGGTGCCGATAAGCTCATCGGACGAGAAGCTTTGATTGACCGCAAGGGAGAAGACCACGACGACAACCGAGCTCACCAGCGTGAAGAGCAGCTGGGTCGCCAGCACGGCGGCAAAGGCGCCGAACGCGGCGAGCAGCCACATCACGGCGTTGAGCGTCCGCGAACGGGGCGCATCGGATGGTCTGGGCGGCAGTACCCGCGGTCCCGCGGCACCTTGAGCAACTGCGAGCGCATCGAACGCGCGCGGCGCAGAAGCCTCCACAGGAGCGAAATGGGCCCCGCGGGGACGGTCGCCAGAAAGCGGCGCCGGAGCGCCGAGATCTTGCCTATCGAAACGAGCATCGCCCATCATGTATCACCTCTGAGACAGTATCCCCGCGATGCAAATGCTCCATACGCAGGCGAGTCGACGGCCGCGCTCCACGATACCGTCAACAAAAAAGGGGCCACGCTCCGTGGCCCCTTCATCTCGGTGCTATCGCTGCCCGCCGCGGTCGCCGGGACGGCGACCCGAACGGTTGCGATTCTGCTGGCCGTAGCCGCCGCGGTTGTCTCGACCGCCGCGCGTGCCTCCCTGTCGGCGCCGCGAGGGCTCCTCGTCATAGTTGCGCCAGTCGTTGCTGCGGCCCGAACGGGACGCCGAGCCGTGCGATGCGCCCGCATGGCTGCCGCGACCGCCGTTTCGTCCGCCATGCGACGTGCGCTTCGAGCGATCGGCATCGCGATCGGCGCTGCGATCGCGGCGCTCCGGGCGCTCGGATGCGCCCTCACCGAAGCGCTCGGCACGACGGGCGGCGCGATTGCCGCGCGGCGTCTCGTCGCGCTCGGGGCGCGGGGCGGCCACCGCGTCATCGGCATGCACGCGAACGCGTCCGGGACGCTTGCGCGAAGAGGGACGCGAGGCGCCCTCCCCCGCCTCCGCACGGGCGACATCGCGGGCGGCACGGCGCTCGATATCACGCTGGCGCGGGGCGCGACGGCGCTCGCGGGCGGGGCGCTCGCGGCGCTCGGAAGCCTTCTTCGCGCGGGCGCGACGGCGCTTCTTCTCCTTCTTGCCGGCAGGATGCTTGGCGGGCACGCGATCGGGGTCGACAGCCGGCGGGTTCTCGCCCACGCTGATGTCGTCCGCGTCGTAGAGCTCGGCCGTCTTGCCCATCAGGGCCTCGATGTCGTAGAACTCCGCGACGTCCTCGCGCGTGACGAACGTGAGCGACCAGCCCTCCTCGCCGGCGCGGCCGGTACGGCCGATGCGGTGGATGTAGTCGGTCGGCTCCTCCGGCACATCGAAGTTCACGACGTAGCGGACGTCGGTGATGTCGATGCCGCGGGCGAGCACGTCGGTCGCCACGAGCACCTGTACCTTGCCCTCGCGGAAATCACGCAGCGCGCGCTCGCGCTGGGCCTGGCTTCGGTCGCCGTGGATCGCCGCGCAGGTGATGCCCGCACGGGAGAGCCTGCGCGCACAGGTGTCGGCACGGCGCTTCGTGCGCACGAACACGATGGCGCGCTCGGGCCCCTCTTTCTTGAGGACGGCGGTCAGCGCTCCGTTCTTCGCATCGTTCGAGACGGGCAGCACATACTGCTCGACCGTATCGGCCGTCGAGGTCACCGGGGCGATCTCGACGCGCGCGGGGTCGCGCACCAGATCGGTGATGGACCCGACGCGGCTCTCGTCGAGCGTCGCTGAGAACAGCAGCGTCTGGCGCTCGGTGCGGCACTCGTCGACGATGCGGCGCACCTGGGGCAAAAAGCCCATGTCGAGCATGCGGTCCGCCTCGTCGAGCACGAGCACGGAGACCTCGTCGAGGCGCGCCGAGCCCTGTTCGATAAGGTCGACCAGACGTCCCGGCGTGGCGACGAGGATGTCGCAACCGCGGGCGAGGGCCTGCTTCTGCGGCACGTAGCCCACGCCGCCCACGACCGTGACGGCGACATGGCGCGTGCGTGCGGCGATGGCGTGGCAGACCTCCTCGATCTGCTGCGCGAGCTCGCGCGTCGGGGTGATGACGAGCATGAGGGGTCCGCGGCCCTTGGCGGCGTTGGCGCGACGGCGTCCGCGCGCGCCCTTCTTCGCCGGGGGCGCCACATGGGGCAGACGGTCCATGGTCGGCAGCAGGAAGGCCGCCGTCTTACCCGTGCCCGTCTGGGCGGCGGCGAGCAGGTCGCGGCCGGCGAGCACCTCCGGGATGGATGCCGCCTGGACGGGCGTGGGCATCTCGTAGCCCATGTCGGTCACGGCAGCGAGCACGGTCTCGGAAAGCCCGAGGTCGGCAAACGCCGGAGAGTTCTGTTCAGTTGTAGGCATAAATGCACAGTCCATTCTGCACGGCGCGATCGCCGTGAAACATCAAAACGTGTAAACGCATGCAGCGGTTCGCGCCGATGCCGTGCAACGCCCGATACAGGCCGTCACCCGCTATCTGATATGCGCGATGGAGCAGGATCCGCTGAACGAAAGTATACGAACTGTGCAGATAAACCCTGTGGGAAAGCGATGGAAACACCCGAACACCACGAATAACGAGGACAGACCCGCTGCGGGCATACGCAACATGCGGCCGGCAGCCTAAGCCGCCGACCGCTCGCCTCGCATCCTTCTGGAATAGGGACGCTGCCCCTTCCGACCACCTACGCGCGCCTGCGGCGCACGCGCAGCACGATGCCGCCGGCGACGCAGAGGGCGCCCAGGCCGCCGGCCATCGCGACGCCCACGAACCCCGCGTCGCCCGTCTGGGGCAGACTGCCCGCGCCGGACGCTTCGCGCTCAGGCAGCACCGTCGGCTCGTCCGCCTGCGTGGTGCCGGGCGCTGTCGCGGCGGACGCCAACCCCTCACCCGGCGCGGGTTCCGGATCGAGGTCGGGTGCGGGTTTCAGGTCGGGGTCCGGTGCGGGTGCGGGTTCCGGCGCTACTCCACCCTCCCCCGTCGTGAGCACGATACGCCCCGATCCCGCGGGGTCCGCGTAGGCGTCCGAAACCACGCCGGAAAGGTCATCGGCAAGGTAGGCCATCAGACCCTGGACGTCGGTCATCGCGTTTGCGAGCAGCACCGGGCAGTCTTTGAACATCGTCATGCCGTCGCCGCCCTCGAGCAGCAGATACCCGTGGCTTGCGAGCGTGTAGGTCCGCGCGGGATCGATCGGCTCGCCACCGACGTGCACGTCATGCACGCGCCGCTCGCCCGCCACGCGCACGAAGGCGCCGTGGTCGTCGGTCTCCACCGACGAGGGAATATCGGTGCGCACCGCATACGTCAGACCAGACACCTGCAGAAAGCCGCCGCTCGCCTCCGGATACTTGGAGACGCCCATCTCGAGCGCATCCAGAATCTCTTGACCGGTCGCCTCGACCATGCTGAGCTCGTTGCCGAACGGCTGCACGCCGTACAGGTCGCTATTGGTGATCGGGCCGGCCTGGATCGACGAGCGCACACCGCCCCCGTTGACGATCGCGATCTGGGCGCCGGTTGCAGCACGGTACGCATCGGCGACGAAATCGCCCATGTTGGTCTCGCCCAGGCGCACATACAGGCCCGTCTGCGCGTCCTCGCTCACCAGGCCGACGGTGCTTTCGCCCACGACACGGTCGAGCTCGTCGGCAAGCTCGGCGTCGACGGCGTCGACCTCGGCCTGCACGTCGGGGGCGGTCCGGGTGAAGTCGGCAGCGGTCACGAGCTCGAAGCTCATGACGATGCCGTCCGCGTCGTCGGGGTCGACGGTGAGCTCGCCCACCGCGGCGAGCTTGGTGCCCGTCTGGGCGAGCGGAACCTGCTCGCCGTCCCTGTTCGCGACGCTCGTCACGTAGGCCTCGTGCGAATGGCCGTCGATGCAGGCGTCGATGCCGGTCGTGTGGGCGATCACCGCATCGCTCGTCCACCGGTCGGTGATGCCGGAGCGCCCCAGATGCCCCACGGCGACCACATAGTCCGCCCCGGCGGCACGAGCCGCATCCACCGCGGCCTGCACCCGCGCATAGAGTGCCTCGCCCGTCGGGTCCTCGGAAAAGCCGTAGAGATAGGTCCCCGCATCGTCGGTGAACGAGGCCGGCGAAGACTTGCTCAGCGTCTCGGGCGTGGTGATGCCCACGTAGGCCACCTTGAGCACGCCGTCGGCATCCCCCGCCGCCGGAGCGGCCCCATAGGTCTCGATGGTATAGGGTGAAAACACCGTCTCGCCTGAAGCGAGGCTTACGAAGTTGCAGGACACATAGGTGGCGTCGGACCGCTCGACGAGCCCGAGCAGGCGCTGCATGCCGTAGTCGAACTCATGGTTGCCGGGCACGGCGACATCGTAGCCCACCGCGTTCATGAGGCGGACGATGGCCTCGCCCTCCGTCAGTAGGCCGACCGGGCCGCCCTGGATGGCATCGCCCGCATCGACGACGGTCACGTTGGCGTCTCCGTAGGCCTCCTCGAGATCGTCGACGAAGGCGGCGACGCCCGCATAGCCGATCGTCTTGCCCGCATCGCCGTCGACCGCGCAGTGGATGTCGTTGGTGAACGCGACGGCGACCTCGTCGTCGATGCGCTCGGCGAACGCGTCGGCCGGTGCGACGAGGGCGAGTGCACAGGCTATGGCGACGGCCGCCGCGCGCACGGGTGCCACATGGAGCACATCGCGAGCTTTTAGCATAAGAACCTCCTTGGAGCAGACGCTCCACATTATACGGGCACGACACCTCCACGGGGCCGCCGTGCACATGAGCGCCCCCGTGAGCGAACGAATGCAGGGGACGCGGGCAGCATGAACGCGCAGTGACGTCTCACATATTGCCTGAAAAGGACTAGACACCCCCGGGGGGTATAGGTACGATGGGCATAATCAATACCCCCAGGGGGTGTTCGCACACCCGTTGGGATCTACACGAAAGGAGCCACCATGGCTCACGAGAAATTCGACGTCGGAGGCATGACCTGCGCCGCGTGCCAGGCGCACGTGGACAAGGCGGTCTGCAGCCTCGCCGGCGTCAAGGACGTTTCGGTCAACTTGCTCTCCGGCTCGATGACCGTCGATTTCGACGAGAACCAGGTCTCGCCCGATGACATCTGCACCGCCGTCGACCGCGCCGGCTACTCGGCCACCCCCGTCGACACCGGCACCGTCGCGCAGGCGGGCGCGGCAGCGGGCCCGGGCGCGGCGCATCACGAGAGCCCGACCAAGAAGCTCGAGGCGGCCGCGGCATCCATGAAGACGCGTCTCATCGTCTCCATCGTCTTCCTCATCCCGCTGTTCTACATC
Organism: Collinsella tanakaei; assembly: GCF_016902615.1. Classification (GTDB taxonomy): domain Bacteria; phylum Actinomycetota; class Coriobacteriia; order Coriobacteriales; family Coriobacteriaceae; genus Collinsella; species Collinsella tanakaei_A. The sequence goes on from NZ_JACJMB010000001.1 coordinate 85,936, forward strand.
GGGATGGGCCACATGCTCGGCTGGCCGCTGCCCGCTGTGTTCACCGACCACATCCACGCGATGACGCTCGCGCTCACCGAGCTCATGCTGCTTCTGCCCATCCTGTGCATGAACCGCGCGTACTTCATCAACGGGTTCAAGTCGCTCGCCCACCGGGCACCCACCATGGACGCGCTCATCGCCATCGGCGCCACCGCGAGCGTCGCCTGGTCCATCTACGCCATGTTCGTCATGGCCGACCAGCTTGCCTACGGCGACGTCCACGGCGCCGCCGCCACCGCCATGGACAACCTCTACCTCGAGAGCGCCGGCACGATCCTCACGCTCGTGACCGTGGGCAAGTACCTCGAGACGCGCTCGAAGTCGAAGACCGGCTCTGCTATCGAGGCGCTCATCGACCTCGCGCCCAAGACGGCCACGCTCGTCGCCGCCGACGGCACTGAGACCACCGTCGACGTCGACGCGATCCCGGTTGGCGCCACCGTGCGCGTACGCCCCGGCGAGTCGATCCCCGTCGACGGCATCGTGCTCGAGGGCACCTCGGCCATCGACGAGAGCGCGCTCACCGGCGAGTCGATCCCGCAGGAGAAGAACCCGGGCGACACCGTGCACGCCGCCACCATCAACCGCACCGGCGCCTTCACGTTCCGCGCCACGCGCGTGGGCGCTGACACGAGCCTGGCCAAGATCATCCAGCTCGTCGAGGACGCGAACGCCACGAAGGCCCCCATCGCCCGCCTCGCCGACAAGGTCGCCGGCGTCTTCGTGCCCGTCGTGCTCGTCATCGCGCTCGTAACCTTCATCATCTGGATGGTGCTCACGCAAAACATCAACGAGGCGCTCACCGCCGGCGTGGCCGTCGTGGTCATCAGCTGCCCGTGCGCCCTCGGCCTCGCCACGCCGGTCGCCATCATGGTGGGCACGGGCAAGGGCGCCGAGATGGGCGTGCTGTTCAAGAGCGCCGAGGCACTCGAGACCCTCCACACCGTCGACACCGTCGTGCTCGACAAGACCGGCACCGTGACGCAGGGCCGCCCCGCCGTGACCGACATCCTGCCCGCGCGGCGCGCCGACGGTTCGGCGATGAGCGAAAAGCAGCTGCTGAAGCTCGCGGCGGCGCTCGAGAAGTCGAGCGAGCACCCGCTGGCGGAGGCCATCATGGCCGAGGCGGACGCCCGCGGCATCGTCGCGCGCCCCGTCGCCGACTTCGCCGCCGTGCCGGGGCGCGGCGTGACCGCGCGCGAAGGGCAGAGCCCCATCGCCGCCGGCAACGCCCAGCTCATGGCCGAGCTTGGCATCGAGGTCGACCGGCAGCAGCTTGAGGCCTTCGCCCGCGCGGGCAAGACGCCGCTGTTCTTTGCGAAAAACAGCGAGCTCGTGGGCACCATCGCCGTGGCAGACGAGGTCAAGCCCACGAGCCGCGCCGCCATCGAGGCGCTTGGGTGCCTGGGCGTGCGCGCCGTCATGCTCACCGGCGACAACCGCCTGACCGCCCGCGCGATCGCGCGCACCGTCGGGCTGGCCGACGACGCCGTGATCGCCGACGTGATGCCCGCCGACAAGGAGCGCTGCGTGCGCGAGCTGCAGGAGCACGGGCACACCGTGGCCATGGTGGGCGACGGTATCAACGACTCCCCCGCCCTGGCCCGCGCTGACGTGGGGCTTGCCATCGGCGCCGGCGCGGACGTGGCCAAGGAGGGCGCAGACGTGGTGCTCATGCACAGCGACCTGCTCGACGTGGCGCGCGCCATCGAGCTTTCGCGCGCGGTGATCCGCAACATCAAGCAGGACCTGTTCTGGGCGTTGTTCTACAACAGCCTGGGCATCCCGCTTGCCGCCGGCGTGCTCTACCCCGTGCTGGGCTGGCAGCTGTCGCCCATGTTCGGCGCCGCCGCCATGAGCCTGTCGAGCGTCTGCGTGGTGACAAACGCCCTGCGCCTGCGCACCTTCCGCCCCAAATCCGTGGGAGAATAGGGAGGGGTCCGGCGGCAACCAGGACAACCGGGGTCAACGGGGCTGGCGTGGACTCTGCGGCAAGCCGTCCCATCGACCAAGGCGACCAGGCCCCGCCAGATGCCCGCGATTGACCGGGATGAGGAAGAGGCGACTCGTGCGCGATGACCGACGATCGAATAGCAAGATCGGGCATCCGATGCAACCGGGTCAACCAGGCCGGCCTGAGCCCCAAGATGGGGCGCCATCAGCAAGGGTAACCAGGCCTCTTCAGATGCCTGAGGTTGCCTTAAAAGAGGAGGGAGCACGCCTCGTGCGCGGCGACCGACGATTGAAAGGCAAGATCGGGCATCTGAAGAGGCCGTTCAGAAAGGAGAAGAGCTATGAAGTATTCGATCAAGACCGAGGGCCTGCACTGCGGCCACTGCGACGCGTCCGTGGAGAGCGCGCTCATGAACGTTCCCGGCGTGACCGACGCCGACGCCGACCACGAGGTCAACGTCGTCGAGGTCTCGTGCGACGACACCGTGACGACCGAGGCGCTCACCGCCGCCATCGAGGGCGCGGGCGAGAGCTTCAAGGTCGTCGAGATCCAGGCGGCGTAAGCGCCATGATGGCCGACCGCGCGCGCATCACGCGCCTGCTCAAAACCGCTCGCGGGCAGATCGACGGCATCTTGCGCATGGTGGAGGACGACCGCTACTGCGTCGACATCTCCACCCAGCTCATGGCCACCGAATCGCTGCTCGCGCGCATCAACGCCGACGTGCTCAAGGCGCACATGGAGGGCTGCGTGCGCACGGCCATGGAGACCGGCGACGAGCAGGAAAAGGAAGACAAGCTCAAAGAGATCGAGGCCATCATCGACAAGCTGGCAAAATAGCGCATGCACGCATCCGCCCGCACCCGCCGGGCGCCGAGCCGAAGAGGCCCGAGGGCACGTTTGGGGCGCAAAACCCAACACCCTCGGGCCTTAACCTTTCACGAAACTTGTGCCCATGTGACAGAAGAGGCTGGCGTGGGCGAGAAAACGGGTAAACTAGTGCATGTTCGTTTGACTGCTATGAAACGAGGCTAGAGACAATGCAGGATTTTATGAACGGTCGACGCGGCGTCGATGAATTGACCACCGCGCTCGGCGCCCTGAGCATGGTGCTCGCGCTCATCGGATCGATCTTCTCGCTCTCTCCTTTGGGCTGGATCGCCCTCATCATCGTGGCGGTGGCCCTCAACCGCGTCTTCTCCACCAACATCGCGGCCCGCGAGCGTGAAAACGACAAGTTCCGCGAGCTCACCGCCAAGCTCCCGTTCGGCCAAGGCGGCGCGTCTCACGCGGGCTCCGGCTCCCGCGGCAGCGCCAGCGACTTCGACCGCAAGAAGCGCACCGCACAGAAGATGTGGGAGAACCGCAAGACCACGATGTACTTCAAGTGCAAGAACTGCGGCCAGATGCTCTCCGTTCCGCGCGGCAAGGGCCGCATCCGCGTCACCTGCCCGCGCTGCGGCACCAAGGTGGAGAAGAAGTCCTAGCCTATCGGGTCCTCATTTTGCCATCGGCTTTTGCAACCGCCCCGGATGCGATTCGGGGCGGTTTTTTCTATGCTGCGGCACACGGGCGGTATTCGGGAGACGCGGCTTCCGGCGCGTAATCCCCGTCTTCCAACAAAGCGCGTCATCGGTGACGATGAGCGGGCGATTTCCGCTTCCAATCGTCGCCGATGACACGCTTTGCAAAAAGAGGAGCAGCGAAGGGCACCTGGCCGGCGCTACACGATGGGCATGGCCTCCCAGGAGCCGTCGGCGCGCGGGACCTCCACCGAGCGGTACCCGATGCGCGCCGCATGGTCGTAGGCTGCGGCGATGCCGTCGCAGATGTCGCCCGGCACATGGCCGTCGGAGCCCACCGTGATGGGCACGCCGGCACGGCAGAAGCGCTCGAGCAGGCCGCGCGCGGGATAGTAGTCCCCCACGCCCTTGCGCCAGCCGGCAGTCGAAAGCTCCACGCGTTTGCCCGTGTCGCGCGCGCAGGTGACCATCTCGTCCCACAGCGGCGCCAAGTCGATGGTGGGAGCAAAGCCGGCGTTCACGAAGCGCATGGCAAGGTCGGGATGGGCCATCGTGTCGAACAGATCGCACGCGCAGGCGGAGCACCAGGTGGCGCAGTAGCGGCGCCACACCTCGTCGGGGCCGAGCTCCTCCCAGATGTGCTGGTCCGTGGCATCATCAATCCATGCCCCGCCATCCTGCGACCCCAGCCAGTGCACCGACCCCAGGCGCACCTGCGCACCGGCGCTCCAGCGGGCGATGTTCTCCTCGCACCCTTCGTACCAGTCGCACTCGAAGCCGTAGATGAACTCGAGGTCCGGATGGGCGTCGCGCGCGGCCCCCCACGCCGCCCGGTGCGCAGCGAGTTCCCCCTCCACCACCTGAACCGACCCCGCAGGGTCCATGACCTGCGGCAGCGTAAGGTGATCGGTCGAGACGAGCACGCGGCACCCGGCCGCGAGCGCGGCGGCGGCGTTTTCCTCGAACGTGCCCACGCCGTCGGAAAAATGCGTGTGGGTGTGCGTGTCCACGATGGAACGCGCGGGAAGGGGCGTTGTCATGGGAGGTGTCCTTTCGCAAAAGCTGTCATGCTGCCATTGTAGCGGCGCGAGAAATCAGGGCAGAGGTTTTTCACCGGGGACCAATCGGGGGCGGGCCGCGTTTGGCCGATCAGAGTCAACCAAATGCGACCCGCCCTCGATCGGCCCCTGCTTGCACGCTAGTCTGCGAACAGGGCGTTGGTCCAGGCGCGGCGGCCGCGCGCGTCCGTGCATTCCAGGCGCACGTAGGTCTCGGTGCCGCGCAGCTCGAACGCGGCGTGCTCCATCAACTCGCCGGCAGGGGCGATGACCGTACGGTTGCCGCCGATGGGCCCGCCGGCCACCAGGGTCACGCGCTCGCATGGGCTGCAATCGACCCACGCGCACCCGTCCGTCACGCCCCAGGAGCGCACCTCGGGACCGGCCGAGGAATAGTATTCCCCCGCCATGAGTGCCCGCACGATCGCGCTGCGCGTCAGCTCCGGCGCGCACACCACGACCCAGCCGCCGAACATGTCGTCGAACGCGAGCACGTGGTGCGAATCGTCCGCGGCGATGCCGCCCACGCGCGCCCCGCGGCGCAGCATGAGGTCCCAGTACACGGTATCCGCCCCGTCGCCGCCCTCGTTTTCGGTGTCGTAGTTGTATACCTCGATGCCGAAGATCCCCTTGAGCCCCAGCACGTCATAGGGCTCGATGCGGCTCCACAGCGGATGGTTGTACGTCACGGCGCAGCCGTGCGCGGCCAGATAGTCGCCCAGCTGCTGCGCTACCACAAGGCCGTCCCACGTGCCGAAGCGCTCCAAAGGATGCACGTAGTCCATGTGCGAAAAACGGCGCGGCGCGGCGGCGACCATCTCGTCGGTGCCCAAAATCCCGTGCATATGGTGCACCTTCAGCCGATTGCGCGCATGGATGTCGTCGTAGAGCACGGCGGAGGCCTCGAGCCCCGGCAGGATGATGAAGTCCTCGCGGTCGAGCTCGGCGGAAAAATCGGTATAGCGGTCGTGCTCGGACAGGCACAGGAACTGGTAGCCGTGCGCGTGGAAATCGGCCGCGACCTCGGCGGGGGTCAAGCGGCCGTCGGACACGGTGCTGTGCGCATGGAGGTTTCCCTTGTAGCGCGGGGTATCGGCCGGCAGGGCAATCCGGTTGGAGAAAGGCATGGGACCTCGATTCGTATGCGAAAAAAGAAGGGGCGGCAGCCGGGCAGGCGCGCGCAGACGCGAGCCGGCCCGCCCTGCGGCGGGTGCGCGGCGCGGCGGGCATGCGGCGGCGCCGGCCCAAGTGGATCGCGGGCGCCCCTGGCAGCGGGGCGCCCGCGTGCAGGAAGGGCGTGCGGCTACGCGGCGTCGCGCAGGGCGCCGGCGGGGATGAACAGGCAGTCGTGCTCGGGAATGGCCAGGTACACGTCTTGCCCGGGCTCAAACATATGGAAGCTGCGGAACAGCGCGTCGACGCGCAGGGTGACCGCGCCCACGCGCACCGTGTAGCGCAGCACGTTGCCGCGCGGCGTGCTGCCCGCGACCGTGCCGCGCACCACGTGGCACCCGGCGACGTCCGCCGGGCTGTCGGCGGTGATGGCGATGGTCTCCGGGCGCACGGCCACCACATGGCCCGCAGGGACGGAGGCGCCCGTCATGGCCTGGAACTCGTCGCGCGCGAGCTGGTTGTAGCTGCCGATGAAGCTCGCGGCAAACTCGGACACGGGCTTGGTGTAGACCTCCACCGGGGTGCCGGCCTGCTCGATGCGCCCGGCATGGAACAGCTGGATCACATCGGACATCACCATGGCCTCGTCCTGGTCGTGCGTCACGAAGATCGTGGTGAGGTTCAGCTCCTGCTGGATCTCGCGGATGCGCGCCTGCAAAGACCGGCGCAGCTTGGCGTCGATGGCCGAAAGCGGCTCATCGAGCAGAAGCACCGCGGGCTCGGTCACGATGGAGCGCGCGAGCGCCGCGCGCTGCTGCTGGCCGCCGGAGAGATTCGCCGGGTAGGCCTTCTCCTTGCCGGTGAGCTCGACCATGTCGATCGCCTCGCGCACCTTGCGGTCGATCACATCCTGCGGGACCTTCTGCATCTTGAGGCCGAAGGCGATGTTTTGCTCCACGTTCATGTTGGGGAACAGGGAGTACTGCTGGAATACCATGCCGATGTTGCGCTTGGACGCGGGCACGTCGGTGATGTCCGCGCCGTCGAGCAGGATGCTGCCCTCGCTCACCTGCTCCAGGCCGGACAGGCAGCGCAGCAGCGTGGACTTGCCGCAGCCCGAAGGGCCCAGCAGCGTCACCAGGTCGCCCTTCTCGATGCCGAAGCTGATGTGGTCGAGGACGGTGTTGTCGCCGAATCGCTTGACGACATCGTGGAACTCTATGTAGGACATGGGCGCTACTCCTCCTTGGATTTCTGCGTGCCGCTCTGCAGCTTGAGGACCGTTGCGGTCACCGCGCCCACCACGAGGAAGATGATGACGACGATGGCGCTCGAAAGGCCGCTCGACCGGTCCATGTTGGCCTGCAGGAACACCTGGATGTTCTGATAGTTAGTGCCGGCGATGTTGTTGGCGAGCACGAAGTCGCCGAACACGATGCTTTCCGCGAGCAGGCTCGACACCAGGATGCCCGAGATGATATTGGGCAGGACCACCTGCACGTAGGCGCGGAAGCGCCCGCAGCCGAGCATCTCAGCCGCCTGGATGAGCATCTCGGCGTCGATGGCGTTGAGCGCGTTGCGGATGCCCTGGTAGATGTAGGGCAACACCAGGATGGTGTACGCTCCGAACAGCATCACCATGCGGTTGGACAGGATGGTGCCCGTGCCGGTGTAGAGCGAGATGATGCCGATGGACAGGATGACGCCCTGCAGTGCGTAGGGGATCATGCAGATGAACTGCATGGCCCGCCCGAGCTTGCGGTTCACCGCCACCACGACGTACATGGCCAGCAGCAGAAGCACGATGGTGATGGCGACGCTCACCAGGCACAAAACGAGCGTGCGCCCGATGGACGACCAGAACGTCACGTTGCTGAACAGCTCGATGTAGTTGCGCAGCGTGAACCCGGAGGGAAGGACGTCGGTCCACTCGACGAACAGCGAGTAGATGAAGGTGGTGACGAACGGGACGAGCAGGTACAGGGCTACGATCGCCAAGAAGATCTTGGCGGCAAGCGACGTTGTGCGCCCGTTCCGGGCAGCCTTCGCGTTGGCACTCATACGATCTCACGACCTTTCGCGGCGCGCTTGGTGAAGTGGTTGTTGATGAGGGTGCAGGCGACCATGAGGATGATGAGCACGATCGCCAGCGCGCTGCCCGTCGCGGCGTCCACCTGCACGTCGCCCTTGAACTTGGACGTGATCTGCAGCGGCAGCAGCGCGAAGTTGTTCATCACGAGCGCGTAGGCGGTAGCGTAGGCGGCCAGTGCGTTGGAGAAGAGCACCGACAGCGTGCCCAGGATCGAGGGCATGAGGTTGGGAATCACGATCCTGAACCAGTAGTCGAACGTCCCCGCCTTGAGGATGGTCGCTGCCTCGCGCCACTCCTTCCGAATGCCGGAAAACGCCGGGAGCAGAAGCAGGGTCGCCAAAGGGATCTGGAAATAGATGTAGAGCATCACCAGGCCCTGGCTGCCGTACAGGTCGAAATCAGCCAGAAACGGGATGCCCCAGCTGCGCCCCATGATGGTGAGGACGCCCGAGTTGCCCATGAGCACCATGAAGGCGAACGCCAGCGGCACGCCGGAGAAGTTCGACATCATGTTGAGGACGAGCGTGAAGACCCTGCGCACGCGCTCGCTCGCCTCGAAGGCGAAGCGCGCGGCGAGAAAGGCCACGACGATGCCCACGATCGCCGACAGCAGGCTGATCCACACGCTGTTCCAGATGGACTGCTGGTAGAGCGGGGTGGTGAAGATCTTGATGAAGTTCTCGAAGCCGGGCGTTCCCGACTCCTTCCCTATGAGGCTGTCGATGACCAGCTGCGCCAAGGGAAGGAACTCGTAGGCGACGACCACGACGAAGAAGGGAACGATCGCGGCGTACCCGAGCAGAGGACGGCGCTTCGGCGCCCGGGCCGCAGCGCGCGGCGCGGGAGAAGACGATGCCATATGCGACCTCCTGTATTCTCATACGGTGACGCGGGGCGGCCGGGAAGCGCCGCCCCGCGTCGTGGATTCAGATGCGTATGCGGCGCTTAGCCGATCAGCGGAATGATGTTCTCCTGGTACCAGGTGATGAGGTCGGCGCAGACATCGGTCCACTTGTCGTTGTCGACGTCGATCACGTTGTCGCCATAGGCGGCATCATCGAGGTGAAGCGCCTTGACGTCCTCGGGCAGCTCGACGTCGCGGATGGGCGTGGCGAAGCCGCGGGCGAGGTTGATTTGGCCCTCGTCGGACAGGATGTACTCGCGGGCGAGGCAGGCCGCAGCGGGATGCGGGGCGTACTTGTTGATGATGGTGCAGTAACCGGAGCGCACGCTGCCGTCCTGGGGAATGGTGACCGTGAAGGCCGCATCCGGGTTGTTCTCCAGGATCTGGGCGCGGTAGTTCAAGGTGTTGTAGTCCCAGTGCATGGCGACCGCGATCTCGCCGCTCTCGAGGCGGGCGATGGAAGGGTCGCCCGTGTCGAGGCGGCCGGCCTCGGCGAGCTCGGTGAGGAAGTCGTAGGCGGGCTGCATGTCGTCGATGCTGCCGCCAAGGGCGTAGGCGGCGGCGAGCACGGCGTACTGCGAAGAAGCGCCGGCAACGACGTCGCCGATGGTCACCTTGTAGTCGCCGTCGAGGATGTCCTGGTAGCTCGTGGGGGCGTTGGGCACCTGCTCGTCGTTGGCGATGAAGGACATCGTGCCGTAGTAGCCCACGACCCAGTCGCCGTCATCGTCCTTGGCCCAGTCGGGGATCTCGTCCCAGTAGCTGGTCTTGTACTTGAGGGTGACGCCCTCCTGCTCGGCCGTGGGGCCCCACTGCTGGCCAACGTCGCCGATGTCCTTGGTGCCGTCGGTGCCCTCGGACTTGAACATGGCGATCTCCTCGGCGGAGGACATGTCCTGGTCGGTATGGGCGATGCCGTACTCGGCTTCGAGGTCCTCCCAGGTCTCCACCCAGTTAGCCCAGGTGTCGGGCATGCCCACGGAGTTGACCTCGCCCTCCTCTTTGGCCTGCGCGATGAGGTCCTCGAGCGACATCTCGTTGTAGTCGACTTCGGGCGCGGCGGCGGCGCTGCCGTCGTCGCAGCCGGTGAGGCCCATGCTGGCCACGGCGGCCATGCCCGCCGCACCGGCGAGCATGGCGAAGAACTGCCTGCGGGAGACGCCGCGCTCCATGGCGGCGCGAACCACGGTACCCTTGTCCATGGTTTTTCCTTCCTGTTCGGGATGTATGAGCTCTCGCTGCCGCCCAACATCACGTTCCGTGAGGGGCAGCACCGCGAGCGACTATAGCGAACAGGACGGGGCCGACGGGACGAGCGCAGCCATTCCTTTCAGATGCGTGACGCAGGCTTACGGCGCGCTGATGCACGATGTGCGCAAAACCTTACATCGCGCAGAACCGGGCAAGCAAACCTTTACGAACGGGGCGCTCGGGATGTGAAATCAAAACAGGGGTCGACGCGGCAACCCTCCGCGGGCAAATCAACCCGTTGCGCGCGCGTGAAATAACCCCTGTTCTGGTTTCACCTCAAAAAAATGCCGCCCGGCAGGAACGAATCCTGCCGGGCGGCGCATGAAGCGGTTGCCGATGATGCGCGCTAGCGGTTGTCCACGATGTCGAGCACGCGGATGAACACGTTCACGATGTCCAGGAACAGGTTGGACGCCATGAAGACGGCGTTGGGCAGCGTGGGCTCCACGATGGCAGCCTGATGCATGTCGTAGCCGATGAACCCGCAGAACACGACGATGACGGCGATGTCGAGCCAGCTTTGGTCCACGCCCATGAACGCCATCGCGACCTGCACGACGCACAGCGCGATGAGCGCCACGATGAGCGTGCCGATGATGCGCTGGAACACCTGCGGGAACGCAAGGCCGAGCACGCCGAAGACGACGGTGATGGCCGCCGTGGCGATGAAGGCGGTGTTGATGGTCGGAAGGTCGTACTGCGCAAGGGCGGTGGCGGTGAACAGGCCGAACGTCGAGACGAACACGGCGTAGCCGATGAGCGAGCGCGCCACCGACTGGCGCTTGACCGCGCCCGACATGAGCACGATACCCACGATGGGACCGGCGATGAAGAGCACCAGGCCGAGCACGGCGTTCGCATCGAACCATGCCGTGAAGGCCGGACTCGTGACGACGCCGACACCGAGCCCCATGACGCAGAAGCCCAGAAAGATCATGCCCGCCAAGATGAGGTTGTACGTGCGCGCACCGATGCGCGGAGCGCCCGCTTCCGTTTGCACCGGAACGACACGGCGTTGAAGAGTACCCATGATGTTCCCCTTTCCTTGCATGCGCGATGCCCGCATTCGAGCAAAGCCGCGCGCCCCTCGAGCGCACCGCGCCGCCGCGCGGCATGAACCGCGACGCGCGGGCGCGAGCAGGCAGCGCGAACACCCGGCGCGGCGTTGAGCAATTGAGCAAAAGCGCCCCGGCCGCAACCGCGACCGGGGCGCTTCGAACACGGAGATGCGCTCGCGTCCTACTCCTCGACGCGCTCGAACTGATCCGGACCGACGCCGCACACGGGGCAGACGTAATCCTCGGGCAGCTCAGGGGTGTCGACCTCGACCTCGTAGCCGCAGACGACGCACACGAACTTGTACTTCTTCTCGTCAGCCATGATGACATCCTTTCGTAGGCGATGAACGTACCGCTAGTATATCGCCCGCGCGGCGAAACTTTCCGTCAATTCCGCCATCCACGGGTTTTCGCAAATAGGACACAATATCGATAACAATTTGCCTGCGCGCAGGCAGGAGCGCTTAGGCCTGGTAGCTGGAGGCCTTGGGAGGCGTCTTGCCCTTCAGCGTGCTGTGGTAGTAGCTGTAGGTGAGCGGCTCTTCGTCGGAGAGCTTCTGCGCGTCGACGATGTCGCCGATGAACAGCAGGTGCGTGCCCACGTCGACGGTGTCGACGACCGTGCAGGCATACAGGGCGCAGGCGTGCTGCGGCGCGTACGGGGCGCCCACCGACGAGATCTCGCAGCCGTACTTCTCGAACTTATCGAAGTTCGCGCTCGTGCGGAAGCCGAAATTGCCGATGTAGGGCATGTCGGCCGTCATGTCGATCGCCGTGACGGCGAAGGCGCCGGCGCGGGCGATGACGTCGGTGGTCACGTTGTCCTTATGGACGGCCACCATCATGCGCGGCGGCTCCGCGGTCACCTGGGTGGCGGTGTTGATGACGCAGCCCGCCTTCTGGCCGTCGGCTTCCGCCGAGACGACATACAGGCCGTAGCTCATCTTGAAGAGTGCGGTCAGATCCATGGTGTGCTCCCCTCGTTGCGCGACCGAAGAAACGTTACTCAAATTGTTGCTTTTTGACCATACCACAACGACACGGCGTCGGCGCCCGCATATTCGCAAGCGGCCGCCGGCGCCTCGCAAGCGGACCCGGGGGATCTGCTTAGCGGCTGCGCGCCTTGAGGGCGCGATCGATCTCGCGCTGCATGTCGCGCTTGGCCATGTCCTCGCGCTTGTCGTAGAGCTTCTTGCCGCGCCCCAGGCCGAGCGTGAGCTTCACGCGGCCGTTGTCGTCGAAGTACAGCTCGAGCGGCACGAGGGCGTAGCCGCGGTTACGCAGCTTGGCGTCGAGGTAGTCGATCTGCTTGCGGTGCAGCAGCAGCTTGCGGCGGCGGTCCGGGTCGCGGTTGAAGATGGAGCCGTGGCTGTAGGGGTGGATGTGCACGCCCACGAGCCAGCACTCTCCCCCGCGGATGAGCGCGAAGGTGTCCGTGATCTGGCAGGCGCGCTCGCGCAGGCTGCGCACCTCGGTGCCGGCGAGCACCACGCCGCACTCGAAGGTCTCCTCGATGAAGTACTCGTGACGGGCGGAGCGATTCTTCGCGATGGTCTTGCGCTCCTTACGACTCGGCATGGGGCCCCTCCTCCTCGCGCGACGGCGCATCGGCCGGTGCAGAAGAATCCTCCGCACGCTCCTGGGCAAGCTCGGCATCCGACTCGCGGATGAGCTTGATGAGCGCGCGGCACGCCTCGTCGCCGATAAGGCCGCGGGCGCGCACCGTCAGCTGGGTCGCCTCGTTGCGATCCCCCGCCGCAGCGGCGTCGGATGCGCACATGAGCAGGCAGATGGCGATCTCGGCGGACGGGCTCGTCTCGACGCCCTGGGCGGCGAGCTCGGCGAGGGCCTCCTTATCGCTCGCCTCTGCCGCCTCGGGGCGCTCGCGCACCATGCGGTCCGTGAGCGCCTGGACGCGACGGTCCTCGGGCGCGAGCTTTTCGGCCAGGCGGGCGCAACCGGATGCAGCCAGGGCATTATGCGCCTCGAGGAAGAAATCGCCCAGGTTCGCATAGGCGCGCGCTGCCATGCGGCCATCGGAGGCGCGCTCAATCACCGAATGGCTGAGTGCCGCCCACTCCTGCGTGTTGCCGAGCGCACGGTACAGCTCCGCCAGGTCCAGACGGTACGAGCAGTTCATGGGGTTCCAGCGCACCGCCTGCGTCAGGGCGTTGCGCGCGCTGACGTAATCCTGCGCGCCCACGTAGGCGAAGGCGAGCGCCGCGTACAGGCGGTCGAAGGGAGCGTCCACCTGCACGAGCTCGCGCGGATCGCGCTCCACGCGCCGGTACGCCAGGCGCTCGAAGGCATCAGCGAAGCTGAAGAACTGCACCGCATCGGTCGCCTGGCACGATTCGTCGATGTATTCCTCCGCGAGCTCGACCAGACGCTCGAGCAGGGGCGTGGCGGTCTCAAGGTCGCCCGCCGCCAGATAGCTCTCGGCGTAGGCGATATCGCTTTCGGTAACGGGTAGCTCCACGGGAATCCTTCCAATCAGTCGGCTAGCGTATCAGTGTAGCGCACGGCCCAGGTGAATCAGCTTGAAATCGAGGTGGCCGCGGACCGCGTCGGTTCCGCTCACCTCCACGATCACCCGGGTACCCAGCGAGATCGTGCGGCCGCTCGAGGCCCCCTGCAGCACATAGAGGTCCTCGTCGAGGTCCCACCACTCATCCCCGCCGAGCGCCGACAGGCGTACCAGGCCCTCGGCGCCCGTCTCGTCCAGGCGCACGAAAGCGCCCATGGTGTCGATCCACGAGACCGAGCCCGCAAAGCGCTCCCCTATGCGCTTCGCGTAGTACTGCGCGACCTTGACCTTCTGCGAGGCATGTGCGGCGGCGTCGGCAAGCCGCTCGCGCGTGCTCGCATGCCGGCAGAGCTGCGGGAGCACATGCGCTAACGAGCTATCGCCCGTCCCCGTGAGGACGGCCGCCCGCTCGCGCGCCGCCGCTGCCCCCAGGCGCTCCCGCGCCAGGGCGCGTTTGAGCTCACGGTGGACCAGCAGGTCCGGATAGCGCCTGATGGGGCTCGTGAAGTGGCAGTAAGCCGGGGCGCCCAGCGCGAAGTGGCCGAGGTTGTGCGGACGATAGACCGCGCGCTGCATCGCGCGCAGCAGAAGGGCGTTCACGAGCGGCGCCCAACCGGTCCCCCGGCTCTCCTCGAGCGTCGCCTCGATGGCAGCGGGATCTGCCGCCCTGATGCCGGCGGCGCGCGCACGGTCGATGGCGCCGATACCGACGAGCGTCTTTGCTGCGGCCGCCAGATCGTCAGGAGAGGGCGGCTCGTGCACGCGGTAGGCGGCATCCAGTCCCCGGTCGGCAAGCCAGCCCGCCACGCACTCGTTGGCAAGCAGCATCGCCTCCTCCACGAGCGAGGTCGCGCGCGTGCGCTCGCGGCAGGTGATGCGCTCGGGCAGGCCCGCGGCGTCCAGCAGGCAATGCACCTCCACGGTATCGAAATCGATGGCACCGCGCGCATGGCGAATCGCCAAGCGCTTCTGAGCGACGGCATCGGCCGCGCGCAGGTAGCCGGCAAGGTCGACATCCATCGTGCACGCACGCTCGAAGGCGGCCTTCGCCCGGGCGCGCGCTTCGGTGCGCGCCTGGTCCTCAAACCCCTCCGCCGGCTCGCGCAACTCGTCAAGCAGCGTGTCGACGGCCTCGTAATCGAGCCGAAGGCGCGAGCGGATGACGCTCGGGTAGACCTTGAAGCCCAAAAGACGACCGCGGCGGTCGAGCTCCATATCGACCGTCATCGCAAGCCGGTCCCGATCGGGGCGCAGGGAGCACACGTCGCACGAGAGCGCCTCGGGCAGCATCGGCAGCACGCGGTCGGCCAGATACACCGACGTCGAGCGCCGGCGCGCCTCGAGGTCAAGATCGCTCTCCCACACCACGTAGTGCGAGACATCGGCGATGTGCACGCCCAGCCGCACGCGCCCCTCGCCCAACGGCTCGAGCGAGATGGCGTCATCGAAATCGCGCGCATCGATAGGGTCGATCGTCAGCAGGAACCGGTCGCGGATATCGCGGCGCAGCGGGTCCTCGAGCGCAGCGTCCACATCGAGCGTCGCCGGGGCGGCCTGCTCCACCGCGACGGCAGGATAGCCATCCTCCAGGTCGTAGCGGGCCATGATGCAGCGGATGCCGAGATCGGGGGCGTCCGGGCCGCCGAGACGCTGCTCGATGGTCGCCACACCCGATTCGTAGCGCGACGGATAGCTCACGATGCGCGCCGAGACGATATCGCCGGCGGACACCCCGGCGTCACGCGGCGAGGAGTCGGTCGGCAGCACGAAGAAGTCCTGGCGCACCCGCGTGTCGAGCGGGCGCACGACACCGAGCGGCCCCGTCTGGTCGAAGGTGCCCACGATCGTGGTGGTCGAGCGCGCAAGCGTACTCTCCACCACGGCGCGCTTGTCTCCACCGGGGCCGCGATGCAGGCTGACCGTCACCGTATCGCCGTTCATCGCCTCCCGGATGCCGCGCTGCGTGAGCCGGAAGGCGCCCTCAGCGGTCTCGACGAAGGCCCCGGCATCGGTGACACGGACGGTGCCCGCTATACGCGCGGTCCCCCGCGAGCGCGTCGGCCCTCGACGGCGACCCGCACCTCTTGATTTGCGTCCCATGACGCCTCCCTTCCCTCTCTGTCAGTCTGTCGTATACCCATCCGGACGATTGCCGCCGCGAAGGGCCGAAATGCAATCGGGCCGCCTTGCGGGCGGCCCGATCATGCAAGCAAGCTGTCAAGTGTGCGTTCTGCGCGCGGCCTACACCTTGAGGTAGCGCCCCATGGCGATAGCCGAGCCGAACAGGCCGATAACGACGCCCACGATAACGAGGGCGGCGTAGGTCATAAGGTACATCTCCATCGGGATGTTGAAGGAGATGAAGTTGATCGCGCGCTGCAGCGCGGGCATGCCGAGGTTGCGGATGAGCTCCAGCGCACCGATGGTGAGCAGCGATCCGAGCAGAGCTTGGATGACGCCCTCGGTAATGAACGGCCCGCGGATGAAGCTGTTCGAGGCGCCCACGAGGCGCATGATGCCGATCTCGCGACGGCGCGCGGTGATGGACAGGCGAATCGTGTTGTTGATGAAGATGAACGCGATGAACGTGAGGAGGGCGACGAGCACGACCGCGGCGATACGGATGTAGGCGGTCACCTCGAACAGGCGCCCGACCTCCTCGCGGCCGTACAGGACGCTCGCGTTCACATCGGCATCAACGTCGTCGACGTCTGGGTCGTCATCGTCGACGATCTGACGGAAATCGGGATCCTCCTTGATGCGCTCAGCGGTGGCCTCGACCTTGGAGGGATCGTCCATCTCGATCACGAACGAACGCGGAAGCGGGTTCTCGCCATCGAGCGCGGCGAGCGTCGCGTCGGCGTTGTTGGAGATGTTGCCCGTGTAGTCGGCGAGCGCATCTTCCTTCGTCTTGAACGTGACGGAGGCGACGTTGTCCCAGCCCTCGATCTTGTCCTGGAACGCCTCGATGGCCTCGTCGGAGGCATCATCGGAAATGAACGCGTTGATGGTCACCTGCTGCTCGACCGTGCCGATCACGGCGTTGACCATCGCCGAGCCCAGAATGAACAGGCCGATGATGAACAGCGACAGGAAGATCGTGATGACCGCACCGATCGAGGTGCCGAGGTTGCGGAAGAAATGGCTGCCCGCCTCGCGCAGCGAATACCCGAAATTGCTAGGCACCATAGTTACCGTAGCCTCCCCTCTCCTGGTCGCGAACGATATGGCCCGCCTCGAGCGCGATGACGCGACGATGCATGGAGTCGACCATCTCGCGGTCGTGCGTGGCGACGATCACGGTCGTGCCGGTACGGTTGATGCGCTCGAGCAGCTTCATGATGCCGAGCGAGATGGCCGGGTCGAGATTGCCCGTCGGCTCGTCGCAGATGAGCAGCGGCGGACGGTTGACCATGGCGCGAGCGACGGCGACGCGCTGCTGCTCGCCACCGGAAAGCTGATCGGGCATGGAGTCCATCTGGTCCGCCAGGCCGACGAGGCGCAGAACCTCGGGCACCTGGCTGCGGATGACGGCCTTCGGCTTGCCGATGCACTCGAGCGCGAACGCGACGTTCTCATAAGCGGTCTTGTTCGGCAGCAGGCGGAAATCCTGGAACACCGCGCCGATCTGGCGGCGCAAAAACGGGACCTTGCGGTTCTTGATGCGCATGAGATCCTGCCCGGCGACGAGGATGCGACCGCTCGTGGGCTTGACGTCGCGGATCATCGTGGAAAGCAGCGTCGTCTTGCCGGAACCCGAATGACCGACGAGGAACACGAACTCACCCGGATAGATCTCCAGGTTGATGTCATCGAGCGCGGGCTTGTTCGGCTGCGCCGGATAGATCTTGGTCACATGCTCCATGAGGATGACGGGCTCGACGCCCGCATCGCGAGCCATCTGCTTGCGCGACTCCTGAACCGGTGCGAACACCGAGGTGAAATCGGGACTCGCGAGCGCGGCGTCAACGTCGGCGATCTGACGCTGCTCGGAAGCGTCGATAGCCGCCTCGACGGGACCCGCTTGGGTGCGGAAGCCCGCATCGATCGGCGCATCAGCCGGCGAGGGCACGCTGATGGGATGCCCGACGGGCGCCGGAAGATCAGCGGGCATGGGGGCGGGTGCCACACCGGACGCCGCTGGAGCCGACACGGCAGGGGCTGCCTGCTGGGGCATCGAATCAATCGGATCTGTTGCAGGAGATGGCGCCGCTGACGCTTCAGCGGCGGGCACCGCAGCGTCGCTCGGGGCGACGTCAGGCGCAGGTGCCGAGCTGGCGGAATCCATCTGGTCCGCTGCAGCCGCCTGGGGGGCGGCCTGCTCGCCTGCGGGCTTACGGAAGTGGTTACCCACTAGAAGCTCCTTCTGTCGTGCGTTTGATCTACATATTCGGCTACGTATTCTATCAGCCGGAGCCGATGTGCACAGAGAATGCACGGGATTCAAACCCAGCTCAACACGAAGAGGGCGCCCGAAGACACCCCCTTCTGTAAGCAGGCTGATTGAACGGCTACTCCTCAGGCAGCTTTCCGAAGGCCGCCTCGTATTCGTCGTCATCCATCCAGTCGATGATATCGCCCGGCTTGCAGTGAAGCGCCTCGCACATGGCGGTGAGCGTCGAGAAGCGAATGCCCTTCAGGCGCCCCGTCTTGATACGGGAGACGTTGACCGGGGAGATGCCAATCTTCTCGGCAAGCTCGAGCGAAGTCATCTTGCGGTCCGCCATAACGCGGTCGAGTCGCATCACAATGGGCATATGCATCACCTACAGAATGCCGTTTGAGTCTTCTTGCAGGATTCTACCGTACTCGAAAGCACCAGCAAGTGCAAAAAACGTCACAGAAAGCATAAGAGATGCTAAATCCAATTCGGGCATGACAGCCGTTGCCATCATGGCGGCACCGGGGATCGCCGGCGGGCTGAAGGTGGGCATGAGCAGTCCGAAGAGCGTGCCCGCAGCGTTCAGGGCGCCGAGCGCGACAAGGCGCGTCGTCTGCGGCACGGAAAAGAACTCCGCGCGCCGCCCGACGGCAAGCACAAACGACAGGAAGACGGACAGGGACACGGCGTCGCAGGCGATGTTGAGAATGCTGATGAACATATAGCGCTGCTCCACCGCAGAGGTGCCACCGCCGACCAGCTCAGGCACGATCGCGGCAAGCACCCAAGCGTTCGCCGCGATGCCGACTCCGAGCATGGCGCACATGATGTAGAGCATACCTACCAACAGGAACCGACGGGAAGCTTTCGGAGGGTTTCCACCCGACCGGTCATCGCACAGCTGGACGCCGCGCAATGTTTTGGAGACCATAGCTTCGCTCCTTTACAGAAGATGGGGCATTACATGCCGACGCGCACACCGAAAATGATGACGCACTGGGAATCGAGGGATTGATCGTTATCGATGGTGAACAACATGGCTACGCACTCCTTTGAAATCTGGATGTCATATCGTCGATGGCCGCCTCGAGCGCTCGATTGTAGTAATTGCAGAACGGGTCGCGTCCGGCAAGAGACCCGGACGCCCGGTAAGCGCGTGCTCGACAACCACCTCCACACAGGTAGCGCTTACCACAGGAAGAGCAGGTATCGATAGCGTCGACCGTTGGAAGATCGAACGCGCGAAGCGCTTCTCGAATGCTCGCCGCCCCATCGGTGAAGGCGCAGCCGAGCGCATACGGGGAATCGTGCAGCATATGGCAGGGGTAGACGGTGCCGTCTGCAGCAACGCTTACCCCCGCGCGGCCGGCGCCGCAGCGGGCTCGGGCAGCCAGCTGGTGAGCAGATGCGGCCCATCCCGCATCATCATCAATCGTTGCGCCGCATGACACCATGAGCTCTGCCAAGCGTGCGCAGGACACCTCATCGCACATAAGCCCTCCGAGACGCGCGGGCGAACCGGAAAGAAGGCTGAAGCCCACAGCAGCACCTAGGCGTTGCCCCAGCTCGAGATAGGCAGGGATATCCTCAATGTTGCGCGCGTGTATCGTCGGCAAAATCTGGACCGCAAACCCCGCGGCGCGGATGTCCCCCACCGCATGCACGAGCCGATCGAACAGCTGGACGCCGCGCACATGGGCCGGCGCATCGGCGGCGGTGCCGTCAAATGAAACCGAGATGACCTCAACAAGCCCCTTGAGACCTGCCAAGCGCGCAGGAGTCACCAGTGTGCCGTTCGTGAGCACGCTGATATGGCGGATACCCGCCGTCCTGGCATCTGCCAAGATGGGTGCTAAATCATCGCGGGCAAACGGCTCTCCGCCGGAGACAACCAATCGCTCGACACCAAGCTCCACAAGCACGCGAGCTGCGTGCGCCAAGTCATCAAGTTCAGGATCGGGCGCGCAATTCCTGCCAGCATCTTCCGAGTAGCAGCCCGCACACGATAGGTTGCAGCGATTTGTCACATGCAGGTACGCCAGATGAGGACGGCTGGAACGCGCAGGCGAGCAGAACCCGTGGTCGCGCAGATACTCTACGAGCTGCTCGCATGATACGGGCGTCTCAGACGCGTCGACATCGCGGCGCATCATGGCGCGCACCAGGTCCGCACCTTCGTCTGTCAGCCCCACGAGGGCGCCTGTCTCGAGATTACCGATCACCGGGATGCCACCCATATCGAACAGCACCGCATGTTCCGCCAACCGCATAGCGTCGCCCCCGATCCCTGCTGGACGCCTGCATCATAAACATAGCTGATATTGTGTGATTCAATATGTTTTATATGATTCCTATGGTTTACCAGGCACTGCGAGCGGCGGGTTTCAGTCGTTAAGTGGTTAACATCTTGAGAGAAACAACGCATCACGATATATAAAGGCCGTGCCACGGGATATCCCCATGGCACGGCCTTCTCATGAGCCACGTGCCCGGTCACCATCCATGGGCCGGAAGACCCGTCTAATTGTGCGCGAGCGTACCCGCGATCTCCATCGTCTCGTTCGTCGGCTCGCCGAACAGCAGCGGGCGGCGCGTGTAATCGCACGACATCGAGATGATAAGCGTACCATCGAGGCCGAACACACCCTGGATGCGGGCCGATCCCTCGCCTCCCGAACTCGAGCCCTCGCCGGCAAACGTGTACACCGCGCCGTCGACCTGCACGTAGCCGCTCGTCGTGTCACCGGGCTCTGCCGGGCTGATGGTGCATGAGATAACGCCGCTCACCGCATCGGAGGCAAGGCCGGGCGACACCGCGCGATACGTCACGGCGAACGTGTTCGATGCCGGATCGAAGTTCGAGATAGAGAAACTCGCGATGCTCGACGCGTCGGCATTCGTGGGCGAGTAATCCCCTTCGAGCGCCGCGCCGTTATACGTGACGGCCGAAGTCGCCTCCCCTTCCGAACGCAACCAAGCGTTGCCGTCAAAGGTATAGGTCACGGGTTTGGATACCGTATCGGCGCCGAACCAGAACGTGTACTCCGTCGAGGAGGCGAAGGTGCACGTCTGCGCGGCGGCGTCGAACGTCGGCGCGAATCCGTCGGGAAACGCGGGGTCGTGCGTCACCGGGGCGATGGCGCGCGTCGTCGCCGTCGCCTGCAGGACCGTACCCACCCAACCGGCATCGTCGGGCGTGGCACCCGCCAGGTCGGGGAAGCTGTCCTGACGGTCGGCGCGCGCCACCAGCAACGTTCCCGTAAGATCGCTCTCGAAGCTCTCGTTCGCGACGGTCGCTGTCACATCGAGGGTGAACGAACCGTCATCGGCCTGCGTCATCGAGGTGACCTCGACGTCGGAAAGCTCATAGGGACTCTCCTCGACGTAGTCGTTCACCGCAAAGCCGTCCATGATGTCGGAATCCGCCTCGAGCACCTCGGTCGCCACCGCCGCATCCGGCTTCGGTTGAAGCTGCGGCCAAAAGTAGATACCGAGCGCCACGGCAGCCGCAGCGAGGGCAGCGACGACAAAGATGACGATGAGCGCGATGCGGCCGCGGCGATGGCCCTTTTTCGGCTTCTGCTCCTTCGCGCCCGGCACCTCCTCGTCCGCTTGCCCGGCCGCATAGTGCGCTCCGGCCGCGCGCAGGCCGGCGGGAAGCTCCTGCGTCCCGCCCGAGCGCGTGTTCATGTTGAGCATCGCCGTCGCCGACAGCGGAATCTGCATCAGCGTCTCGAGCGCCTGGTCGTGCTCGGAGAGATCCTGCAGAGCCTGCCCGGCAATCTCGCAGGCGTCAGCGAAGTCCTCGGTCGCCGTCGGCGCCGCTTCGCATAGGTCCTCTCGACGTGTCGTATCGCTCATGGCGTGCTCCCGTATCATTATCGAAAGCCACCGGGCGCACAGGGCGCGATGGCTCGGCATGAACTGAGCGCCGCGACCCGCATGCAGCAGGCCACGGCGCTCAGCGAACTAGCTGCTCCATGGAGTGTACCACCGCACTGTTACAGGCGCGTGGGTCGGCTTTACTCCACGAGAAGCGCGTGAGACGGGCTCTTACGCCATGAACGCCTCGACGGCCGCCGTGACGCCCTCGGCGTCCAGACCGTACTTGTGCAGCAGGTCGACCGCCGGGCCGGACTCGCCGAACGTGTCCATCACGCCGACCTTCTTGACCGGCACCGGATGCTTCTCGGCGAGCGCGGCGAGGACGGCGTCGCCCAGGCCGCCGATGATGGAGTGCTCCTCGCACGTCACGACGCGACCGGTCTTCTTCGCGCTCTCGACGATGATGTCCTCGTCGAGCGGCTTGATGGTGTGGATGTTGATGACCTCCGCGTCGATGCCGCGGTCGGCGAGCGTGTCTGCGGCCTCGAGCGCCGCCTGGACCATCAGGCCGCAGGCGACGATGGTCACATCCGAGCCCTCGCGCAGCTTGACGCCGCGCCCGATCTCGAACTCGTAGGTCTCCTCGTCGTTGAAGACGGGCACGGCAAGACGGCCGAAGCGCATGTAGACGGGACCGTCCATCTCGTAGGCGGCGCGCACGGCAGCCTTCGCCTCGACGTCGTCGGACGGCACGATCACGGTCATGCCGGGGATGGTGCGCATGAGCGCGACGTCCTCGCAGCACTGGTGCGTGGCGCCGTCCTCGCCCACCGAGATGCCCGCGTGCGTGGCGCCGATCTTGACGTTCAGGTGCGGGTAGCCGATGGAGTTGCGCACCTGCTCGAAAGCGCGTCCGGCGGCGAACATCGCGAACGTCGAGGCGAACGCGACGCGGCCCGTCGTGGCGATGCCCGCGGCGATGCCCATCATGTTCTCCTCGGCGATACCCGCGTCGAAGAAGCGGTCGGGATAGGCGGCCTTGAACTTGCCGGTCTGCGTGGCGGCCGCCAGGTCGGCGTCCAAGACCACGAAATCGTCGTGCTCGGCGCCGAGCTCGACGAGCGCCTCGCCGTAGCTCGCGCGGGTGGCGATCTTCTTCACGTCAGCCATCGCTTACGCCTCCTTCTCGAGCTCGGCCATGGCCTGCTCGAACTGCTCGTCGTTGGGCGCCTTTCCGTGCCAGCCCACGTTGTTCTCCATGAACGAGACGCCCTTGCCCTTCACCGTCTCGGCGACGATGCACGTCGGGGCGCCCTTCGTGGCGCGCGCCTCGGCGAAGGCGGCTCGGATCTGCTCGAAATCGTTGCCGTCGGCGACCTCGATCACATGGAATTTGAACGCGCGGAACTTATCGGCGATGGGCATCGCGGAGTTGACCTCCTCGATGGTGCCGTCGATCTGCAGGCCGTTGTGGTCGACGATGAGGCAGAGGTTGTCGAGCGCGTGGTTGCCGGCGAACATCGCGGCCTCCCACACCTGGCCCTCCTCGATCTCGCCGTCGCCGAGCAGGCAGTACGTGCGGTAGGAGTCGCCCCAGTGCTTCGCGGCGAGCGCCATGCCGACCGCCGCGGAGATGCCCTGGCCCAGAGAGCCGGTGGACATGTCGACGCCGGGCGTGTCGTTCATGTTGGGATGGCCCTGCAGGTGGGACCCGATGTGGCGAAGGGTCTCCAGGTCCTCTTTCGGGAAGAACCCGCGGCAGGCGAGCGCGGAGTAGAGCGCGGGCGCGCAATGGCCCTTCGAGAGCACGAAGCGGTCGCGCCCCGCCTTGTGCGGGTCGGCCGGGTCGACGTCCATCTCCTCGAAGTACAGGTACGTGATGATGTCGGCCGCTCCGAGCGACCCGCCGGGATGTCCCGACTTCGCAGCGTGGACGGAGGTCACGATTCCGCGTCGGACCTCGTTGGCAACCTTTTTGAGCTCATCGTCGCCCATGGTGCCTCCTTTCGTGGTACGTGCGGAGCGCTCGGGCGCCGCACGCGCATGGGTCCCGTAGGTACGTAGTTCACAGTACCATACGCAACCAGCCAAAACGCACGTTATTAGGCGAAGGAGGGCAAACGGCCTCCCCGCGCGCCGGGTCAGTGGGGTGCCCATGCGGAAAACCTGACGCGCCGCTTGCGCTCCCCTGATGGGAGGCGGGGCGGGCGGCGGTTATTCACCCTGCTCCCCTTGGCCGCGAAGCTACTCCCCGAGCTCCTTGAAGCCCTCGCCGAACGCCTCGGTCACATCAGTGATGAACACGATCGCCTCGGGATCGCGCTCCGCCACGACCGTCTTCAGGATCGACACCTCGCGACGGTCGAGGATGATCATGAGCATCGGGCGGTCCTTACCGCTCCACACGCCGCGCGCGGCGATCTCGGTCACCCCGCGGCCCATCTCGTACATGACGTCGTCGGCGATGTCCCCGTGGCGGTCGGAGATGACGAAGGCGGCGCGGCGATGGTCCGACCCGTCGACGACGCTGTCGATCACATAGCCCATGAGCACCATGGAGAGCGCCGCGTACAGCGCGTTCTCGATGGAGAAGACCGGGGCGCTCGCCGCGCAGACGGCCACGTCGATGGCCATGACCGTCGAGCCAACCGGAAGCGACGTCTTACGGGAGATGATCTGCGCCACGGTGTCCGAGCCGCCCGTGTTCACGCCGCAGCGGAACACGAGCCCGTATCCGATACCGGAGATGATGCCGCCCCAAAGCGAGGGCAGCATGAGGTCCCCGTCGCCGAGCGGAACGACGAAGGGGGCGAACAGGTCGGTGAAGAAACCGAACAGGACGAACCCCGTGATGGTCTGCACGGCATAGCGCGCCCCGCCGGTGCGCCAGACGAGCAGGAGCAGCAACGCGTTCATGACGATGGTCTGGAAACCGACGGGCAGCTCGAACCCCGCGCGGCGCGTGAGCTCGGCGATGATGGTGGCAAGGCCGGTCACGCCGCCGGCGGCGAGGCCGTTCGGGACCATGAACATATCGACGGCGAGCGCCGCGATGGCGCACCCGGCGGCGACGATCGGCAGGTCGCGCACGAACTTCGACTGCACGAGCCGCCTCACATCGATCGGCGCACCATGATGTCTTGCCACGTCCAGACTCCTCTCCCTTGTTCGCAAACGGCCAAACGATAGCAAAAAGGCGACCTCGTATGTATCGAGGCCGCCTGAAATCGAGACGAACGCTAGTCTGCAAGGTCCTCTTCGTCGGGCGCGTAGTCGGCGTTGCCCGTCGCCCAGCGATGGTAGCCGACGATGAACGGATCGAGGTCGCCCTCCTCCAGGACCGCGTCGACGTTGCCCGTCTCCACGCCGCACCGGAGGTCCTTCACCATCTGGTACGGGTACAGCACGTAGCTTCTGATCTGGTTGCCGAAGCCGATGTCATGCTTGGGGCCGCGGATCTCGTCGAGCTCGTCTTCGCGCTTCTGCAGCTCCAGCTCGTAGAGACGGGCCTTCAGGATCTGCATGCACGCCGCCTTGTTCTGGATCTGGCTGCGTTCGTTTTGGCACGTGACCACGATGCCGGTCGGCAGATGCGTGACGCGGACAGCAGAGTCGGTCGTGTTGACGCCCTGGCCGCCCGGACCGCTCGCATGGTACACGTCCACGCGGATGTCGTCGGGAGCGATCTCGATGTCGATGTCATCCGGCAGCACCGGGATGACCTCGACGCCGGCGAAGGTCGTCTGGCGGCGCTTCTTGGCGTCGGTGGGGCTGATGCGAACCAAGCGGTGCACACCTGCCTCGGCGCGCAGCATGCCGAAGGCGTCCTTGCCCTCGACGGTGAACGTCGCGCGGTCGATGCCGATGACCTCGGCGGCCGGGCAATCGTTGATCGTGACCTTCCAGCCGCGCCGGGCGCAGTACTTCATGTACATCTTGAACAGCATGAAGGTCCAGTCCTGGGCCTCCAGGCCGCCCTGGCCAGGCTTGATGGTCACGATGGCGCCGCCATGGTCGTACTTGCCGGTGAACCAGCTCGAGAGCTCCATGTCGTCGATCTCGCGCGTGAGCGCGGCCACGGTGGACGCGGCCTCACACATGAGCTCCTCGTCTCCGTCCATCTCCTCGGCGAGCTCCAGGGCAGCGCGCGCGTCGGCAATCCCCTCACGCGCCGCCTCTACGGCCTTGATGTCATCGCGGTCGCGCGCGAGCTCGGCCATGAGCGCACGGGCGGCCTCGGCGTCGTCCCAGAACCCGGGGGCAGCGCTTTGGCGCTCGAGCTCCTCGACGCGCCCGCGCTTCTCCTCGAGGTGGAGATAGGACTCCACCTCGACCAGGCGTGCGGCGAGCGCATCGAGGTCGGCGACGGTTACAGAGGCCTGCTCAGCCATTAGCGGTCCTTGCCGTGGCAGTGCTTGAACTTCTTACCGCTCCCGCAGGGGCAGGGATCGTTGCGGCCCACGTTGGCATACGGGTCGCCGCTCTCGGACTTGCGGTAGGTGCGCACGCTCGCGCCCGCGGCGCCCGCGGTGCCCTGGGGGGCACGGCCGGCGGCGTTCGCGGCGTTGGCGGCAGCCTGGGTGCGCAGCGTGGAGGCGCCGTCGGGGTCGGAGGGGCCGGAGTAGGTCGCGCCGGCGAGCGGGGCGGTCTGCTCGGGCTTCGGCGCCTGACGCACCTCGATGCGCAGCACGGTGCGCAGGTAGTCCTCGTACATCGTGTCCACGAGCATCTGGAACGCGGCGAACGCCTCGGACTTGTACTCGACGAGCGGGTCGCGCTGACCGAAGCCGCGCAGGCCGATGCCCTGCTTCAGGTAGTCCATCTCCTGCAGGTAGTTCATCCAGCGCGTATCGATCACGCGCAGCATGACCTGGGTGTTGAGGTCGCGCATGAGATCTTCGCCCAAGCGCTCGGCCTTCTTGTCGTAGCACTCCTCGACATAGGCAAGCACGTCGCGCTTGAGGTCGTCGTAACTCTCGTCGCCGAACTCGGGGGCATCCTGGTTGCCGGTGAGCTCGACGAGCCACTTGTGCAGGCCCTCGAGATCGCACTCGCCGTCACGCGAGTCCTTCGCGCAGAACTCCTGCACGCAGCGGGACACGGTGTCGTCGATGACCTCGTCGATATGCTCGGCCAGATCCTTGCCGTCGAGCACCTTGTTGCGCTCGGCGTAGATGACCTGACGCTGTTTGTTCATGACGTCGTCGTACTCGAGCACGTTCTTGCGCATCGAGAAATTGATGCTCTCGACCTTGCGCTGTGCACCCTCGACGGCCTTGGAGATGATCTTGTTCTGGATGGGCATGTCGTCGGGCATGTCGTAGCGCTGCATCATCTGGCTGACCTTGTCCATGCGCTCGCCGCCGAACAGGCGCATGAGGTCGTCCTCGAGCGACAGGTAGAACTGGGTCTCGCCCGGGTCGCCCTGACGGCCGGAGCGGCCGCGCAGCTGGTTGTCGATACGGCGCGACTCATGGCGCTCGGTGCCGATGACGGTCAGGCCGCCCGCGGCGACAACCTCCTCGTGCTCCTTGGCGCAGACCTCCTTGGCGCGCAGCAGCTCGCGGTCGAACGCCTCGCGGAACTCCTCAGGAGACTCCTCGGGATCGATGCCGCTCGCGATGACCTCCTCGCGAGCAAGCTCCTCCGGGTTGCCGCCGAGCAGGATGTCCGTACCACGGCCGGCCATGTTCGTAGCGATCGTGACGGCACCCAGACGGCCCGCCTGCGCGACGATGTGCGCCTCGCGCTCATGGTACTTCGCGTTCAGCACCTCATGCTTGATGCCGCGCTTGCTGAGCAGGCGCGACAGGCGCTCGGAGCTCTCGATGGACACGGTGCCCACGAGCACGGGCTGGCCGTTCGCGTGGCGCTCGGCCACGTCGTCGGCGACCGCGTTGAACTTGGCGTCGATGGTGCGGTAGACGAGGTCGTCGTTGTCCTTGCGGATGACGGGCTTGTTGGGCGGAATGACCTGGACGGCCAGGTCGTAGATCTCACGGAACTCCGCGTCCTCGGTGAGGGCGGTACCGGTCATGCCGGAGAGCTTCTCGTAGAGACGGAAGTAGTTCTGCAGGGTGATGGTCGCGAGCGTCTGGTTCTCCTCGCGCACGAGCACGCCCTCTTTGGCCTCGATGGCCTGGTGCAGGCCCTCGGAGTAGCGACGGCCCTCCATGATGCGGCCGGTGAACTCGTCGACGATCTTGACCTCGCCGTTCGTCACGACGTACTGCTTGTCGCGATGGAACATGTACTGGGCCTTCAATGCCTGCTGCAGGTGATTCACGAGTTGGCCGGACAGGTCGGCGTAGATGTCGTCGATGCCCAGGCGCTGCTCGATCTTCTTCAGGCCCTGCTCGGTGGCGGCGATGGTGTGCTTGGCCTCGTCCATCACGAAGTCGCCGGTGGGCTCGGGGCGCTCGCCGCCGGCCATGATGTCGAACTCGGGCTCCTCGCCGCGGGTGAGGCCGCGGACGGCGCGCGCGAAGTTCTTGTAGATGCTCGCCGACTTCGTGCCCTGACCGGAGATGATAAGCGGGGTCCTCGCCTCATCGATCAGGATGGAGTCGACCTCGTCGACGATGGCGTACACATGGCCGCGCTGGACGCGCTGCGTCGGGCGGACGACCATGTTGTCGCGCAGGTAGTCGAAGCCGAACTCGGAGTTCGTGCCGTAGGTGATGTCAGCGGCGTAGGCCGGGCGCTTCTGATCGAGCGGCATGCCGTTTTGCAGCAGGCCCACGGTCATGCCGAGGAAGTGGTAGATGCGGCCCATCTGCTCGGAGTCGCGCTTGGCCAGGTAGTCGTTCACGGTGACGATGTGCACACCGCGACCGGGGATGGCGTTCAGGTAACCGGCGAGCGTGGAGACGAGCGTCTTGCCCTCGCCCGTCTTCATCTCGGCGATCTGCCCCTCATGCAGTGCCATACCGCCAATGAGCTGGACGTCGAAGTGACGCAAGCCGAGCGTGCGCTTGGATGCCTCGCGGACGACGGCGAACGCCTCGTTCAGCATGGAGTCGAGACTTTCCCCGTTCGCATAGCGCTCGCGGAACAGAACCGTCTGGTGGGCGAGCTCCTCGTCGCTCATCTTCTCGTAGGTGGGCTCGAGCTCGTTGATCTTGGTGACCATCTTCTCGTAGCGCTTGAGGTCCTTGTCCGCTCCGAAGGAGAGCAGTTTAGAAACGAATCCCATATGGTTTCCTTCTCGTATCCCTTGCGCGTCATGCGCATGCACAATCGGAGACCACTTTAACCATTTGCGGTACGCGGAATGCGGAAGTTGCTTGCAGTCACAGGGAAACCACGGTAGACACCCCGCCGAACCGCCCTCCCGCCGGGCCCCGGGCAGGGACCTTGCCTGCCAGGTCCATCGCGCTTTGCGCTCAAACGACCTGGCAGGCAAGGTCCCTGCCCGGGGCCCGGCGGCACGAGGGCTTGCGGGGTGCCTACCGGCATGGGTTTCGGCGGGGTTTGGGGTCGAAAGTTGATTCGGACCGTAAGCCGTATGGCACCATACGTTGTGGGATGGGGTTGGGGGCGTTTTTATGCGTTCGATAATCGAACGAAGGGAGCGCGTCTGGGTGCCAGGGACAAAAACGCGTTGAATGGGACTCCACATCGCATCGGTAGGTTTGTTTTTAAGGCGAGGGGGGCACTTTTCATGCATGCTAGCCGGCGTTTGCGCAGGATTTATATGTTGTTTTATCCGTATCAATTGTTGCTCAGCGCCAACACCCTCCTGTATAGGTCCCACTCAAAGCGTTTTTGTCCACAGCCGGCGCTCGTACGCAAGCGGCAAACGGTAGCGCCGGTGGCCACGTAATGCCACATGGCGCGCAGGGTGCGTCCCCGCCCATCACAAGACCGCTCGCCAGTCACGTCGGCGCGCACGCTGACCCTCAGCAAGCAAGCGGAACCTGTCCGCGCTGATGGGACTAAACTGGGAAGCGAAACCTGACAGGCGGGAGGATGTATGCGTCCGATGAGATTGAGCAAGCGCGAGGTGCGCGATACCGCACGGGTCCGCGAGATCATCGAGAAGTGCCATGTGCTGAGGATCGGGGCCGCCGATGCCGAGGGGATGTTCATCGTGCCCGTGAACTTCGGGTACGAATGGCCGGAAGGCGAGGCGCTCCCCCGCTTCTTCATCCATTCGGCGCGCGAGGGACGCAAGGCTGAGGCGTTTCGCGCCGGAGGCGACGACGGGGCACCAGTCGCCCTCGAGCTTGATATCGACCGGGGCAACATCACCGGGACGTACTCGTGCGCCTGGTCGCGTAGCTACGCGAGCATCATGGCGTCGGGCGCCATCCGCGAGGTGACCGACGAGAGGCAGCGCGACCGCGCCCTCACGCTCCTCATGGCGCGCGCCGCCCCCGGCGCCGAGGCCACGTTCACGCCCGACGGCATGGCCCGCGTCGCCATCTTTCGCATCGACGTCGACCATCTGAGCGCAAAGGAGCGCGCTCCCAAGGATCGCTGAGTCACCTAAGGATGAAAAAAGCCGGTTCCGCATGATGCGGAACCGGCTTTTGTGCCGATACGAATCGGTGCGAGCAGACGCTACTCGGCAGCAGCCTCGGTAGCCTCGGCCTCAGCAGCGGGGGCCTCGGTGGCCTCGTCAGCGGGCTTGTCGGCGGCCTTCTTGGCAGCCTCGGCAGCGGCCTTCTTCTCGTACTCAGCGGCACGCTTGGCCTTAGCGGCAGCCTTGGCCTCACGCTCGGCGGCACGCTTGGCGGCCTCCTCCTCGGCCTTCTTGGCGCGCTCGGCCTTCTTGGCGGCCTCGCGCTCGAGAGCGGCCTGGGCGGCACCGCCGAACTTGTCGGCGAAGCGCTGGACGCGTCCGCCGGTGTCGACGAACTTCTGCTGGCCGGTGTAGAACGGGTGGCACTCGTTGCACAGCTCGACCTGGATCTCGGACTTGGTCGAGCGGGTCTTGAAGGTGTTGCCGCAGCTGCAGCGCACCGTGCACTCGACGTACTCGGGATGGATACCAGACTTCATGGCAGGGCTCCTCTTCTTCGTTGTCCTGGTTACCAATCAGGACATAAGGGGTGTCTTGGTTTCCGACCAAGACAAAACAGCCTGCCTAGAATAGCACAGCGGCGCGCCGGCCACAAAAGGTCCACGCGAACGGCCGCGGCACGGCGGCGCGTGCGCTCAGCCGCGCCTGAGCGCACGCGCGATCGCCGCGATACCGAGCCCGATGACGACGACGCCGAGCGCAACCGAGCAGATCACGTACGCTCCGGCCGTATCGAGGATGGTCGACGTATCGCCGACCTCGGCGACCTGCCGGAACAGCTCGATCGTGATGATGATCGGCGCGAGTGCCACAGCGAAGCTCGCGGGCACGAGGACGAGTGCGGCGCGGGGCCACATGACGCCCGCGATCGCCACGACCACCGCGATCGTGCCCAAGCCGATCTGAAGCGACGTCAGCGTGATGGTCTCCATGGCTCCCTCCCCAATCGGCACCTACCCCCATCCTACCCGCGATCCCCCCTATTCACCCCGACCGCTACGTCTTGTACACAATGCCTGCCCCGGCACGCACGCGCCGCCGCCAATCGGTACAATGGGGTCGCCTGTACACCGCAGAAGAGAAGGGTCACCCATGGCCGAGACCGCATCCAACCGCATCGTCATCACCGTGCTGGGCAAGAACCGCCCCGGCATCGTCGCCGGCGTCACCCGCGTGCTCGGCGAGGCCAACGTCGACATCCGCGACATCACGCAGTCCATCCTGGACGACATCTTCACCATGACCATGCTCGCCGATATCTCCGCCTCCACGCTCGATTTCCATGCGCTGCAGGAGGCGCTCGCCCAGGCCGGCGAGCTCTCCGGCGTCACCGTGAGCGTTCAGCGCGAGGACGTCTTCAACTTCATGTATCGTCTGTAGCGTATACGCCGCTGCAGCAATTGAGTCGTCACCCGACGCGGCGCCCGGCAAGATGCGCCGAGCGCCGCGTCGCCTGCATGAGCCGACGAACAGAAAGGACCATGCGCCTGTGATCGTCTTCTCAGATCTTGACGGAACGCTGCTCACCACGGCCAAAACGGTGTCCGCGGCCACCTGGCGCGCCCTCGACGCGCTCGCGGGGCGCGGCTTCGATTTCGTCCCCTGCACCGGCAGGCCGCTCGCGGGCGTCGCCGCCGAGCTGCTTGCGCACCCGGCGGTCCGCTACGTCGTGAGTGCCAACGGCGCGACCGTGTCCGAACTCGCCGAAGACGACCCCACGGCGGCCAGTGCGCACACGATCCACAGCGCCCTGCTCGACCGCGCACGCGCCCTCGCGGTGCTCGATATCGCCCGCGACTACGACGTGACGTTCGATGTGTTCGCCGACGGCTGCAACTACCTGCGCCGCGACCTGTACGAGCGCCTGGACGAGTTCATGAGCGAACCGGATATCCTGAAGTCGATGATCGATACGCGCATCCCCGTCGACGAGGATGCGGGGGTGACCATCCGCCGCGTTCGCGACCTCGAGCGCGTCTCCATGTATTGGAAGGACCCGGCGGACCGCGATGCGATCCTGTCGAGGCTCGCGACGCTTCCCGGCGTCGACATCACGCGCTCCTACCCCACGAATATCGAGGTCATGGCGAAGGGCGCGTCCAAGGGTTCGGCACTCGCCTGGCTCTGCGCGCATCTCGACCTCGACACGCGCGAGGCCGTCGCATTCGGCGACAACATGAACGATATCGAGATGATCCGCTGCGCAGGCACCGGTGTGGCGGTCGCGAACGCCGAGGCCGAGGTGCGCGCCGCGGCGGATCTCGTGTGCGCGACGAACGATGGGGATGGCGTGGCGCGCACGATCATGGACCTGCTTGCGCGCAGCGCAAGCGCAACCGAGGAGGCAACCGAGGAGAACTGAGATGGACCGCATGCCGACAATCGTCTTCTCCGACATGGATGGGACGTTTCTCACCACGGACAAACGTATAAGCGACATCGCCTGGCGCGCGCTCGATGCGCTCGCGCAACGGGGCATCCCCTTCGTGCCCTGCACGGGCCGGCCGATGAGCGGCCTGCCGGCCGAGCTGCTGGCGCATCCCGCCGTGCACCATGCCATCAGCGCAAACGGGGCATCCGTCTTCGAGCTCGACGGTTCGGGCGGCGATATCGACGACGCCCATCTCATCCACTCCGTGCCGCTCGGGGCCGAACGCGCCCTCGCCGTGTGGGACATCGTGCGCGGGCGCGACGCCACGTTCGACATCTTCGCCGGCGGACGCACCTATCTTGCACGCGCGCTGTTCGACCGCCTGCCGGACATCATTCCCGACAAGGCGACCCTAAAGCTCATCCAGCAGGTCCGCACACCGGTCGACGAATCGCCCGAGCAGACCATCGCGCGCGTCGGCGAGATCGAGCGGGTGGGCATCTACTGGCACCGCGAGCGCGACCGCGACGAGATCGCGGAGGGGCTGCGCACGGTCCCGGGCATCGTCGTCACCCGTTCCCATCCGACCAACATCGAGATCATGGCGGAAGGCGCCACCAAGGGAACCGCGCTCGCCTGGCTTTGCAACCACCTCGGCATCGACGCGCGCGGCGCCCTCGCGTTCGGCGACAGCTTGAACGACATCCCCATGCTCGAGGCAGCCGGTGCGGGCGTCGCGGTCGGTAACGCGGAGCCCGAGGTGCGCGCGGCGGCGGACCTCGTCGTGGCGGCGAATGACGAGGACGGCGCCGCACGCGAGATCATCGCGCGCCTCTCGGGCGACACGACAGCGTAGCGCCCGTCTGCACCGCGCCCTACTTCAGGCTCTCCAGAACGCGGCGCATCTCGGCTTGCACCGCATGGTCGCGGTTGCGCCCCACGACGCGATCGGCGACGGCACGCAGGGCGGCACGCCCGTTTTCCATGGCGCAGCCGCACCCGACCAGGCGGATGATCTCGTAGTCGTTCATGGAGTCGCCGAAGGCCATGACCTCATCGGGCGCGATGCCGTAGTGGTCCATGATCTGCTGGATGCCCGTCGCCTTCGACACCCCGCGCTGCATCGCGTCGATCCAGGCGTTACCCGAGGGTGCGAAGACGAACTCGTCGCCGAGTTCGCGCTCGAGCACGTAGGCGTAGTCCATCACCGCCCCGTCATCGCAGAAGATACTCGCCTTGATGATGCTCGCGTCGGCCGCCGGCAGCTCGACGATGCGCTCGACGTTCGGCAGATCCTTGTCCACCTCGCGGACGAATTTATCCTCGTCGTCGAGCAGGAAGGACTTCGCCCGGTCGAACAGCGCCAGATGCAGGCAGGGAAACATCGCCACGGTCCGAGCGAGCCGCACGATACCCAGATGGGAGTAGACCTCGCGGTCGACCATACGCCCCCCGGCATACACCTGCGCGCCGTTCGACGCCACGAAATCCATCTCGTCGCGCACCGGCTCGAAGAACTCGCACAGCCGGTCATAGCGCCTGCCGGACGACGCGGCGAAGCGCACGCCGTGCTCGCGCAGCGCGCGGATGAGCTCGTAGGTCTCGGGTGGCACCTCGCCGCACTCGTCGAGCAGGGTGCCGTCCATATCGGAAGCGATCAGTTTGATCATAGGGTGAAGCTCCTTATCCATCGTTCACGCAAACCTTCTGATGGATGTACCCGCGCCGGCGCCGGCGGACACCGAGACGGACGCTTCCTGACCGAACTATGACAATAGCGCGCCCGGCGGGACGAGAGGCGGCGATGCCGCCGGGCGCGCAGGCGTCCTACATGTAGGAGAACGTCGAGACGTTGAACATGCCCTCGGGCCGGATGCGCAGCACGGGGATAACCAGCAGCGGCAGGAATATCACGCCCATGATCGGATCGAGCGGCGGCAGCACGCCCATCTCGCGCGCCGCCCTCTCGAAGGCGGCATGCTCCGCCGCCACCTCCTCGGCGCGCTTGTCGCTCATAAGGCCGCCGAGCGGCAGGTCGATGCGGGCGACCACGCGCCCCGCGCGCACAAGCACATGCCCACCCTGACCGAGAGCCCGCACCGCGGCGAGCATGTCATCGGGGTTATCGCCCACCACGCAGACGTTGTGCGAGTCATGACCGATCGTCGAGGCGATCGCCCCGCCGGCAATCGGGTAGCCGCGCACCCATCCGCGCCCGATGTGGTGGCCGACCAGGCCGAGGCCCGCCGGGCCGTCTCCGTCCGCACCCGCCGCCCCGGCACCGCACGCATCCGCATCGGCAAACCGGCCCGCCGGCTACGGGAAGGACCCGTCCCCAAACGCATCGGGCCCCGCACGCAGCGGGGCCCGGTCGCAATGCTTGGCTCTCTTTTCGCTTCGCTACACGAGGCGCGCGTACTTGCGCTTGCCCACCTGCAGAACACAGCCCGCCGGCAGCATCGACGGGTCGATGTTGTAGCTCTTCGGCTCGACCGGCTTCTGGTCGATCTTCACGCCGCCGCCGTCGATGAGGCGACGCGCCTCGCCCGTGGAGGGCGCGAGGCCCGCATCCTTGAGGACCGCCGCGAGGTAGATCTTGCCCTCGTCGTTCGGCGTGAGGTCGACGTGCACCTCAGCGATATCCTCGGGCAGCTGCGACTCCTTGAACACGCGATCGAACGCCTCCTCGGCGGCAACTGCATCCTCGGCGCTGTGGTAGGCGGTGATGATGTTGCGAGCCAGGGCGCGCTTGAGCGCATAGGGGTCGGCGGTGCCGTCGGCGAGCGCGCGGTCGATCTCGTCGACCTCGTCAACGGAAAGGGTCGAGGCGAGGCGGTAGTACTTGCCGATCATCTCGTCGGGGATGGACATGGTCTTGCCGAACATGTCCGCCGGCTCGTCGGTCAAGCCGATGTAGTTGCCGTAGGACTTGGACATCTTGCGCACGCCGTCGGTGCCCTCGAGCAGCGGCATGGTGAGCGCGACCTGCGGCTCCATGCCCATCTTCTCCATGAGCTCGCGGCCGGCGAGCAGGTTGAAGAGCTGATCGGTGCCGCCCATCTCGACGTCGGCCTCGATCTTCACGGAGTCGAAGGCCTGCATCACGGGGTAGAGGAACTCGTGCAGCGCGATCGGAGTCTGGGACTGGTAGCGCTTCGTGAAGTCGTCGCGCTCAAGGATGCGCGCCACGGTGAACTTGGAGCACAGCTCGAGCATGCCCTTAAGGTCAAGCGACAAGATCCAGTCGCCGTTGTGGACGATGGTCGTCTTCTCTGGGTCGAGGATCTTCATGGCCTGAGAGACGTAGGTCGCGGCGTTGGCCTCGACCTGATCCTGCGTGAGCTGCGGGCGCGTGGTGTTCTTGCCGGACGGATCGCCGATCATCGCGGTGCCGTTGCCGATGATGAGGGTGACCTTGTGGCCCAGGTCTTGGAACTGGCGCATCTTGCGCAGGGGCACCGCATGGCCCAGGTGCAGGTCGGGGCTCGTGGGGTCGACGCCCAGCTTGATGTTGAGCGGCACGCCGCGCTCGAGCTTCTTCCTCAGGTCCGCCTCGGGCACGATCTGCGCCGCACCGGACGTGATGATGCGCATCTGCTCATCGACTGGAAGCATGGCTGCATCCTCCTTGACATCGTTAGCACCCTCGCCCGCAGAAGGGGGGCGGTGCTTGGTAGCACATAACCGTATTAGTGTAGCCGAGTTACCGGGCGGGAGCCCCAAAATCGCGAGGTGCACGCAAACCCGCCGTTTCACGCGGTTTTATTCAGGGCGAAAAGGTGGCCCTCCCCCCGCCCTGGTGTCCACTGGACAAAAACGGTCTGAGTGGGACTTCACACCGCTGCGATGGGTTTCTATTGCCCACGAAGTTGCGATAATTACTCATCAATCTGAAATAATAGAGCTGATAATAAGTGATAACTATTCATCGCTCAATGAGGACGTACGCAGTGCCGCGCTGCATACGTCCCACTCAACGCGTTTTTGTCCATCGGGCGACAAGACTGCCACTCGGAAGGGCCCGATCGGCGCGGTTATCGCGGCCGCATCGGTGCTGGCAGGCATGACGCCCCGTGCAACGCAGACAATGCGGACCCCGCCTATGCGCGACAGGCGCGCCAGATGCGGTCGCGCTCGCACGACAGCTCGTCCAGCACGCACGCAAGCTCATCCTCATCGAGCAGCTCGCCGTCGACCAGCAAGCTCCCGATGCCCGTCCCCACGAGGGCCCCCAGCATGTCCCGGCGGTCGAGTGGAGACGCGTTAAAGATGCGCGTCCGCCCATGCGCATCCACCCGTACCGGCAGGCGCGTGCCATCGGCCTCCACGAGGAAGCGCTGTGCGCGCCGGCGCGCGCATGCGGCATGGTCGCCATCGCAGGCCCCCTCTGCCGTGAGCAGGCAGTGCTCGCAGACCATGAGCTGCGCCGCCCCGTAAGCGAGCGCGCCGCAACTGCGCGTGGGAGCGGCCTCGATGACCGCTCGCAGCTCGTCACAAGAGAGCTCGTCGGGCAACCAGACGCGACGGGCGCCGAGGTCGCGCAGCCAGCGCACCGTCTCACTGTTCGTAGCGGACACGGGGGCTGCGACCTCGAAGGTCGCGCCCTCCTCGAGCGCGATCTGGAGCGCACCGAGGTTGCGGCACACCACCGCCGACGCGGCTCGGCACCAGGCGCGCACGCGTGCCTCGTCGCACGCGCGGCAGACCTCATCCAGAATCACCGTCATACCCGAAAGCGGCCAAGAGACATCCGGCAGCTCGACAAGGGTCGACGCGCGAACGTACACCCGGTGGACACGGGGGTCATCCCGATAGGCCCGCGCCTCTGCCGGGGTGCACACGATCACGGATACCGCTGGTGGACAGTCGCGCAGCCCGGGGCCGGGCTTCGCCGCCGCCGACACATGCGCCGGGGCCTCCCCCGTGGTGCGCATCGCCCCAGGAACCGACCTGTCGCAAACAGATGGGTCCGCCTCCAGCTCAGCGCGCATCGCTGCCACCGCGCCATTGGCGTCCGCACGCACGCGCGCGCTTGCCGTGAGATACACCGGGCTGCCCGGCGCCACGCGGCGCTTGCATCGCACGCGGATGCGCTCGCCGGCAGCTGCGTCGACCTCGCAGGGCACAAGCGGCCAGCGCGCGGGGACGTCCGCGGCGGCGTCGGCGGGCAGGATGGTCCTGATCTCGAGCGTGTCACCCGCGCCCACGGCTCCCTCGAGCTCGATCACGACCTCGTGATGCCCGCGCTCGACCACCGTGCCCACGCGCACCCCCTGGTTGATCGCGCGCTCGAAGCTCATGAGCTCGGCACCGGACGCGCCCTGCAGGTAGGCGTCGGTAA
Organism: Collinsella tanakaei; assembly: GCF_016902615.1. GTDB lineage: Bacteria > Actinomycetota > Coriobacteriia > Coriobacteriales > Coriobacteriaceae > Collinsella > Collinsella tanakaei_A. The sequence goes on from NZ_JACJMB010000001.1 coordinate 123,903, forward strand.
AGCCGCGGTTGAACGAGCGGCCGAGCTGCTCGAGAAGCGCGGTCGCCGCCTCGCCTTCCATGGGTGCGCCTGCCGCCAGGGCATCGAGCGCAGCGCGGTAGGTTCTCACGACGTTGTACACGTAGTCGGGATTCTTCATGCGCCCCTCGATCTTGAGGGCGGCAACGCCTGCGCGCACGAGCTCGGCAAGATGGGCGACGGAGACGTAATCGCGTGGGCAGAGCAGCCGATCGCCCGTCACCTGGACGCGCGAGCCCCCTTGCGCATCCACCAGGTCATAGGACAGGCGGCAGGGCTGCGTGCAGTCGCCCCGATTCGCCGAACGGCCCCGGCGCAACGCCGAGAACGTGCACGCGCCCGAATAGCAGATGCAGATCGCCCCGTGGCAGAACACCTCGATGTCCACGCCCGTCGCGCACAGCGCCGCAATCTCGTCGACCGAAAGCTCACGAGCGCACGTCACGCGCTCCACGCCGAACTCGCGGGCCGCCAGACGCGCGCCCGCCGCCGACACGACGCCCGCCTGGGTCGACAGATGAAGCTCCACCTCGGGCAGGCGGCAGCGCACGAGGCGCGCGAAGCCGGCGTCGGCGACAATCAGCGCGTCCGCCCCAGCGGCCATCGCGCGTTGCGCGAGCGCGCACGCGTCCTCGAGCTCGCTTTCGCGCATATACACGTTCTCCGTCACATAGACGCGCACGCCGTGGGCGTGAGCGCACGAGCAGGCGCGCGCGAAGTCGTCGAGCGCAACCGGGCGGGCGGCGGCGCGGGCGTTGAGCGCGCCGAGTCCGATATAGACGGCATCGGCACCCGCCGCCACCGCGGCGAGCAGCGCGTCGACAGAACCCGCCGGCGCCAAGAGCTCGGGCAAGCGCACCGGGCGCCCGCGATTCTCGTGCATGCTGTCCTCCCATGATCGGCAGCGCGGCGCAACCCTGCGAATGCGGCGCCTCCTTGCGCCTCAACTATCCCTTCTTCAGGCGGTATGCGCCGCGCCCACCATATGCAGTCGGTCTGAAATTTGGTTCACTCCCAGCATACACGAGCCCTACGCGCCCCCCATACGGTAATGTGTTCTTACTTATGCGCACACAATCGACGTGCGTTCACGAAGCGGTGCCGCCGCACCGCCATCCGTCCAACGATTGGAGATGCAGTATGGGTCCACGCGAGCGCTCGACACGCCGTCGCTCCAAAACGCATACCCTTCCCGTCATCATCGGTTCGTTTTTCGGGTTCTTCCTGATCCTGTGCGTTGCCTTCGGCATCGGCATGGTCGGCAACGTCACGCAGTGGCTGAGCGACCTGCCCGATTACACCAACGCCGACAATTACCTGGCATCTGAGCCCACGAGCATCCAGGATGCCTACGGCAACGAGATCGCGAGCCTCTACATCCAGAACCGCGATGTCGTGGATTTCGACCAGATCTCGCCCTATGCCCTCACCGCCATCGTCGACGTTGAGGACGAGCGCTTCTACGAGCACCCCGGCGTCGACCTCATCGGCATCATGCGCGCCGTGGTGAGCCAGCTCACCGGCGGCTCACAGGGCGCCTCCACCATCACGCAGCAGCTCGTGCGCAACACGATCCTGTCCGAGGAGCAGTTCGACGACACCATCGAGCGCAAGGTGCGCGAGGCGTGGATCGCCCTGCAGATGGAGAAGATCTTCTCCAAGGAAGAGATCCTCACCATGTATCTCAACACCGTGTACTACGGGCACGGCGCTTACGGCATCCAGGCTGCGGCCAAGACCTATTTCTCCAAGAACGCCATTGACCTCACCCTCGGCGAGGCGACGCTGCTTGTCGGCCTGCCCAACGCCCCGGACTACCTCGACCCCACCAAGAACCCCGAGGGTGCCATGGAGCGCCGTGCCGTCGTCCTGTCCGCGATGCTGCGCCTGGGCCACATCAACCAGGAAGAGTACGACGCGACCGTAAACGAGCCCATCACGCTCAACGTCAGCGAGCAGCCCGTCAACGGCACGCTCGCCTATCCTTACTTCGTCGACTACGTGAAGAGCCTGCTGTCCGAGGAGTTCTCCACCGACGTGCTGTTCGCCGGCGGCCTTACCATCAAGACGACCATCGACCCGACCATCCAGGCCGCGGCAGAACAGGCTGCCTACGAGCGAATGGACTATCTCGACGCCGACGATCTCGAGGTCGGCATGACGGTGCTCGACCCCGACACCGGCTACATCCTGGCCATGGTGGGCGGTCGCGACTACTACAAGGACGACAAGCACATCAACCATGCGACGAGCCGCCGCTCGACCGGTTCGGCGTTCAAGGCGATCACGCTTGCCGCCGCCATCACCGACGGTATGGACCCCAACACGCGCATCGACTGCTCCTCCCCCATGGTCATCGAGCCCTACTACACCGCTGACGGCCCGCTGCAGAACTACGGCAACCACGACTACGGCGTGTGCACCTTAGCGCGCGCGACCGCCCTGTCCTCCAACACGGGCTTCGTGCAGGTCGCTCTCGCTATCGGAAACAACAAAATCATCGATATGGCCGACAAGCTCGGCATCGACACCGACGCTGCCGGCATGGATCCCACCGCGGCTTCCCTCACCCTGACCGGCGGCTCGTACGGCTGCTCCACCGCCGAGATGGCCGAGGCGTTCTCCACGTTCGCCGCGGGCGGAGAGCATCGCGGCACGGTCGCCATCACCGAGATCACGAACCGCGACGGCGACGTCCTCTACCAGCACGCCGACTCACCCGAGCGCGTCATGACCACCGGCGAGGCCGAGGCCATCAACGAGGTCCTCGAGGGCGTCATGACCGGCTCCGGAACGGGCATCTACGGCTATCCCTACGAGATCGACCAGCCCGTCGCAGGCAAGACCGGCACGGCCGGTACGGCGAGCGACACGACCGACCTGTGGTTCGTGGGCTATACCCCTCAGCTCGCCTGCGCCATCTGGGTCGGCCACTCCAACAGCAACGCGCCCATCTCCGGCCTTGGCACGGCCGACACCGTCCTGCCGATCTTCGAGAACTTTATGAACTCGACGCTGGCAGATGCCGAGCGCGAGGAGTTCCCCGAGGGCGACGATCCCGATTACAAGAACGCCGACGAGTGGGACTTCGAGGGCGGCAACTACGGCAGCGGTAGCCGCTGGAGCAACGACGAGGGCGAAGAGACGGAGGAGCCCGCTGAAGAGGGCACGGCACATACCACTCCCTCCGATACGCAACAGACCCCTGAGACCCAGAACCCGACGACGCCGACGGACCCGAATGCCGGTGGCGGTAACAACGGCACCACCGGTGGCAACAGCGGCGGCAACGGAGGAAACACGGGTGGCGGCACCGGCGGCAACACCGGCGGCAACACCGGCGGCAACACCGGCGGCAACACCGGCGGCAACACCGGCGGCAACACCGGCGGCGGCACGGGCGACAACTCTGGCGGCAATAGCGGCACCGGAGAAGGCACCGGCGGCGGATCGGATGACGGCAGCACCGGCGGTGGGACCGAGCCCACACCCACGCCGGACCCCACGCCGACACCGGAACCTACCCCGACACCTGATCCCACCACGCCTGCGGCTTCATAGCGATCGCAGCGCCTAAGCAATCTGAAAAGCGCCCCGAGAGTCTCGGGGCGCTTTCTTCATGAAAGTACCCCTCCCTCTCCGGAAGTCCGACGTTGGAAGATGAGCGCGCAGGGGCCCTTCCCCCATGGAGAGCGCGTCGCCGTACATGCGCGATAGAAAAACGCGGCGCCCCGCATACACCGGGGCGCCGCGTACCTATTCAGCCCGACGTATATCGTCTGCGCGCTCAGCGCGAAGCGCGCCAGCGGATGAAATACCACACAAGGAGGGCGACCAGGGCAATCGGTAACAAAATGACCAGCGAGAGAACGAGGATATGGATGGCTGCAATCATCTACTTGCGCACGCTCCTCAGCTTGCCAATCATGTTCTCCAAGCGCTCTCCGTCTTCAGCGGTACGCGCGATCACGAGAATCGTGTCGTTTCCCGCCAGCGACCCGAGCACATCGGGCAGCTCGGCGGCGTCGATAGCGGCGGCGATACCCGACGCGGTGCCCGGCTGGGCCTTCACCAACACGAGGTTGTCGGCACGTGCGACCTCAACCACGAGCTCGGACACCATACGCTGCAGGTGGAGATCCTCTGCGAGCACATACACGCCCTCGGGGAGTTTGCGAAGCCCCATGTCTGCAATATCACGGGAAACTGTCGCCTGTGTACAGTCGAACCCGCTTGCCTTGAGCTCGTCTACAAGCATGCGCTGGGTCCGCACGTCCTTCTCGCGGACGATTTCACGAATCGCATCCTGGCGACCGTTGCGCTTTTTAGCCATGGGACCTGTCCCTCCCTCGTAATCCACTGCGCTAAACACGTCGATATCAAACTGTACTCGCATGGCGACTTTTCGGTCGATAACCGATGGATGATTTAACAGTTATGACTCATATCAACGATTTTTTGCGTAGTTTATCAAATGCAGATGCATAGTTCAGCCCAAAGCGGGATAGCTTCTGCATACTAACACGAAGCACCCGACACGCCCGACGCACAGTGTGCGGTCGCAGCCCTACAGCACCCTCTAAGCAGGGACTATCGGTTCTTGAGATCAGAGTATGAAGCCGAGCGGCAGATGGGAGATACGCACAAGCTCGCGCAGACGAGCACCCATGCAGCACCCCGCGGCATTGCGGCGCGACATGGGACGGTACATGATGCCAAACTCGGACGATGCGTCCTCCACGGCGGCCAGAGAATCGCGCACGTCGGCGTCGTCGATCATGGTCTGCACGCGATCGAGCCGCTCGGATGCGGAAATGGCCGAGCTTCCGATGCTCGCGTTGTCGATACAGGCGATCAGGTCGCGCACATGCTTGCGGTGCACGGGCGCCACGATGGCGGGGTCGCCATCGGCGCCGCGGGAGCGCAGCAGGTCCATCATGAGCCGATGCTCATGGGCGCATTGCCTCGCGAACGCGGGGTCGAACGGGGCGGCAGCGCCACTCGCGTACGCCGCATCGTGATAGAGCGGACCGTCGACGACGCCGACACGGTGCGCGTCGGCGAAGCACGCGAGGACGAAGGCGAACCCGCCATCGCGCTCGGACGTCAACAGGCCGCCGTGCTCGCGCGCGCTCTCGCGCATGAGCACCGTGCCGTACGCATCGCTTAGTAACCCCTCTTCATACAGGAGCGCAGCCACCCCGGCCAGGTCGTCATCGGCACCCCACGTGCGCTGCGCCACACGACGCTTGCGCGTCGACGCGAGATGACCCTTGCCATCATATGAATCGTCCGAGCGGCTCAAAAAGACGATATCGGGCGCGTCGCCATCCACCAGGGCGTGCACGGTCTCAAGGGCACCGGGGGCAAGCCAGCCCTCCTGGCGCAGCATGAGCACGCGCGGGCTGCGTGCCCGCTCGATCGCGCTCACGAGTCCGGCAGCGATATCGTCATCGTCGCGCTCGATCAGCTCCACCCGGATGTCGCGGTCGTGGAAGCTCTGCATGAGCGCGGGCGTGCGGTCCGTCGACGCGCAGTCGACGAGCATGAGCTCGAGGTCGGCATACGACTGGTTGAGAACGCTTTCCACCGAGCGCGCAAAATGCCCCGCGCCGTCATGCACTGCCATGACAACGGATATACCCGGACATCTTGGAACGCGATGGGCCACGTCTGCCTCCCGATGATACTGCCATTGCTGACAATGGTAGCATCGCGCAGGTGACGCAACGATTCGCCCCGCGCCCGCTCACGGCAAGCACAGATGTTGCACACTCGCCCACCACAGCTTTGCCATCTTCTCGCGCCCGTGCGGCAGCATCGGTGCCGCGTGCGCCGGGACGTTGGCGGTCGGCGGCCAATTGGAGCCGTCCTACGGGCAGCGCACCAGCGCCCCCTCGTCGTAAGCGACGTCCATGAAGCACAGGCCGCATGCCGGAGCCGTGGGACCGGCCGCCGCGCGGTCGCAGGCCGCCAGCACCTCATCGATCCATGCCGGCTCGCGCCGATGGCACCCCACCTCCACGAGCGTGCCCACGATGGTGCGCACCATGGAGTGCAGGAAGGCGTTGCCGCGGATGGTGAACGCCAGGCATTCCTCCCCCAGGCTGCATTCGCGCGCAAAGGAGACCGCCTGGACGCAGCGGTGCGTCGGTCGTCCGATAGCCGACGAGGTCTTGCAGAAGCTCTTGAAATCGCGCTCGCCCACGAGGCGCTGGGCGGCGTCATCCATCGCCGCGACGTCGAGCGGCCAACGGTGCCACCACGTGACGGAGCGCGTCAGCAGAGGCGGCGCGTCGCCTGTCGCGATGCGATACGTATAGGTGCGCGAGCGGGCGTCGAAGCGCGCCGAGAACCCCGGGGCGGCATGGAAGACCTCTGACACGGCGATATCGTGCGGCAGCAGCGCGGGAAACGCGCGCATCCAGCGCGAGCGCGGCACGGCGAGCTCATCTGCGGTCACCGGGATACTCACGTACTGCCCGACCGCATGCACGCCGGCATCGGTGCGGCCCGCGCAGGTGAGCTCGATGGGGCGCCGCAAGAACACCTCGAGCGCACGGCGGACCTCACCGGCGACCGTGGTCTCCGTCGGTTGCTCGGCGAAGCCCGCATAGGCGCTCCCGTCGTAGCCGAGACGCAGCACGAGCGTGCCGTCGAGCGACGAGGCGTCCTCCTCCCGATGCATCCCACGCGAGGAGGTCTGTTCGGCATCCATCTGCTCTTCCATCATGACTCCGTATCTCTGCGCGCGGGTCTTTAAGCCGCGCGGGCGATCAGTGCAACAGGCGCGCCAGGACCGGCAGGGCGCAGCACAGCGCAAGGCCAGCCGCCAGCACCCAGCGGTCGCGCGCGGCCAGCGGGACGCGCGGGCCCATAGCGTCCGCGCTCTCAGCATAGCATCGCGCCGCCATGGACTCACCGAGCCGATCGGCCCGGCGAAACAGCCGGACCACCAGAGGCGTCAGCACCGATGCCCACGAGCGAATGCGCGCGATAAGCCCGCCGTCGTCGAAGTCGACACCGCGGGCGCGCTGGGCGAGCTTGATGCGGAAGAACTCCTCCGAGACGATCGGGATGAACCGCAGGGCGAGCGAGAGCATCAGGCCGATATCGGCCACGGGGACACCCAGGCGCGCGAGCGGGCGCATAAGGCGCACGCAGCCGTCGGCGAGCTGCGGAGGCGTGGTGGATGACGACACGGCGAGCGCGAGGCCGAGCAAAATGACGATGCGCGCGACGGCCGTAAAGCCGCGCTGCGCGCCCGCCGGATCGAGGCCGACCGGCCCCGCGATCGGAATCGAGCCGTGACCGTCGAGCGCCAGCGCGTTGGCGATCAAGGTGAATGCGAGAATGAACACAACCGGCACGAGCGCGCGCAGGTGATCGCGCACCTTCATCCCGCTTGCCCACACGACACCGACGAGCACCGCCGCCCATGCGGCAAGGGTCCACGCCGCCTGCGACAAGAACAGCGATACGGTGGCGGCGAGCAGCAGCGCGAGCTTCACGCGCGCATCGATGCGGGCAGCGGGCGTGTCGGCTGACACGAACGAGCCCAACGGCGTAAACGACGTCATGCGCGCACCTCCCCCAGCGCCGCCCGGATGCGATGGGCGAGCTCGAATGACAGCGGGGGTCGCATGCCGGCCGATGCGAACGCGTCCGCATCGGCGCTAAGGTCAGCAGGTGTCCCCTCCCACACGACAGCACCGGCGGCCATGAGGACGACCCGATCGACCTCCGCCGCCCACTCCTCAAGATCATGGCTGATGACGACCACCGCGCATCCGCGCTCGGCGCACGCGCGGACCACGCGGTGCAGCGACCGCCTACCGTCCGCATCGAGGCCGGCCGTCGGCTCATCGAACAGGTAGGCGCCCGACGCGAGCGACAGGACCGACGCGATGGCCACGCGGCGCGCCTGGCCGCCGGACAGGTCGAAGGGATACCGATCGAGCAGGTCGTCTTCGAGTCCCACGAGCTCTGCAGCCATGCGAACGGATGCGGAAACCTGCGTCTCCGACGCCCCGAGATTCCGCGGGGCGAACGCGATCTCGTCGCGAACGCTCTCGCAGAACAGCTGGTCCTCAGGGCGCTGGAAGGCGATACCCACCGCTCCCGGTCGAAGCGGCGCGCCATCGAGCGTCACCGTCCCGGACCGCGCCTCATAGAGACCCGCGGCGACGCAGGCGAGCGTCGATTTCCCTGAACCCGAGCGACCGGCAAGCAGCACGACCTCACCGCCGCGCACCCCGAGCGAGACGTCACGGAGCACACAGGCATCGCGATCGTACGCGAAATCGATCCGCGACAGAACCAGACGTTCGTCTGCACGCTCAAGACGCTCCCCCTGTCCCCATCCTCGGGGCATGAGAGCCCGCAAAACGCTCTCTAGAGACGCAGTCGGTACCCGAGCCTGCCCAATGGCCGCAAGAAGCCACGATACGGCATCTGAGGGCGCGACGCCGACATCTTCCGGCAAGCCCGCCGCGATGCACGCGCGCACCGCGCGTGCACATGGATCCTCGACCACCGTGGCATCCCACAGGGCACCATGTCCACCGATAAACGATGCGGGCGACCCGGAAAACACAACACGGCCGGCATCGAGCACGATGACGCGATCGGAGACGAGTATTTCAAGCGGGTCATGCGTCACCTGGATGACGCCGAGCCCCTCATCGTGCGCAAGATGATCCACAAGCGCACGCATGCCGGGGCGGGCGCACGAATCAAGCATGGAGGTGGCCTCATCGAGCACGATATACGCCGGCTCCATGGCGAGAATGCCCGCAATCGCGAGCAGCTGCTGCTGGCCTCCCGAAAGCGCCTGCGTATCATGCGCGCCAGTGTGCGAAAGGCCGACGACATCCAGAGCGCGTGCGACGCGACGGCTGACCTCATCGGGGGCGAGCCCGAGGTTTCTCGGGCCGAACGCCACCTCGTCGGCAACCAAGGTCGACACGAGCTGGTCTGAGGGGTGCTGCTGCACAAAGCCGACACGACGCCTGACCTCTCGACGCTCACGGTCCCCCGTAGCGGGATCGATACCGTCCACGGCAACGGAACCCTCGTCGGCAAGCGTCATCGCGCAGAGGAGCCGCGCGAGCGTCGACTTGCCCGAGCCGTTGGCACCGACGAGTGCCACGACTTCTCCGGGAACAAGCGAAACCGAGGCCCCATCGAGTGCCGCGACCTCATCGTCGCCGGCACCGAAGCGCACGACGGCATCTGTGACCTCGATCACGCAAGACCCCCTCACCATAAGGCAGTCGATAGGGAGAGACGGATACGACAAGAATCGCATCCACCATATCCGCATGTCCCTCGCGACTGCTCGACAACGCAAAAGGGGCACACCGTACGGCGCGCCCCTTTCTCATACAACATATGCCGGTTGCCGCACCTGCAGCTACTCGGCAGCCTCCTCAGAAGCAGCCTCGGCGGTCTCGGTGGCCTCAGCCTCGACGGCCTCGGTGGTCTCCTCAACCTTCTTCGGAGCCTTCTTCGGGGTGGTGGCCTTCTTCGGGGCCTTCTTCACCACCGGCTCGGTGACGAGCTCGATGATGACCATCTCGGCGTTGTCGCCCTTACGGGTGCCGAGCTTCATGATGCGGGTGTAACCACCGTTGCGGTCGGCCCACATACCCTGAGCAGCCTTGTCAAAGATCTCCTTCACGAGATCCTTGTCGCCGAGCTTGGCGATGGCCAGACGGCGGGAATGCAGATCGCCCTTCTTGGCCCACGTGATGATCGGCTCAGCGTAGGAACGCAGCGCCTTGGCGCGGGTGATGGTGGTCTTGATGCGATCGTTGGTGAAGAGCGCCTTGGCGAGGCTCTTCTTCATGGCCTTGGTGTGGCTCGCGTCGGTGCCGAGCTTCAGGCCCTTCTTTCGATTGTGACGCATAGCTATGGTCTCCTTGGTTACACGAGTAGCGCGATTAAGCCTTCAGGCTCAGGCCCATGGACTCAAGCTTATCCTTGACTTCCTCGATGGACTTCACGCCGAAGTTGCGGATGTTGAGCAGGTCGTTCTCGGAGAACTCGACAAGCTGACGCACGGAGTGGATGCTCGCGCGCTTCAGGCAGTTGTAAGAGCGCACCGAGAGGTCGAGGTCCTCGATCTGCTTATCGAGCTCAGCGTTGTCGCTGGTGGTCTCGGGGGCAAAGATGGAGACCTCTTCCTCCGCCTCGGGCGTCTCAGCGAGGTTCATGAAGGCAGCCATGTGCTGGTTGATGATGTTGGCAGCCTGGACGACCGCCTCACGCGGGCTGAGCGCGCCGTTCGTCTCGATCTCAAGAACGAGACGGTCGTAGTCGGTGTGCTGACCGACACGGCACGCCTCGACGAGCTTGGCGCAGCGACGGACCGGCGAATAGAGCGAGTCGACGTGGATGACGCCGATCGGATCGTTATCGCGCTTGTTCCCCTCGTAGGAAACGTAGCCGCGGCCATAGCCGATGCGCATGCTCATGGTCAGGTGACCGCCCTCGTTGAGTGTGGCGATGTGCTTATCGGGATTGACGAGCTCGAACTCCGAAGGGATGAAGAAGTCCGCGCCGGTCACCTCGCAGGGACCGTCGACCGAGATGGTCGCGGTGCCCTCGTCGGTGGTACCGAGCGAACGGAACACCAGGCCCTTGACATTCAGGACGATGTCCGTGACATCCTCAACCATATTGGGGATGGTCATGAACTCGTGCTGCGCGCCATCGATCTGGATCGCCTCGACCGCGGCGCCCTCGAGCGACGAGAGCAGCACGCGACGCAGCGAGTTGCCCAGCGTATCGCCGTAGCCGCGCTCGAGCGGCTCGACGGAAACGCGAGCGGACGTCTCGTTGATCTCCTCGACCTGAACCTGAGGCCTAATGAATTCTGACATGTATTACCTCCAGCCTCAGCAGCCCAAATGGACTACTTAGAGTAGAGCTCGACGATGAGCTGCTCGTTGATGTCGCCGCTGATCTGCTCACGGCTCGGGATGGCGAGCACGTTGCCGGACAGCTTCTCGATATCAACCTCGAGCCAGCCGGGGACCTCGAAACGCTCGGAGGAGATGAGGGCCTCCTTGATGGGAAGGAGGTCACGGTACTTCTCGCCAACAGCGACGACGTCGCCGGGCTTGACGAGGTAGGAGGGGATGTCGACACGACGGCCGTTCACGGTGAAGTGACCGTGACGGACGGACTGGCGAGCCTCCTTGCGCGTACGCGCGAAGCCCAGACGGAAGACCACGTTGTCGAGACGGGTCTCGAGAATCTTCATCAGGTTCTCGCCGGTGATGCCGGGCATCTTACGGGCGCGGACGAAGTAGCTGTGGAACTGCTTCTCCAGAACGCCGTAGATGAACTTAACCTTCTGCTTCTCACGAAGCTGAATGCCGTACTCGGATTCCTTGCGACGACGCTTGGGCTGACGCTTGGATTCCTTGCCGCTATAGCCCAGCTCAGCGGGATCGATCCCGAGCTGACGGCAGCGCTTGAGAACCGGAGTCCTATCGATTGCCATAGTTTATCGATCCTTTCAGGAGTTACACGCGGCGACGCTTCTTGGGGCGGCAGCCGTTGTGCGGAATGGGGGTCTTGTCCTGGATGCTCGAGACCTCGAGGCCGGCAGCCTGGAGGGAGCGGATGGCGGTCTCGCGACCGGAGCCGGGGCCCTTCACGAAGACGGCAACCTTATGCATGCCGTGCTCCATGGCGATCTTGGCGCAAGCCTCGGCAGCCATCTGAGCGGCAAACGGCGTGGACTTACGGGAACCCTTGAAACCGACCGTGCCAGCGGACTTCCAAGCGATGACGTTGCCCTGGCCGTCGGTGATGGACACGATGGTGTTGTTGAACGTGGAACGGATGTGAGCCTGGCCCACGGTGATGTTCTTGCGGTCGGAGCGCTTGATACGACCAGCCTGACCGCGCTTGTTCTTAGCAGTAGCCATTAGTCAGTCTCCCTTATTTCTTCTTCTTGGCACCGATCTGACGCTTCGGACCCTTACGGGTGCGAGCGTTGGTGTGGGTGCGCTGACCACGGACAGGGAGGCCCTTGCGGTGACGGAGGCCGCGGTTGCAGCCGATGTCCATCAGGCGCTTGACGTTCTGGTTGCGCTCACGGCGGAGGTCACCCTCAACCATGATGTGGTTCTGGTCGATGTACTTACGGATCTTGTCGACCTCCTCGTCCGTGAGGTCACGGACGCGGGTATCGACATTGATGCCACAGTCATTGCAGATCTTGGTGGCGGTAGTGCGGCCGATGCCGTAGATGTAGGTCAGACCGATCTCGACGCGCTTCTCGCGCGGAAGGTCGACACCATTAATACGGGCCAACGTTGGTCTCCTCTCTTAGCCCTGGCGCTGCTTGTGACGGGGGTTCTCGCAGATGACGAGGACCTTGCCGTGACGCCGGATGATCTTGCACTTATCGCACATCTTCTTGACCGAAGGACGTACCTTCATCGTTCTTCCTTTCGGTAGTGCTCAAACTACAAATGGAATGTATCTACTCGCCCAGCCGCAGGCGTGAATAACTGATGGCTGGTCTCGCGTCATGCAAACGCGACCGTAAGGCTGAGCGGACCTTGCGATCGCAAATCTGCACTATGCGAATCTGTCGCTATTTGTAGCGATAGGTGATGCGCCCACGGGTCAGGTCATAGGGGGAAAGCTCCACCACGACCTTGTCGCCGGGGAGAATACGGATGTAGTTCATGCGGATCTTGCCCGAGATGGAGCAGAGAACCGAATGGCCGTTCTCGAGCTCAACACGAAACATCGCGTTGGGCAGGGGCTCGGTTACCGTGCCCTCGAGTTCGATAGCATCTTCCTTCTTCAAAGCAATCATCTTTCTCTAGAAAACGACAGCAACTGAGAATGATAACAAAAACCTTACAGGGGTGGTCAATTTCGTAATCGCTCCACATTTGAAATACGCGTGCGACCTGTCGAATCACCTGACCACATGAAAAGGCAAACCCCCAGCACCATCCCCTACCGAGCCGTCAGCAAGGCTACGCATGGGCTCGGGATTATCGAGGTGCCGGGGGCAGTGTCGCCGATACGGATCAGCTTACAGCGCGCCGCCCTGCATGGAGCACCAGGGACCCATCTCGTCGACGGTCAGGATGACCGGACCGTCATCGGTGATGGCGATGGTGTTCTCGTAGTGGGCAGCCGCCAGATGGTCGTTCGTCGTGACGACCCAGCCGTCAGCGCCGGTGGTCACATGGTTCGTGCCGAGAGTGATCATCGGCTCGATCGCGATGACCATGCCGGCCTGCAGGCGCACGCCGCGACCCTTCTTGCCGTAGTTCGGCACGTTCGGATCCTCGTGCATCACGCGGCCGACACCGTGACCGACGTAATCGCGCAGCACGCCGTAGCCGTGGGACTCGGCAAGCGACTGGATCGCATGGCCGATGTCACCCAGATGGTTGCCGGGCACGGCCTGCTCGATGCCGGCCTTGAGGCAGTCGCGGGTGACCTCGCAGAGCGCCTGCACGTCGGCAGACGGGGTGCCGCAATAGAAGGTCCAGGCGTTATCCCCCACCCAGCCGTCGACGATGGCACCCGTGTCGATGGACACGATGTCGCCATCGCGTAGGATGACGTCGGGATTCGGAATGCCGTGGACGACCTGATCGTTTACGCTCGCGCAGATCGTGCCGGGGAAGCCGGCGTATCCCTTGAACGCGGGGATGCCGCCATGCATGCGGATGATCTGCTCGGCGAGCTGGTCGAGCTCGAAGGTAGAGACGCCGGGGCGCACCATGGCGCCAACGCGGCGGAGCGCCATCTTAGACAGCGCTCCAGCCTTCTTCATCTGCTCGATTTCTTCTGCAGACTTGATTTTGATCATAGGGCGAGGACTTCCTTCGCACGGGCGTAGACGTCCTCGATCGCACCGGTGCCGTCGACGATCTTGAGCTTGCCCTGGCCGCGGTAGTACTCCACGAGCGGGGCGGTGTTCTTCTCGTAGACGTCGAGACGGTTCGCGATCGTCTCGGGCTTGTCGTCATCGCGTTGGTACATCTCGCCGCCGCACTTCGGGCACACCGCATCGGCAGCGGTGCCGGTGTAGCCGCACTCGCGGCAGGCGCGACGAGAGGACAGACGGTCAATGATGACGTCCGCAGCAACGTCGACGAGCAGCGCACACTCAAGCGGCTGGCCGAGCTGCGAGAGCTCGGAGTCGAGCGTCACGGCCTGAAGGGTGTTGCGCGGGAAGCCGTCGAGGATGAAGCCCTTCTGGGCATCATCGGCAGCAAGGCGCTCCTTCACGAGGTCGATCACGAGCTGATCGGGAACGAGCTCGCCGGCATCCATGTACTTCTTGGCCTGAATGCCGAGCTGCGTGCCGCCCTTCACCGCAGCGCGCAGAAGATCGCCCGTGGAAATGTGGGCGACGCCGTACTCGGCGACGAGCTGCTGGGCGAGGGTGCCCTTGCCGGCACCGGGAGCTCCCAAAAGCACGATTTTCATAGGTTGCCTCCTTGTCCCTTACTTGAAGAAACCGTCGTAGTCGTACATCTTGAGCTGGCTCTCCACCTTGGAGATGGTATCCAGCACAACGCCGACCATGATGAGGATGGACGTGCCGCCGAAGGCCTGGATGAGCTGGTTGCCCGTGAACGAGAACACGATCGACGGGACGATGGCGATGATGGCCAGGAAGATGGCGGAGGGAAGCGTGATCTTGTTCAGCGCGTTCTTGATGTAGTTCGCGGTGGCGCGACCCGGACGAACACCGGGGATGAAGCCGCCCTGGCGCTTGAGATTCTCGGCCGTGTCGTCGGGGTTAAAGACCATGGAGGTGTAGAAGTACGCGAAGAACACGATGAGGACCACGTTGAGAACCCAGTTGAGCCACCCGCTCGAAAGCGCGCCCGCGACAGCCTGGATCCAGTCGATGCCGGGGAAGAACACGGCGATCTGCGCCGGGAAGTACAGCAGGGCAGACGCGAAGATGATGGGGATGACGCCGGCGGTATTCACCTTGATGGGCAGGTAGGTAGCCTGACCGCCCATGATGCGACGACCCACGACGCGCTTGGCGTACTGCACGGGGATGCGGCGCTGGCCGCGCTCGACGAACACGATCAGCGGGATGACGGCGACGATGACGACGGCGATCACGATCGTGAGAATGATGCCGGCGGTGCCACCGTCGGAGACGGAGGCGAAGATGGCCTGAGGAAGACCCGCCATGATGTTGGCGAAGATGATCAGGCTCATGCCGTTGCCGATACCGCGCTGGGTGATGAGCTCGCCGATCCACATGATGAGCATGGCGCCCGCGACGAGCGTGCCCACGACCATGATGTCAAAGATGGCCTCAGGGGCGTCGGCGCCGACGAACGAAATGCCGAAGCTCTTGAACAGGAACAGATAGCCGATTGCGTTCAGGATAGCGAGCGCGAGCGTGAGATAGCGCGTGTACTGGGTGATCTTGGTCTGACCGACCTCACCCTCGCGCGCAAGCTCGTGCAGGGAAGGCACCACGGCCTGCAGCATCTGCAGGATGATGGAGCTCGTGATGTAGGGCATGATGCCCAGCGAGAACACCGAAACGTAGGACAGAGCGCCGCCCGAGAACAGGTTCAGAAGCGCCATGGCGCCACCAGCGACCGAGTCTGTGGCCGACTGGAAAAGGCCCAGCATCCCCTGGAAGGGAATGCCGGGCACGGGAACGTGCGCACCGATACGGTACAGCACGAGCATGGCGATAGTGAAACAGATCTTGCCGCGCAGCTCCTTGATTCGGAATGCGTTTTTAAGACCAGTTAGCACGGGAGCTCGACCTTTCCGCCCGCGGCCTCGATCTTGGCCTTGGCAGTCGCCGAGACCTTATCGACCTTGACCGTGAACTTCTTCGTCAGATCGCCATCGCCGAGCACCTTGACGGGCTCGAACTCCTTCTTGATGATGCCGGCGGCCTTGAGGGCAGCGCCATCGATGACGGCATCGTTGTCGAACTTCTCCTCGAGACGGGAGAGGTTCACCGCCTTGTACTCGACACGGCGGGGGTTCTTGAAGCCAGGGAGCTTCGGAAGGCGCATCGCGAGCGGGGTCTGGCCACCCTCGAAGCCGGCACCCTTGGTGCCGCCAGAGCGGGAGCCCTGGCCGTTCTGGCCGCGGCCCGAATAGGTGCCGGTACCAGAAGAGTTACCGCGGCCGACGCGCTTGCGCTTATGCGTCGAGCCCGCGTTGGGCGTAAGATCATGAAGCTGCATTGCTACTCCTCTACAATCTCGACAAGGTGCTTGACCTTGAAGATCATGCCGCGAACGCTCTCGTTGTCGGTAATCTCGCGAACCTCACGGATGCGATGCAGACCGAGGGCGCGGACAGTCCTCTTCTGATCCTCCTTGCAGCCGTTGATGCTGCGGATCTGCTTAATCTTGATGGTCTTAGCCATGCCTACTTCTCCTTCCCGACAAACAGCTGGGAAACGGTGAGGCCGCGACGGGAAGCGACATCCTCGGGGCTGGAGAGCTCCTTGAGGCCCTCGGCAGCAGCCTTGATGATGTTCAGGCCGTTGTCGGTACCCAGGGACTTGGACAGGACGTTCTTGATGCCGGCGAGCTCGAAGAGGGGACGCACAGCGCCACCGGCGATAACGCCGGTACCCTCGACAGCGGGCTTGATGATGATGCGACCGGCACCGAAGTGACCGATGACCTCATGCGGGATGGTACCCTCGTCGGTCACCGGAACATGGAACATGTTCTTCTTGGCGTCGAGCGAAGCCTTGGAGATGGCCAGGGGCACCTCAGCGGACTTGCCCATGCCGAGACCGACGTTGCCCTTGCCGTCGCCGACGACCACGAGGGCCACGAGCGACATGCGGCGACCGCCCTTGACGGTCTTGGACACACGGTTGATGAAGACGACGCGCTCCTCGAACTCGGAGGCCTCGCGCTGCTGCTTTTGATTACGAGCCATAGCTACATACCTCCTAGAACTGCAGGCCGGCGGCGCGGGCGCCATCGGCGAGGGCCTTAACACGGCCGTGGTAGATGCGGCCGCCACGGTCGAAGGTGACCGCCGTGATGCCGGCAGCGAGGGCGCGCTCGCCCACGAGCTTACCGACCTTCTCGGCAGCCTCCTTGTTCGAGGTGGTCATGCCCTCGAACTCCTTCTCGAGCGTCGAGGCGGAGACCAGGGTGTGACCCTTGGTGTCGTCGACGATCTGGGCGTAGATGTTGGCGTTGGTGCGGGTGACGCGGAGACGCGGACGCTCGGGCGTGCCGAAGATCTTGCCGCGGACGCGACGCTGACGGCGCTTGAGGCCAGCCAGCTTCGCCTTATGCTTATCCATGGAAAACTCCTTCGAAGTCATGTGCCAGCACCTGACGGGGTACTGGTCTTGGACGAAGCGCTACGAGCGCCTACTACTTGGCGGCCTTACCGAGCTTGCGGCGGATGTGCTCGCCCACGTAGTGGATGCCCTTGCCCTTGTAGGGCTCAGGCGGACGCTTGGAGCGGATCTCGGCGGCAACCTGGCCGACCTGCTGCTTGCTGATGCCCTTCACGTTGATGTGCGTGTTGTCGGGCACCTCGAAGGTGATGCCCTCGGGGGCCTCATAGGTCACCGGGTGCGAATAGCCGAGCGAGAGGTCCAGGGTGTTGCCCTTGAGGGCGACACGGTAGCCGACGCCCGCGAGCTCGAGGGACTTGGTGAAGCCCTCGGAGACGCCCACGACCATGTTGTGGATGAGGGCGCGGGTGAGGCCGTGCATAGCGCGGGTCTCGCGCTCGTCATCCGGACGGGAGACGGTCAGCACGTTGTCCTCGACGCTGATGGTCAGCTTGTTGTAGAAATCCTTCTCAATGGTGCCCTTGGGGCCCTTGACGGCGACATGCGTGCCGTTGACTGCCACTTCGACTCCGGCGGGAATCTGGACAGGCTTATTACCGATACGAGACACGGGTGTATCCTTTCCTTCTACTCGCCGAAACCGTTACCAAACGAACGCGATGACCTCGCCGCCGACACCCGTGGCGCGGGCGTCGCGGTCGGCCATAACACCGCGGCTGGTAGAAATGATCGCAGTACCGAGACCGCCGCGGACGCGCGGCAGGTCAGCCACACCGGCGTACTTGCGCAGACCGGGCTTGGAGATGCGCTTGATGCCGTTGATGACCTTGGCCTTCTTGGGACCGTACTTGAGGGTGATGTGGAGGGTCTTCTGGGGCTCGGTGTCCTCGACGGCGTAACCGGCGATGTAGCCCTCCTCGTAGATGACGCGCGCGATCTCCACGAGCTTCTTGCTGCTCGGCATGGAGACCTCGGCCTTGTTCGCAGAATTCGCGTTACGAATGCGCGTAAGCATATCTGCGATCGGGTCAGTGACGTTCATGCAGATTCTCCTTCGTTCTTGATGAACCTGTGCCAGCGGTTCTCGCCCACCCATAGCGGACAAGCCGGCTGACACGATCTTCCGTGCAACGCGGATAGATCCACGTGCGCTGGCAGTGACTTACCAGCTGGCCTTCTTGATGCCGGGAAGTTCGCCCTTGAGCGCGAGCTCGCGGAAGCAGACACGGCACAGGCCGAACTTGCGGTACACAGAGTGCGGACGGCCGCAACGCTGGCAACGCGTGTACTCACGCGTCGAGAACTTCTGCTTGCGCTGCTGCTTGACGATCATCGATGTCTTAGCCACTTATTTCCTCCTCACATATATGTATCAAAGCGCCGGACGGGCGACGCGTACGTTCGCGCCGCCCGGAGCCGGAGCAGATGAACCTATTTCTTGAACGGGAACCCGAAGGCGTCGAGAAGGGCCTTGGCCTCTTCATCGGTCTTCGCGGTCGTCACGATGGTGATGTCCATACCGCGGGTGCGGTCGACGGAGTCGAACTCGACCTCGGGGAAGATGAGCTGCTCGGTCACGCCCATGGAGAAGTTACCACGGCCGTCGAAGCTCTTGGGGGAGATGCCGCGGAAGTCGCGGATACGGGGGATGGCGATGGAGGTCAGACGATCGAAGAACTCCCACATGCGATCGCCGCGCAGGGTGACCTTGGCACCGATCGGCATGCCGGCGCGCAGGTGGAACGAAGCGATGGACTTGCGAGCGCGGGTGACCATCGGCTGCTGGCCGGTGATGGTGCGCAGGTCGCGCACGGCGCCCTCGATAGCCTTGGAATCGGTCGCGGCCTCGCCGACGCCCATGTTCACGACGATCTTCTCGAACTTCGGGATCATCATGACGTTCTTGTACTGGAATTTGTCCTGCATGAGCTGCTTGACCTCGTTGTTGTACTTGGCCTTCAGACGCGGGACGTACTTCTCCTCTGCCATGTCAACTCCTTAGGGGTTTTAAGCACGGGGCATGTGGCGCTGCGCTGGTGCGGCCGGTATGCGCGGCCTGGCGCTTTGCTGTCCTCGTGCCTCCTGTCGCGCTCAGGCCGCCTATGGCGTAGCGGCATGACGATATTCCGACAGGAGCCGGGCAATACGAGTCGGTATGATACGCGCACCGGGCCTCAAATGCCATAAAAACCTCGTCCGCTGCGGAAATCCACATTTCGCCGGCACGATGCTGAGGTCGCACCCCCTCAGTTCATGCGCAGCAGGTGGAACGTGACGTCGCCGTCGTCATTGAGGTAGGCCTCGATCGTGGCCGTCGCGCTGTAGATGGGCGTATCGGAGGCGCCCACCGCGTCGAGCATGTCCGCAAGCGGCCAGCCGTAGACACGCAGCAGCACGTCCACCGGCTTCACGCCGTCAGCAGGGCGGTAAACATCGAACGCCACCTCGTAACGGTTATCCCCGATATCAGTCAGCGACGTCGTATAGGGCACGCCCATGCTCTGCCACCCCTCCACCGAGGTCGCGAAGTAGAACCAGTTTCCCTCCACGGCTCCCTTGTTGCCGTCGGAGATAGTGTAGGGCAGCTGGTCGGCGGAAACCGTGACGTCAAACTGACGCGCGATGCGGTCGATCAGATAGGTCGCGTCCACCCGGTACGCATAGCCCTCGGCGGCGAGCGGGTCGTCGGCATCCACAGCGCTGACATGGTCGTTGGCGTTGCCCATCATGTGGTACTCCAGGTAGAGCACCATGTCCGTGACGGTCTGCTGATCGGGGGAATCCGTTCGCTCATAGTGGCTTTGCGCGGTAATGCCCTGCCCCACCTCGGTGAAATTACTGACAAACGTTCCGATCGCCTCGCGGTCGGCAGCATTTTCGAGCGACAACTCGATGGTGCTCGGCGCGGGCTCCTGCTCAGCGTCCACGTCCACCTCGGAAGGTGCCTGTTCGGCCTCCGCCCTTTGCGCGACCGTCGTTGCGGACACCTGGCCATCGCCACCGGCCTTGAGCAGACCGAACCCCGACGTCAGCGCCGCAGCGATACCGACGCCGGCAAGCGCACCCACCCCGACGGCAAGCGCGACGGCCGCTCCCCTGCCGCGACGGGGCACCGAGGAGGACCTGCCCGCAACCGGTTGGGGGCAGGTGTCCTCCGGCCGCTGAGCTACGGGGTGCAGCGCCTCGATGACGCGCGTCGGCGCCTCGGATGGCGGCGCGACGGAGGTAACCCCATCAGGCGAGACGGCGGGCGCTCCCGACGAAGCCCCTGACGAATCCCCCGTCATCCTCGCACCGCACGCCGTACAGAACCGGGTGCCCTCAGGCATCTTCGCCCCGCATTTCACGCAATACACGATGTGCCCCCGTCATCTCATCAAGCAGTTTGGCCCGAAGCGCGCCGCAGTGGACCATCAATTCATCCGATACAGGTGAAACGCCAGCTCGCCCTCATCGTAATAGGCCTCGAGCGTCGCCGTGCCGCTGTAGATGGGAGTGTCTGAAGCCCCCACGGCATCGAGCATATCCGCAAGCGGCCAGCCGTACACGCGCAACTTAATCTCCGCCGGTGCCACGTTGCCGGAGGGCCGATAGACATCAAAGGTCACGTCGAACAGGTTGCCGCCCGTATCGACAAGCGACGTCACATTGGCCACCCCCTGGCTGGCAAACCACGCATCGGACCCGAAGCCGTAGTAGAACCACCCGTCCGACACCGTTCCGCGTCCGCCCGAGCTGTGCTCATAACCCAGCTGGTCCGGTGTGACGTTCACGCCGAAGTACTTGTAGACAAGCCCGCAGAAATAGTCCGCGTCACAGCGGAACTGGTACCCCTCGGCTGCAAACGGATCGTCAGCACCGACGGTCTCGATGTGCGCGTTCTGGTTGCCGCTCATGTGGCGCTCGAGAAACACGATCATCTCGGCAAGGGTCGCGGGGTCGGAAGCGTCTTCACGTGTGAAATGACTCCGGGCGGACAGTCCCTCGTTTACCTCGGAGAAGTTCGTCACAAAGGTGTTGATGACCTCGCGGTCGCTTTGGGAGGAGAGATCGGGCGAGATCGTGCTCGGGGCGCGTCGGGGCTCAGGGCTACTCGACGCCGCGCCCGAGGTTGCCGCGTCAGCACCCGTCATCCCTTCGCCCGCTGCATCGGTATCCTGTCCAGTATCGGCAGGCGTCACCGTCGTGTTCAATGCGGCATCCCCGCTTGTAGCCGTTCGGTCGACAGCGCGCACCGATGTCTGCCCTGCTTGCTGCCCACCGAATCCAAGCAGGCCGAATCCCGATGTCGCGATGGCAGCGATACCGACGCCAAGCACAGCGACGCCCGCCACCACAGCCGCGATGAGAGGTGCTCTCGAGCGCTTCTGCGGCTGCTCCGGCACGCCTGCAGCCTGGGGATCGGGGGCTGCCGCCGACGGCGTCGGCGTGGCGCCCGCGGCAGCGTCGGCTGGCGTGACCGGGACAGGCGTTCCCGCTATATCGTCCTCTTCAACCATCTTCGCGCCGCACACTGTGCAAAAGCGCGCCCCCTCGGGCATCTGGGCCCCGCACTCAGTGCAAAACATGACAACCCCCATCTTCGACCTCGTGTCACATATGCCCACATTGTACGCGACCCCGTCCGCACGGTGGCACGCGTACACATTGGAAACGCCATATACCGACCCTACGGCATTTGACGCCGTTTTATACCGGGGCACAGACACCTTTTCAATCCGGACGCGCGCCGCTGGACAAAAACGGCTTGAGTGGGACTCCTCATTGACCTTATAGGTTTCTATAACTGTCAATTGAGCGATAATTTCTCATCGTTCTTATCAATACACCAGATACCTTGCAATAACTATTCATCGTCCACAAGCCGTACATCCTGTGTCACGCTGTATACGTCCCACTCAGCGCGTTTTTGTCCAGAGGAGTACCTGGCGCCTCCGCTCGCATGCGGGCGGCACCTCTCGAGGCCAACAATCGCGTCCGCACGGTCCCCGCGCACGGAAAAAGCGTCCCCGTTTGTCAGCAAACGGGGACGCTTGCGCTCAACTTCGGTTCTGCGCCGGTGGTACGCGTCAGCGCGGTTCACACGCTGCGCTCCCCCAACGCCTGCGGCATCCATATAAGATGCACGAACGCGGCCCGGGCATCAGTGAATGCGGGGCAGCAGGCGCGTGCGGCGATGCTCGATCATCTCGGCGGCGATGCTGATGGCGATCTCCTCGGGCGTCTCCGCCTGGATGGGAACGCCGACGGGCATGTGCACCTGTGCGATCTCGTCTTCGGAGAACCCCGCCTCGGCGAGCTGCGCGTGCACGAACGCCGTCTTCTTCTTGCTGCCTAAGCAGCCCAGGTAGGTCGGATGGCAGGCAAGGGCCTGAATCACGACGGCGCGGTCGCTCTTGTGACCGGAGGTGGCGCAAACTACGAAGTCGCGGCTTCCGATGGTGCAGGTGTCGGCGATGCGATCGTAGTCAACCAGCCGGCACTCGACGGCATCCGACATGAGACCGCGCTCGAGCATCTCGGGCCTGTCGTCGCAGGCAACGACGGCGAATCCCGTCGCCGCCAGCGTCGACGCGAGCGCTCGGCCCACATGCCCGCAACCGAAGATATAGGTGTAGCCCTCCGGACAGATGGGTTCGAGGTAGCGATTGCCCGCGATCCCCGCTCGAATCGACGCCTGGTCAGACAGATGCTCGATCGCCCACGGCACCGAGCCCGCAACTGTGCGGCGCGACGCTTCACCGTGCTCCGTCGTGTCCGCAACATCCGCCCTGAACCCCGACAGATCGAACACGAGAACGCCCTCGCCGCGATCGGCGAGCACCTGACGCTCACGGGACAGAACGTCGCGCAGCGTTGCGTCCACGAGCACATGGCAGAGCGTGACCGCCCCGCCGCAAATCATGCCGGTGTCACTCTTCTTCCCGCCGATCGTGTAGCGCACAAGGCAGCTTCGGCGCGCCTCGAGGAGCTCCTGTGCATCCTTTTGCGCGATAGCCTCCATGCTGCCCCCGCCCACGGTGCCGAGCAGCTCCCCGCCCTCGAACAGGGCCATCCAAGCTCCCGCCGAGCGCGGGGCCGAGCCGTGCGTCTGCGCGACGACGGTCAGCTCGGCGCACGAACCTGCGTCGATGGTTTCCAGCAGGCGGTCAACAATCTCGATCTTATTCATGCATGTCATCCTTCATAGGTGTTCGCCCAAGGGACCTCAGCCCACGTGCCCGTTAGCGTGAGAAATGGAGCAGGGCCTCGAGCACGCCGCCGGCCACGGCGCTCGCCTTGTCCGAAACCGTCGTGCAAAACGACGCGTCGCCGCGCGGGTCGATATCTCCCGCCTTCATGCCGCGGGTCGCGAAGACCCCGGGGGCGAGCAGACCGCGCAACACGCCGTCGATCGTGGCGCGCATGGGTTCGCCTGCGACGCGTCCCACGACCTCGCCGGCGCACACGGTGTCCCCGATGGCGCGCACGCACTCGAACGGGCCGTCCGCCGGAGCGCGCAGCACGCGGTCGGCTCCCACGCCGGCGATGATGCCCGGAATGCCCGTGTTGGGGATCGGCGAGCCCTCGTACAGGGCGCGCCCGAGGTAATGCCCGCGCTTCGTCTCGACGGCCGCATGGCAGTCGACGCCCGCCGTGAACCCCGGGCCGACGCCGATCACGACAGGCGCCATGTCCATCGTCGTCCCGAGGTTGCGCTTGGCGAGAATCGCATCGACCACCGCGTCGGGCGCGAGCTCGGCCACCCGCTCCGCTGCGGGATCGACCATCACGGCGATATCCCCTGGTGTCATGATGGAGCGCGCCTCGTCGGGCGTGGCAGCGAGACGCGCGCACGCATCCTCGACACGCGCCTCGCCGCAGCGGATCGCCTCGGAGAACGCGACCGTGCGCCTGATGCACGTCGGCTCGGCGATATCGGCCATCACCACATCCATACCGGCTCGGTGCAGCCTGAGGGCGATGCCGCTCGCCAGGTCACCCGCGCCGCGCATATACACCAGCATGTCAATCTCATCCTTTCATCGGGACGCGCGCCCGTGCGCATCCCGTCATGGTACCTTGTCCCCAAGCGGCTTCGCACCCATGCGCGCAGCGTCGGGCGCAAGCGGCACGCGAGAGAGGAACCCCATGTACGACCCTGTCGACCTCATCGATATCGTCCGCCGGCTGCGCGGCGTCACCGCCGTCATCGGCGGCGGCGGCAAGTCAACGTTTCTTACACGGGTGGGCGCGGGTCTGTCAGAGCGCGGCACGCGCTGCATACTCGCGACCTCGACGCACATGTTCCCCGCGGCGGGCGTCGCGCTCGAGGACGAGGACACCGGCGCGCCGCTCACCCAGACGGGCGTCATCGAGCAGGCGACCGGCAAGCTCACCGCGCCGGCGGAGCCGTGGGAGGCGCTCGCCGGCCGCGCGGACCACGTCCTCGTGGAGGCTGACGGCTCGCGCGGTCTGCCCTTCAAGGCGCACAGCGACCGCGAGCCGGTCATCCCCGCGCTCTGCGCGCGCGTCGTCTACATCGTCGGCGCACAGGGGTTCGGCCTGCCCATCTACGACGTCGTGCACCGCCCGCAGCTGTTCTGTCAGCTCACCGGTGCCGCACAGGCCGACATCGCCACGCCCGAGCTCATCGCCGCCGGCATCGCCGCCGAGGGCCTCGTCGGGCTTTCCGACGACATCGTGATCGTCAACCAAACCGAAACCGATGAAGCGCGCGAGCAGGCGGCCGCCTTCGCCCGCGCGCTCACCGGCTCCATGGCTTGTCCGATTCTCGCCGGAAGCCTGCGCGAGCTCGACCTCTATCGGCTCACATAGACACCGGGGCGCTCGCCGGTGGGAGCCCCGTCGCGCGCGGCGAGCACGCCGCCCACGTAGACGAGGTGGGCGCGGCCGTGCGCCTCGAAGCCCTCGTAGGGCGTGTAGTCGACGGCCTGCTGCTGCGTGGCGGCGGAAATCGTCCAGCGGGCCCGCGGATCCCACACGCACACATCGGCATCGGCGCCCTCGGCAAGACGGCCCTTTCTCGGCCACATGCCGAACACGCGCGCCGGCCCCTCGCTCATGAGATGCATGAGCTCGATGGGACCGAGCTGGCCTGCGAACGTCGTGGCGATCACGGCGGGACGGTGCTCGATACCCGGGCCTCCGTTCGGAATCTTCGTGAAGTCACCCCGTCCGCGGTCCTTCTGGCCATGCAGGTTGAACGAGCAGTGATCGGTGGCGATGGAATCGACCTCGCCCGCGCACACGGCCTCCCGCAGCGCGCGGATGTCCGCCGGTTTGCGCAGAGGCGGGCTCATCACGTACTTCGCGCCGGCGAAGCCGTCGTCTCCCTCCTCCAGATAGCGCGTATCGTCGAGCGTGAGGTACTGCGGGCAGGTCTCCACGAAGATGCCCTGCTGCCCATGCGCCCGCGCCGCGCGGACAGCGTCAAGGCCGAGGGCGGTCGAGAGGTGCACGACGTTCACCTTGGCGCCCGCGATCCGCGCCAGGTAGAGCAGGCGCGAGACGGCGTCAGCCTCGGCCTCGGCAGGACGCGACAGCGGATGGCCCTCGGGCCCCGTGATGCCGGCGGCGAGCACTTCGCGCTGCAGCTCGTTCACCACGTCACCGTTCTCGCAGTGCACGCAGAGCACCGCGTCGAGGTCGCGCACCACGCGCAGGCACTGCAGCGTCTCGGCATCGGTCAGCTTCAGATGGTCATAGGCCAGATAGGTCTTGAACGAGCTCACGCCCGCCTCGCGCATGCGGCGCATCTGGGCGGGGCTGTCGGGTCCCCACTCGGCGATCGCCATGTGGAAGCCGTAGTTGGCCGTGCAGGTGCCGTCGGCGCGGCGGTGCCACTCCGCCAGCGCCTCGTCCATCGTCACGCCGCGATCGGCCGTCGCGTAGTCCACGATGGTCGTCGTGCCGCCGCAGGCTGCCGCACGCGTGCCGGTCTCGAAGCTGTCGGCCGTCCAGTCCATGCCCGTCCAGCACTGCAGATGGGTGTGCGCGTCAATGAAGCCGGGAAACACCCAGCAACCCGTCGCGTCCTCCACCGTATCGCCCGGCGCGGCCTCTATCGATGCCGCCACCTTCGCGATCGTGCCGCCGTCCAGCGCGATGTCACCGCAGCGCAGCCCCTCGGGTGTGACGAGCGCGCCGCCTTTGATGATGATCATACGCATCCTCCTTTTCGCCTCGTGCGAGACACTCGATGCCGA
Organism: Collinsella tanakaei; assembly: GCF_016902615.1. Taxonomy (GTDB): domain Bacteria; phylum Actinomycetota; class Coriobacteriia; order Coriobacteriales; family Coriobacteriaceae; genus Collinsella; species Collinsella tanakaei_A. Next base: position 150,450 of record NZ_JACJMB010000001.1, read on the forward strand.
AGCTCTTGCCGCACCGCAGCAGAGCGCCGGCATCGACCGTCTCACCTGGTATCGCGCGATGGGGCGCCCACGTTGCGCCCCGCGTGCTCGCGCACGCAGCGCACCGCCCGCTCGAGATCGGCCGGCGTGTCGACATCGAGCAGCTCACAGCCCCCGTGCGCCGGAACAAGCGAGATGGTGACCTCCCCGCGGCGCAGCAGCGCGCCGCCGCCCTGCGCGCCGGAAAGCGCCATGAGCCCATCGAAACATGCGCGCGGAAAGAGCACGGGACTGCCGGCGGCCCCCTCCCACGAGAGGCGGTAAGCGCGCGTCGGGTCCTTTCGGAACGCCTCCGCCAGACGGCGAAAGCTCGCCGTGCTCACCAGGGGCTGGTCGCCCGGCAAAAACAGGCAGCCCTCCCACCGGTCGCGCCCCGCGGCGAGCCCGCATCGCACGACCTCGCTGCGAAGCGGGGCACCCTGCGCGACGTCGACGGTCTTGACGGCAAAGCCCGCGGCCTCCACCGCGCGCGCAACATGCGCGTCGCGCACGCACAGCACGCGCTCGAACGCATCGGCGGGCACCGACGCCACCGTGCGCACGATGAGCGGCAACCCCGCCACGTCGGCGAGCAGCTTGTCACCCGCCCCGCCTGCGGCGGCGAAGCGCGTACCCTGCCCGCAGGCCATGATCACGCACCCGAGCTTCATGACGTCCTCCTCGCAACACCGTCGGTCGGCACTCCCCTCACCATAGCAAAGGGGATGCCCCGCGCGCACGGGGCATCCCACTGGAAGGAGAGCTATGGATGTTACGCGCGCTCGATGCGGGTACCGGTCTTGCCGGCAAGGCCGTCTGCCGCCTTCTCGAGCAGGGTGATGAGCGCGGTGCGCCCCTCCTTGCTCTCGACGAACGCCGTGGCGGCCTGGACCTTCGGCAACATGGAGCCGCTGCCGAACTCGCCGGCACGACCCAGCTCGTTCGCGCGCGCGGGCGTCAGGGTGTCCAGCCACTCCTCGTGGTCGGTGCCGAACCCGATGGCAACCTTCTCGACCGCCGTCAGGATGACGAGCGAATCGGCGTCGAGCTGCTCGGCGAGCTTCTCGGCGGCGAAGTCCTTGTCGATGACGGCCGCGGCGCCCTTGAGATGATGCCCCTCGGTGTTCACGACCGGGATGCCGCCACCGCCGCAGCAGATGACGACGTGGTTTGCCGCGACGAGCGACTCGATGGTGTCGAGCTCGACGATCGACACGGGCTTCGGGCTCGCCACGACGCGACGGTAGCCCTTCTTCTCGTCATGCATGAACTCGTAGCCGCGGTCGCGGGTGAGCTGCTCGGCCTCCTGCTCGCTCATGAACGGGCCGATGGGCTTCGTGGGGTTCTCGAAGGCGGGGTCGTCCGCGTCGACCTGGATCTGGGTCAGCACGGTGGCCACGCCCTTGTCCATGCCGCGGTCGAGCATCTCCTCGCGCAGGGCGTTCTGCAGGTCGTAACCGATGTAGCCCTGGCTCATCGCGCCGCACACCGACAGCGGGCAGGGAATGTACTTCTCGGGATTGGAGCGGGTGAGCTCGGCCATGGCGTTGGCGATCATGCCGACCTGCGGGCCGTTGCCGTGCACGATGATGACCTCGTTGCCCTCCTCGATGAGGTCGACGATGGCGCGCGCGGTGATCTTCACGGCGGCCATCTGCTCGGGCAGGTTGGAGCCGAGCGCATTGCCCCCGAGGGCGACGACGATGCGGCGAGACATGGAATACCACCTTTCTGAGATGAGCGAAGAAAATGCGGCAGCGCCCGGTGGCCATCCGACGCCGTCCCGGGCGCTGCCGCTGCTAAGAGAGGACTATCGTGTTGTGCGCCGGGGCGGGGAGCCTGACATCCCCGCCGCGCGCAAGGGTCTGCCTTACGCCTGGTTCCAGCGCGGGGCCGCGGCGGCCTCGATGGCACGCAGGGTCTCGACCGGATTCTTGACCTTCTGCAGGAAGATCATGGCCGCGATGGCGTACGGCTTGTAGCTGGCCTCCTTGTACATGCCCACGCGGTGCATGTCGAAGACGTCGGCCATGACCTCGCCGTGCTCGCAGGAGACGCCGGAGATGTCGGCCGGCAGCGGATGCATGTAGATGGTGTCGTCGCCGTGAGCGGTCTTGGCCATGAGCTCGCGCGTGGAGCACCAGTCCCTGTGCGTCGCGTTCTGGGCGAGGAGCTCCTTCTCGAGCGCGGCGATGCCGGCGTCGTCACCCTCGGCGTACAGGTTCGTGCGGCGCTCCATGGCGGCGTACGGTGCCCAGCTCTTCGGGATGACGATGTCAGCGCCCTCGAAGGCCTCGGCCATGGTGCCGACCTGCTTGAAGGTGGCGCCGGACTCGGCGGCGTAGCCCTTCGCCTTCTCGACCAGGTCGGGCATGAGGTCGTAGCCCTCGGGGTGAGCGAGGGTCACGTCGACGCCGAAGCGGGGCAGCAGGGTGATCAGCGACTGCGGGCAGGACAGCGGCTTGCCGTAAGAGGGCGAGTAAGCCCAGGTCACCGCGACCTTCTTGCCGCGCAGGTTCTCCAGGCCGCCGAACTCCTCGATGAGGTAGAGCATGTCGGCAGAGGACTGCGTCGGGTGATCGGAGTCGGACTGCAGGGAGATGAGCGTCGGGCGATGGTCGAGCACGCCGTCCTTGAAGGACTCCTCGACGGACTCGGCGACCTCAGCCATATAGGCGTCGCCCTTGCCGATGTACATGTCGTCGCGGATGCCGATGACGTCGGCCATGAAGGAGATCATGGTCGCGGTCTCGCGCACGGTCTCGCCGTGGGCGATCTGGGACTTCTTCTCATCGAGGTCCTGCAGCTCGAGGCCGAGCAGGTTCGTGGCCTTGGAGAAGGAGAAGCGGGTGCGGGTGGAGTTGTCGCGGAACAGCGAGACGGCGAGGCCGGAGTCGAAGATGCGCGGCGAGATGTTGCGCTCACGCAGGTCGCGCAGGGCGGCGGCCACGGCGTAGAGGGCCTTCAGCTCGTCGGTCGTCTTGTCCCAGGTGTGCAGGAAGTCGCTGCCGTACATGCCGGCAAAGTCGAGACCGGACAGGTCCTCGAGCAGCTCATTGAAAGACTTGGCCATGATGATTCCTCTCTTTGTGCTCGCCGTCCCGGCTGGACGGTCAAATGACGATGAGATGACGCGCCATTCCTCAGAGGATGTATGCGTCGGGATGGTTCCCGGGCGCTAAGTCCGCGCGGTAAAGCATGGGAGAAAACCCGCGCGGACCTCACGCGCCTGATGGGGAACGGGATGATCGGTGGGAAGGACTACTTGATGTCGTTATCCGTGGTACCGGCGCGGAACACGGTGACGTCATCGGTCTTCTTGGAGGGGTCGTACAGGTTCAGCGCAGCGGTGTAGAGCGCAGCGCAGGTCACGAGATCCTGCTTGTAGGTGACCTCGTTGGGAGCGTGCGCCTGGCTCTCGGCACCCGGGCCGAAGCCGACGCAGGGGATGCCGTAGCGGCCCTGGATGGAGACGCAGTTCGTGGAGAAGGTCCACTTGTCCGTGAGCGGACGGCCGGCGCGCTTGTCCATGGACTGCGCCACACCGATGCGCTCGGGGCCGTACAGGGCGAGGTGGGCGTCGACGAGCGCCTGGACGTGGGCGGCGTTCTCGGCGTTGATCCAGGTCGGGAAGTATGCCTCGGTCTCGTAGACGGTGCCCTTCCAGCTCGGACGGTCGTACATGTACATGGAGACCTCGACGTCCTCGCCGTACTTCTTGACGGACGGCAGGTCGCGGATCTCCTGCAGGCAGGAGTCCCAGGTCTCGCCGGCGGTCATGCGGCGGTCGATGGAGATCGCGCAGGAGTCGGCCACAGCGCAGCGGGAAGGCGAGGTGTAGAAGATCTGGGAGACGGTGCAGGTGCCGCGGCCCAGGAAGCGGGCGTCCTGGTAGTGCTCGGGGTTGTACTTGGGGTCGAGCATCTTGACGAGACCCTTGATGGACGTGGACTCGTCGCAGCCGTTGTTGTTGTGGGCGCGGACATCGGAGATGATGTCGGCCATCTTGTAGATGGCGTTGTCGCCGCGGTCGGGAGCGGAGCCGTGGCAGGAGATGCCGTGGACGTCGACGCGGATCTCCATGCGGCCGCGATGGCCACGGTAGATGCCGCCGTCGGTCGGCTCGGTGGAGATGACGAACTCGATCTTGTCGCGCGCGTCCTCCGGGCCGTCGAAGTACTTGTTGACGATGTACTGCCAGCACATGCCGTCGCAGTCCTCTTCCTGGACGGAGCCGACGACCATGATCTTGTAGCCCTCGGGGATGAGGCCCATGTCCTTCATCATCTTGGCTGCGTAGGTAGCGGAAGCCATGCCGCCCTCCTGGTCGGAGCCGCCGCGGCCGTAGATGACCTCGTCGTCCTCGTAGCCCTCGTAGGGGTCGTGGGTCCAGTTGTCGCGGTTGCCGATGCCCACGGTGTCGATGTGGGAGTCGATGGCGATGATCTTGTCGCCCTCGCCCATCCAGCCGATGACGTTGCCCAGGCCGTCGACCTCGACCTTGTCGAAGCCCAGCTTCTCCATCTCGGCCTTGATGCAGGCGACGACCTCGCCCTCCTCGCAGGACTCGGACGGATGGGAGATCATGGCGCGCAGGAAGGCGGTCATGTCGGGACCGTAGGCGGCGGCTGCCTGCTTGATGGCGTCGAAATCGAGTTCCTTGGTCATTGCAAATTCCTCTCTCGTATCAGAGTGATACACGTAGTCGATCGGGTGCGGGCGGCCGCACGGCGCGCCCGCCCGCACCGAGGGGGAAGCTACTCGGCGGGATAGGCGCCGTCCCAGACGACCTTGCGGTAGTTCACCGGGTCGGTGTCGCCCTCGGTCGAGAACAGCAGGACGGAGCTCTCGGAGGTGAGGCCGATGGCCTCGCGCAGGTCGGCGTACTCATCGGACTCCATGAGGGTCGTGATGAGGCCGGCTCCCACGGCACCGGACTCGCCGGAGATCACGCGGGGGTCGCCGGAAAGCGGGGCGCCGAGCACGCGCATGCCCTTGGCGGCCACCCAGTTGGGGCACGCCACGAAGACGGACACGTGGTTGCGCAGGATGTCCCATCCGAGCGTGTTGGGCTCGCCGCAGGCGAGGCCGGCCATGATCGTGGGCATGTCGCCGTCCACGATGCGGGGCTCGCCGTCGCCGGCCACCGCGCCCTTGTACAGGCACGCGGCCTCGTCGGCCTCCATGACCACGAAGGTCGGCGGGTTATCGGGGAACAGGTTGGTGAAGTAGCCCACCACGGCACCGGCGAGGGAGCCGACGCCCGCCTGGACGAACACGTGGGTCGGACGCTCGACGCCCGCGGCGGCAAACTGCTCGGCCGCCTCGGAGGCCATGGTGCCGTAGCCCTCCATGATCCAGCTCGGGATCTCCTCGTAGCCGTCCCATGCGGTGTCCTGGACGATGACGCCGTTCTCGCAGGCGTCGGCCTCGGCGGCGGCCATGCGGACGCACTCGTCGTAGTTGACGTCCTCGATGGTCACCTGGGCGCCCTCGGCGGCGATGTTGTCGAAGCGGCTCTTGACCGAACCCTTGGGCATGTGGACGACGGCCTTCTGGCCGAGCTTGTTGGCGGCCCATGCCACGCCGCGGCCGTGGTTGCCGTCGGTGGCGGTGAAGAAGGTGGCCTGGCCGAAGTCGCGGGCGAGCTCCTCGCTGGTGAGGTAGTCGTAGGTCATCTCAGAGACGGGCTTGCCGGTCTTCTCGGCGATGTAGCTCGCCATGGCGAACGATCCGCCCAGGACCTTGAAGGCGTTGAGACCGAAGCGGTAGCTCTCGTCCTTGACCGCAAGGTTCGCAAGACCAAGGTCTGCCGCCAGGCCATCGAGCTTGGCGAGCGGGGTCACCGAGTACTGCGGGAAGCTCTGGTGGAACGAGCGGGCGGCGCTGACGTGCTCGAGCGACATGATGCCCAGGTGGGCGTCATCGCTTTTAGGCATCTTGTTCGCAACCCATTTAATCTGATCGGCCATGCTGTTGTTCTCTCCTTTTTGGCTCACTTTGCCGGTGTGTGGGATACGAGCTCGCCCTTTTGGCAGCTGTGGCCGACTGGGCTGAACTTTTATCTGAACACCAAACAAAAAGTTTTGCTGACCTAGTTTTACCACAGGGGATATAGCTGAGTCCAGACAGATTGTTTGGTTTCATAAACGGTTGGAATCTGCCGGTAAACGGTATATTCCTTGGACATTTGTGCTCTAACTATATTTATGTCAGGATATACCTAACAAAAAGTTTGGAAGGAGGTTACATGTCCCCAGCGCAGATTGAGTTCTATCGCCGTCTTGCCAAGGGTCTTGCCCTTCAGTTCGGCCCCAACTGCGAGATCGTCATCCATGACTTGGAGTCCGACGATCTCGACCACTCCATCGTGGCGATCGAGAACGGACACGTGTCTGGGCGCCATCTGGGTGACGGCCCCAGCCATGTAGTCCTCGAGGCGCTCCACGACGCGCCCGACAAACTTGAGGACCGCCCGCCGTATCTCACCAAGACGTCGGACGGCAAGCTCCTGAAGTCGAGCACCATCTTCATCCGCAACGAAGCCGGCTGGCCGTGCGGGATCTTAGCCATCAACTTCGACATCACGCTGATGACGGCGTTTTCCGGCACGCTGGCCTCGCTCATCGGCACCGGTGATCACAACGAGCCGGAACCCATCGCCAAAAACATCGGTGACCTGCTTGACGACCTGTTCGGCGAGTGCGAGCAGATGATCGGAAAGCCTGCCGCCCTCATGACGAAGGAGGAGCGTGTGCGGGCCATCGGTTACCTCGACCAGCGCGGAGCGTTCCTGATCAGCAAGTCCAGCCAGAAGGCATGCGACTTCTTCGGGATCTCCAAGTACAGCTTCTACAGCTACCTTGACGAAGCCAAGGCCGCCTCAAACGATGATCAGAAGTAGCGAAACCGCACATACGCGCGGCAACAGGCGGGGGCGGGGCTCGATATGAGTCCCGCCCCCGCCTGCTTTTGGTACGCATACCATGGTATTGGGGCATTGTTGACGAACTTGGAGCGTTCGGGCTCCGGTGCGCATCAATTTGGTATCGAGTTCGCGTATATCAGCCTTATTGGACAAAACGGACCAGCCGTTGACCTGCGGTTTTTATGATGCGCTCGAGATGCGCCGGACCGCTCTCCCCGCCTCGCGGACGATTGGGGCCCAGAATGGCCCGATCATTGATACCAAACCTTCTTGTTCTCGCGAACAGATGCCCGATTGCCTGCCGATTCCGCTTCGCGCTCGGCGAACGCGACGCCGAGCACCGCGATGAGCAGCGGGGCGGTGAAGATGAGCGCGCAGGCGTAGCGCGCATCGTACATGGGCGACAGCACGACGCTCGCCATGCTCAACAGCACCGGCATCATGATGGGCAGCCAGCGGCGCATGCGGCAGATGAACAGCCACAGGGCGAACAGCGGAATCCAGATCACATACGGCGGGCAGGTCATCGCCAGCCCGATGACCGGGATGTCCACCTAGGCGTCCCAGACGTCGCGAGCGGCTTCGCGCAGGCCCTCCAGCTGCCAGGGCTGGCGCAGCAGGCTCGTGCCGTCATGGTCCTCGTCCCATGTCTCGATGCGCAACTGGATGGGCTCAGACGGAGACGCGAAACCCGAGAGCATCGAGAGCGTCGCCTCCACGTAGACCTCGGGATGGCGCAGGCCCTGGGCGGCCCAGACCTTGAGGTACTCCTGGATCTGCTCGTCGGTGGTGCTCGCGTTGTACTCGTACTTCACCGAATCCGCCCACTCGGGTTGGTAGCGCTCGTTCAGCGCGTCCACCACCAGCACGTCGTCGATGGCGCGACGCTCGCTCGCGCTCATCTCCACCCCATGCAGGGCGACGTAGCGCGCGGTCTGCTGGAACAGCGCGCCGAGCATCTCCTGACGTCCGCCGGGAACGACGTCGAGCGCGGGGAACACCACGTTCGGCATAACGCCCCACATGAGCGCGACGGAGAGCGCCGCGGGCACCAGGCTTCTCCACCACACGCGGCGGTACACGACCGCGTAGACGACCATGGTCGGGATCACGATGTAGATACCGGTCTTCTTGGTGAGGACGAGCAGCAGCGTGTCGAAGATGAGATGGTGGTCGCTGAACTGCGCATATGCGCGCCTGCCGGGCACCGCCCACAGCTCGGCGCGCTCCTCGTCCCCGCGCGGATAGAACTGCGTGATCTGGTAGTAGGTGTCGTAGATCATCGAGCCCGGGTAGAACGCGACGATTCAAAACGACCAGCAGAGCATGAGAATGAGCGCCGCGAAGACGACAGCGCGGAAGCACCAGGAGAACACGAGGCGATCGACGGTGGCGGCGAGGCGGAAGGCGACCGCGCGCAGGCCCGCCTGTGGGGCGGGAGCGGGCGGACGGGAGACGCGCCTGAGAGCCTTCGCGAGCAGGGGAACGATGATGGCCGCGGGGATCACGATGCCCACGGTCGCAAGCAACACCAATTCGCGCGGATCGCCCCGAAACCATCCGTCGGACGCAAGCGCGGAAGCATAGACCCCAAGAAACGTCGCGAAGACGATGAACGCCAGCATGAGCAGCACGCACGGAACGTAGCGAACCGCGCGCTGACGACGCGCCCGGGCGTCTTACTCGCCGAACGGCCACTCCCCTGCTGCCAAGGCCTCGATGGCCGCCGCCACCGCATCGTCCTCGCAACGGCCGATGTGCCAACGAGCGGCGGCCTTCGCCTCGGGCGTCGCATTGCCCACGGCGACCGCGTGGCCGGCAACCGAAAACATCGTCAGGTCGTTGCCCGCATCGCCGAAGACCACGACTTGATCGGGGGTAATGCCGAGATGGTCACACAGGGTGAGCAGGGCACTGCCCTTGTTCCACCCTTTCGGCATGATGTTGGCGTACCCGACCATGGGGATATCGAAATCAAGTCCATCGACCTCGTCGTTCAAGCGGGTGACGAACGCCTCGGTCCCCGCCATGTCGGCGTCGATGAAGATATTCGCCTTGAGGACGTCCTCTGCGGGCAGCGCGCCCACGGGCACGCATGCGCGGGCGTACGCCGGGGTGATCCGGGCGAGCACGTCGAGGTCGCCGGCGACGAGCTGCGGCGTCGTGCCGTCAAAGGCGAGCAGGCCCGCGCCCGGCGTGTCGCGCACGATGTCGAGCGCGCGCTCGAGGGCGGCGATCGGCAGACGTTGCTCGCAGATCTTTTCGCCCGCGCAGTAGACCTCAAGGCCGTTGGTGGCGATCGCCGTCTGGCAGCACGCGGCGTCCCCTCGGAAGAACGGCGCGATCTGCACCAGGCCGCGCCCGCTCGCAGGACCGGCCATGATGCCGGAGTCCAGCGCGGCGCGGAACGCGGCGACGGTGCGCGGGGACACCGTCGATGCGCCCGCAGGCATGATTGTTCCGTCGATATCGGAAAGAATGAGCTTGATGGCGCTGGCCTGCATGATTCACCTGCACCTTCCCGGTAATACTTAGGTGGCCATCCACGAATGGCCACGGCCATTGTACGGCAGCGCACGGCTCTCCCCTTCTGCGCACATAAGTCGAAACACGGCCTGGGGAGATGCGGTCGAGTGCCTCCGCGTGCCGCGGCTTTGCGAAGGAACCGATGCGCCTGCGCTACGAGGTGGACGCAGCTGGCCCGTGCCGACGCCGTCCGAGCGCGCGTGCGCCAGGAAGACACCCCGGGTGCATAGCGCAAGAAACTTGGTATGCGGAACAATGAGCGCTGCCCTGTCGTCGCGTATCATCCATCGTGTATGAATCTGTCCCCGAATGCGCAAAGGCGGCCTGCGGTGCGAGCAACTTCGCCCGCTGCATGGGTGCACAGCTCGGGCAGAAGCCGAGCGAGACCACAAGGCACCCTGCGCGAAGCCGCCACGAAAGTTCCCATGCATGCCCGTAAAGGTCGCCTCGAGACATCCGGGCCAGCATCAAGTCCGCCAGCAACGGTGCAGACGACCAGGAATCGCCGAGCATACCCGCCTCCGCTTTCCCCTACTCCTCAACCCCGTATCGAGACAGCAGGGCGCTGCGATTCGACAACAGGTAGTCGCTCATGAACGGAATGGAGAACCCGACGTACCCGCGGCCTGTCGACTCGATGATCTGGCGCGTGATAAGCATGCTCCGCGTCGCCGTCAGCGATGAGGAGGGTACGCCTATGCGCCGGGCGATCTCCGTCGTCGATGACGCATGTGCATCCTGCGCCATTGCAAGCAGGTACTCCATGGCGGTTTTGGACAGGCCCGCAATGGCGGTCTCGAGCACCGCGCGCTCGAATTCCCTTCTTGCCGCGGCGATACCGTTCTGGACGTCTTCCATGGCGATCCGACTGTCCTGGCGCGCCGCCAAATGCGCCGCACGCCAGATGTGGTAGCCGACCAGCTGAATCAGATAGGCGTATCCCGCAGTTGCCGCGGCCGCCATCTCGAGAGGCTCTTCGTCAATACTCAGGCCGCTCTTCTCGATTGAGCTTCTAAGCGCCAAGGCAACGTCCGCCACGGAGATGGTATCGAGCTCCTCCGGGCGCGCCCTCCGCAGAAATGCCTGCCCGTCCTCGCCAAGCAAACTCATGACGCCCGAGGTGATTCCGGCGAACACGAACGCGATGTTCTTCTTTTCACGAATCAAGTGCTGCACGGCGATGGCGATTTCCTTGATCTCTGCCCTGTCGGCATCTTGTACCTCGTCGACCGTGACGAGCAGTCCGACGTTCTTTTCCGTCAGGCGAGTCACCGCATCGTCCAGAGCATCCCGCAGACGAACAGGTTTTTTGAGGGTGCTCCTTTTCGCCTGGGCCTTGGCGACCACAAGGTCGATTTCCAATGAGAGGTCGGAGAAACCCTGGTTTTGCAGTCGCTCGGAGATGATAGCGGGAAGGCCTGGCTCGGCGGTCACATCCACCACACGCCAACCCGCCCTGCGCGCGATATCGCCCAGCTCGGTCAACAGCACCGTCTTTCCGGAACCTCGAGGCCCCGTGATGCGCATGAGCCTGCCCGGAGCGCCGAAACCTGCAGCAAGGCCCTCTTCAAAGTCATACAGTACCTCATCGCGACCGACCAGAATCGGCGGCTCCGCACCAGCTGAAGGCTTAAAAGGATTGGTTGGTCTCATCGCGCTTCCTCTCTGCAGGAATGGGTGCACGTCGCCATGTTCGGCCTTTGACCTCATTTTAGTGGAAATATTTGTTTTATTGGAAATATTCATTCTATTCAGAACAATCAGCGCCGGCACACAGGGCCCTCTCGTGCTCCTGATGCCCCGCCGGAAACGACGCTCCTACCGCTCTGGCTCCGATATCAACCGCACGCGGCTGCGGTCCGCAAGCATCTCGAAATTCGGCCCCAGCCATATGCTCGACTCCCCGGGTCCCAGCACGAGCGGCATGCGGTTGTGCACGGGTGCGACCGCAGCATTGGGCTCGCAGGTCACAATGGAAAGCTTTCCATCCTGACACACGCCGGCAAGAAGAAACGCTTTGGCGCCCGGCATGAGAAACCGATATTGTCGGCGCACGGGCTTACCTGTACGCTCGCTCTTTACGCGCTCGGTGGCGTGTCCTTCAAAGAACGCTCGCACCGGAACCAAGCAGCGCCCGTGCGCGATAGCCCCGGCCCACATGCCGCGTCCGTCGCGCAGCTGCGCCAGCGCTGTCTCTATTCGCGTGTTGAACACAGCGCGCGACCCGTTTGGAGCGTCGAAACCCCATATCAGTTTCGTGGCGACAAGCTGCCCACTCTCGTTGGGAACAAGTGCGGGAACCATCGAACCAGGCCACGCATCGCGCGCCGGATCGAACGTTTCGTCCGCCGTCACGCGAGCGCGCCCCGTTTCCTCGCGCGATGCAAGGACCTCTTGGGCCTCCTCGAAGCTCAGCGGACACATTCTTTGGCACATCGCGCAACCTCCGGTTTCCGACATTTGTGGTTATGATACGCGCTGCTGCTCCGCTGCGGAGCGCGCGGAAAGCGGCGATGGAACAACTCTGCCTCGTCGAGCATTGCGAGCTCATCACTGGCAAACCCTGTACCGACGCGAAGACCCTTCGCGTCGCGCCGACATCACCCCGCTAGGACAAAACCTCAGGCTGCGCCTGTCCACCAAGACGATAGCACGTACGACCAGGAGGCAGCACCCGTACCGTACGACACGCGACAAACCCGTTGTATCCGCCCGTAGGAGAAACCGCACCTTGATAAAAGGTTTTATCAAGACATGTGAGGGCACCCGAAAGAATATGGCATCAATAATAGGGTTATAAAGGCCTCTTTGAGACATTTAGAGCGCCCCGCAGAGACGTTCGGCGGCTGGCGCATGAAAGAATCAGCAGTTCAAAGGGCTTATCAGATTTGGCTGTTTTCTTGAGTACCTTGAGAATTGATACCAAATACATTTTCATTAATTATTGACCCCTGCTATCCTGGGGTTTTGCGGCGCGGATCCCCCACCGCACGCATGCAGAACCTCTACCGCGGGAGCTCACGTGCCCGGGACGTCCATAATTGCGGCCAGCATTGCCCTTCCCGCGGACGGCCCGAAAGGAGCAGCGCGACAGAGCCCCGCGTCCCCCAGCTCCCCAGCTCCACGATATCCCGGTACAGCAGCCGATGCCGCTCGTCCAGCTCCGCGTCCGTATGATAATGCCCAAAGTACCAGCGACGATATGTCAGCCGATCCTCCAGCATGTCAAACCATTCGTTCAGAGCATCCGGCTTGTCGCGCCCGTCGGGATACGGCGTGCGCGACAAGCGCCGCGTCGAGCATACGCGTGGCGCAACAGTGCGAGACCACGTAGTCAACCTGCCAACCGACCGTCTCGGGCCGCTCTTCAGCCGCACAAAGCCCCACCACACGCGGCATTTCCTCGGGAAACCAGTCCCAACCGGGCGTGGCGCCACTGCTTGTCGTGGCTCGCCGCCCCACCCATCGCGAAGATGCGCGCCCCATCGATATCGTAGATCTCGCCGCGCATGAGATGGATGATGCTCGGATGGTCAGGGTACACCTGCACTCGGCCTCCCCACCGATCACTCACCGGCAATTCCGCAAGATGGGGAAAGCACTCATGGTTGCCGTCCACAAACAGTGTGGTCCACGGCCGATCCCCCAGCCAGTCGAGCCAGTACTTCTCCTCGTTGGAGCCGCTCCACGGCATGCCGAAGTCACCACAGATGATAAGTTAGTCGTCGCGCGTGAGCATCCGGCCCTCCGGCCAGCGGCGATACGACAGCTTCTTGATATCGATACTGCCGTGGATGTCCCCGGAGATCCAGATACTCATAGCGACCCCTCCTCATCCGCCAATTGTACCCGTCCCCCATGGCAGAGCCCGCCTCCGTGGCGGGCTCTTCGTTAGCGACGCGTGCGGATATCTTCGTCGAGACCTTCGCGCCAGGTGTTCCCCAGCACCCCGCCCGCCGGTGCGCTGCGCACGCTCGCCACAGCCGATGCCATCGCAGCATAGAGCACCTCGGTGCCCTGCTCGTCGGCCAGATAGTCCGCCGCGCGATCGCGCTCGATTCCCAGCTGCTCTGCCTCCGCCCCCGCATCGATGTTGGCACCGATGAACAGGAACTCCCAACCCTGCTTTCGCCGCCGCTCGATCATATTCTTGATCTGCGCATACGAGAAGCGTCGGCTCGCGTTCTCCATCCCGTCCGTCGTGATGACGAACAGTACCTTGTCCGCCTTGTAGCCGTCGGGCAGCACACCTTGCACCACGTCGACATGCTTGATGGCGCCGCCTACCGCATCCAGCAGCGCCGTGCAACCACTGCAGCGGTACTGCCTGCGCGTGAGGCGCGGCACCTCCCGAATATCGATGCGGTCGTGCAGCACGTAACTCTTATCGTTGAAGATGATGGTCGACACCACCGCCTCGCCAGGCTCCTCGCGGTTGCGCTCGATCATGCCGTTGAACCCGCCGACCGTGTCGCTCTCCAGCCCGCTCATCGACCCGCTCGCGTCCAAGATAAAGACGATCTCGGTACGATTGACCTGCTTGACCTGCTGCTTTTTGCTCATGATTACCTCCTTGGCATCGATTCGCTTCCGACACCATGAAGACTACCGGTCAACCTCGGACGATAGGTAAACCGCCAGGCGACATCTCGCACACCGCGTTATGCTGAGCCGAGCAGCGGCTGGTCGAATGCGAACAGTGCCTCGTTGACGTCGAGGATGTCGTAGTCGCCCCGCGTGACGAAGAACTCGATGATCACGTCGAACTTGCTGCTGCGCGAGAGCGTGAGTCCCGCGCGGGCAAGCAGATCCTGCAGCTCGTCATAGGTGAGTTCGAGCGCCATACCGAGTGCCACCGCCGTCGGCTTGGTCGGCTTGTACGCCGGGTTGGAGCGTATCTTGGCGAAGAGCTGCCGACTGATATTCGCGCGCTTGTACACCTGCGCGTCGGTCAGGCCGCGCGCGTCGATCAGGGCAAGAAGCGTTGTAGAGAAGGACTCGTCCAGATGATCGAGCAGGTCTGCCAGCTCGTTTTTATCCCGAGGGGCACCGGCGAACACCGTCTCGGGTGCCCGCCCTGGCGCAACCATGGCATCCATCTGAACCATGGCGGAAGCATCCAGGTGCGGCACCTCATCCATGCGGCGGCGCATGTGCGGGCTGCTTTCCACATACGTATCGTCGATATAGGCGCGCAGGTCCGCAAGATGCCTGCCTCCCTGCACGATGACGTCGCGCGTGAACACGACGAGCGTCGCCCGCACGTCATCATGCTCATCCAGAAACGCCGCCGTCTCCTCGCGCGCGATACGCAGCGCATCGCGGATCGGATACCCGTAGATGCCCGCCGATATCAGCGGAAACGCAACTGAGGAGGCGCCTAAACGCACAACCTCGGCGAAGGTGCTACGGTAGCTTTCACGGAGCAGCTGCTCCTCGCCGTGCGCCCCACCGCGCCACACCGGTCCCACTGCGTGCACGACCCAGCGACACGGCAGGTCGAAGCCCGGTGTGACGGCAGCGCTTCCTGTAGGCGTGCGGCCGATAACCCGGCACGCCGCGAGCATCTGCTGGTATCCCGCACCCTCGAACAGCGCGCCGCACACGCCGCCTCCCGGAGCCAGCTGCTCGTTGGCGGCATTCACCAGCACGTCGGCATGAACCTTGGCGATATCGTTGCGCTCGATGGTAAACGGCATGACGCACCCCGTCCTATTGCATCGACTGGAACCATGCCCATTGTTCCACACCTGCGCTCTGATGCGTCTTGGAGCGAGGAGTTTTGGAAGGAGGGGCTGTGGCGGGACGCTTCCGTTCCGGTTCGCGGGAACCGCAGGGGCCGCCGGATGGGTTGAAACGAACCCGTCCCCAAGCAACCCATTGAGACGGGACATTTTGGCAGGAAGGAGGCCGCGGCGGGGCGGGCGCTGCCAAACGCACCCGTCAATGGCAGGTAATCCCTGTTTATTTCAGAAAGCGCGGCCGCATGCCCGCGCTTTCCGGCGCGCGATCCCCGTCACGGTCGCGCCGGACATCGCCATCACGAGCACCCGCGCCTCGAACAGGGCGGTGCAGTGGGAGTTCGGGCGCACCTCCCAGGGCATGCGGACGGTCCGGGGCCCGTGCTCGGGGCAGTCGGCCCGGGGCACGCGGCAGTGCACGACGGTGCGGAACTGCCAGATGTCGAGGTGGCGCCAGGTGCGCTCGCGGGCGTCGCAGGCCCCGCAGCGCGCGCCGCACTCCGGGCAAGCCACGGCGGCGCCGGGGACCCTGCCGACGCGTATGTGCAGCTCCTCGTCCCCCGATGCGGGCGACTCGAACCGGACGTCCTCGACCCGCCATTCCTCCCCGAGCCCCATCGAGTGCTCGAAGAGCCTCGCCAGCATCCCCGCCTGAGCGTCCATGTGGGAACCCCTCTCCTCCACCCGTCGGCAGAATGGTACCGCTCGGGGTACCCGCGGTCACGGGGGACGGGGCGTGCTACCCACCAAAAGCTTCGATGAGCCGAAAAACGCGGCGCGGCTTTCCGAAACATATGGCAGATTACCAACAGGACCGTTATATACCTGCGGAAACAGCGGTTTTCGTTTTGTTCAATTCTTTCCGTTTTGCACCGGAACTTTCATCGTTGGAACTTCACATTTCGTACACATATCATAAACCGGTAAGGAGGTACGTATCAATGCGCATCGGAGCCGAAACGCTCGCTGCATATGTCGAGACCCATCCGGGCATAACGCCGGACGCCCTTGCTGACTACATCGGGGTCAGCGTACGCACCGTCAGGACGTACGTCAACCAGATCAACAGGACGATGAGCGGGTTCGCGGCTATCAAGCTGAACCGCAAGAGCGGCTACCATATGGAGATATCGGACCCGTACGCCTATGACACCTGGCGCGAGGGGGTGGGGGCGTCTTCGGCGGTGCAGACCCCGAAGGCGCGCCTGGTGCTCCTGCTCAACGATCTGCTCATGCGCAACGACTGGGTCAAGCTGGACGACCTGAGCAGGCTCATGTTCGTATCGCGCGGCACCGTCTCCAATGACCTCAAGCACGCCCAGGAGTTCCTCGACGGCTATGGGCTCTCCATCGAGACGCGCCCCCATTACGGCATCCGCATCACCGGTCCGGAGCTGTCGCGCCGCATCTGCCTGGCGAACGTCATCGTCGACCGCTTCAACGACGCCATGGGCGACATCGAGAGCGAGACGAACCGCTCGCTCGACACGCTGTTCTCCCGCCTGTTCAAAGACAGGCAGGAGCCGGATCCCGATGCGAACGCGGGCGATGGCGCCGACGCCGGTAGCGACCCGACGCTCGACATCGTGTCCGACTGCGTCTCCCGCATCATCCGGGAGGAGCACTTCCAGATCAACACGGCCGCCTACCGCAACCTCATCGTCCATATCGCCGTAGCGCTCGTCCGCATCCAAGAGCACTGCTATGTGCCGATGGCATCCGATCAGCTCGACCAGATGAAGGGCACCGACGAGTTCAGGGTCGCCGAGAAGATCGTCGCGGCGATCGAGGGGGCCCTGGGCCAGGAAAGCCTGCTGCCCGAGGAGGAGATCGCCTACATCTCCATCCACCTCGCGGGCAAGCGGATGATGCTCGGCGACTCGCCCAAAGACGAGGGCCTGATCATCACCGACGACGTCTGGCATGTCGTCGAGGAGATGATCGAGTGCGTCTGGAAGGCATTCCGGTTCGATTTCCGCAACGACCTGGAACTCCATATGAACCTCGCGCGCCATATCGTGCCGCTCGCGGTACGCCTGCGCTACCGCATGAACCTGAAGAACCCGCTGATCGACGACATCAAGAAGCGCTATGCCCTGGCGTACTCCATGGCCATGGACGCCTCGATCGTGCTCGCGCGCAAATACGGCGCCGAGGTCAGCGAGGATGAGATCGGCTATATCGCCCTGGCGTTCGCGCTCGCGCTCGAGCGGCAGAAATCCAAGATTCCCAAGAAGAACATCCTGGTGGTCTGCGCGTCGGGCGCGGGATCGGCCCATCTGCTCGAATACCGCTGCCGCCGCGAGTTCGCCGACTACGTCGACCGGATCTTCACCTGCGACCTCATGGGTATCGACAACGTCGACTTCTCGCATATCGATTACGTGTTCACCACCGTGCCGATCAACCGCAAGCTTCCGGTCCCCGTCCGCGAGGTCTCCTACTTCCTCGGTGAAGACGAGGTCATCGACATGCGCCTGGTCCTCGACTCGCGGAGCAAGCCGGGCAAGGTCCCGCCCTACTTCAAGCGCTCCCTGTTCTTCCCGCACATGACCCTGACGTCCAAGCGCAAGGTGCTCGACTTCCTGCTCGACCGGACGTGCGAGACGTGCTCGGTGGCGTCGGACTTCCGCGAGTTCGTCTGGAAGCGCGAGGCCCTGGTGCCCACGTCGTTCGGCAACCGCGTCGCGACCCCGCATCCCATCGAGACCGCAAGCGACGAGACGTTCATCTGCGTCGGCCTGCTTGATCACCCTGTGGCATGGGATGCAGACGACCAGCCGGTCCAAGCGGTGTTCCTGCTCGGCTTCTCCGACAAGAATCGGAACGGCGAGATGCCACTCCACGAGTTCATGAGTGCGTTCGCGAGCCTCCTTGCCGACAAGGAGGCCGTCGACACGCTCCTGAGGCGCCAGAACTGGGAGACCCTCATGGCGCTACTCGAAAGCGCCCTCTCAGGAGAGCCGGACGGCTCGCCAGGAACGTGAACGCATATCTACGGACCGGGTTCGCACCGGTTTTCTAGATAGGACCTATAGAGCACGAGACCGCACACGAGGAGGTGACGAAGATGGCAGAGGAAAGCATGGAGATGATTTCGTTCGGAATCGTCGCTGCAGCCGGTCAGGCGCGCAGCCTCGCGATGGAGTCGATCAAGGCCGCCCGTGAGGGCAAGTTCGACGAGGCCCGCCAGATGCTCGAGGAGTCCCGCACCGCGGGTCTCGCCGCGCATGACGAGCAGACCAAGCTGCTTTCCCGCGAGGCCGGCGGAGACCACGTTCCCGTGGACATCCTGCTGGTCCATTCGCAGGACCACCTGATGACCGCCATGCTGTGCCAGGACCTGGCCGAGGAGATCATCAACCTGTACGAGCTCAAGCAGGACAAATAGTCCTGAAAGGGGCCCGGGGTCGAACAGACCGCACCCCGGGCCCCTCGAGCGACCGTCGCGGGACCCGAAGGTCCCGCTCTACCGAAGGGAGTACTCACATGAAGGTACTGCTCGTTTGCGCAGCCGGTATGTCGACCAGCATGCTCATGAAGAAGATGGAGGCCTACGCCAAGGACAACGGCATCGACCTCGAGATCGCCGCCCGCAGCTTCTCCGAGCTCAAGAACCCCGCCGATGACGGCTATGACTGCATCCTCATCGGTCCGCAGATCTCCTATCAGAAGGACAAGGTCGTCGCCAAGGCCCAGGGCCTGCCCGTCGACGTCATCCCCATGAAGGACTACGGACGCCAGAACTGCCCGGCGATCTTCGAGCAGATCGACAAGATCCTGGCGTAGGCCAGCAACAGATAAGAGAGCTCAAGCGTGAAAAAGGGAAAACGGAAAGAGCGCATTCGCGCGGAGCGTCGTCGGCTTCATGACAGGGCCGGGCGCGGACCCACCGAGGAAGAGATTTCGTTTCGCCAGATGCAGCAGGTGAACACCGCGAAGTGGAACCGCTACATGCTGATTCGATATCTGGATTCAGGGATCTTCTTCGTGGGTCTGTACTGGGGCGTCATGCTGTTCGCGACAACAGACAGCCTCGTTACGCTCGCTGCGCCCGCCTCGGAGATCGCACTCGGCGCCATCGTGCTGCTCGAGGTCAACCGCGTGCTCACGCACGATATCGAATATCTCAGGGCTTCGCACGTCGCGCTCATCATCGGCTGCTTCCTGTCGGTGCTCGAGATCGCGATCACCGCCGTCTTCGGCAAGGAGGCGTTCTTCCCGTTTTTCTCCACCCCGGTCGTCGGCATCGGCCTGTGCGCGATACTGCTCGCGCTCAAGGCCCTCATTGTCTGGCGTATCGTGCTCGTGCGCGATCGCCGCGACAAGAAGCGCTACGGCCTCTACCTCATGGCGCTTGAGCATACAGGACAACGGAAGGGAGAGTAGTCCTGTGTTTGACTTTCTCGAGAAATACATCATGGGTCCGATGACGAAGCTGTCTCAGTTCCGCATGATTCGCTCCATCACCCAAGCCGGCATGACCTCGATCTCGTTCACGATCGTGGGCTCCATGTTCCTGATCCTGAACGTGCTGCCGCAGGCGTTCCCCGCCCTCAAGGACATCTGGGCGGTCTCGTTCGACCAGATCACCGAGCTCTACATGCTCGCGAACCACGCCACCATCGGCTGCATCGCCGTCTACTTCCTGATCGGCACCGCGTTCGAGTACTCGCGCATCCTTTCCGAGGAGGACGGCATTGACATCAAGCCGCTGAACGGCGTGCTCATGGCCATCATGGCCCTGTTCATGCTCGCCCCGCAGGTCGGCTTCGTCGACGGCGTCATCAGCCGCATCACGAGCATCGTCGAGGGCGAGACCGGCTGGTCCTCCGTCGTCTACAACGGCTGGGAGCTTGGCGGCGACGGTCCGGCGAACTTCGGCGCGACCGGCATCTTCTGCGCCTTCATCATCGCCTGGTTCGCCGTGCGCATCTACGCGACCTGCGTCGATAAGAAGATCGTCATCAAGCTTCCCGAGGTCGTGCCCGACGGCGTCGCCCGCTCGTTCACCGCTCTCATCCCCGGCTTCCTGGTCGCCATCGTCTGCATGCTCATCCAGGCGGTCTTCATGATGTTCGGCACCAACTTCTACGACTTCATCGCCATCCCGTTCGGCTTCGTGGTCAACATCGTCGGCACCTATCCCGGCATCCTGCTGATCTACTTCCTGATCCACGCCCTGTGGCTCGTCGGCATCCACGGCGCCACCATCGTCACCTCCCCGCTGACCGCCATCGCGCTCGCCAACCTCGTCGTCAACGCCGACGGCGGTACCGCGGTGTGGGCCGGCGAGTACAACAACGCATTCGTCACCATCGGCGGCTCGGGCTGCACGCTCGGCCTGACGATCCTCATGGTCACGATGGCGAAGTCCGAGCAGCTCAAGGCCATCGGCAAGGCCGAGATCGTGCCCGCGTTCTTCAACATCAACGAGCCGCTCGTCTTCGGCCTGCCCATCGTGTACAACCCCGCACTCGCCGTGCCGTTCGTCCTCGCGCCCATGGCCGCGGCGACCATCTCCTACTTCGCCATCACGCTGGGCATCATCCCCTCGGTCCTCGTGCAGATGCCCTGGCCGACCCCTGTCGGTCTCGGCGCCATGATCTCCACGGGCGGCAGCCTGGTCGCGGCCGCCGTGGCCGTCCTCGACGCCGTCGTGGCGACGCTCATCTACTTCCCGTTCTTCAAGCACTACGATAAGCAGCTCTGCGAGGAGGAGGCCGCTGCCAAGGCGGCGGAGTAAACCCGACTCCATCCCCTTTTCGCACCGTATCGACCATCGCGGCCCGAGGCCGCCCGGACAACGCGCGCCGGGCGGCCTCGTCGCCCATTGCTCTCACGACGTACCGAGAACCTTCGCTGAAAGGAGACATGACATGGCGTTTCGCACTGACTTCCTCTGGGGAGGCGCCGTTGCGGCGCACCAACTCGAAGGCGGTTGGGACCAGGGCGGCAAGGGCGTCAACATCATGGACGTGACGACCGCCGGCAACGTGAGCACACGCCGCCGCTTCACCGGCGAGGTGCTCGAGGGCGAGAACTACCCCAACCACGAGGCGATCGATTTCTACCATCGCTACAAGGGCGATATCGCGCTGCTCGCCGAGATGGGGTTCAAGTGCTTCCGCACCTCCATCAGCTGGGCGCGCATCTTCCCCGTGGGCGACGAGGAGGTGCCGAACGAGGAGGGCCTGAAGTTCTATGACGACCTGTTCGACGAGTGCCTGAAGTACGGGATCGAGCCGGTCATCACGCTCAGCCATTTCGAGATCCCACTCGGTCTGGTCAAGAAGTACGGCGGCTGGCGCAACCGCAAGCTCATCGACTTCTTCGTGCGCTTCGCCACCACGTGCTTCATGCGCTACAAGGACAAGGTCAAGTACTGGATGACCTTCAACGAGATCAACAACCAGGCCGATTACATGGATGATTTCGCCCTGCTCGTCGACTCCGGCATCGTCGCCGAGAAGGGAGAGAACCGCGAGCTCGCCATGTTCCAGGCCGCCCACTACGAGCTCGTGGCATCGGCGAAGGCCGTCATGATCGGCCATGCGATCAACCCCGATTTCGAGATCGGCTGCATGATCGCCATGTGCCCGGTCTACCCCTTCTCCTGCAAGCCCGAGGACATCCTCATGGCGACGAAGGCGATGCAGCTGCGCTACTACTACGCCGACGTCCATGCGCTGGGCGCCTACCCGCCGAACGTCTTGGCGCTGTGGGAGCGCCGCGGCTACGACATCGACATCACGCCGGAGGACATCGAGCTGCTCGCGACGGGGACGGTTGACTACATCGGCTTTTCCTACTACATGAGCCACACCATCGAGTGGAAAGAGGACAACCCGCACTTCGACTACCACGAGGGTGCGGACTTCGTGCGCAACCCGCACGTCAAGGCGAGCGACTGGGGATGGCAGATCGACCCGGTCGGCCTCCGCTACGCCCTCAACTGGTTCACCGACCGCTACGGCCTGCCGCTCTTCATCGTCGAGAACGGCTTCGGCGCCTATGACAAGGTCGAGGCGGATGGCTCCATCCACGACCCGTACCGCATCGACTACCTGCGCGCCCACATCGAGCAGATGAAACTCGCCGTCGAGGAGGACGGCGTCGACCTCATGGGATACACCCCCTGGGGATGCATCGACCTCGTATCCGCCGGCACCGGTGAGATGGAGAAGCGCTACGGGTTCGTCTACGTCGACAAGGACAACAACGGGGAGGGCACGCTCGAGCGCTCCCGCAAGGACTCCTTCGCGTGGTACCGGAAGGTCATCGCCACCAACGGCGAGGACCTCGCGTAGCGCACATGACCGCGCGACACCTCGGCCGACCACTGCGCTGAGATCAACATCGGCGCACTGAACTGCCGAAAGACTCTACCCCCACCGGGTTCACCGCCCCGCGCTATACACGGACGGTGAACCCGGTTTCTCGTTGCCGCGGCACCGTCTCGAACGCAGCGACCTCGAAACCCGATGGGAACCATGCGCGGAACTGCTCGTAATGCGCGTGCATGCGCAGGATGAGCTGGGCGACGACCATGCGCGTGCCCTCGAGCTCGGCTTCGACCGTCGAGCCGTCAGGCAGGTTCCCCACCCATCCGGCAACACCTGCCTCCTCGGCAAACGACTGCAGGTTCCACCGGAACCCGACACCTTGCACGTGCCCGCGGAACAGCACGTGCACGCGGACGGCATCCGATGCGGACCCCGCGCCAAGGAGCTCATCGACGCACGCTGAAACCGACTGAGTCATATCTTCCTCCCTTGGTGAAGACGGAAAGCCTGTACCCTCGCCCGTCCTTCTCGCCTCCCGGCTCGCCACGGTAGCGCGCCGCCGGGATAAAGGGGCGCCGGCAAGGGCGAAAAGCGGCGCGAACGCCCCCTCGCCAACGGTTTGCCAGGCCCCGCTAGCGCACCTCGGCGCCGAAGGGCAGAAGCGACAGCTTGGCCATCTTGAAACTCTGCAGGCCGAAGGGGATCCCGATCACGGTGATGCAGTTCAGCACGCCGGCAAGCAGGTACATGCAGCACATCGGGACGCCCGCCAGGATCACCCAGAAGACATTGGCCACCAGCGACGGGGCCCCGCCGCCGTACACGATCGTCTTGCCGAACGGGGCGAGCGTGAGCGATGCCATCTTGAGGCACTGGCGCCCCAAGGGGATACCGACGATGGTGATAGTGAACAGCAGGGCGGCGATGAGCCAGCCGAGCGCCGTCCAGATGCCCCCGAACACGATCCAGATGATGTTGCCGAGCAGGCGCATGGCGTCTCCTATCTTCGAACCTCAACACCCCTATCGTACGCGAACCGCCTGTGGCGCCCGTGAAGGCTTGCTTGCGATTTACTTAGCTTCCCGAGCAGCCCCTCCAACGGGGGCGCCCCGCCTGGCGCGAGGGCCGGACGGGGCGCGATGGATTCGTCTTCGCGGGGCGCGAATCGCGGGGCTACTTGCGGCGCGAGTAGTACGTGTTCTCGAGCGGAAGCTTCGTGCGGTACTCGCCATCGAGCGCATAGTAGGCGCCCGCCACGGCCTGCGCCGTGGGGATCGTGGCGATCTCGCCGATGCCCTTGGCGCCGTAGCCCACGGGCAGAAGCTCGTCTTTCTCCACGTAGATGGCGTTGATGTAGGGGATGTCCGTCGAGCGGAAGAGCCCGAGCGTGCCGAACTTGGCCTGCGGCACGCCGTCTTTCAGTGGGAAGTCCTCGGTCAGCGCGTAGCCCATGCCCATGAGCACGCCCCCCTCGATCTGGCCCTGGATGGCGATGGGGTTCACGACCTTGCCGGAATCGTGCGCGGCGTGGACCTCGGTCACGCGGCCCTCGTCGTCGAGCACGACCACATGCGTGGCGTAGCCGTAGGCGACATGGCTCTTCGGGTTGGGGACGTCGGCGCCCAGCTTGTCGGTCTTCTCGAGGTACTCGTAGGAGAACTCGCGCCCCTCGAGCTTGGCGAGCGAGGTGGTCGGGTCCGCCGGGTGCACGGCGGAGCCGGGGCCCTGGTAAGGCGTGCCGTCCGCGTACTCCACGATGAAGCCGTCGCCGTGGGCGACCACGGGCTCCGTCGGCACCTCGTCGCCCGCCTCGGCGGCGAGCATGGCGTCGCGCAGCAGGAAGGCGGCGCCGCGCACGGCCTCGCCGGTGATCAGCGTCTGGCGCGAACCGGAGGTCGTGCCGGAGTCCGGCGCGTTCTCGGTCGAGCACTCGCCGTTGGCGATGTAGGCCAGCGGCAGCCCCGTCGCCTCGGCGACGTCCTGCAGAAAGACGGTGTTGCAGCCCTGACCGATGTCGGAGGTCGCCGAGTACACCACGGCGCGCCCCTCCTCCACGCGGATCTTGCAGCGGCCCGCATCGGGCAGGCCGACGCCCACGCCGGCGTTCTTCATGGCGCAGGCGATGCCGGCATGACCCGGATGGGCGTCGAAGACGTCCTTCACGGCGAGCAGGGTCTCCTTGAGCGCCGTGGAGCAATCCGCGATCTGACCGTTGGGCAGCACCTTGCCCGGCTCGATAGCGTTGCGGTAGCGGATCTCCCACGGGCTGATGCCGACCTCCTCGGCCAGCAGGTTGATGAGCATCTCGAGGGCGAACTCGCTCTGGCACACGCCGAAGCCGCGGAATGCGCCGGCCGGCGGGTTGTTCGTGTACCAGCCGTAACCGCGGATGTCGGTGTTCTGGTAGCAGTACGGACCCACGGAGTGCGTGCAGGCACGCTCGAGAACCGGGCCGCACAGCGACGCGTAGGCGCCGGTGTCGAAGTTGATCTCGCAATCGAGGCCGGTGAAGATGCCGTTCTCGTCGCAGCCCAGCGTGAAGGTTCCCTCCATGGCATGGCGCTTCGGATGGAAATTGATGGACTCCTGGCGCGTCATGCGGCACTTGACCGGGCGGTTCACGGCCATCGCGGCGAGCGCGGCCAGATGCTGGACGGAGACGTCCTCCTTGCCGCCGAAGCCGCCGCCCACGAGCATGGTCTCCACGACCACGCGCTCGGGCGTGGCGTCCCAGCCGAACATGTGGGCGATCTCCTTGCGGGAGTCGTAGGCGCCCTGGTCGGTCGAGCAGACCTTGACGCCGCCCTTGTACGGGAAGGCGACGGCGCACTCGGGCTCCAGAAACGCATGCTCGGTGAACGGCGTCGAGAAGCTGCGCGTCACCTTGTGCGCAGAGTTCGCGAGCGCGGTCGCCGCGTCGCCTCGCACCACATGGCGCTGCTGGCAGATGTTGTTCTCGAGCTCGACCCAGTTGCCGAACGCGAGGAACCTGTCGTGCAGCTTCGGGGCTCCCTCGGCACGGGCCTCGTCGATGCTGCGCACCGGCTCGAGCTCCTCGTAGGTGATCTTGACGAGCTTCTTGGCGCGCTCGCAGGTGACCATGTCCTCGGCAACCACGAGCGCGATGGCGTCGCCCACGCAGCGCGTGATGTCGCCCTCGGCGATCATAACGTCCCAGTCGTAGATGAGGTGGCCGACCGCGTTCACGGGAACGTCGGCCGCCGTGAGGACCGCGAGCACGCCGGGCAGGGCGCGGGCCTTGTCCGCATCGATCTTGACCACGCGTGCGCGCGGGTACTTGGAGCGCACCGCACTCGCATAGGCGAGATCGGGGAAATCGGTCTCGTCGATATCGTCGGGATACTTGCCGTATCCGAGCACCTTGCGGCGCACGTCCACGCGGAAGGCGCGCTCGCCCACGCCGTAGCGGTCGCCGCGCTCGAGCTCGGGGTCGATCTCGGCCTCGCCGCGCAGGATGGCGGCGGCGAGCGAGATGCCCTCGATGATCTTCTTGTATCCCGTGCAGCGGCACACGTTGCCGCGGATGGCCTCTTTGATCTGGTCCTCGGTGGGGTCGGGCACGTGGTGGATCAGGCCGGCGCCCGCCATCACCATGCCGGGAATGCAGAAGCCGCACTGCACGGCGCCCACGGCGCCGAATGCATAGACGAAGGCCTCCTGCTCCTCGTGGGGCAGGCCCTCCACGGTCACGATGTCGCGGCCGGCCGCGAGCTCGGTCGTGAGCACGCAGGCCTTGATGGCGTGGTCGTCAACCAGCACGGTGCAGGTACCGCAGGCGCCCTCCGAGCATCCGTCCTTGGCGGAATGGATATGCAGATCGTCGCGCAGGTAGCGCAGAAGCGGTTTCTTCTCGGTCACCGTGCGCTCGACGCCGTTGACGGTGAAGGTGTAGCTCACCGGCTCTTTTGCCATAGCGTCCACCCCTTTCTATTCCGCTGCGGCGAAGATGCCGAGCGTGTCGTGAATCACGTGCTTGGGGCACTTCGTGGCGCACATGCCGCAGGAGATGCAGCGCTCGTAATCGATCACGGCCTGCTTGTCGACCACGGACATGGCTCCGCACGGGCACACGCGCGCGCACATGCCGCACCCGATGCAGCCCGTCTCGGCTACCCAAATCTGATGGGCGGTTTCGGCCATAGGGGCCTCCCCTCTCGTTTCACGCCCGCACGGCGGCGGGCACGCGTCGCAGCATGCTGCCATGCCGGACGCCGCCGGCGCGCAGAAGGCCGCAGGGCCCCGCGCGCCGGCACCTGAGTGCGGGAGGGAGCGAAGCAGCCCTGCGCCCTCCCGCTCATCCTTACCGGTTACTCGCAGAACAGGTACCCGTAGTCGTCGCGCACCGCGGCGATGGTGCGGCGGATGCCGTCGGGCACGCCCGAGGAGGCATCGTCGATATCGACGACGTGGACCTCGCCGGCCAGGCGCACGGAGAACGTGCCGTCGGCGAGTTTCATGAAGCCGTCGTTATCGGAGTCGAGCATGTCGTCGCCGCTCCAGAACAGCGTCAGCTTGTCCTTGTAGGGGCGGCCGGTCTCGTACGGGCAGAACACGGCGCAGTTGCCGCACTCGTTGCACATGCCGTCCACGTGGATGACCTGCTGCTTGTCCATGCCCGGCACGGCTATGGCGATGTTCGCGCGGTTCGGGCACACATCGCAGCAGACCTCGCACACGGCCCCGCAGCCGAGGCAGCGGGTATGCGTGCACGTCTCCTTGTCGCGGCAGAGAGCGCCCTTCTTGGCGACATACGGGGCGCGGTCGAGCTGCTCGTTGGCATCGACGTACTTGTTGAAGTCGACGTCCGCGATCTTGCGCGCGACCTCGGCCGCGTCGGCGATGGCCTCAACCACGGTCGCGGGGCCGCGACGGCAGTCGCCCGCCGCCCACACGCCCGCAACGCCGGTCTCGACGTCGGCCAAGCGGCCGCGGCGGTCGGTCCCGACGCCCGCACCCTCATAGAGGGAGGTGTCGATGCGCTCGCCCACCGCGCAGATCACGGTGGTGGCGGGCACGATCACCGTCTCGCCCGTGGGCTCGGGCGCGCGGCGGCCGGAAGCATCCGGCTCACCGAGGCGCATGACGTTGCAGGTCAGCCCGCCATCGGCAAGCGACACGGGAGCGAGCAGCTCCATGAACTCGACGCCGTCGGCGAGCGCGAAATCGAGCTCCTCCTCGTCGGCGGGCATCTGGGCCTTCGTGCGGCGATACACGAGGCGCACGTTTTCCACGCCCGCGATGCGCTTGGCCGCGCGCGCGGCGTCCATGGCGGTGTTGCCGGCGCCGATGACCACGACATCCGTACCCAGATCGAGGGTCTCCGGTGCCTTCTTGGCAGCCTCGAGGAACTCGAGCACGTCCGTCTCGGCACCCTCGTCGAGACCGGCAGAGCCGGGCAGCCAGGCACCGGTCGCCACGACGACGTCGGAGAAGCCCTGCTCCTTGAGCTCGGCAACGGACTCGACGCGCACGCCGGTCTTCACCTCGGCGCCGAAGGCGCGGCACAGCTCGACGTCGGCATCGATGTCTGCGCTCTCGATACGGAACTCGGGGATGACGTGGCGCACGATGCCGCCGAGCGTGTCGCGCTCCTCGAAGATGGTGACGGGCACGCCGGCGCGCGTCAGGAAGTAGGCGCAGGCCAGGCCGGCCGGGCCGCCGCCGACAACGGCGACGTTGCGCTCGGAGGTCTTCTCGTGCGCCTTGGCGCGCAGCTGGGGCAGGACCTCGGCGAACGCCTCGCGCGCGGCGCGCAGCTTGCTCGCACGGATCTGGGCGCCTTCGGGCTCGTAGAACGCGCGCTCGCAGCTCTTGCCGCAGGGATGCGGGCAGATGACGCCGGTGATGTGCGGCAGGGCGTTGCGCTCGATGATGATGTCGAGGGCGTCGGCGAAGCGCCCCTCATCGACAGCGGCGAGGTAGGCAGGGATGTCCTGGGAGATGGGGCAGCTCGTGCGGCAGGGCGCGGTGAAGCAGTCCACGAGCGCAGGGGTGCCCGGAACCTTCGCGGAGGGCAGTTTGCGCAGCGGGTTGCGGTAGAGCGGGTTGGTGAGCGAGTCCTCCTGGATCTTCGTCACGGCATCGAGCGACACGCCCGCGAAGGGCTTGCCGTCCAGATGCGCGAACTCGCCGGCGATCTGGCTCATGCGCTCATAGCCGCCCGGCTTCAGCACGTCGGTCGCCATGGTGATCGGCCAGATGCCCGCATCGTAGAGCGAGCGGATGTTGTAGATGGTGGCGCCGCCGGAGTAGGAGATGCGCAGGGCTCCGCCGAACTGCTCGGTGATGCGGCGCGCGACCTCGATGGTGAGCGAGAACAGCGTGCGGCCGCTCATGTACATCTCGTCGCTCGGCAGCTCGCCGCGGGTGACGTCGACCGGGAAGGTGTTCGTGAGCTTCACGCCGAAGTCCAGGCCGCGCTCGGCGGTGAGGGCCATCAGGCGCTCGAACATCGGCACGGCGTCGGCCCACTGCAGATCCTCCACGAAGTGGCGGTCGTCGAAGGCGATGTAGTCGAATCCGAGCTCGTCGAGGCGGGCGCGGGCGAAGTCGTAGCCGAGCAGCGTCGGGTTGCACTTGATGTAGGTGTTCAGATTCTTCTCGCAGATGAGGTAGGTCGCGATGCGCTCGATCTCATCGGGCGGGCAGCCGTGCAGCGTGGACTCGGTGATGGAGTTCGACACGCGCGCCGGGATGGAATCGATGAACGCGGCGTCCACGTGCTCGAAGCGGTCGAGGTTCTCGAGCGCCCAGGCGCGGCACTCGGCCCAGACCTCGGAGCCGGAGGCGTCCTTCATGCCCTCGATGTAGGCATCGACCTTCGGGCTCTTGATGCCCTCGAGGTCGTAGCCCACGCTCATGTTGAACACGAAGCCGTCAGGCGAGCCAAGCCCGTACTCGCGGGCGATCAGGTGGCAGGCGAACCAGGCCTTCACGTACTCGGCGTATGCCTGCGGAACCTCGAGCTCGGTGGACCACTCGCAGTTGTAGCACTCGTCGGCCGCGGTGATGCAGGGCTTGTTCACGCAGGCGGAGAGCTCGGCGCCGTCCATCACCTGGACGGTCTTGAGCTCGAAGAAGCGCGAGCCGGCCACGTAGGCGGCGATGATGTTCTGCGCGAGCTGGGTGTTCGGGCCGGCGGCGGGGCCGAACGGGGTCTCGACCTTCTCGTCGAAGATCGGCAGCGCGCCCGCCGGGTCGGCGTGCACGATCTTGCGGACACCGAA
This sequence comes from Collinsella tanakaei, assembly GCF_016902615.1. GTDB lineage: Bacteria > Actinomycetota > Coriobacteriia > Coriobacteriales > Coriobacteriaceae > Collinsella > Collinsella tanakaei_A. The sequence goes on from NZ_JACJMB010000001.1 coordinate 180,196, forward strand.
GATGGAGCCGGTCTGCTCGTGCTCGGTCATGACCCAGTTCATCAGGCTGGCAAACGGGATGGGCCTCATGATGTCGCTCATTGTTTATATCCCCTCAATCTTTAGCAGGCAAATCGCGGCGGCGTGGGGCAGGTGCGCGCCGCCGCGATGCGTTCCAGGCGGTTAGTAGGTGCGCTCGTTCAGGACGCCCCAGAGCTTCTTGGACTGCTCCATCGTCCAGGCGTTGATGCGCTCCTCGTCGAAGGCGACGAACTCGCGATCCTTGTACAGGACGCGGCCGTTCACGATCGTCGTGCGGCAGTTCTTGCCCATCATGCCGAACAGCATGTGGCCGTCGACGTTCTCCTCTGAGAAGGGCGTGAACTTGTTGTAATCCATCACGATGACGTCGGCGGCGGCACCGGGCGCCAGCACGCCGATCTTGCGGCCGAAGTACATGCTCGCCATCTCGGGGTTGTTCTTGAACAGCATCGTCATGCCCTCGACCCAGCCGACATTCGGCATGGCGGCGTTATGCCGCTGGATGGTGAGGAAGACCTTCAGGCTCTCGAGCATGTCGTGCGTGTAGGCGTCGGTACCCATGTGCACCGGGATGCCGCGCCGGAAGAACTCGAGCACCGGCGCGCAACCCACGGCGTTGCCCATGTTGGACTCGGGGTTGTTGACGATATGGGTGCCGGTCTCCTTGATGATGTCCATCTCGGCGGGCGTCACGTGGATGCAGTGGCCGAGCATCGTGCGGGGGCCCAGCAGCCCGTGCTGGAGCAGCCGCTCCACCGGCGGGATGCCGCCGCGGTTCTCGCGGGAATCCCACACGTCGTTCATGCCCTCGCACACATGGATGTGGAAGCCGGTGAGCCCGTCGTTGGCCTCGGCCATCATGTCCATGGTCTCGTCGGAAAGCGTGAAGGTGGCATGGCCGCCGAACATGGCGGCGATCATGGAGTTGCCGTCCGCCTGCGCGGCGGCCGCCCAGCGGGCGAACTCGGCGTTCTCGGCGATGGCCTGGTCGCGCTTCTCCTCCCCACGGCGGTCGGAGGTCTCGTAGCACAGGCACGCGCGGATGCCGGTCTCCTCGCAGACGTCCTTGATGGCGAACAGGCTGCCCGGAATCTCACAGAAGCTCGCATGGTGATCGAAGATCGTGGTCACGCCGTCGCGCAGGCTGTCGAGCACCGTCGCGTAGGCCGAGGCGCGCGTGCCGTCGAGCGTGAGGTTGTCATCGATCTTCCACCACTGCTGCTCGAGGTTCTCGAGAAAGTTCGTGGGATTGCAGCCCTTGATGGACAGGCCGCGGGCAAGGCCGGAGTAGATGTGGGTGTGGCAGTTCACCAGACCCGGCATGATGATGCCGCCGTGGGCGTCGACGTACTCCGAGCCGGGGTTCGCGGCGACGATCTCGTCCTCGGCGCCCACCTGGACGATCGTGTCGCCATCGATGAGCACCGCACCGCGCTCCAGATAGGGCATCTCCGCGTCGCGTGTGACGACCGAGCCGTTACCAACGATGAGCATGGGTTCTCCTCTCGTCGTCTAAGGCGGGGTTTAACACCTCGGACTCTCTTTGTATGGCGCGGCCATGCGACCGACGGGCACCTCCCCCGTCATACGCCTGCGCGTCTGCGGCCGGGCCTCTGCGGCCCGGGTGCAGACGCGCGCGGGATAACGCTCCCGTGGGCGGGTTGACTACTTCTTGTGATCGGGAAGGACGGTGCCGACGGCAGCCTCCTTCGCGGCGTCCACGTACGCGTCCACCGGCGGGGTGGGCGGCAGGATGAGGTTCAAGATGATGGCCATGATGGCGCACGGGGTGATGGCGTTGGAACCGATGACCGTCGTGACCCAGCTGGGCATGCCCTCGCCGGCAAGGCAGCCGGAGGCCATCCAGATGCCGAGGCCGAACACGACCGAGGTGCCCACGATGGTGGCCACGCGCTGGGTCAGGCCCTCCTTGGTGAACATGCGGATGCCGTTCATGGTGATGGTACCGAACACGCCGACGGTGGCGCCGCCGATAACCGGCTGCGGGATGGCGGTCAGCAGGGCGGAGAGCTGCGGGAAGAGGCCGGCGAGCGCGAACACGGCCGCCACGATGGCGAACACCCACTTGTTGATGACCTTGTTCGAGGCGATGATGCCGACGTTCTGGCCAAGGGCGCTCGTGGGCAGGCCGCCCAGGAAGGCGGAGATGATGCTCGTCAGGCCCTGGGAGACGATGGCGCCGGACAGCTCGCGCTCCTCGGGCATGCGGTCGATGGAGCCGAGGCAGGCAGCCGAGACGTCACCGATGACCTGGATGGCGACCATGGGGTACACCACGGCAAGCGTGATGCAGACCTCGGGCTGGAACTCGATGGGATAGGGCATGAACTTGGGCAGGGCGAAGATGCCGGCCGTGCCCACGCTCGAGAAGTCGAGCATGCCGAACGGCGCGGACACGATGATGCCCACGATCATGCCGAAGAACACACTGCCGAGCTTGAGCGTGCCCTTGGTGAAGTTGGACAGGAAGAACACGACGGCAAAGGTGATGAGCGCGACGATCCAGCTCTGCGGGGTGCCCCAGATGGGCGTGCCCTCGCCGCCGGCCATGTACTTCACGGCCGTCGGATACAGCGACACGCCGATCGTGAAGATGACCGTACCGGTCACGACGGGTGGGAACAGGTTTTTCAGCTTGCTGTAGAACAGGCCGAACAGAATCGCCGCGATACCGCCGACGATCTCGCCGCCGAGCAGCGTGCCGAACGAGAAGTCCGCCCCCATAGCCTGCAGCGCGGGAAGGAAGGCGAACGAGACGCCCATGACGATCGGCAGGCCGCCGCCGATGCGGCGGAACGGCGCGAATGCCTGCAGCGCAGTGTCGATGGCGGACAGGATCAGGGCGACCTGGATGATATCGGTGCGCTGCTGGGCGTCCCAACCGTAGACCGATGCAATGATGATCGCCGGGGTGATGATGCCGGCGAACGATGCGAGCACATGCTGCAGGGCGCACGGGATCATGTCCTGGATGGGAGGCATGCCTCCTCTGGTGAATAGATAGTCGTGCGCGCTGCCGGTGCGCGCCGCCGTTGTCGTCTTCTGGGTCATAAGTGAGTTCCCTCCCGTTTTGTTTCGCGCCCGCAACGCCCGAAGCTTCAGCAGACGCGACGCCTCCCGGCCTCCGGGAGACACCTTGCCTTTCATATCGGATACGGGTTTCCCACCGGCCTCACGCGATGAGGTAACGCCGATGCGAACAACCAAACATTCAGTTAGGCTAACTGAATGTTTGTATTACTGTATAACCCTCCCAACTCCCCCGTTCAATGAAAGGAGGGAAAACGTCGGCGAATGGTGCTTTAGATACCGTTCGCCGATGGGCCGAGGGTGACCAAACTTTTTGTTTGGCCACCCTTGCACGGGGCGCAGGAACTCGGTTCGGGGTCCGCTAGCTCAGATACGACCCCTGGGCGATCTGGTCGACGATGCCCGCATAGCGCTCCTGCGTGTACGGATCGACGAGCACCTCGGACAGGGTTCCGACACCGACACCGCCGGTCGAGGCGTCGCCGGTCACCGTCTTCGCGCCGAACGTCCCGCTTGTGATATCGCGGAAGGCGTTGCGCATCATCATGTCGTTGTCCGTGACGACCGAGCCGGCGATGATCTGGTCATAGGCGCTGCCGGCATCGTTAGGCTGCGCGATGGCCATACCGCGACCCAGCTCGTACAGGGCGCGCCGAGCGCCCGCATCCACGATCGAGGCGTCGCCGAACAGGACGTCGACGTCATGCTGCTCGACCATCTCGGTCGCGATCTCGTAGCCGCGATGCTCGTCATCGAACGTCTCGGCGTAGTCCTCGATCAGCTGGATGTCCGGGTTGATGACGCGCGCCGCGGCCAGATAGTTCTCGACCTTCTCCTTCGTCCCGGCAAGCCCCGTGCCGCCGATGAAGCCGATGACGCCCGCCTTGGGGATGAGCCCCGCCAAGGCGCCGGCGAGCTGGCCGATCTGGGCGTTGTTCGGAACGAGGTTCTCGACGTTTTCGAGGTCGAAGTCGCCGTTCAGCACGATGAACTTGACGTCCTCATGAGCGCTCGCGGCATCCTGAATGGCCTCGGTGTACTGCGCGCCCGGCGCGAACACGATCGTGCAGCCGTCCGAGATGAGGTCCTCGATGGCGCGGGGCCAATCCGCCTCTCCCACGTGCTGCGTATAGGTGTGCTCCCACTGGTGTGCCTCCGCCGCACTCACGAGCGCGCCGTAGCAGCTCTCGCCCCAGCCCCCGTCGTCGACGGCGCCGTCGATGAACATGCCCGCCTTTTCGACCTTCTCCTCCGAGCAGGCGGAAAGCGGCAGGGCTGCCGCGCAGGCGGCGGCAAGCGTGCAGAAGATGACGTTTCTACGGCTGATCGTGTGGGCATCCATGTGTATCACCTCTCGCCCTCTCTTTGACTGGTATCTACCCGCTCGCGCGAGCGGCTACCGATGCGTGCCCGCGCGCCCATGCGGCGGCGCGAATAATCGGTAAGCGGCCGGGCCGCGGGCGAACAATGCGAATCGGGGCGCCTCGGGGCACATCATCGCGTTACGCCGCGTCGTCGTCCGCGTGCGCAGCGAGCGTGCGCTCGGCGATGTCGGCGCACTCGTTCACCGCGCGCTCGACGGCGTTCACGATGTTCTGGTAACCCGTGCAGCGGCACAGTTGGCCCGAGATGAGCTAGCGGATCTCGTCGCGCGTGTAGCGCTTGCCCGAGCCCACGATCTCGGTCGTGCTCATGATGATGCCCGGCGTGCAGAAGCCGCACTGGACCGCCGCCTCATCGACAAGCGCCTGCTGGACGGGCGTGAGCGTGCCGTCGCGCGCGAGCAGCCCCTCGGTCGTGACGATCGTGGCGCCCTCGCACCAGACGGTCAGGTACAGGCACGAGTCGATGGCCACCCCGTCGAGCAGGACGGTGCAGGCGCCGCACTCGCCCACCTCGCAGCCGCGCTTCACGCTCGTCAGGCCCAGGCGGTCGCGCAGGGTGTCGAGCAGCATCTCGCGCTCGTCGACGCCGACCTCCATCTCGCGCCCGTTCACCGTCATCTTCACGAAACGCATCATGCGTCTGCACCTCCCTTGACAGCCGTCTCGCGGATGAGGCGGCGGGACAGCTCTGCGATCAGCTGCAGGCGGAACTCCTTGGAAGCACGCCAGCTCGTGCGCGGGTTCATCTCCGCGCACGCGAGGTCGCCCACCTGCGAGACGGCCTCGTCGACCGTGCACCCGCGCAGCGCGTCCTCGGTGGCGCGGGCGCGCTTGGGATACGGGCCCGCCACGCCGTATGCCAGGCGGATGTCGGCGATATGGGTGCGGTCGGCATCCATCTTGACCAGGCAGCTCACGCCCATCGTGGCGATCTCGAGCGCCTCGCGCTTGCCGTACTTGCAGTACGTGCCGGATACACGCCATCGATGCCGGCGATGGTCTGCGAGGCGCCGGCGAGCGCGTTGATCTGCTCGGCCTGGCCCGGGTAGATAACGGACAGCGAGCCGACGGCGGCGGCCATCATGATGCCCGCGCCGACACCGGAGGCAAGGCCCAGCGCCAAAGGATCGAACACGCCGGTCATGGCGACGATGGAGGCCATGAGGCCGAAATAGATCGTGCCGAGCATGCCGCCGACGACGTAGACGGCGAGGCTGCCGCGATTCTCAGGCGAATCGGAACCGTAGCGGTCGGCCACGATGGCGAGGTTGGTCTCGCGGTTGATGGAGCTCGCCGCGCCGATGGCCTCACGGCCGAGCCCGAGCAGCAGCGCCACGGGCAGGGTGATGAAAATCGTCAGGATGTCGCCGAACGCGTGGGAGAACAGCGCGGGGCCGGCGGACACGACGGTGTCGAGCGAGGCGCCGGCGTTGATGCCGATCTTGGCGATGAACGGGCAGATGGCGATGATGACGAGCTTCGAGGCTGCCTTCACCTCCTTGCGGTTGAAGATCTTCACGACCTCGGGACCGGACAGGATGCCCAAGATGATGGAATAGAAAATCGGGAACAAGATGATCTGACCCGGTCCCAGCGGGATGGCGATCTGCCCGATCAGTCCGGCGATGAGCGCGAACACGAACGAGACGACGTAGATCTTCCATTCCTGCTTGATTCGTTCGGCAAGCGAAGCGTATGCGTACTCCACGAGCCTCCCCTCCTCTCTGCCGCAGAGCTCTTCCTCCGCGGTATCCGTTCGCATCCGAAGCGGTCCATCCCATCGGACCGCCACCCTCGGGTAGGGTACGGATGCGCAGCTAACGGGGTATGCTGACCGTATTGTCGTAAGACGGGTCGGGCCGAATACCATGAAGAGATAAAAAATTTTTATCTAGTAGGAAGAATATTTGTCTAGCAGGGGCTTTTCTCTACGTGATAAAAATTTTTTGTTATCGTGCCGCTTGCCGCTCAAAACCGACCGCTTGCAGCCGCTCCGCGGTTGCCTTTATGCTGACGGCACTCGAAAATAGGAGAAACTCTTATCAGAGAGAAACTCTTATCGCGCCCCGGGAGGCCTGATGAACAAGACGGTCGAGAGCTATCTGCCCTTCTTTAACTTCCTGTGCACCATTATCGGTGGCAACACCGAGGTCGTCCTACACGATTTCACCGACCTCTCGCACTCCGTCGTCGCCATCCGCAACGGGCACATCTCCGGGCGTCACGTGGGCGCGCCCGCCACCGACTTCGCGCTCAAGATGGTCCACAGCGACATTCCGCAGGATCAGGACTACACCGAGCTCTACCTCTCGCACAGCGCCACGGGCAAACCGCTGCGCTCCGCGAGCATGTTCATCCGTGAGAACGGTACGCTGGTCGGCATGCTATGCGTCAACACCGACACGTCGCTGATCGTCCAGCTGAAGTCGCTGACCGAGGCCATCGCCGAAACGCTGCCGCCCGGCGTGTCGGGCGACGGCGCGGTCGAGGGCCATGCGAACGCCGCGATCGGCGAGCACCTCACCGCCTCGGTCGACGAGCTCGTGGCCAAGCGCGTGGGCGAGTTCGCCGCGAGCCGCGGAAAGGCGGTGCCCGTCCTCTCGGTCGCCGAGCGCCTGGAACTCATCGGCGCGCTCGAGGGAGAAGGCGTCTTTCTGCTCAAGGGCGCAGTCGCCGTCGTCGCCCAGTCCCTCGACATCTCGGAGCCGAGCGTGTACCGCTACCTTCAGAAGGTCCGGCGACGCTAGCGCGCTCCAAACAAGCTGAATCCAAGCAGTTCGCCCGCGGCCGCAACCACGACGGTGCGCCACGGGCGAACATATCCCGGCCCGTCGCATCCGAAAGGTCGCCCTTCGGCACCGAGTTGCCATGTATAGCCGATATTAGGCGCGCCTTCGAGGGGGCTCGCTCAACCGCCCCGCGCAACGCCACGAAACGCGCAGATAAGCGTCCCGCGAAAAGACCGCACTCGGGCTTGGCGGCGACATGGGAGCCTAATACCGGCGCTGGCGAGCAACAGCCGGACGCGAAGCCTCCGCCCGCCCGGCCGCTTGAGCCGAACACGCCGCCCGCCACCTTGCGTGCGGCATGCGCGGCGGGCAGACAGGGCTCGACCCCGCCTGTTCGCCGCGCCAAAACATGAAGGGGCCATCCCCTACCCGCACCACGCGCCCTGCTTGGCGAAGAACTTGTGGCGCCCCATGAGGGCATGGGCATCGGCGCTCACGCGCTCCCAGTCGATCGTCAGAAGCTCGCGGTCCCTCATGACGACCTTGCCGTTGATGATGGAGTGGCGCACGTCGGCTCCGTTCGCGCCCTCGATGAGGCTGTGCACGATGCTGCCCGTCGCCATCAGGTGCGGCTGATCGAGGTCGACAGCGATGATATCGGCCAGGTTGCCCTGCTCGATGGTGCCCAAATCATCGGCGAACAGCGCCGCAGCGCCGCCCTTGGTCGCCATGCTCAGCAGCTGTGCGGCCGGCATGATCTGGGGGTTGGCCGTCGAGAGCCCGTGCGTCACGTTCATCACGCAGCGGAAGGCACGCATCTCCCGGAAGAGGTCCAGGCCCGCATGGCCCGCGCCATCCGAGCCGAACGCCACATGCGTGCCCTGGTGCAGCAGGCGCGGCGTCTCGGGCACACCCTTGCCGCAGTTGGAGAACGGGCAGTGCACGACGCGGATGTCGTGGTCGCGCACCACCTCGAACTCCGAATCGGATAGCGACACGCAGTGCGCCGCCACAAACCGCTCGGGAATCAGGCCGTGGCGATCAAGGTAGTCGAAGGGCCGCTCGCCGTACATCTCGATGAAGCTCAGGACCTCGCTCGCGTATTCGTTCATGTGGCACTCGAACGGCACGCCGAGCTCCTTGGCGGCGCCGAACACGCTGTGGATGGGGTCGCCCGTGCACGCCATGAGCGACGTGATGGAGAAATTGGCTTTGAGAAGAGCCCGCCCCGTTGTTGTAGCGATAGAACCGCTCATGGCGCCCGACCGCGTCCTCGGTCCTCACGCGCAGCCCGTCGGGTGCGCCCGCGCCATCGGTCGTCTGCCAGGTGAGCGCACCGCGCATGCCGATCTTCAGGTACTCTTCCGCCGCAGCCTCCAGATGCGGACCGCCCGCATCCACAGCAGATGCGGATCATCGAAGACAGTGTCGGCCTCATACGCCGGGCACGCACCGGTACCCACCGCCGAGTTCCGCGCGCCGTCGATGGCGATCCAGGCGTTTTCGACCACGCACATGTCGGGTGTGAGCATGCGCGCCCTTGATCAGAATGTCGCACTTCATGATTGTGTTGTCCTTCGGTTGAGGCGAAGCGACGGTGCATACCCCATCTTCCGTCGTTCGCGGTTTCACCCCGCTACGGCAGGCGCGCTCGGACGCATCGACCCGGCGCCTCCTTGAACGGGATTAGTGATAATAATTTTTCAGCATTGAAGGACAACTCGAAGATATCGGTCGGTAAAAGGTCGCTGCCGCACCGTCAACGGGCACGCGACGCGGCGCTCGGTGGGGCACGTCGCCCTACTCGCCATCCCCCTCACCTGGATGCGCGCGGCGAACGCTGCGCAGACCTCGGTAAACCGTGGGCTCGGATATGTCGAGCAGGCGCGCAACCTCGTTGACCGCGCCCTTGATGCGAAACACGCCCTTCGAATCGAGGATGCTCAGCAGGCGCAGGCGGTCGGTCGCGGAAATATCCTCATCCTGGAACCCCAGCAGACAGCAGGCGTCCAGAAACGCCCGCTCGACCGGGTTGCCCGCCGTATCGACATGCGTATCGGCGGCTATCGCATCCATGCGGTCGCGCACCATCTTGAGCCGCTGCTGACGCTGCCCGTCCGCGCCTCCCGGGATATAGGACTCGATAAGGCCGTGCAAGGCGTCCTCGAGCGTGCGGAACGCAGTGATATCGCGGTTGACGCACAGGAACCCGACGATGCGACCGTCCTCGCATATCGGATACACGCCCGAATACAGCGTGCGGCCGTCGAGGGACTTGGTGGGATACCCCGTGAGGCTGTCTCCCAGCTGATCGGGATACTCGAGAAGCTCTGCGAGCATATCGGGCAACGGCGCGCCCTCGCGGCGACCGGAAACATACGGGTGCACGAGCTTGACGAGCGAATGGGACGGATCGGCGACATCATGCAGGGCGATCTCGGTCTGGGCACCGAACATGCTCCCCAGAAAATCACAGAGCGGTATGTAGCTCGCCACAAGCTGGTTCATACATTCCCATCCCTTATCGATACGTACGGCACGCGCGGTGCCGCTGGTCCCGGCGCGGGGGCTGACACCAATGAATACTATCACGATAGCAAATGGGCCTCGGTCGATGGAGCGCTCCGCGGGTGTCTCCGTTGGGGACGGGGCAGTTTGGTGCCACCCGGGCGCTATCCGCGCCCGGGTGGCACCAAACTGCCCCGTCCCCAACGGAGACAC
>NZ_JACJMB010000002.1 GCF_016902615.1 Collinsella tanakaei
GTCTAGTACAGGGGTAGGCCGCCGGTGATGGGATCGACCTGGTCGGGAAAGAGCGGTTCGAGCGCCAGGCAGGTGTAGGTCGGCTCCCCGTGGAACTCGGTATAGCCCGCGTCGCGCACGAGCGCCGAGATGAAACCCGCCTCCTGCGCGCGCCGGTGCAGGTCGAGAAGCTCCTCTTCGGAATCGACGTACACGCAGATCTTGGCGACGCCTTCGGAGAACCACGCCTCAAGGGGCGATGCGGCGGCTCCGGGTTCGAACCCTTGCGTCTTTGCATCGAACGTCGCGTCTTCCAGCGCGATGGTCTCCGGTGCGAGCTCTATCCAGTCGTCGCCGGAAACGCGGATGTCGCCGAGCCGGTTGTCGCGCACGAGCGCGAGCAGCACCGCCTCGACGCATGCGTGGCCCGCTTGAGCCGCGATCTTGCCTTTGCGCATCTTGAGGTCGCGGCGCATGACGATCATCTGCTTTGCCTTGTACACGGTGGAATCCTCCCGGGATCGATGGCGGGTCGTGCCCTGTGGATGGTATCGCGTACGAAAGTCTAGCGCTAAGTTGTCTGGTGCGCGCGATGCCGCGTGCGGGCGCGGATCCGTGCGCTAGCCGACCGCGTCCAGGATGTCTATCGGCTGCTCGAGAACCCAAGCCGTGTTCGCCGGTTCGGTGTGCGTGAGGTCGCCCCATGCCGCGTAGCCGAAATCCATGCCCGCGTTGCGCGCCGCCTCGGCATCGGATGCCGCGTCGCCGATGTAGATGGCGTCGGCGGCGGCGACGCCGAGCTGCTCCAGGCAGACGAGGAGCGATTCGGGGTCCGGCTTGTGGCTGCTCACGTCATCGGCCAGCACGGCCGCGCTCATGTAGCGGTCGATTCCCGCGGCGACGATGTCGATCTGGTACTGAGCGCGCGCCTTGGACGATACGACCGCCTGCATCACACCGCGCTTTCGCACCTCTTCGAACACGCGGTCGAAGCCGTCGTAGACCGTGGCCCCCTCCTCGTATTCGTTCACGTAGCGCACCCAGCGCGCATGGGTGCCCTCGCGGTCCTCGACGCCGAGCTCCTCCATGACCTTCATGCCCGGATACGCCGCAACCTTAAAACCCGGTCGAACGTCCAGTCCTGCCCGGTTTCCTCTTTGATGATGCGCATCAGGGGGTACATATTCATGTTGAGGGTATTGAGGATGGTGCCATCGATATCGTAGATGACGGCGCGGTAGCGGCTCATGGGGTGCCTCGCAATCGATAGGGGTGACTTCCCCATGGTCGCATAGCGGGCGCGCGCCGCATCGTGCATGTTCGTGCCGTCTGGTGAGCGGCGTGGCGGCGGCGACGCTCGCACAGTCGGGCGCCGGTCGGGTATAGTTGCGCATGCGAGGAGTGATGCGCATCAAAGGGGTGTTTCGGTGAACGGGGATCGCATGGTCGAGCGCCTCCGCGATGAGGCGGCGCTTTCGAGCACGTACAACAAAGGGCTCGCGCTCGCGCGCGGAGGCGCGGTCGCCAAGCTGGATTTCATCGTGGGCTCGATCGGCTCCACCGTGTCGCTGTCGGGCAGCGTCGAGGGCTCGCATGGCGCGCGCTACCGCACCGAGGTTCAGGTCGACGCCTCCGATGACGAGATCCTCGACTACAGCTGCACGTGCCTCGCCGCGGCGAACTACGCGGGCATGTGCAAGCACGAGATCGCGCTCGTGCTCGAGTATCTCGCCCGCAACGGGATGGGGCCGGTGCTCGCCGCGCGGCCCGCTCCCGTTGCCGCGGCCACGTGGGCACCCGCGCCCAGGGCGCACGCCCAGGCGCCCACGAGCCCCCAGGTCTCAGAGCTGATGGAGTCGCTTGTCTCCCGGCGGCTCGATCGGGCCGATGCCGCCCGCTACATGCGCCCCCATGACGATGGGGGCCGCATCGAGCCGGTCGACCTTGCGGTCACGCTCTCGACCGGGCGCGACTCGTATTACGGGGACCGCTCATGGTGCATCAAGCTGAGCGTCCGGCGCGGGTCGGTGCGCTACGTCGTGAAGAACATCGCCGCGCTGGTGGATGCATGGCGCGCCGGCAGCACGGTCGTGTACGGCAAGAACCTCACCTGCGTCCATGTGCCCGAGGCGTTCACCGGGCGCGCCGCCGCGCTGATCGATATCGTCACGCGGGTGGTCTCGAGCCAGCAGGCGCTGTTCCTCTCGCGCTGGAAGTATCAGGAGGCGGGTCGCGGCACCGACATCAAGGACCTGCCGGTGTCCGATGCGGATCTGATCGATATCCTCGACGTCCTGCAGGGCGCCGAGATCACCTTCGAGCCCGATGACGGTCCCTACGGCACGCGCGGGAAGGCGCGCCGGATGGTCGTGACGTCGGGCGACCCCGAGCCCACGGCGCGCCTCGAGCCGGCGCTCGACGGCGGATACGACCTGCGCGTCGACGGGGCGTCGTACTGCTTTGCGGCGGCCTCGCGCATGTACGTCACCGACGAGCATGCGTTTCTCCGCTGCACGCCCGACTATGCGCGGCGCGCCTCGAGCCTGCTGCCCCGCCTGCTGCCGTGCCGCACCAAGCTGCATATCGCCCCGGGCGACCTGCCGGCATTCTGCCGGGACGCGCTCCCCATCATGCGGGAGGTCATGAGCCTGGACGCCCCCGAGGCGCTCGACGCGCTGGTTCCTCCCGAGGCCGCGTTCACCTTCAAGATCGGCCTGGACTGCGGTCGCGTGTCCTGCGACGTGAAGGTGGCGTACGGCTCCTGGGAGGCGCGCCTGTACGGCAGCGGCCCGCGCGAGCTCGCGCCCGCCTTCGGCGGCGCGCGCGACGGCGCCTCCGTCGCGCCGGCGCGCGACCTCGCGGCCGAGTACCGCGCCATGGAGGCCGTGGAGGCCTATTTCCCCGGTGGACGCATCGAGCGCGGAGAGCTGCCCGGATTCGACGAGGACGACGACGAGAGGCTCTGCGACCTTCTGTGCCGCGGCCTGGTGGAGCTCGACGGTCTGGGCGAGGTGCTGCTGTCCGAGCGGCTGCGCGCCATCGAGGTGCGCGACAGCCCGAACCTGACCGTGCGGGCCACGGTGACAAGCGGCCTGCTCGACGTCGCGGTGGACACCAGCGGGCTGTCGCCGCGCGATCTCGCGGCCTACCTCGCCTCGTACAAGCGTAAGCAGAAGTTCGTGCGCCTGTCGAACGGCGACATCATGCGCTTGGGGGAGGGGGCGTCGGCGCTGGGCGACCTGGCGGACGGCCTCGGTGTCGACGCCCGCGCGCTCGCCGAGGGCGTGCACGGGCTGTCGGCCAATCGCGTCCTGTTCATCGACGGCCTCGCCAAGCGGGCCCGCGGCATGCGCCTGGCGCGCAACGACGCGTTCCGCGCGATCGTGCGCGATTTCGACACCTACGCCGACGCCGACTACCGGGTGCCCGCCACGCTCGCCGGCGTGCTGCGTCCCTACCAGCGCGACGGTTTCCGCTGGCTGGAGATGCTCGAGCGCTTCGGGTTCGGCGGCATCCTCGCCGACGACATGGGCCTGGGCAAGACGCTGCAGGTGATCGCCCACATCTTGGCGCGCAGGCAGGCCGATGCGGCGGAAGGGGGCGCATCCTCGCCCACGCTCGTGGTGTGCCCCGCGTCGCTTGTCTACAACTGGATGAGCGAGCTGGCCAGGTTCGCGCCCGAGCTCGACGCCGCGGCCGTGCTCGGCCCCAAGGCCGCGCGCCGCCGAATCATCGAGGGCGCGGCGGAGCACGATGTGATCGTGACCTCCTACGACCTCATGAAGCGCGATGTCGACGAGTATGCCGGCATCGTCTTCGCGCGCGTGGTCCTCGACGAGGCGCAGTACATCAAGAACCCCGCCACGCAGGCCGCCCGCGCCGCGAAGCGCCTCGAGGCCCGGGTGCGCTTCGCGCTCACCGGCACGCCCATCGAGAACCGAACATCCGAGCTCTGGAGCACCTTCGACTTCCTCATGCCCGGCGTGCTGGGCACGCGCGATGCCTTTGCCAAGGCCTACGAGGGGCCGGTCGAGGGAGGCGACGCGCGCGCGACCGAGCGCCTGCGCTGCCTCGTCGCGCCGTTCATCCTGCGCCGCCTGAAGGCCGACGTGCTGGCGGATCTGCCGCAGAAGACCGAAAGCGTGGTCCGTGCGCGTATGGCGGGGGAGCAGGACAAACTCTACCGGGCGAATCAGGATCGGCTCGCGCGGCAGATCGCCCACGAGATGCCGGCGGAGTTCAGGGCCGGAAAGCTCGAGGTGCTCGCGGAGCTCACCCGTCTGCGCCAGATCTGCTGCGACCCCTCGCTTGTCTTCGAGAACTACGAGGGCGGCAGCGCAAAGCTCGACACGTGCATGGAGCTTGTGGCGAGCGCGCTCGACGGCGGGCACAGCGTGCTTCTGTTCTCGCAGTTCACGACCATGCTCGACATCATCGCCCGCCGTCTTGCCGAGGCGGGCGTGCGCCACTTCATGCTTACGGGCTCTACCAGTAAGGAGGAGCGCCGCCGTCTCGTCGAGCGCTTCCAGGCGGGGGAGGCCCCGGTGTTCCTCATCTCGCTGCGCGCGGGCGGCGTGGGCCTCAACCTCACCGCCGCCGACGTCGTGATCCATTACGATCCGTGGTGGAATCTCGCGGCGCAAAACCAGGCGACCGACCGCGCCTACCGCATCGGGCAGGAGCGCGCCGTCTCCGTCTACAAGCTGATCTGCGCCGACACGATCGAGGAGCGGATCTTGAGCATGCAGGAGTCCAAGCGCGAGCTGGCCGAAGGGCTCCTGTCGGGCGAGGGCGTGCGCTCGACGGAGCTCACGCGCGACGACGTGCTCGCACTGCTGTCCTCGGGGCGGTAAGGGCCTCGAGCGGGCCGTGGCCGACCGGCTCGGGGCCCGTGCGTGCGCGTCGGGGCGCGTTAGGGGAGCTGCGCGCGGGCCTCGTCGACGTAGGCGCGCGCGTTCGCGAGGTTGTGCTCGCGCTCCTCGGGGGTGACGGCGCGGATGGTGCGGGCGGGGCTCCCCATGACGAGCGTGCCCGCGGGGATATGCTTGCCCTGCGTGACGAGGGCGCCGGCGCCCACGATGCAGCCCTCGCCTATGACGGCGCCGTTCAGGATGATGGCGCCCATGCCGACAAGAGAAGCGTCGCCTATGGTGCACCCATGCACGATGGCGCCGTGGCCGATCGTGACGTGGGCGCCGATGCGCACCGGTGCCCCGGCATCCACGTGCACCACGCAGCCGTCTTGGATATTCGAGCCCTCGCCGACGGAGATACCGTCGACATCACCTCGCAAGACGGCGTTGTACCAGATGCTCGCGTCGCGGGCGATGCGCACGTCGCCGCGCACGACGGCGCCCTGCGCGATATGCGCGCCAGGGTCGATGACCGGTTGCCTGTCCTTCGCGTCCATGTGCGCTCCCCTCCACGAGGCCGACCGAATCCGCCCCCTTATGGTAATCGCCCCCGGCGCCTCGCGGGGCGTCGGGGGCGATCGTGCCTGACGGTTTACGTGAAGGGCGGTGTCAGAACTGGCCGCCGCCCAGGAACGTGCCGAACCATTCCAGGTTGCCGGCGGACGCGGGCACGCCTTCCCGCCGTGCGCCGAAGACCTGGCCGTCTCCGATGTAGAACGCCACGTGGCCCGGGAAGAACGCGAGGTCGCCGTACTGCAGGTCGGCGGCGTCGGTCACGAAGCGCTTGCCGTTCGCGCGGAGCAGCTCGAGCTGGGCGCCGGCGCTGTGGGGCAGCGAGATGCCGATCTGGGAATAGGCGTACATGACGAGGCCGGAGCAGTCGAAGCCCGTCTCGGGCGACGCGCCTCCATAGCTGTACGGATAGCCCTCGAATCGCAGGGCGATCTCGACTGCGGAGGAAGATGAGGTGTCGATGCCGGAGTCGCTCGACCCGTCGCCGTCCGGCAGTGCGTCGATGAGGTCGCTAAAGACGACGAGCATCTTCGCCGTCTCGGCGCGCGTGGCGCTATCCTCAGGCGACAGCCGGGCGCCTCCGCCCAAGATGCCCTCCGTGACGGCCCACGCCATGGCGGGCCGCGCCCAGGAGGCGATGAGGTGCTGGTCGGGGTAGCCCGCAAGGCGGGATTCATCGCCAGAGGCCTCGGTGTGGGCGACGTTCGCGAGGTACTTGGTCAGCATGCAGGCGAATTCCTGGCGCGTGATCGGGTCGCCGGGGCGCACGAAGCCGTCGCTGCCGGTGAGGACCCCCGTCTCGGCAGCCCAGTTGATGGCCGGGATATACCATTGGCCTGCCGGCACGTCGACGAACGGGGTCCGGTTGATGCCCGAATAGTCCCCCTCGTCGGCCCCCGCGATGCGCATGAGCATGGTTGCTGCCTCGGCGCGGGTGATGGGGCTGTCGGGCCGGAGAGACATCGTGCCGTCGCCGTTGTCGGATCCCTTGATGATCCCTTGCGCGACGGCCCGATCGATGATGCCCGAGGTCTCGGCCCAGTGGTCGGCGGGAACGTCGGTGAAGCTGCTCGCCCAGGCGGGCTGGGCGCATGCGCCGCCGAGGGCGAGTGCGAGCGCCAGGGCGGACGTGCAGGAGATGATGCGGATGCGCGGTGAAGTCATGAAGCTCCTCTCGATCTGAGCCACTCTACCATGACCTCGTCGCGCTCCACCCCGTCTCCAGACCGCCCCAACCGCAGGTTGGCACCGCCCGCGCCCCTGTCCCTGCGGGCCTTCGCGTCAGCGCCACAGGCCCTTGCGCTTGAAGATGTATGCGGCGACGACGCAGGCCGCGGCGGCGAGGAGCGTGGGGAACACCCAGGTCCCCACGAACGGCACGCCCTCGAACGGCAGGCTGACGTTCATCCCGTAGAAGCCGAACACGATGTTGGGGATCGCCATGACGATGGTGATGACCGTCAGCACCTTCATGACGATGTTCAGGTTGTTCGAGATAACACTCGCGTAGGCGTCCATGGTGCCCGACAGGATGTTGCTGTAGATGTTGCACATCTCCTGCGCCTGGTGCACCTCGATCATGACGTCCTCCATGAGGTCCTGATCCTCCTCGTAGAGGGTGATCATGTGGCCGTGCATGATCTTGTTGAGCGTGACCTCGGCGCTCTTGAGCGACGTCGAGAAGTAGACGAGCGATTTCTCGAGCGAGAGCATCTGCAGCAGCTCCTCGTTGCGCATGGAGCCGTAGAGGTGCTGCTCGGTCTTGGTGGAGAGGCGGTCGATGCGGCGCAGGCACACCAGATAGCTCTGGGAGATGCGTAGCAGCATTTGCAGCAAAAAACGCGTGCGCATGCGCGTGTTCACCTGGCGCACGCGCCCTTGCGCCATGTCCTGCACGATGGGGCTCTCCTGAAGGCTCACCGTGACGATGATGTTGCGGTCACGCAGGAAGATGATGGAGATGGGCAGCGTGGTGTACTGCAGCATGGAAGGATCCTGCATGTCCTCCACGTCCTCTGCGCTCGGGTAGTCCACGATGACGAGGGTCTGGTTGATGTCCTCGTCGTAGTCGATGTGGGAGGTCTCCTCCTCATCGAGCGCGGAGCGCACGAATTCGGGGGCGATACCTACTGTTTGTTCGAGCCAGGTACTCTCCTCCCTTGTGGGTTCAACGACGTTGATCCAGCATCCGGCTTCCGGCATATCGATCTTCGACATCGTGCCGTCAAGCCCGGTCATGTAGCACTCGACCATAGGTGCCCCCTTTCGATTGCGAACCGCGAGGAGCGCGGGTACGCTTCCCGCGAGCTGCAGCCCGGCTGCAGCCGCGCCAACGATACCCCAAGGCGTCGCGCGGGGGCGTGCGGATTCCAAGTGTCAGGAAGACCTTACGCGCTCTTCACAGGCTGCGGACATTGCTCAACACCGCCCGCATCGCCTGCGCTCAGGGCCCCGTGGACATAGGGGACCGCCAGCTTATCGACCGCGCCGGCACCGCGCTCGATAAGCTGGCGGCGAATCTGATCCGGTAGCAGGACGCCGGCCGCCTCAGGCGTGCCGCCGAGGCTGCGCAGGCGCTCGAGGTCCTCAGGCGCCGCCGACACCTGGGCGGCGCCGTCCCGCAGGCGCACGCGCACATGGGCAAGCCCCAGGTCGTGCAGGCGGTCCTCGCAGGCACGCACGGTCTCGAGGTCGCGCGCGGTGAGCGTCACGCCGCAGGGGATGCGCGTGGCCAGGCAGGCGCCGGCGGGCAGCCTCCATACGTCAAGGCCCCATGCGCGCAGCTGCTCGCGCTCTTCCGCCTTGGTGATGCCCGCTTCCATAAGGGGGCTGCGGACGCCCAGCTGCACCAGCGCCCGCATGCCGGGGCGATAGTCGCCCGCATCGTCGGCGTTGCTGCCGTCGACGACCGTGTCGCACCTGCGCTCGCGCGCGACGTCTGTGAGCTTGGCGAAACCGGCATGCTTGCAGTGGTAGCAGCGATCTGCAGGATTCGCCGCGATCTCGGGCACGTTCAGGGCGTCGAAGGGGATGCGTACCACGGGCAGGCCGAAGCTGCGCGCGTCGCGCTCGAACGCCGCGCGCTCGGGCGTTGTGGCAAGCGGGTTATCGAGATGCAGCAGCATGGCGCGCTCGGGCAGGTGGTGCGCGCAGATGGCGGCGAGGTACGTGCTGTCAACGCCGCCCGAGTATCCGATGCCGATCGTGCCCATGTCTGCGAGGATGTCAACGAGGTGCGAGAGCTTGTCGTCCATGACTGCCTTTCTGCGGAAGCGAACGTGTGCGGTCCGGCGGAGCCTCGGCGGGCCGGTCGCACCGTACGGTTCCCGCATGCGCTACAGGTAGGTGCCGAGGTTGAGCGAGATGGCGTCGGTTGCCTGCAGGGTGGAGGCGCCGACGGTACTCGCCCGCGTGAGCATGAAGGGGCGCACGAGCTCCTGGTGGTTTTCGGTCGCGAGTTCGGCGCGCCCGGCGGGGGTCTTCGCCGCCTCGATCTGGGCAAGCAGGAAATGGATGCCGCGCCGGCCGATCTCGTAGCCGATTGGGGCGCAGGTGGTGAGCGGGATGTTGCCGCCCCAGGCGAGCGGGTTGCCATCGCACCCGGCCACGGCGATGTCGTCGGGGACGGAGCGGCCCGCCTGCGTGATGCCGGCGATGGCGCCGACCGCGAGTACGTCCGTCAGGCCGCAGACCGCATCGGGCCGCTCGCCGGCCGGCAGCTCGGCCAGGCGCCGGCCGAGCTCGAAGCCCTCGGCGGCAAGGTCTGCGGTACCCTCGTTCATGACCACGAGCTCGATCTCAGGGTGAAGCTCCATGGTGCGCTCGATGCCGACCAGGCGCTGCGCTAGGCGATCCGTTGCCGCGGCGCCTATGACGGCGAGCCGGCGGATGCCGAGCGCGGCCAGGTGGCCGGCGATGAGGGCACCCTGCGCGCGGGCGTCGGAGGCGACGTAGTAGCCCGCCGCGTCGCTTACCGTCTCGAGGTGGACGATGGGGACGCGGCCGGTCGCCGATGGGCGCGTGCTCGCCTGCTGCACGAGCACGCCTGAGACCTGCGTGCCGGCGAAATAGCGCATGTATCGCTCCTCGGTGTCGGCGTCATCGTTGGCGGTGGCGATCAGCAGGCCATAGCCCTGGCGGTTGGCCTCGACGCTGGCGCCGCTGGCGATCTGCAGGCTGAGGCCGTGGTTCAGCTGGGGCACCACAAGGCCGAAGGTGGGGTTCGTGCCGCCGGCGAGCAGCCGTGCGCTCTGGTTGGGGGCGTACCCGAGCTTGCGAATGGCCTCGTTCACCGCGGCGAGCGTCTCGGCGCGCACCTTCTCGGGGTGGTTGAGCGCATTCGATACCGTGCCGAGCGCCACGCCCGCCTCGCGCGCGACGTCGCCGATCGTTACCTTGCTCACGCTTCCTCCTTGGTGCGAAATGGTGCATCGTGTTTGCAATTGTACCGCTTCAATTATGCATGGCCGATATACCCCGTGCAGGTCTTGCCAATCGGTTCATCTATCTGTACTTCATGTGGTATTCCGAATTGCATACCAGTCACGGCAGCGTTTCCGTACAATAGGCGCACCAATGCAGACGAGAACATCGATGACGCGTGCAGCATGCGTTGTCGGAAGGGAGGTGCCCATGTGCGGAATCGTCGGATACACGGGGGCCGATACGGCGAAGAGCATTCTGACCGACGGGCTGAAACGCCTGGAATACCGTGGTTACGACTCTGCGGGCGTCGCGCTGGAGCGCATGGGCGATGCCGGCTCCTGCGAACTTGACGTGGTGCGCCGGACGGGTAAGGTAGCGGGGCTCGAAAGCGAGCTCGTCGCGCGTGACGATGCGAGCACCTGCGGCATCGGCCATACCCGCTGGGCCACGCACGGCCGCCCCACGCAGGCGAACGCCCACCCGCATGTGAGCTGCGACCATCGCATCGCCGTGGTTCACAACGGCATCATCGAGAACTTCGCCGAACTGCGCGTCGAGCTCGAGGAGCGCGGGCACCGCTTCGCGAGCGAGACGGACACCGAGGTCTTCGCCCACCTGATCGAGGAGGCCTATGCGCGCGAGCATGACCTCATGGCCGCCGTGCGCGCGGCCTGTACGCGCGTGGTCGGCGCCTACGGCATCGCCGTCGTGTGCGCCGACGAGCCGGGCGTCATCGCGGTCGCCCGTAAGGACAGCCCCATCGTCGTCGGTCGCGGCGAGCGCGGCAGCTATGTGGCCTCCGACGTCATCGCCCTGATCGACGCCACGCGCGACGTCGTCGTGCTGGAGGACGGCCAGTTCGCCCGCCTCTCCCCGGACGGCATCGAGTACACCGACGCCGAGGGCGCGTGCATCGAGCCCGAGGTCACGCATATCGACTGGGATATCGATACGGCGGAAAAGGGCGGCTACCCTGATTTTATGCTGAAGGAGATTTACGAGCAGCCGCGCGTCGTGCGCGACACGCTCGTAGGGCGCCTGAGCCCCTCCGGCGAGCTCGATATCGACGAGCTCGGCCTCAGCTTCGAGGAGCTCGACCTCATCGACCGCGTCTACGTGATCGCGTGCGGCACGAGCTACCATGCGGGCCTTATCGCCAAGAACCTCATCGAGGGCTGGGCGCGCATCCCCTGCGAAGTCGAGGCGGCAAGCGAGTTCCGCTACCGCAACCCCATCATCACTCCCTCCACGCTCGTGGTCGCCGTGTCTCAGTCCGGCGAGACGGCCGATACGCTCGCTGCCATCCGCGACGCGCGCATCAAGGGCGCGAAGGTCTTCGGCATCACCAACGTCGTGGGGTCGCCCGTGGCGCGCGAGTCCGACGGCGTCATCTACACCAAGGCGAACAAGGAGATCGCCGTCGCGTCCACCAAGAGCTTCATCGGCCAGGTGGTGAGCCTGACGCTGCTCGCTATGCTGCTCGGCCAGGTGAAGGGCCGCCTGACGACCAGGCAGGTTCGCATGCTCTTCCACGAGCTCGGCGACACGGCGGCGCAAATCCAGTGGATCTTGGATACGCAGGTCGAGGCTGTGCACAAGGCGGCGCTCGCCTGTCGCGACGCGCACTCGGCGCTCTTCGTGGGGCGCGGCATGGGTGCTGCCATCAGCTGCGAGGGTGCGCTCAAGCTCAAAGAGGTCAGCTACCTGCACGCCGAGGCCTATGCGGCCGGCGAGATGAAGCACGGTCCCATCGCCTTGATCGACCCGGGCTTCCCGGTCATCGCGGTCACGACGAGAAGTCCTACATACGACAAGGTCGTGTCGAACCTGAAGGAGTGCGAGGCGCGCGGCGCGATGATCGTGGCCATCGCAACGGCGGGTGACGAGGATATCCGCGCCATCGCCGACCACGTCATCTACATCCCGCCCGTGCGCGACGCCTTTTCCGCCATCACGGCGACTGTGCCGCTGCAGCTGCTCGCGCGCGACGTGGCGGTGTTGCGCGGATGCGATGTCGATCAGCCGCGCAACCTCGCGAAGAGCGTCACGGTGGAATAAGGACTATAGAGAGGACACCTGTTGGGCTTCCCGACATGTGCATAGGGCGCGACCGGAGCTTGCAACCCTCCGGTTGCGCCCGTATCTGTGTGGCGGGTGCCTGCGGGTTCGGACTGCGTCCTCTTCGCTTGTTACTCGCGTCCGACTCGTCGCAACCGGCCTGCCGCTAAAGACTTTACTCGGTGTTTCCCTAGATCAGCGACCGCACGCTCTCGCGCTCCACAAAGGCGGTGCTCAGGTGCGTCACGCAGGTGTAGGTCGTGGGGCGCTCCACCTGCTCGATGAGCTTGCGCACGGCGATACGGCCTAGGTCGGTGCGCGGAACGTGTACCGTGGTGAGCGCCGGGTGCACGATGCCGGCGAACTCGACGTCGTCGAATCCCACGATGGAGACGTCACCGGGAATGTCGTAGCCCATTTCGGCAAGGGCCTTCATGGCGCCCACAGCCAGCGCGTCGTTCTCGGCGAAAAACGCGGTGGGCATGCCCGGTTTGGCTTCGAGCCAGGCGAGCATGTCGCGGTAGGCGCTCTCCATCTTGTCGGTGCCGAGTGACACGCGGTACTTGGGGTCCGGCCGCACGCCCGCCTCGGCAAGGGCACGCTCGTAGCCGCGCTCGCGCAGCGGGAAGTTGCGGATGCGGAGCTTGCCGGCCAAATACCCGATTTCGCGATGGCCCTTGCGCACGAGGTAGCGCACGGCGCGGTAGGCCGATCCCTCGTTGGAGAACAGAATCGACTCGATGAAATGCGTGTCGCTCTGGCCGTCCACGAGCACAAGCGGCACGGGGGCGTGCGCGAACAGGTCGTAGTCGCGCTGCGTCATCTCGGTGCCGAGCAGGATGATGCCCGCCGTCGGGTCGCTCATGATGGCGGCGAGCTCGCGCTGGCAGGTTTCGCTGTCGGCGAGCTCGACGGTCGTGTAGGAGACGGTCAGGCCGTTGACGCGGGCCTCCTCCTCGACGCCGTTGACGACCGCCAGACGGAACGACCCCTCGTCGAGCATGCGGCCGGAGTTGCGGCCCATGACGAACTGGACCTGGCGCAGCTTCGCGGGGCGGCGGTATCCCATGTCGGCGGCGACCCTGCGGATCTCCGAGGCGGTCTCCTCACTCACCCCGCGCTTGTTGTTGAGGGCGTTCGAAACGGTTGCGGGGGAGTACCCGGTGCGTCGGCTGATTTCACGGACGCTCACTTTCGATCCGGACATGCTCCCCTCCTTCAGCTAAACATTTACTAAACATTTGAAGTGTAACGCTTATGTACCTTATGTGTGCAGCTGAAACACGAACAACCCGTGAACGGTAGATAAATGGGTTCTCAGCGAAATATCGGCTGGTAGACCGCTGAACTGGTAAATCTATGTACAGGGCAGTAGGTTCATACCTAATAACATACAGCAAAACTAGACAAACCGTTTACCAAACAAAAAATACCGTTCATGGGTTAGTACACCCCATTTCTGCTCACTCGTCATATAAATATTTTTGTCGATGTTCGGCAAAGCGTTTAGCAAATGTTTAGCTGCGTGCCGCCGGACACGTGACGCGGGCGTGCATGCGCCCTGACGGCACAGAGGTTTTGGCCTTTAGGTTTCCCGCTGCGCAGGAAGGCTGCGGGAGGTTAATGGAAGGGGTATCCCATGAAAGAGGTATCGAGGCGCAACTTCGTGAAGTTGAGTGCAGCGACCGCCGGTCTCGGTCTGACCGCTGGCGCGCTTGCAGGCTGCAGCGGCGGCGAGAGCGGTTCCGGCTCTGCTGGCGGTTCCGGCGAAAAGGTTAAGATCGGCGTCTCCATCTGGAGCTCCACTGACGCTTTGGGTTCCCTGTCCAAGAACATCCTCGATAAGGCCGCCGGCATCCTTGGCATCGACCTTACCTACGTCGACCAGGGTCACGTCTCCGAGCAGGTCACCGCGTCCATCGAGACGCTGTGCGCCGCCGACTGCCAGGGCATCGTCGTCTGCAACTCCGCTGACTCCGAGATGCAGGCCGCTATCTCCACCTGCGACCAGAACCAGGTCTACCTGGCCCAGTTCTACCGCATCATCAACGAGGAGAACAGCCCTGAGGTCTACGCCACCGCTCAGAACTCCCAGTACTATGTCGGCGCCGTCCACGAGGACGAGGTTGGCAACGGCGAGAAGCTCGTCGAGCTGCTCACCATGGACAACCCCGATGCCTACGAGGGCATCCAGAAGGGCGCCCGCAACATCTGCCTCGAGGCTTGGACCGTCGGCGACGCCACGTTCCAGCAGCGCTGGATCGGCTACCAGAACGGCGTCGACGCTTGGAACGCCGAGCACCCCGATGACCCGGTGACCATGACCGAGCCGGTCTACGCCAACACCTCCTCCTCCGAGGGCGCCAAGGTCACGCAGCAGTTCGTGAACAACTATCCCGACATGGATGCCCTGATCGTCGCCGGCGGCGGCGGCGACCCGCTCGTCGGTTCCGTGGGCCAGCTCGCCAACATGGGCAAGACCGGTACCATCCGCGTCGCCTCCACCGACTTCCTCGAGGACCTCAAGGAGCAGCTCGAGACCGGCGGTATGTACTGCGAGTCCGGTGGTCACTTCTGCGACCCGCTGTATGCCCTGCTCATGGTCTACAACGCCATCCAGGGCAAGGAGGACTTCGTCCCCAAGCAGGGCGAGTTCGGCCTGGACATCTCCTTCCCCTACGTCTTCGTGTCCTCCGTGGGCGAGTACGAGGACTACGAGAAGTACTTCGTGGACGACGATCCTTACACCGATGACGAGATCAAGGAGCTCGCGGACCTGAGCTTTGACGAGCTCAACGAGGCCGCCACGTCCCTGTCCATCGAGGACGTGAAGACGCGCCACGGCGAGTAAATCTTTGTGCCATCTTCCTGAAGCGGGGGGCAAGTACCCTTACCGGGTCTTGCCTCCCGCTTTTAGAGTTGCATCCATCTTGGGAAGGAGAGGTGTATGGACGCAATCAAAAAGCTCCAGCAAAGCCAGTGGTTTGGCGTGGGCTTCCTCGTCATACTCACCATTATCTGCTGGGCGATCTTCAAGGTCCTGCGTCCCGATACGTTCGGTTCGCCTGAGCAGATCATGACCTACCTGCAAAGCGCGCTGATCTACGCGGTCGGCGGCTGCGGTATGTACTTCATCGTCACCCAGGGCCTGTGGGACTTCTCCATCGGCTCTGTCCTCGTGCTGTCCTGCCTGATGTCCATCGGCTGCAGCCAGATGTTCGGCGTCGTGGGCCTCGTTGCCGCCCCGATCATCTGCGGCGTGCTGCTCGGTTTCTGCAACGGCCTTGCCTACACGGTCCTGCGCATCCCGTCGCTGATCGTCACCACCGGCCTGTCGCTCATCTACGAGAGCTTCAGCGTGTTCGCCGCCAACTGGGCCGGCACCCGTCTGGACGCCCAGTACAACATGTTCGGTTCCTATCCGTACAACGTGATCTTGGCGCTGATCGCCTTCTTCCTGTGCGGATTCATCCTGAAGTACACGAAGGTCGGCACCTACATCAACGCCATCGGCACCAACGAGCTCACCGCGAAGAACATGGGCGTCGACGTCGACAAGTACAAGTTCCTCGCCTTCATCCTGTGCTCGGGCTTCGTCGGCATCATGGCCGTGCTCTACATCGGCTACGGCACCGCCCAGACGCCCATGACCGGCATGCTGTCCCAGTCGCTGAACTTCACCCCGCTCATGGGCGCGTTCTTCGGCCTGGCCTTCAAGAAGTACGGCCACCCGGTCGTCGCCATCGCCATCGGCGAGCTCATCATCTCCATGATGTTCGCCGGCTTCGTGGCCCTCGGCATGCCCACGACCATCAACAACGTCGTCACGGGCCTCACGCTGCTGATCGTCGTCACCCTGACCGTCAAGCGCGTCAAGGGCGCCGTCGTTAAGTAAAGGAGGGATACGCTGTGTCAGATAAACTGTTGCTTCACGCAGATAAGATCGACAAGAAGTTCGGCCCCACGCACGCCGTCAAAGAGGTGTCCCTCGACTTCTACGCCGGCGAGATCCACGCCCTGATCGGCGAGAACGGCTCCGGCAAGTCCACGTTCACCAACATGCTCACCGGCATCCTGCCCATCGGCAGCGGCACCTTCACGCTCGATGGCAAGCAGATCGCCCCGAAAAACCAGGTCGACGGCAACCACCTGGGCGTGGCCGTCATCGTTCAGGAGCTCGGTACCCTGAACGGCCTGACGGTCGCCGAGAACCTGTTCTTGGGCGACGAGGGCCGCTTCATGAAGTACGGCATCAAGAACACCGCCGCCATGAACAAGAAGGCCCAGGAGCTGCTCGACGGCTTCGGCCTGGAGAAGGTCCGCGCCACCGCGCCCATCGAGAACTACAACTTCGAGGAGCGCAAGATCATCGAGATCCTGAAGTCCACGTGGTTCGACCCGAAGGTCCTCGTCGTCGACGAGACCACCACCGCCCTTTCGCAGGACGGCCGCGAGAAGCTCTTCGAGGTCATGCTCGACGTGCGTGCCAAGGGCCACTGCGTCATCTTCATCTCCCACGACATGGCCGAGGTCCTGCGCATGTCCGACCGCATCTCCATTCTGCGCGATGGTGACTACATCACCACCATCAACGCCAAGGATGTGGACGAGGACCGTCTGAAGACCCTCATGGTCGGCCGCGAGATGGACGACAACTACTACCGCACCGACTACCCCAACTACGCGACCGAGCCGCAGGGCGAGATCGCCATCATGATGCAGAACGTGAGCGTCCCCGGCTCGCTGGACAACGTGTCCCTCGAGCTCCACAAGGGCGAGATCCTGGGCATCGGCGGCCTGTCCGAGTGCGGCATGCACGAGGTCGGCAAGGCTATGTTCGGCGCGTCCTACGACCGCGAGGGCATCGTGCAGCTGGGCGACGGCACGAAGATCAACGACATCAACTCGGCCATCAACCACTCCATCGCCTATGCCTCCAAGGACCGTGACAACGAGAGCCTGCTGATCAACGACACCATCCAGGACAACATCACGCTGCCCTCGATGCGCGACATGGGCCTGGTTCTTCGCCAGAAGAACCTCAAGGCGTTCGCTAAGAAGTATGCCGACATCATGTCCACCAAGATGGTCGGCGTCGACCAGTACGTCTCGGCGCTGTCCGGCGGCAACAAGCAGAAGGTCGTGCTTGCGCGCTGGCTGGGCAAGCAGTCCAACATCCTGCTGCTCGACTCGCCGACCCGCGGTATCGACATCGGCGTCAAGGCCGACATCTACCAGCTGCTCGCGGAGATGCGCAATCAGGGCAAGGCGATCCTGATCATCTCCGAGGAGATCATGGAGCTCATCGGCATGTGCGACCGCATTCTGGTCATGAAGGATGGCAAGATCAACGGACAGCTCTTCCGCAGCCCCGATCTTACCGAGCAAGACATCATCGCGAAGATGATTTAAGGAGGCGAAACAGATGGCTTCTACTAATACGAAGGCTGCGGCTGCGGTCGAGGAGAAGAAATTCGACTGGTATCGCGTCAAGAGCTTCTTGCCCATCATCAGCTTCGTGGCGATCGTTGCGATCTTCGCCATCCTGACGGGCGGTGCGCTCATCACGCCGCGTAACATCACGCTGATCATTTCGGGTGGTTTCACCCTCATGATCGCGACGGTGGGCGTCTACATGATCATGTCCATGGGCTGCCTGGACTTCTCCCAGGGCTCCATGATGGGCCTGTCCTGCGCAGTGGTGTGCTTCCTGTCGCAGTACAACCCGATCCTCGCCGTGCTGGGCGGTATGGCCACCGGCGCCGCGATCGGCCTCATCAACGCCCTGTTCCACGTCAAGGGCCAGGTCCAGTCGTTCGTGGTCACGATGTGCATGATGTTCCTGCTCCGCGGCGTCATCGCCTACGTCACCACCTCCAACCCGGTCTACGCGGCCACCTACCTGACCGCGCTCGCCACCAACACGCCGCTGCTCATCGGCATCGTCGTCGTGGTGCTCGTCATCGCCTACCTGGTGCTGCACTTCACGGCCCTCGGCTCCAACCTGAAGGCTATCGGCGCCTCTGAGTCCGGCGCCCGCTTCGCCGGCATCAACGTCCAGCGCACGAAGATCATCATCTACGTGGTCGCCGGCGCCATCACCGGTTTCGCGGCACTCATCAACGCCATCCGCATCGGCTCGGTCACCTCGCAGGCCGGCAACATGCTCGAGACCCAGATCCTGATCGCCCTGGTCCTCGGCGGCATGCCCATCAACGGCGGCGCCCGCTCGCGCTTCTCCAGCGTGATCACCGGCGTCCTGTCCTACCTCGTGCTGCAGCGCGGCCTGGTGATGCTCGGCTTCACCACCGAGATCCAGCAGCTCATTCTGGGCGTCGTGTTCGTCGTCATGGTCGCCATCTTCTCCGAGCGCGCGGCCAACCAGGTCATCAAATAGCCCGTCGTGCGGGGGTCGCTCCCTGCGGCCCCCGCCGCACCTATGGCTTATGGCAGACCGGACGGGTTTTTGCCATAATGCCGCGGGCGCATAACAGCCAAACCCGTCCGCCCCTATGTAATCGCCGCGAGAGCAAGGAGATATGCAACTATGCTCGAGATCAAGAAGTACAAGTTCTATTTCTGCCCCTGCACCCAGGACCTGTACGGTGACGAGGTTCTCCAGCACGTGGCCGAGCACTCCGCCGAGGTCGTCGCCGCGCTGAACGCTTCCGACAAGGTCCCGTTCGAGGTCGTGCTCAAGCCGAACCTGCTGACCGCCGACGTCATCCAGGCCACGTTCAACGAGGCCAACATGGATCCCGAGTGCGCCGGCATCATCACCTGGGCCCACACGTTCTCGCCCTCCAAGAACTACATCGCCGGTCTCACTGACCTGCGCAAACCGCTGTGCCAGTTCGCGACGCAGTACAACGAGGAGATTCCGTACGACACGATCGACATGGACTTCATGAACGAGAATCAGGCTGCCCATGGCGAGCGTGAGCTCGGTCATATCTTCGCCCGTATGCGTTGGAACCATAAGGTCATCTTCGGCTATTGGAAGGACGAGTCGGTCCTGGCTGAGCTCGGTCAGTGGCAGCGCGTCGCGGTCGGCATCAACGAGAGCCGCAACATCCGCGTCTGCCGCTTCGCCGACACCATGCGCAACGTCGCGGTGACCGACGGCGACAAGATCGAGGCCCAGCAGGTCTTCGGCTGGACCGTCGACGCTTGGCCTGTCAACGAGCTCGTGCCCTACGTGGACGCCGTCACCCCCGCTGAGGTCAAGGCGCTCGCCGACGAGTACTACGACACCTACGACATCGTGCTCGACGGCCGCGATCCCGAGGAGTTCCGCGCTCACGTCGAGGTCCAGGCTGCGCAGGAGATCGGTATCGAGCGCTTCCTGGTCGACCACAACTACAACGCCTTCTCCGATCACTTCGGCGATCTGGGCGGCCTGAAGCAGCTCCCGTCGCTCGCCATTCAGCGCCTCATGCAGAAGGGCTACGGCTTCGGCCCCGAGGGCGACTGGAAGACCCCGGCTATGGTCCGCCTCATGAAGGTCATGACCGCCGGCGATCCGAACGCCAAGGGCTCCGCCCTCATGGAGGACTACACCTATAACCTGGTCCCGGGCAAGGAGGGTATCCTCGAGTCCCATATGTCCGAGGTCGACCCGTCCATGGCCGAGGGCAAGATCGCCATTCGCGCCACGCCGCTGTCCATGGGCGACCGTGAGGACCCGGCGCGCCTGATCTTCACCGCCAAGACCGGCCCGGCTATCGCCACCTCCCTCATCGACCTGGGCAACCGCTTCCGCCTGATCATCCAGGACGTCGACTGCAAGAAGGTCGAGAAGCCCATGCCGATGCTGCCCACCGGCACCATGTTCTGGACCCCGCGCCCGAACCTCAAGGTCGGCACCGAGGCCTGGATCTACGCTGGCGGCGCGCATCACACCGCGGTGTCCTTCGACCTCACGGCCGATCAGATGATCGACTGGGCCGACGCCATGGGCATCGAGAGCGTGGTCATCGACGCCAACACGAACCTCCGTGACTTCAAGCGCGATCTCAAGCTCGGCGAGGTGTACTACCGCTAACGGGTTCGGGTGCGCCCCTGCAGCGTAAGACTGTGCGGTGCAATCCAGCTTGTCAGGTATCATCAGCCGCGTCCCGCCCCGTCGGGGCGCGGCCTTCTTCTTTATTGAGGAGAGGCTCATGGCCATGACGAAAGAACAGATCATCGCCGACATCGAGTCCGGGGCGACCGCTCTGGGCATCGAGTACGGCTCGACCCGCATCAAGGCGGTGCTCGTCGCATCTGACAACGAGCCTATCGCCATCGGCGCCTTCGACTGGGAGAACTCGCTGGTCGACGGCTATTGGACCTACAGCGAGGACGAGATCTTCGCCGGGCTCGCCGCGGCCTATGCAGCGTGCAAGGCCGATGTCGCCGAGAAGTACGGCGTGACGCTGAAGAAGATCGGCGCGCTGGGCATCTCCGCCATGATGCACGGCTACCTGCCGTTCGACACCGCGGGCAACCTGCTCGTGCCGTTCCGCACCTGGCGCAACACCACCACGACCCAGGCCGCTCACGAGCTCTCCGAGCTCTTCGCGTTCCACACGCCCGAGCGCTGGAGCGTGTCCCACATCTACCAGGCCGTGCTGAACGGTGAGGAGCATGTGGACAAGATCGACTTCTTCACGACGCTTGCGGGTTTCGCCCACTGGCGTCTGACCGGCGAGAAGGTGCTCTCCGTCGGCGACGCGTCCGGCATGTTCCCCATCGACTCTGAGACGCATGACTACGACGCCACCATGCTCGCCAAGTTCGACGAGCTCGTGGCGAGCAAGGGCGTCGCCTGGAAGGTGGAGGACCTGCTGCCGAAGATCCTCGTTGCGGGCGAGTGCGCGGGGCATCTGAGCGCTGAGGGCGCCAAGCTGCTCGACGCCGACGGCGACCTCGAGCCCGGCTGTCCGGTCTGCCCGCCTGAGGGCGACGCCGGCACCGGCATGATCGCGACGAACTCCATCGCGCCGCGCACCGGCAACGTGTCCGCCGGCACCTCGGTGTTCTCGATGATCGTCCTCGAGCACGCGCTGAAGGACGCCACCGCGCCCGAGATCGACCTCGTGACGACGCCCGTGGGCGACCCCGTCGCGATGGTGCACTGCAACAACTGCACGTCCGACATCAACGGCTGGGTGAACCTGCTGTGCGAGTTCGCCGAGCTCATGGGTGCCGATGTGGACAAGGGCGACGCCTTCGTCAAGCTCTTCGGCGCTGCACTCGACGGCGATAAGGACGCCGGTGGCCTCGTGTCCATCCCGTTCATCTCCGGCGAGACCGTCATGGGCGTCCAGACCGGCTACCCGCTGGTGCTGCGCGGCCAGAACTCGAAGTTCAGCATCGCCAACTTCATGCGTATGAACATCATGGCCGCCTTCGGCGCCCTGGCTGCCGGCAACGAGGCGCTGCGCGCCGAGGACGTGAAGATCGACAAGCTCTATGGCCACGGCGGCATCTTCAAGACCCCGAAGGTCGCCCAGAGCCTGCTTGCCGCGGCGCTCGAGGCCCCGGTCACCGTCATGGCGACCGCCGGCGAGGGCGGCGCGTGGGGCCAGGCCGTCGCTGCCGCCTACATGGCGTGGCACGAGGAGGGCGAGTCGCTCGCCGACTACCTCAACAACAAGGTCTTCGCCGACATGGAGGGCACCACGCTCGAGCCCGACCCGGCCGACGTCGAGGGCTACCGTGCGTTCCTCGCCACCTTCAAGCAGGCCAACGAGGCCGAGAAGGCCGCCGAGCGCGCGTTCGCGTAGCGTTTCGCGTCGCTTCCCCTTCCGCGGCCGCCGGGCATTTTGTACTAGACGACCATCGTCCGGCGGCCGCCTTCCGAAGGGTCACCGATGCCGGATGCCCTGCGGCACCCGGCTTACGAGAAAGGATTATTCGCCCATGATGCTCAAAGAGCTTCGCGAGAAGGTCTACGAGGCCAATATGGACCTTCCCAAGCACGGCCTCGTCGTGTTCACCTGGGGCAACGCCTCCGAGTTCGACCGCGAGAGCGGTCTGTTCGTGATCAAGCCCTCCGGTGTGGATTACGACGAGCTCAGCCCTGAAAACATGGTCGTATGCGACCTCGAGGGCAAGGTCGTCGAGGGCGACCTCAACCCGTCCTCCGATACCGCGACGCATGCCTTCCTCTATCAGAACTGGGGCGACAAGATCGCCGGCGTCGTGCACACCCATTCCGCCTGGGCGGTTGCCTGGGCGCAGGCCGGGCGCGACGTGCCCGCCTACGGTACCACGCATGCCGACTACTTCTACGGACCCGTCCCCTGCATGCGCGGCCTGACCGAGACCGAGATCGAGGAGGCCTACGAGCTCAACACCGGCAAGGTGATCGTCGAGGGTTTCACCGAGCGCAACATCGACCCGGTGGCCGTGCCCGCCACGCTCGTGCGCAACCACGGCCCCTTCACCTGGGGTAAGGACGCCGCGCAGGCGGTGTACCATGCCGTGGTGCTCGACGAGGTCTGCAAGATGGCTGCGCGCACCGAGATGCTGCAGCCGGGTGTCGAGCCCGCTCCGCAGCACCTGCAGGACAAGCACTACCTGCGCAAGCACGGTCCGAACGCCTACTACGGCCAGGGCGCCCACTAGCGCAAAGCTCATCGAGAGATGAAAAAGCGAGGGATTCCGCGGCATGCGGGGTCCCTCGCTTTGTGTTGCATGGACTGTGAGCGCGGTCTACGGCCGCTGGTGGCAGCGCCTCTCCCTACGGCTCGATGGTGACGCCCAGCTCGCGGCCGAGGATCTTTGCTGCCTCCGTCGCCGCGAGGGCGCAGTTGTTCTGGCACTGGCAGACGCGCTCGTCGCTTGTCCACTCCATGCCGCGCGTGAGGATGCGGCAGCACGGGGTGCGACGTCCGATGCCTGCGCAAAACGCGTCGTGCAGCTCTCCGGAGGCGGGCTTGGCGCGCTCCTTGGTTTCGAGCATGAGGCCCAAGAAGGTCACGCCGCCGGCAAGGGCGCCGCAGATGCAGCCCGAGCCGCCGAGGCCTGCGCCCATGCCGGCGCCCGCCGCGACCACGCTGCGCGGGAAGTCGGGCTCGAAGGCGTCCCAAAGGGCGGCGATGACCGACTCGCTGCAGTTCAGATGGTCGGGCCCGGGCCGGTTGTTACGCTTGGCCGCTTCCTCCAAGGCGCTGAGGCTCACCGTGTCGCGCATGTTCGTTCTCCTCTCGTCGATGGTTAGAACCTAACGATACCCGTTCGGCCGGCATCTGTCGCGGGGGCGTTCGGGGCCGTGGTCTCCGAGGTGGCGTCCGCGTGCTGTGCCGTTCGCCGCCATGCGCGCAACAGGGCGCGGTAACGTCCGGCGTAGCGGCTGCCGCGCTGCCAGATGAGCGCGAAGTCGTGCTCGATGGAGAAGTCCGCCGGCGTGATGTCGACAAGCGTTCCCGCGGCGAGCTCGCGCTCGACGGCGGCGCGGTAGAGGAAGCTGATGCCCGCTTTGGCCTCGACGCAGGCCTTGATGGCGGGGATGCTCGCGAGCTCGATGGTGGCGGCGAAGTCTGCCGGTTCAAGGTCACGCGCCGCCAGGTGCTTCTCGAGGATCTCGCGTGTGCCCGAGCCGGTTTCGCGCAGGATAAGCCGGCATGTGAGCAGGTCGCGGATAGAGGTGGGGCGCGCTATTGTTTCGGGGGCGGCGACGGCCACGTAGGGCTCGTGCGAGAAGACGGCGCTGTCGAACAGATTCCGGTTGAACGACCCCTCGACGAGCGCGAAGTCGATGTCGCCGCGGTCGATGAGGGAGACGAGCTCGGCGGTGTTGCCCGCGCACATGAGGAGGCGCTCGTCGGGATGGCGGGCAAGGTGCGCTGCCAGCAGGCGCGGGGCCACGAAGTCGACAATCGTGCGCGTGCAGCCGAGGCGCAGCGGCGGCATCGCGGTGCCGTCCGTCGCGAGCGCATGGATCTCCTCCCGCAGGCGGGTATCGTCGTTTTCCATCATGTCGAGGGCACGGTAGAGCAGCTTGCCGGCGCGCGTGGGCTCCACGCCGCGCCCCGTTTTGGTGAAGAGCGCGCAGCCGTAGTAGGTCTCCAGCTGGCGGATGTGCTGGGAGACCGCCGGCTGCGTGATGTGGAGCGCCGCGGCGGCGCGGGTGAAGCTCTTCTGCCGGCAGACCTCCAAAAAGGTGTGCGCGCGGTAGTCCAGCATCGCGTCTCCTTTCCTGCGGGCGTGTGGTGCTTGAGCCGTTGCACGCCGTTCGAAATCACGAATAGTTATGACTCTATAAGCAGATAGATAGAAACGATTATAAAGGCACGTTCTAGCATGAAATCAACGAAATTGGTTGTTGGAAGGACGTGTATATGGAACTGGTTAAGAATTTCAGCAGCATGTGGAGGGGCGTGTTGTTCGCGCTCGCCATCTCTATTCCCGCATGGCTGCTCGGCAAGCAGTTCGAGGTGATCGGCGGGCCGGTGTTCGCCATTCTCTTCGGCATGGTGCTTGCTCTCATCGTGCCGGAGCGCACGGCGGCGCCGCTGCAGACGGGCGTGAAGTTCACGTCGAAGATAATCCTGCAGTACGCGGTCATCCTGCTGGGCTTCGGCCTCAACCTCACGCAGATCGCGAAGGTCGGCATGACGTCGCTGCCCATCATCGTGTCGACGATCGCCACCTCGCTCATCGTGTCCTACGTGTTGCGCCGTGCGCTCAAGATTCCGAGCAAGATCTCGACGCTCGTCGGCGTGGGCTCCTCCATCTGCGGTGGCTCGGCCATCGCGGCGACGGCGCCGGTCATCGATGCGGATGACGAGGAGATCGCCCAGTCCATCAGCGTTATCTTCCTGTTCAACGTCATCGCGGCGCTCGTGTTCCCCACGCTCGGCGGCATGCTCGGCCTCTCGAACGAGGGCTTCGGCCTCTTCGCGGGCACGGCGGTGAACGACACGTCCTCGGTCACGGCCGCCGCGGCCGCGTGGGACGGCATGCATCCGGGTGCCAACACGCTCGATGAGGCGACGATCGTGAAGCTGACGCGCACGCTCGCCATCATCCCCATCACGCTCGCGCTCGCGTTCATGCAGGTGCGCCGCGCAAAGCGTGCCGCCGCTGCCGGCGAGGGCAACGGCGAGGCCGCCGGCACGTTCGACCTCAAGAAGATCTTCCCGTTCTTCATCATCTTCTTCGTGCTTGCGAGCGTCATCACCACGGTGTTCGCCCTGCCCGCCGAGGTGACCGTGCCCATCAAGGAACTTTCCAAGTTCTTCATCATCATGGCCATGGCGGCCATCGGCTTCAACACCAATATCGTCAAACTCGTCCGCACGGGCGGCAAGCCGATCCTCATGGGCCTCGTCTGCTGGATCGCCATCGCGGCGGTGTCCCTGGGCATGCAGCACGTGCTCGGAATCTGGTAACCAAAGCCGAATCCGAGCTTATTGAGGAAAACAACACTATCTACCAGCGAAAGGCAACCGCCAGGCGCCTGGCGGTTGCCTGCGTTTCGCCCTAAAATGCAGCCCTGCGGTTGGTAGAATGGGCTTCGCGGCGCCTGCATACTGGAGATGCCGGCAAGCATTGCAGCCCCAATCGAAAGGCCGACCATGAGCTTTCGCGACAACCTCCAGCACCTGCGTGCCACGCGCAACATGACCCAAGAGCAGCTCGCCATGCTGCTCGGCGTATCCCGTCAATCGGTAACCAAATGGGGGACTGAGGGGGTATAAGCACCAAGGAGCGCTTCGCAACAAAACGCATCATTCCCGCAGGTAGAATACCGTTTTTCTAACTGATGCGCACAACGCAAGAAAACGCTGCGAAACGCTCCTTCCAGGCTCCTTCGTACCGGAATTCGTACCGCCCAGAAGCTCCTCAAAAGACGGTTCCAGAAGGGAACGGAGACCCAGAATGGCAACCGACTGGAACGCGCTCACCGCCGAAGAAGACCGCGCCTACTTCATGGCCGGGATCGTCGAGATCTCCCCGGAGAGCTTCACCCTCGAGGAGAAGCAAGAGATCCTGCGCGACATGGTCGCCGCCTCCGCGGCCATCGAGAACGCGATGCGAGACGACTTCGCCCGCTTCGACGAGGTCACCCAGACACGCCTCATCGACGCGCTCGCAGGGGCGGGCCCCAGGCACCGCGACTGGTGGCACCGCATGCTCGTCGCCGGCCCCAGGCGCCGCGACACGATAACCATCTGAGCCGAGACGGCCCCGCATCCCGAGAGAGGATGCGGGGCCGCACCTTGAGAAACGGAAAGAGGCGGGCCCGGGGCTTTCCAACCCTTCCCACACGCCTGCGGGCCATGGCAGGGGCCCTCCGGCGCGTGGAAAGCGTTGAAAAGCCGTGCACCTGGCACGAACCTAACGGCCCGACCTGCCGGCCAGCCACGCCAGCGGCAGGAACGGCAGCGCGTACAGGCACAGTATCGCCGCCAGCACCGTGGCCACGCCCCAGCGGAGGTCGTCCCGCGTCACAGCAGGATCTCGTTCACGCGCGCCTGCACGGCATCGTAGAGCGAGCCCAGGCGGCGCCTGCGCTCCTCGCCGTTGCCGTAGTCGCCGCGTATAACAGCCTGGGCGAGAGCCTCGATGTCGGCTCCGCCGGAGCCGCCCGAAGACCCGCCGCCCACGCCCAGGATCTCGTTGACCCTGGCCTGCACCGCGTCGTAGTTGGCGCCAAGCGCCGCTCGGCGCGCGTCCCCGTTGCCGTACTCGCCGCGGATCACCGCCTGCGCCAGCGCCTCGATGTCGGGAGCGGCGGGCGCGGGCGCAGCTGCAGCCGGTGCCGCAGAACCCGAGCCGCCTAGCAGGATGCGGTTCACCTCCGCCTGCACCTCGTCGTAGCGGCTCCCCAGCGCCGCGCGGCGGGCGTCGCCGTTCCCGAACTCGCCCGCGATCACGCGCGCCGCCAAGTCGGCGACGCTGCCGGAGGGAGCGCCCCCGGAAGGGCCCGGCGCGACAGCTGCCCCGCCGCCTCCCAAGATGCGCGCCTTGAGCGCCGCCCACTTGCCCGCGTCCACGTATGGCGCCGGGCACAGCTTCCCCGTCACGTCGTAGTGGCGGATCAGCCTCGTCACCCCGTGCGTAGCACGAAGGAACGCCCAGATCTCCGCCAGCGCCGCCACCTGCGAATCGGTGAAGTCCTCGCCGGCGCTCACGACCTCCACGGACACCGTGCGCTGGTTCTCGGCGAAGTCGCCCACCGCCCACGCGGTGTCCTCGAGGCGCACCGACTGCCGGATCGACCCGTCCTTGTCCACGAACAGGTGCGCCGAGGCGCCCGTGCCGGCACGCGAGAAGTACACCAGGTTGTTGTGCGCGCTCGCAGAGGTCGCCGTGTAGTGCACCGCCATCCCGTCGATCGCGCGCCCGCCGCGCCCGGCGGTGTAGTTCGCGCCACTCGCCTGGACGAACTCGACTATGTTCACTCGCCATCACCTTCCTCGGGGTCGAAGCCGTCGGGAGCCCCCTCGGGCCCCTGCTCGATCGCCGTCAGCTGCTCGGCCGTCGGCCCGAGCGTCGCCTCGTCACTCATCGCGCTCACCGCCCGCCGGCAGCGCCGCGCCCAGCTCCGCCATCACCGGCGACAGCACCGCCATCACCAGCGCCACCACCACGGCGCGCCACGTCGGCTCCAGCACCGCGCAGCCAACCAGCATGTCGACGTTGGCCACCACCACGCCCAGCACGCCCTGCACGATCGTCCGCGCCAAGCGCCACGGCCACTCGTTGCTCGTCAGGAACTCCTCCATCTAACGGCCCTCCTTCATGTTCTCGATCTCGGCCTTCACGACGGACACGTCCCGCTCCAGGGCGTAGGTGCGCTCCATCAGGCAGTTGTGCTTCTCCACCTGCCTCGTCAGGTTGTCGATCTTGACTTCCATCACCGCGCGGTTGCGCGAGTTGGACACCACCACGCCCACGAGGGTGAGCACCCCCGTCACGAGCGCCGCGACCACCGACTCCATGCGCGCCTCCTCCCCGGACGGGACGCCCCGCCCGCCACGAGTGTCCCGCGCGGTCACAAAACGCCTGTTCGGCTGGTAAAATGAGCGAAGTGTTGCATTCTGTTTCTTCACAAAGAAGTTCACATGGAAGCGAGTTCTGTCGATAATCAGACCGAACGTGAAGTTGGGGGTGCGAGATGAATAAGGCGAATGTGATAAACGGCCTCAAAGAATTTGGATCTTCAGTAATCGATGGGGTACGGGAAGACTTTCAGACCCAGATAGACCAAGAAATTCAAGAGGCTGTGGATCTAGAGTTTTCCCGAGGAATAGACAGGGCGGTAGCGGCGCTATTCGAGGTGACCGAAGACAGGGTCGCTATCGTTACGGCCCTTCAGAAGCACTGGGGTATTGGCATCAAAGAAGCTGAGGAAAGAGTCCAGTGGGAGGCTCGAACACGCGCGCCGATGCGCAGCCTTGAGAGATTTCTCAAAGAGAAGAAGAACTACACCGATGATGAGGCGCGTAAATTCATGCGCGACAACAAGGTCGTGTCGCTACTCCGCCAAGATCCGGAGCTTTCTACAATGAAACCCGAACAGCTCTACAAAGAGCTTCAGAAACGCTCTTAAGCCTTCTTCACTGTCAGAAATTTCAATCCCAGCGTCGCCTAAGAAAGCAAGCGAACCCAAACGTCGTCCAACGGCTCGCCCACCCCTTCGCCGCAGGCAGCGCTAGCTGCGTGTGCACCGAAGGGGCTTCAGTCAGCCTCTCACTTCGCCGTCAGATACCCCGGAGCCCCCGGCGGCTCGTCGATCCGGCAGTAGTCCTCGTCCCTGCCACCGCTGTCGTATGTCGTCCCCGCGCCGCCCACCAGCGCCTCGCAGCCGTAGAACATGCCGGACCCCTCGCACCCCGCGGGCAGCGACCAGTCCGCATCCACCCAGATAGTCTCCAGGTTCGAGCACCCCGAGAAGCAGTAGAACAGGTCCGTGAGCCCCTCGGTCGGAAACCCGGACAGGTCGAGCTCGGTGAGCCCGTCGCAGCTCGAGAACGCGTAGCGCATCTCCCGGACCTCCGGCAGGTTGGAGAGCCCGGCGACCTCGGCCATCTCCCCGTCGGTGTAGAACCAGTACGACAGGTTCGCGTACGTAAGCCCCGACAGGTCCTCGGAAAACGTCGCCTTCAGCACGTCCACCCCGGCATCGTCCCAGGCGCGCGACCCGATCGCCCGGTAGCGCGCCGTCGCGCACATCCGCGAGCTCAGCGCGACCTCGCGTCCCTCCTCGGGCTCGGGATCCAGCGTCAGCACGAGCTCGCCGTCGGCGTACAGGTGGCACGCCACCCATTCGCGCGCATCGGCCGCGGGATCCGTCAGGATGCCGTCCTCGCCGAACCCCAGGTGCCCGTCGACGTCCTCGCCGTAGTCGGGCGAATAGCCCATCCCGCCCACCAGGCGGTTGCACCCGTAGAGGCCAAGGCTGCCCGTCTGCTCTCCGGCAGGCTCCCATCTGGCAGCGTACACGCTCTCCAGCGAAGGGCAGCTCGAGAACACCTGATCGAAGCTCAGCGCGCCCTCGAGCGCCTCGAACCCCCGCACCTCGGTCATCTGCTGCAGGCTTTGGAACAGGTGCGACGCGTTGGTCAGGCCGCCGCCCGCGAAGTCCGAGTCTATCAGCGCCCGCAGCACCTCGCTGCGCCGCGTGCGCCAGGGGATGTCGCTCGAGGACGAGAAGCCCTCGGCCGGGATCTCCCATCCCTCCAGGATCACCGCCCCCTCCACGTCGGAGGACCGGCCGTCGCGGTAGTTCAGCTCGAGCGTCCCGTCGGAGAGCAGCAGCGCGCGCATCTTGACCCCCGTGTCCCATGTGAGCGCGCGGATCGCCGCAGGCATCTCGGCGGGGGTGTAGGTCGCCGTCGACCCGTTCTGCGTGCGGATCGCGTCGGCCAGGAGCTCGAACACGACCTCGGAGAGGATCCCGGTGCCCGCCTCGGGCGCGGCGGCGAGCCCCGCGCCCTCGCGCGTCCCGTCCATCTCCAGCACCCGCGAGCTCATCTCCAGCGGCATGTAGCGCGCCTGCTGCCCGTTCTGCTCGCGGATCGCGTTGGCGATCTCGGTCAGGAGCGCCTTGGTAACCGTTCCCACAGCCATCTAGAACTCCATCTCGGAAAGATCGTCCAGGTCCTCGATCGCCTGGTCCACATAGGCCTTCGTCGCGTACGCGGAAAGGTCGGGCGCGCTGCCCGGCGCCCCGTCCGCGCCCGGCTCTCCCTGCGGCCCGGGCTCCCCGGCCTCGCCCTTGAGGCCCGAGAAGGCGAACGCGAACGTCCGCGCCCCCGGCGTACCGCCCATCGTCACGGTGACCGCGGGCGTCCCCGTGGACCCGTCCACCGTGGCGGTCGCCCCCACGATGTCGGCATCGGCCCCGTCGGCCCCGTCGGCCCCGTTCTCGCCGTCTGCGCCGTCGGCACCCGCCGGCCCGCGCAGCGCCTCCAGCTGCTCCGCCGTGAAGTCCGAGTACGAGAACGCTTCGCCGGGGTCGCCCTTGTCGCCCTTCGGCCCCGCGAGGTCGGCCGAGCTCGTCCCGCTTGCGCTCGTCACGGTGAGCACCGTGCCGTCCCACGAGTGCGTGCAGCTCGTGCCGTGCCTGATCACGCGCGCCTCCGCGTGCTGGTGGTCCCAGATCTGGATCTTGATGCCCTCATCCTCGGGATAGCTGACGAAGAACACCTGCGGGCTGATGCCGTCCGCACCGTCGGCCCCGTCCGCCCCGGCCGGCCCGCGCAGCGCCTCCAGCTGCTCGGGCGTGAAGTCGGAGTACTCGAACGCGTCGCCCGTATCGCCCTTCTCGCCGCGCAGCGCCGCCACCTGCTCCTCGGTGAGGTCGTCGAACGTGAGCGCGTCGCCCTTCTGCCCGTGCGCGAGCGTCGCGGTCG
This sequence comes from Collinsella tanakaei, assembly GCF_016902615.1. Classification (GTDB taxonomy): domain Bacteria; phylum Actinomycetota; class Coriobacteriia; order Coriobacteriales; family Coriobacteriaceae; genus Collinsella; species Collinsella tanakaei_A. Next base: position 30,743 of record NZ_JACJMB010000002.1, read on the forward strand.
TGGTGCCGGAAGCGTCCGTCACGGTGATGAGCGCGCCGGCCTCGGTCTGCTCCACCTTCGCCGTCGGGCTCACGCCGTCCTGCCCGTCGGCGCCCGCGGCGCCCGGCTCGCCGTCGAAGTCGCCGCGCTCCGCCGCCGCGAGCAGGTCGTCCTTCGCCTCGGTCGCCGCCGTGGCCGCAGCCGTAGCGGCGGCGATCGCGGCGGACGCCGCCTGCTGCGCCTTCTCGACGGCATCGTCGATCAGCTCGTCGGCCTCCTCGAACTTCCGGATCGCCTCCAGAAACATCGAGTACCCGTCGCCGCCCGAGCCCTCGACGCCGCCGAGCGCCGCCGCCACGCGCACGGCGAACGGCGCGGACGAGATCGCCTCGTCACCGCCGCAGACCACCACCTGCGCGTCGACCGTGCCCTCCGCGCACGCCATCGAGGCGGGCCAGAACACACGGAACCGGCCGTGCTCGGCGTCCACCGCCTCGAACGGCTCGCAACCGCGCGCCCGCGCCTCGCGGTGGCGCCACAGCAGGTATGCCGTCGCGCCCGTAAGGTCGACCGCCTCGCCGCCGCGCACCACGGAAAGGTCCATGCCGCGCCCCCGCGCGTCTGCGGGCGAGGCGAGAAGCGGCATCCGCAGCGGCGCGTCGGCGCCGTCCCACGTCACCTCGTACAGCCCGTCGCCCGCAAGCGCAAACGTCTCCTCGTCAGCCATGTCAGAACTCCATCTCGCTCAGATCCTCCAGGGAGGAGACCGCCCCCGCGGCGGCGGCTGCGGCCTCGCCGGCGGCGGAAGCCGCCTCCTCGACCGTGGCCACGCGCGCCGCCACGTCGGCGGACGCCGACCACGACGTGCGCTCCACGGTCCCCAGCGCAAGCCGGCGCACGATCCCGCCCGCGCCGAGCTCCCGCACGCGCCGCACGCATCGCGCCGTGAACCTCCACGGAGGCACCCGCGCGTCGTCGCACACCGCGACGTCGTCTCCCAGCCCCACGAAGCCGCAGCCGCAGACCCGAGCCGCCTCGGCCTCGTAGGCCACGCGGGGACGGCTCAGCCGCGCAAGCTCCGCCTCGGTGAGCGCCTTCAGCTCGGAGGCGTCCTCGCACTCGGCGAACACCACGCATCCGAACCGGTGCGCCCTGCCGCCGGAACCGTCGGGCCGCCCCCACACCAGGCGCGCCTCGTCGCTGCCCACCCAGTTCACGCCGTTGTTCACGGCGCCGAAGGTCAGCCGCCTGGCGTAGCCGCCGGTATGCTCGCCGCTCTCGTCCAGGACCGGCAGCCCGCGCCCAAATCCGTAGAGCGCCGTGAACACCTCGTCCTCCAGCACCGTGCGCGTGCAGGCCATGAGCCCCTTGCCGCGCGTGAGCCGCGCCCCGCGCCAGCCCCCGCGCCGCGCGGGCAGCGACACCGTGCGCCCGGCGACGCGCCCGCCCTCCACGGCTATCGAGCACTCGAGCTCGCCGCCCCAGACCTCCTCGACGCGCCTCAGCGCGGCGAGCGCGTTCACGTGGTAGAGCAGGCAGCCGTGCCGCGCATCGCCCGCGCCCACGTAGCCCGCGGTCCAGCGCGTGTGGGCCAGCACGGCGGCGAGCGCCTCGGCGGCGGTCTTCGCGGACAGGCGCTCCTCCTCGATGAAGTCGCCCAGAAGCTCGCTTATGGAGGACTCGGCGTACACATGCGCAGCCCCCGTGAGCGGCTCGTCGGTGCGCACCACCACGTGCTCGCGCCAGGCGCCGTCCTCGGGGTCTCGCCACAGCAGGCGGGACCCCTTCTCGGGCGCCGCCGCGCAGTCGAACTCGATCGTGTCCTCGCCGCCCAGCTCCTCGGTGTGCGTGAGCGAGGCCACGGCAGACAGGATCCCCAGCGGGCTGTCGAAGCGGTCGAAGAGGTAGATCGCCGGAACCATCTACAGCCACCTCTCCGTCCACGCCACCTCGTGCGCCGAGCACCCGGAGAACGTCAGGACGCGCGCGCCGGGCGAGAGCGAGAAGAACGTGCTCTCCACGCCCACGTCGGCGGAGGCGTCCTCGCCGTCCACCGTCACGGACTCGGCGGCGAAGTCCATCACCACCTCGTCCCCGGCGGAGAGGCCCCGCTCGACCAGCACGAAGCGCCCGCCGCCGTCCGTCACCTTCACGGCGGAGCCGGCCGCGGCCGTCAGCGTCATCACGGGCAGCGTCGGCCAGGTGCCCAGCACCTCGAGCTCCGTCCCCGCGCAGGAGCGCCCCGCGCCGTACGCCACCGGGTCGTAGCACGTGAAATCCACGGCGCACGAGCCGCCCTCGAAAAGGTTGTCCCAGTCCGAGACGCCCGTCACCACCGCGTCGCGCCACGTGAGCGCGTCCTCGCCGGGCAGGGCGAGGTCCCCGCCGCCGGGCGCGCAGAGCCATGCGCGCAGCAGAGCCCGCAGGCGCGACAGCTCGCCCGGCGTCATCTGCGACCCCGCGTCCAGGTGCAGCCGCAGCCGCACCTCGCGCGGCGGCAGCTCGCAGCCCAGAAGCAGCGCGCCGGGCCTGCCCGGCACCGCGAGCGCGCGCGGCTCCAGGGCGTGCGCCGCCGGCTCCTCAAGCTCCGCCTGGACATACGGGGAGAAGTCGCGCCCCGCGTAGGAGAACCCGCTCACAGCCGCCCCCGGGCGCGCCCGTACGCGGTGGCGCGCCGCTGCTGCTCGCGCCCCATCCGGTCGGTCTCGGATGCGCTGCGCCGGCTCTCGTCCCGCGCATCGCGGTGAGCCGGTCCCTTCTTGGAATCGTCGCGGACTCGCTGCCCGCGCACGCGCCCATGTCCGTTACCCAACATGCCTCACCACCGTGCAGATCAAGGTGAACCCCCACAGCCACCGCCCGGACCCGTCGCGCCCGCGCGGCCCGGCGCCGCCGGAGTCGGCCGAGGCGATCCTTACCCCGTCGACGTCGATCGGCCACGCCGCCCCGCGCAGCGCCCGCTCGGCATCCAGGCAAACGGCCTCCGCGGCCCCGGCCTCCTCGCGGCACGTGAGCACATCGACGTCCACGCGCCCGCGCTCGCTGCCGTCAGCCAGCCGCGCTTCCCGCGCGAAGGGCCCCTGGGTCACCACGATCGGCTCGGCGCAAAACCCAGCCGAGGGCGGCGCGCAGAACACGCCCGCGAAGCCCAGCGCACAGAGCATCGACGCCACCGCGCCCGCCACATCGCCGCAAGGAGCCATCAGCCCACCTCCAGTTCCCAGTGGTGCACGTGCCCGCGCACCACGCAGCAGCGCCGGCACCTGAGTACGTGCACGCTCGGTCCCGCGCCCACCAGCACGCGCGACCCCACGGGAACCTCGAAGGCGCCCTCCGAGCTCACTGCGTCAACGAAGATCCGTCCCGCGCCGCCGTCCGCGCTGCGGTGGGCGTCGTCCACGGCGGACTCCGCACGCTCGAAGCGCACGTGCCTCACCAGCACGGACGGCCCGTACGTCCCGTCGCCCGCGGCCGGCCGCACCAGCATGTCGTCGGGCAGAAGCCTTCTCGGTATCGGCCTCAGAAAGCGCATCTACCTCACCCCGCTCCAGCAAAGCCCTGTTCCCGCCAGCTCCGCGAGCGCCGCCTCCCGCGCCACCTCGGCGCCGGTCGTCCCGTCGTCGCGGTAGTTCGTCACGGAGAAGGACCCTATCGAGAAGCCGCCCACGCGCCCCTCGCCGTACTCGGCGAAGGCGTCCGCGGCCGCGCACACGGCGCGCCGCCAGGCGTCTGCCTGATCGTCGTCCCAACCGCCCTGCACCTCGCGCGCACCGGTGAGCGACCCGACCATGCGCACGGCGGCGGGCATCACCTCGGAGAAGTCCGCCGCCGGCAGCGCCCCGCCGTACCCGTCCTGGTAGAACTCATAGGAGACGGGCGCGGGGCCGCAGCCCGCCGCGCCCGTCGCCCCGTCCATCAGGCCAGCGGCGCGCAGGAGACGTGCACGCCGTCCAGCTTGTTGTCCAGCAGCTCCACGATGCCGTACTTGCGGTACTTCATCATGTAGCTGTCCAGGTTCTCCAGCTCGTCCGGGCTGAACACGCGGCTCGCCACGTGCTTGTCGAACTTGATCACCGCCGAGCGCTCCACCACCATGAAGTTGATGGGCGCGCCCGCGCCCACGAGCTCGTAGTACGTGGAGAGGCCGCTCGAGCTCGGGCTCGCCACCTTGGTGTAGGTGCCGGAGCTCTCGGTGAAGTAGGTCTTGCCCGAGACCACGGAGGTGTCCTCCGTGAGCTGGTAGGTCCCCTCGGCGCGCGAGTACCCGAACTGGTCCTCCTCGCCGGAGTTGAGCGCGATCGCGCTGTAGAAGCGCGTCTGCGGCACCTCCACGACGCGGCTGAAGCGCTCGAGCACGCGGTTGCTGCGCGCGGGGTTCGCGAGCGAGAAGTCGTCCAGCACGCCCTTGAGCGTCGGCGTGATGAAGAGGATGCGCGAGCCGGTCGTCACCTCCGCCTCGTCCATCGCGTTCGTCGCGGCGCGCAGGCTCGCGAGCACGTCCTCGGCGTCGGCGTCGGCGAAGTCCTCGACGGCGGGCGTCACGCCCTCGTGCCCCGCGATCTCGGAGAAGGTGAAGGCGTCCGCCTCCGGGGCGACCTGCGTGCGCTGCAGCTCGGAGCCCGCCGCCACGAAGCAGTCGAGGACGCCCGCCTCCTCCACGTCCATCACGTCCGCGAGCAGCTTGATGCCGCGGTCGTAGTTGAACGTCTTGGTCTCGAACTCGTAGGTGATCGAGCCGGTCTTGTAGCCCACGTTGCGCGTGTAGTCGCCGAGCCCCGTCACCTCGATTTTCGGAATCATGATCTCCTTGGCGTTGCGACCGGCGCGCGCCATGCGGCGCGGCGAGTTCAGGCACGTCGAGCACGCCGCACGCTTGTAGACCTCGTCGAGAAGCGCCGTGTAGTTCTTGGTGTAGGCAATCGAATTGGCCATCAGTTACTCCTCGTCTCCCTCGATGCCGGCGATCTTCCGCCAGCGCTTCATCTGCGCGCCCTCGTCAGACGCGGCGCCTGCGTTGGGCAGCCCCGTCGTGCCAGCCTGCGCGGGCGTAGACGCACCCGTGCCGAACAGCCAAGGTTCGGCGATCTTGAGCTTCTCGATGTCGTTGTCGTGGTCTGGCAGGAGCGCGCGGGCCGCCTTGACGTTGCGCGCGCCCGCGAGCTGCAGCTCGAAGCCCACGCGCTCCTCGTCGCCCCTCCGGCGCAGCTCGTCCATCTCCTTGCGGAGCGCCTCGGCGCCCTCGGCGGTCTTGGCCGCCTCCGCGATCTCGCCCTCGAGCTCCGCGATGCGCGCGTCGCGCTCCGCGAGCGCCGCCTCGTAGTTCTTCTGCGCTTGCATGGCCACGTCACCGTTGCCGGTCGTATTGGCACCTTGGAACCCAGCCGTCACCGCCGCCTGCGTCTGGTCGACCTGCGCCTGCGGCTCACCCGCGACCTGCGCCTGCGCGACCGCGCCATCGTTCCCGTCACCCATGAAAAGGCCCGCCTTTCTCCTCGGGCGGGCAAAGAAATAGCCCGCACCCATCAGATGGGTACAGGCTAAAAACGCGTCACAAAACGAATTATACGGGGATTTGTCCTGCCTAATCCTTTATTAAGCCTGTTCCTTTGCAGGTAGGGCAATCTCCTGTCTCGTTGCAAACGTAGCAGGCGGATGTTCCAGTGCCATCGGCTCGAACATACGCAGGCGAAGGGTGCGCGTTGATTCTAATGCGACCCGTTCCATTACAGAGAGAACACTTTCCGGTACCGCGGCAATCTGGGCATTCTTTCATGATGCATTTCCTTTCGATATTAACAGTCCCACCAGACAAGGATGCTATGTCCGGTATGTATCCGTTAGGGGACTTCGTTCCCGATTTGGCTAATCTAGCTTTGATGCCAAGATATTGGCAATCCTATCGCTCGCATACCCATCGCCATACGGATTGCTCGCATGGGACATGGATTCGTACTCTGCCGGGTCATCCAGCAGCCGGGAGAACTCGCGGTAGATGGCGTCTTCCTCCGTGCCGACGAGACGGAGCGTGCCGGCCTGAACGCCTTCGGGGCGCTCGGTGGTGTCGCGCATGACGAGCACGGGCTTGCCGAGGGAGGGCGCCTCCTCCTGGATGCCGCCGGAGTCGGTGAGGATGAGGTGGGAGCGCGCCATGAAGTTGTGGAAGTCCACGACCTCCAACGGGTCGATGATGCGCAGGCGGTCGAAGCCGTCGAGCTCCTCGTGCGCTGCTTCCCGAACCTGGGGATTCATGTGTATGGGGTAGATGGCCTTGGTGTCCGGGCGCTCCTCCATGACGCGGCGGATGGCGCGGAACATGCGGTGCATGGGCTCGCCCAGGTTCTCGCGGCGGTGGGCCGTGATGAGGATGAGCCGTGAATCAGAAGCCCAGTCGAGCTCGGGATGCCGATAATCATCTTGCACCGTGGTGCGCAGGGCGTCGATGCCGGTGTTGCCTGTGACGAAGATCCTCCCGTCCGGCTTCGCCTCGTCAAGCAGGTTCTGGCGCGAGGTCTCCGTGGGTGCGAAATACCAATGCGATACGACGTCCACCGCCTGGCGGTTGAACTCCTCCGGCCAGGGGCTGTAGAGGTTGCGGGTGCGCAGCCCTGCCTCCACATGCCCTACCGGAATCTGGAGATAGAATGCAGCCAACGCCGCCGCAAAGGACGTGGTGGTGTCACCGTGGACGAGGACGCAGTCTGGCTCCTCGTATTCCACAATCTTCCTGAGGCCCGAGAGCACGTCGCAGGTGATGTCGAAGAGCGTCTGTCCCGGCTTCATGACGCGTAGATCGTGATCGGGCTTGACGCCGAAGACCCTGAGCACCTGGTCGAGCATCTCGCGATGCTGGCCGGTGACGCAGACGACGGTATCGAACTCGTCAGGGCGACTCTTGAACTCCAGAACGAGCGGGCACATCTTGATGGCCTCCGGGCGAGTTCCGAAGACAAGCATGATCCTTTTCATTTACCCTCCATCTAGTCTTTCAATTAGCGATTACGGAGTAGGCGAGTCCCCAGCAAGGAGACGAAGCGCTTTACCTGGTCGTAATTGAGCAGGTAGAAAACGAGGACGGAGATAGCCGTCAATGCGAGAGAAGACGCGTAGTATGCCGAGGCGACAAAAGCGGCAGCCAGGGCTATCTCGGCAATCAGAAGACGCCTCCCGCCAACGTGGATATAGCGATTGAGGTAGACCTCGGCGACGACGCTTCTGAAAGCAATCGCCGACACTATCGACATTGCTGCAAAGATCGCATCAGACAGCACAAGCACCGAAAGCAGGCAAAGCACAAGCGAGACTCCGAGAGTCCCCACGTTAATCCAAAGCAGCGCATTCTCCTTGCGCAACGACTTCAGGTAGGTGTTCACCAGGAGCTGCACCTTGCAATCGAAATAGCAGATGGGGAGCAATATCGCTAGGTAAATTAGGCTGTCTGCGTACTGCGGGAGCCACCAGGACAGAAGCTCGCGTCCAGGGTAGAACGCGAGGTATATGAGAGGGAGCACGGTTGCAAGCCCCGACCGAATGGCTGCGTAGGCATTTACCTGAGAACTCTCACTCATTCTCCTGATGACAGGAAAGATCACCATGGACACCTGAGCCATGAATGACAAGAGAAAGTTGATTAGAGATACCGAAAAGGAGATTTTTCCGAACGTCTCAATGCCCCATCGCCAGTCGATGAGCATTCTGCATGACCCAATGACAAGGGTGCCCGCATAATAGGCTGCGGTGACCTTGATGCCCGCAACCAGATCATCACGAATATCCCTGAGTCCCTGTCGCAATGACCCGAAGGGGCATTTCAGCGCCCGTGCGGCATACAAATAGCCGATAAGCGAGGATATCCCTTGGCAGGCAAGATAGCAGAGAACATAAGAGACGAATCCCTCCGGATTGAGCGCCGTTAAAACAATTAGAGCGACGACCCAGAATGCACCCGACACCATACTTGCCGTCGAATAGATATTGGGCAGGTTGGCGGCGCGAAATACATAGAACAAAAAAGCTGATGGATTGACAATAAGACCGTCGGCAACGACGAGAAGGAAGATTATTTGCCTGCTATCCCCTGAAAATGGAACGCAGGTGGCGAGAAGGACAGACGCGCCGACAAGCAACTGGAAGCCGGCCACCAACGCGAACTGTGTCTTGATTCTTGACCAGTCGATTTCCGACACCGTTGTCCCACCGAGCCTGAGGAATACGCCATCGTGCACGCCGAGTAAGGCGAGACCCACATATCCCGAATAGAGAACAAACAGCTGCCAGTACGCGTAGTCCTCAATCCCAAGCAACCTCGGAACAATAAGCGACATAAGTACGCTTGATGCAAGGGAAACTCCTTGGGCCGCGATCGCATAGGCGAGGTTGGAGGCAAGCCCTCCACGTTCTTCGAGTGAAATTGGAGCAGTCTTTTTCATGCGCGCCCCCTAGGAACAGACATGCTCAGAGCTTCGGAGGCTTCCGGCGATGCAACGAATGACAGCGCAAGGATAAGAAGGCTGTTCAGCGTATTCTCAAACACAGAAGTGAGCATAAGGGAGAGAACCAGACCACAAAGCACAGCACGGTATGCCCTATTCGAGCACTTGTCAGCGGTGCTACAAGCGGAAACAACAGCGCTTGCAAACAGTATGATCCCGAATACACCAGCCGTGAAGCCAATCTGCAGCCAAAGATTGTGAGCGCTGCCGTAATCGTGCACGTAATAAAACTGCCATAGATCAGTTGCCACATATTGCTGATAACCGTAACCGATTATCGGGGACTCAGCTATTGAGCCTATTACCGAGTCCCAGATGTAAGTACGCCCCGTAAACGTCGACCCCTGGCTATAGGTGAGGTCTTTCCCCAATATAGTCGCAATTTGGTCGTAGGGGAGGTAATCTGCAATACGGACGAAAACTATGAGAACAAGAAAGACGGTTGTGATAAGAAGTGCGTTCCTCGATGTCGCAAAACGCTGCACCGGACTACTCCACGAGAACAAGATGACAACGATCTCCGCCACCAAGGCGACCATCGAGGTCGCACTTGCCAGAGCCAGTACGAGCACGATTGAAACCGCGCTTGCCCCCATGAAGGCAGCGCCAAGCCGGCCCTTGGCAAGATAGTCGAACGCCGCAGCGAAGAAGACCAGGAGAAAGCACCAGCGACTTTGAAGGCTTCCACCTTCAAGAATCCAGCGTGCATCACCATCGAGACGATATATCCCGCCGAGAAGCAACGCCCGCGTCGCTAGCTCAAGAACGACCAGCACGCCGATGACCAATAGGGTTGCAACTAAAAACGGGAGAACCTCGTCCTTCCTCAACACGGCAATAAGCAGCGCGGGCGCGATGAACATAGCAGTGTTAACAACCAGGTCGTATCTGAGCCCATTCCCTAAGAGTGTTGCAACAGCGGCCGCCGTGAGGTAAAGGGACAAAAGGACAAGGAAGGGCTCCAGCCTTCCGTTTCTTAACACAAACCTGTATGCAAGCATTAGACAGGAAAGCAATAACCATCCTGCAAAGACGGTCTTAAGCGGAGCGATTGCAGGCCAATCATTGATTATTGTCGGACGGAAGAACGGCATGAGCAAGAACATGTAGAGCAAAACCTGCCTCGTCAATCGCTCGGCCTTTCTCGCTTGCGAATATCTTTTCGATGAAATGTGGGAAGAAACCGTAGATGCACTCATCGGTCAAGCACCCCAGAATTCGCAAGCCTTTCCACGAGCACAGTCGAAAGCGATTCGACATAATGCTCCCGTGAGTAGTACGTTTCAAAGAGGTGTTTGAACTCGGCAAGAACCTCGCTCGCCTCTATAGGTTGCGAGCAAAAGTCGACTACAGCATTGACGTCCGGTTCCGCGTCTACAGCGAGTGCGTATTTCATTCCCTTGGTTGCTTCTCTGAAGCTGGTGAGGCAACGACTAAATATTGGAATCACTCCTGCGGATAGGTAGGACGAGAGTTTGGTAGGTGTCGCCACCCTGTTGACCGCGCAGTCTTCGCGGATGACGAACCCGAAAGAGGCGCCACTCAGTTCCATCGACACTTGGTCGGGGGGGACGCTGCCCACCCAGTAGTTCTGCACACCAGCCCGCCTCAGCTTCTCCTCGGCCCCACGTTGGTCGAAGCAATATACTTTGAAGAGCGCATCGGGCATGCGCTCTTCAATTCTCTTGAACAGGCGTGCGGTTTCGTCGAAGCACTGCCAAGCTGCCAATGAGCCCATGTACACGAAAACCTTGTTGGCATACTTTTCGGGAGCTAGGACGGATTCGGCACATAGCTCCGAGTTGAAACAAGGCATGATGCCGTAACGGCCCTTGAAATCAAGGCCGTACTTCGCTTCATAATGCCTCTTCATCTCCGAGGAGACAAAGAAAACGAACTTGGCTTTCTTTAGGACATAGGATTCCATCAGCGACAGGGCGAGGCGACGCGAGCGACTATGCCTGCGCATGAAGCTCTCTTCCGGCACAATCCCTTGGCACCAAACCACAACATTTTTAAATCCTTGTTTTATAAAGCTCAGGGCATCCATGCATGAAGCAACAACGATGAGTGCATCTTTCCTTAATGGGGAAAAAGCGCTTCGTGTAGAAAACTCAACCGTCTGACACATCCACCCGGAGCGCTCCAAAGCCCCCTTAATAACGTTCATGTAGTTATCTGTCACTTCGGAGTTCTGGGAAAGAACGACATACGCTTCGCGCGGGAGGTCGAGGGAACGTACTTTGTTTGAATTCGGTCGAGCCATTAGTCTCCCTACAGTTTGCATACGTTCGCGCCGTTGCCCATGACGTTGCGCGGGTCGATGAGGATGCGGTCGCCGAATGCCTCGGGCTTCCCCTTGACCTCGGAGTGCCCCACCATGACGATCACCATGTCGAGCCCGTCCAGGAACTCGTCCATGGAGTGCACCTGGCTGGGCACCTCGTCGCGCTCGACCCACGGATCGTAGACCCTCATGGGCGCGCCGCAGAGGTGCTCCGCCTGTACCTCCAGGAGCTGGAGCGTGGGGCTCTCGCGGACGTCGTCCACGTCCTCCTTGTAGGTGAGGCCGTAGATGCCGACGCGGGAGGGGTCGTCGATGCCGTGCTCCTCCATGGCCTCGTGCGCGCGACGCAGCACGTACTCCGGCATCGAGAAGTTGGTCTGCAGGGCCAGCCTGATGAAATTCGCAGTCTCGGGGTAGTCTCCCACGAGGAACCAGGGGTCCACCGGGATGCAGTGGCCACCCACGCCGGGGCCGGGCTGCAGGATGTTGACCCTGGGATGCTTGTTGGCGATTCGGATGACCTCGTAGACGTCCATGCCGCCGATGCGGCACACCTTGGCGAGCTCGTTGGCGAAGGCGATGTTCACGGCGCGGTACGTGTTCTCCACGACCTTGGTCATCTCGGCGGTGCGGATGTCGGTGATGGCGATCTCGCCCTGACAGAAGCTGGCGTAGAGCTTCGCCACGCGCTCGCCGACCTCCGGGTCGTCCGCCCCGATGGTGCGGTTGTTGTGCAGCAATTCATAGACCATATTGCCCGGGATGATGCGCTCCGGGGCGTGGACGAGGGAGACGTCCTGGCGGTTCGCCTCCTCGAGCAGCGGCCGAACGAAGCGGTCGATGGTGTTCGGGGAGACGGTGGACTCGATGACGAGGACGGCGCCCTCCGGCGCGACCTCGAGAACGGTCCTGCACGCGGCGACCACGTAGCTCGGGTCGATCTTCTTGTCCACCTTGTCGTAGGGGGTGGGCACGCTCACGATGTAGATGTCGCACTTCTGGTACTCGGTCGTGAACCTGATGCCGGCCCTCACCGCGTCGGCGAACAGCCCGTCGAGCCCCTCCTCCTTGAAGGTGGTCCTCCCGGCGTTGAGCATGGCGACCAGATCTTTGTTGTAGTCCGTCCCCGTGACCTCGACCCCGTGCGAGGCCATCATGAGGGCGGTGGGGAGTCCTATGTAGCCGAGACCTATGACGTTGACCATTGTTCTACCTTTCCGTGTTTGCTGATCCAGCATCCGTTACGAGAGGCCGAGAGCTGAAGCCAGCTCGTCCTCGTAGAAGGCAATCGACGCTCCGAGGCTGCCAGGGTCGAACTCTTCGACGACCCGCCGGTACTCGTCCAGCAGCCCCCCGGCGCAGTCGCTGTACCCCATGCCGTAATCGGACATGACGCCGACGTTCTTCAGGCCCCACCCCTTGTCGAACATCCCGATCACAGGGGTCCCGGCCCGGAGCGACAGGATCGCGGCGTGGAGCCTCATGGACAGCGTCACGTCCATGGACTTGTAGATGCTCAGCAGCCTGAACGGGTCGTGCTCCTCGACGAGCGCGGCGCCGTCCGGCAAGAGCCCGACCAGCCGCTCCGAGAGGGCGCGGTCCTTCTTGGTCTGGACGATCACCGTGTAGGAGAGCTCCGGATGCACCCCGGCGAAACCGGCGAACGCGCCGAGGAGCTCGTCCTGGCGCGCCTTCGCGAGTTCCCCGATGTCGCCGATCGCGGTCCCTCTGACGATCATCGCGGCGCGCGAGCCGGCAGAACGCGGCGCGTCCTCCGGGTCGTCCATGAAGAAGGCCATGTCCGTCGACTTGGAGAAGGGGAGCTCCGGGTAGAGGAAGCGCAGTCTCTCGAGCGACGCTCCCTCCCGGACGAACACCTCGTCGAAGAGAGCAAGCTTGCGGCCCAGGAAAGGCTTCCACCTCGGCGCGACCGCCGCAGTCGACTGGGGCAGGCAGACGACCCGCTTGCCCATTCGCCGCGCCATGCTGATGGGATGGAAGAGCGCCTCGAGGCGGATGGCGTCCGTGGCGGACGCGCAGCGAAGCAGGTTGCCGCCGTTGAAGAGCACGACGTCCGCCTGTCCGACGAGCGCGGAAACCCTCTCGTCGCCAATGCGCAGCAGCAGCTTCGCCGCGCCCGCGGCGTACTGCGCGGCGACGGCGCCGCATCCCGCTGAACGGTCGAGGGCGAACGTCCCGGGGACGACCTCGACCTCCGGGTAGCGCGCATGAACCATGCCGCGGCTCGCCGCGAAGTCGGGGGCCGCCCCGTCGAACCGCGAGACCATCGTCACGTCAGCGCCGTGGCGGCGCAGGAAGCCGATTGTCCCGAGGCATATGGCGAGATCGCCCGCGTTCTCGGGGCCGTAGAGGTAGAACACGAGCGCGCGCGTCACAGCGACCACCCCCGCCCCTCAAGCGCTCGGCGGAAGCCATCGACGACGACGGCTGCGTCGTAGCGCAGGCAGTCCTCGTAATTGAACGCCGCCATCCGGGCGAGCTCTTCGCGGCGCCCTTCGCATCGAACGAAAAGCCTCGCTAGGGCAGTAGCGTTCCCTGCGGGAAAAAGCCATCCGTTCCTGCCATCGACAACGATCTCCGAGTTGTAGCAGACGTCGCTCGCAAGTATCGGCAGCCCTGCCGCCATCGCCTCGGCGAGGACTGCGGGAAAACCCTCTGCTTCATATTCGGAGGGAAACACGAAGCAGTCGTATCCCGCCAGGGTCTCAACAACCTCAGAGTTAAGGACCACGCCCCTGTACGAGATGGGCTCGTCCTCCCCGATCCCTTCCAGAACCGAGCGGTCGAAGTCCGCCTTTACCGGGCCGTAGATGTCGAGGGAGGCTTCGAGACCGGAGGCGACCGCCTCCCGGAACGCGCTCACCATGGTGCCCACGCCCTTCTTGTTCCTCACACTCGAAAGGAAGACAAACCGAAGCGAGCCTCTCGCAACGGGGCGCGGGGCCATCCTTCTTGAAGACAGGTCATCGACGAAGTTGGTCATCAGATGGACGTTTTCCACCCCGAGAACTCTGAGCCGCTCGACGACTCCCCGCGTCTCCACGGCGACGAGGGACGCATCCCCCATGCAGTCGAGGAGGCTATCGCTGCTCCCCGCCTCGTCGGCGACCGTGCCGCCGATGCACACGAGGGCGTACCTGAACGACGGGTCGGCCTTCGCCTTTCGATGGACGATCGGCCAAAGGACGGCGCGGCCCTTGCGGGACACGGCGATAATCGCCTGATCATCCTTCGACAACACCGTTCTCGCGATCCCGCCCAGCCTGCTTCCCAAGCGGCGGCTGTACGTGTTCACGAGCGCGCACCCGCCCACAGGGAACAGGTGCTTGAGGGTGATGGAGTTCTTGATCGCCGGCCCACCGGTTTTTGCGACCGGACCTACGAAGAGCGTCATTAGGAGACCTCCTTGCCCGCATCGATCGTGTAGGAGACGGACCCCTTGCCCGCCACGACGACGTCCCGGCACTCCTCCAGACGAGACAGCTGTCGGGAGTACTTGCCTACGCCCCTTGTCATCTCGCATCCGGAAGTTGCCTCGACGGACGGGGATGCGTTCCGAGGGGAATGGATGTGGGATTCAAGATGAGCTCCGTCCCCGGACTCGTCCGCGACACGGAGGAGGCCGTCGCAAAGCTCGATGGAGCGGCTGAGGGTCTTGCCGCCCGGAAGCCCGACAGACGCCAGCACGCTATTGCCGCCGAAGGCGGCGCCCAGCAGTCGGTATCCCCGCCCCACGCGGTGCTCGCCCCAGCACTCGAGCTGCTCCTCGCCGTCCACCACGCATGTGTTGTGCGCGGCGGTGGAGCGGAAGTAGGGGCGCAGCCCGCTCTGGTAGGCGTAGGTCCCGGAGTTGACGACCACGGGCTCGCCCCTGTAGGACAGCTCGAAAGAGAGGCAGTCGCAGTGGGCGTGCCCGAGCATGTAGGAGGGGCCGGGCTCGCCTGCATCGACCATCACGGCCACGTCACCGCCGTAGAGCTTGTAGTAGCCGGCGTCGGGAAACGCCGTCTTAGTGTCGTCAGCATCCATGCCGAGCAGGCGCGAGCACGCGGCGGCGAGCGGGCAGCACTCCTTGGCCACGCCGTCGGCGGAGTCGTTGAAGAAGGGGGTCTTCCCCATGCCGCGCTCGAGCGACGCCATGGCGTCGAGCATGGACTTGGCCTTGGGCATGAAGTTGCCGGGGAGCGCGAAGCCGAGCTGAGTGGAGGCGACGTAGACCCGCAGCATCCCCTCAAGCACGAGTTTGTGGTACATGAGGCTGCGCTCGAAGTGGACGCCGTCGGGCAGGACCTGCTCGTTGAGCTGCCCCTCCAGGCGGCGCATCACCCTCGCATGGACATCGCTTTCCCCGAACGCGGCGGACGCAATCGCGAGCGTCTTCAGGTTCTCCCACCAGTGGTTGGCCCGCAGGTGCGTCTCCTGGTTGGCGAGCAGATGTTTGTACTGGCGGTACATGCTCTCGCGCATCTCCGCGAAGAACGCCCCGTCCCCCTGGAGCGCCCCGCCGAATAGATCGATTGCTATGAGCCAGTTGAGCAGGCGGAGCGAGATTGTGTAGGGATGCCAGGCGTCGCCCTCCGGATAGGGGCACGCGAGCATCCACGAGCGGACGAGCCCCTTGTAGCCGTCGATGCAGCGGCCCTCGCCCGTCTCGCGCCAGCGCGCGGCGAGGGCAACGCCCCACTCGAAGTAGTGCAGGTTGAAGCTCCAAAGGTGGGACGCGCCGGGAACGTCCCAGGTACCCAGATCGACCTTCCGGCGCTCGTTGATGAGCAGGAACTCCCCCTTGAACAGCGCCTCGGCGTCGAAGCGAGCGAGGTAGCGCGGGTCGAGGTCTAGCTCGGGGATAGTAATGCGGGGCATGCGCAACGGATGCTCGCCCGCGAAGGCGCGCTCTGACAGCCGGCGACGGCCTCGCAGCCGCGCGAAGACCATCCCCGTCCTCATGCGCCGTACCGTCCTGAGGTAGAGGAGGGCCTTGCTAAACATGGCGGCCCTCCAGCTCCCCGATCTCCTCGGCGAACGCTTTTGCGAACCGCTGGCGCGAGTGGTTCTCGACAACCCGCGCCGAGGCGGCGGCGCGCTCCGCATCCGAGAACGGGCGCTCCATCAGCCGGTCAAACGCTGCGAGAAGTGCTACGGGGTCCTCCGGAGCGGCGTGCGCGCCGAGCCCGCATTCGTCCAGCAGGTCGGCCGCGTCGCCCTCCGCGGCGAGCAGCACTGGGCACCCGCAGGCGAGCGCCTCGTACATCTTCGTCGGGATGCTGTCGCGCAGGCGCGAGCTCACGAGGGGCACGTAGGAGACGGCCGCATGCTTGAGCACGGTGTAGACGCCCCGGGCGTCCACCTTCCCGCAGAACTCGACGTTGCCGATGCCGTCGTCATTCGCCCGCGCCTCCAGCTTCGCCCTGTCGGCGCCGTCCCCGAACAGCAGGAACCGCACACTGGGACGCGCCTTGGCGATGCCCAGCAGCGTGCCGAGCCCCTGGGCGAGCCCGATGTTGCCCACGTAGGCGCACACCGGGCCGTCATCCAGGCGCAGGCGTTCTGCGAGGTCGGGGTCCTCAAGGTTCCCCAGGAACGCCTCGTCAATCCCGTTGGGGACGAGGACGACCTTGCCGTTCGGCACGCGCCCTCTCAACTTCTCGACCTTACCCGGGGACACCGAGACCACAAGGTCAGCAGCGGCATAGGCCTTCCTGGCAACGCGCTCGAAGAAGCGGCCGTAGAGACTGCCCGGCGCGAAGCTGCCCATCTCGTAGGCAACGTCGGGCCATATGTCTCGCACGTCCAAGACAAGCCTGGCGCGCTTCCTCTTGGCGATCTTCACCGCCGACGACATGAGCAGGAGGGGCGGAGTCGTGCAAACCACGGCATCGAAATCCCCGAGCCCCTCTGCCACCTTGACTGCCTCGTGGGCTCCGCCGAAGTTATTGCGCAGGCGGTTCACGAGCGTCTTGTCTACGAGCGGGAAGGTGTCGAAGAGCGTGACGCACTCCGAGATCTCATAGCCCTCGGGTACTCCGATTAGGCTGTCGGTCGAGGCGAGCACGCGCACATCGTGCCCGGCGTCCTGCAGGGCTTCCACGAGCACAGCGGTGCGGTTGGCGCACGCCGTCCTGGCGGGGCGGTAGGTGTCCGCGAGGTAGAGGACTCTCATCGCGCCCCCTCCCCGGTAGCCATCGTGCGCAGCGTCTTCCACACGATGAAGAGGTCCATCGCGACGCTGCGGTTCTCTATGTACTCGATGTCCAGTAGCGCCTTCTCCTTCGGCAGCAACTCGTATCCGCCCTCAACCTGCGCGAGCCCGGTGATGCCCGGGCGCACAGCCAGGCGCTGCTCCCAGCCGTCGATGCGGTCGCGGAACGCCTCGTGGAAGACGGGGCGCTCCGGTCTGGGCCCGATGAGCGACATGTCACCCTTGACGACGTTCCAGAACTGCGGGATCTCGTCCAGGCGGCTGTTGCGCAGCTTCCGCCCGAGCGGCGTCACGCGCGGGTCGTCACCAGCGGCCCACTGGGCGCCGCGCGCCTCGGCGTCGATGTACATCGAGCGGAACTTGTAGACCTTGAAGAGCTTCCCGCCCCTGCCCACGCGCGTCTGCGCGTAGATGGCAGGGCCGGGATCTTGCCGCTTGATCATGAGTGCAATCGCGCCCATGGGGATTGCAAGCACCACGAGCGCCGCCGAGCATGCAACGACGTCGAAAGCACGTTTGGCCAAGCGATAAACCGGGCCGCCACCGATACGTTTCAGTTTCGGCAACACCACGGTCCCCTCGTCGGGCAGCAGCTTCGCGAGCACGTCCGGCGCGATCGGGCACTCCGTAAGGCCAGGCGTATGGCACAGCGCGTTCAGAACCGCCTTCGCCTCGCGCTCGCTCCCGACCGCGTCCGCCGCCTCCAGCAGCTCCTCGACATCGGACGCGGGCATGCCGCCGCTCCTCATAGCGCAACAGCACGCCCGCGGCGCGCCGACCCTTCCGTTGTCGCTACCGAGCGCATGAGCGCCCCCCCCCCGCGTTTTCAGCGGGGAAATCCCGTATGTCTTCTGCCATCTCTTCCAAAACACCCGACCCGTGTGCCCATAACCTGACATGCACGCGCTAGCTTTTGAACGGCACGTCCAGCGGCATCTGCTCCGTGAACGCCCCGTCCCAGCCCAAAGAAACTTCGCAGCGCCTGCGGTGACGGTCCACCTTGCGGATCCGCGGCTCCTGACCGACCAGGGGGCCCTCCTGCACGTGCAGGACGCCGTCCACGATCACGGCGGTGGAGCTGCGCAGGACGTGGCCTTCGTCCATGCAGCGCTCGAACCACTCCTGGGCGTCCGGCGCGAGCGGCATCCACGAGCGCCCGTCCGCGCCGGCGAGCTCAACCTGCACGGATAGCTTTGAGAGCGCCTTGGAGAGCTCCGCCGGGTCCGCCGACACGGCGAACGCGTAGCCCCGGTAGGCGGTAACGCGCTGCAGCTCCCACACCCCGGCGCGCTTGAACCAGCGCTCCTTCACGAGCGGGAAGCAGTCCATAAGCAGGTCGCGGGGCAGCGCGCGCAGCAGCTTGGAGCACGTCGCCGCCTCCGAGCCCTCGCGCACCTTCAGCAGGTACCAGCGCACGCGCCCCTTGGGCACGCGGCGCCCGCAGGGGAGGCTGCCGGCGAGCGTGCCGACGGGGCGGACCGCGCGCGAGCGCGTGCGCTCTGCAACCATCTCGGCCATGTTGCCGACCCTCCCTCCATCGGCCCTCCCGCGCCAAGCGCGCGAAAAGGTACACCTTTTGAAACGGTGGGTTTTCGCAGTCAGACGGCTTGTCGAGATGTGAAGAGCTGGGGTTTTGTCGGAGTAAATGCGGGAGGGGTATGTATAATGGTGATGTTTTTGGATGCGTCAAAAGGTGTGCTTTTTGCTGCAGCGGAAAACTGCCATTTACCAGCGCAAACACAGCCGCATGGCCACTATTCCGAAGCCCCTTTCGCCCGGTCCTCCCGCAGCCACTTGTCGAACGTCGAGATCGACACCTTGAGGCGCGATGCCGCCTCCGACCTGGTGATATGCCCGTCCAGGTACGCCTTCCGCGTGGATTTGTACGTCCCGGGCCTTCTCTTCTTCGGCCGTCCGAATTTGACCCCGCGCGCCTTAGCCGCCGCGATCCCCTCGGCCTGCCGCTGGTGGATGCTCTCGCGCTCCACCTGCGCCACGTAGGAGAGCAGCTGCAGCACGATGTCCCCAATCAGCACGCCCGTGATCCCGTCGCGCTCGCGCCGCGTGTCCAGAAGCGGCATGTCGAGCACCACCACGGAAGCCCCGCGCACCTTGGTGATGTCGCGCCATTGCTCGATGATCTCCTCGTAGCTGCGCCCGAACCGGTCGATCGACTTCACCACGAGCACGTCGCCCTCGCGCAGCGCCTCCTTCATGGCGATCCACTGCGGCCGCTCGAAGTCCTTGCCGCTCGCCTTGTCCGCGAAGATGTCCTCCCGAGCCACCCCGAACTCCGTGAGCGCGTCCATCTGCCGATCCAGGTTCTGCTCCCGCGTCGACACCCGCGCGTACCCGTACGTCCTCGCCATCAAAACCCCGCCTTCCCGCCCGCGCGTCACCCGCCCCGACCTGCGCGGGCGCAAGCAGGCAGGGGCTCACGCGCCAACGTTAAAAGGCGGTCGCAAACCGCCCGCCATACCCGGGTTTCCAACGCGCTGGTAGAATGAGCCGGTAGCGGAACGGAGGCTCCAGGTGGAAAACAAAGCCCAAACGACCCAGATCCAAGACGACAACGCAAACATCGGCGCAGCCGAGGCGCACCCCAAGCCGATGCTCACCGTCGACCAGCAGATAGCCCACATGAAAGCGAAGGGCATAACCTTCGACCTCGTCTCCGAGGCAGAGGCCGCAGCCCACCTGCGCGCCAAGTGCCAGTTCTTCCGCGTCTACGCCTACCGCCGCAACTTCGACCGCCACGTCGGCGGCGACCGCGACGGGCAGTACGTCGGCCTCGGCTTCGGGCATCTCCGCGTCCTGTCGAACCTCGACCGCAAGCTGCGCGACACCCTGCTCCCCATGGCGCTCGACCTGGAGCACTTTGCCAAGGTGCGCCTGCTCGCCGCAGCCGAAGACGCCGGCGAAGACGGCTACGCCGTCATGCGCGGCTACATGGCGTCCGTCACGGACAAGCAGAGATCCCATCTGGAGCGCGAGCTCGACCGCCGCGAGGACGATCCCTATGCCGGCGATGTCGTGCGCAAGTACCGGCACGACATGCCGCTCTGGGCGTTCTGCGAGGTCGTCTCGTTCGGCGCCTTCCTCGGCGTCCTGAGGTTCTGCGCCGACCGCTGGGGCGACGCGGAGCTCTCGGACCTCCATTACCACCTCAAGTGGGTAAAGTCGATCCGCAACGCTTCCGCGCACGGCTCATGCGCAGTCAACGACCTCTCCGAGCGCCCGTCGCGCCGCTGGCGAGCGCCCGACGCCGTCACGAGGGCGCTCGCCTCGTGCGGCGTCCCGAAGCGCTTGCGCGCAAAGCGGCTCAGGAGCCCGCGCATGGCCCAGATGTGCACGCTGCTGTACCTCTACGACCGGACCGTCCCCGAGGGCACCGTGCGCACCGACCGCGAGCGTGCGCTGGCCGACCTGTTCGGCTACCTTCACGGCGAGGGCGCCTGCCTCCCGAGCGAGAACCCGGCAGTTTCCTCGCTCACCTTCGCCGAGCGCTTGACACGCGGCCTCGGTCTGATAGACTGACTCGCATACAGCAAAACCTCCTCGGAGGTTTTTACGGGGCGGGAGTGCGAAAGCGTTTCTGCCCCGGTTTTCATTTGCCACAGAAAAGCCCTCGGGCTTTGTAAGGCGGGGTCGCGCAAGCGGTTCCGCCTAGTTTTTATTGACGAGAGATCCCACACCCCACAGCCACCCGCTGCCCGTCGAGGGCCGCACCGCAGCCCATCCGCCTGCGCTCCGTTGCGCGCACGGCTCGGACCCGCCCCGCCCTGCGCGGAGAGCTCCACTCACGGCCATGCCCGCCGCTCCGGCTGTGTATGCTCCGCGGCTCGGGCCAGCCAGCTCCGCCTGCGTGTTGCTCCCGGCTCAGGTCAGCCGGCTGCGCCGTCTGCCCTTCGCGGCGGTCGCACACTCCGGCTGCGCTGTCTGTCCCTCGCGGCGCTGCGCATACACAGCCTCCGCTCTGGGCATGGCCTGCCGGGGGTTCGACATGCGCAGGTCGGGTCGGTTCCTCGCGGCGGCGCACACTCCGCTACGGCGGCCGGGCTGCTACGTTTTTCTTCACGTTCGCGGGTGGCTGTGGGGTGTGGGATCCGTTCGCGTCTCTCACTGAGGGGGGTGCAGGCGCCTCACGCTGACGCACGGCCGCCGCGGGGCCGAGAGCGCGTCGCCCACAGGCAGCGATGCCCACGCGCCCGCGAGCGAGCCGGACTCCGTCCCGAGCGACACCATGCCTCGCAAGAGCGCCCCGAAGCCCCTGACGGGGCCTCGGGGCTTGCCCAACCGGAAGTCTGATACCCGCCGCCCAAGCCGGGAAGCCGGGGCGCGTGCGCCGGGTCGCAGCCGCCGTCCGCACCGGCGCCGCGATCATCCGGCCGCGGCTCGGGCACCCGTCCGCCCCCACAGGCGCTTCGTCTGCGCCTCCGCGCCCGCCGGAGCGGCCGCGTCCCTCGCCTCGGACATCATCTCATCCGCGCCGGCGCGCCCGTCGCCCGCTCCTCGCGGCGGCGCCCGCGCCCCGGCACCCCGTCCTGGGCTGCGTTGCCGCCATCCGAACCGCCGCGGCTCGCAGCGGACCCGCCAGACGCCCCTCCGCGCCTCGCAGCGACCTCGCCCTCGCCGTACCACTTGGCTCGGTACTCCCACGGCTCCATGAGCCCCGCCGCGACCTCGTCCATGTCCTGCCGCTTCTCGGCCGTCGTGTCCGTGATGATGCTGTCGTCGAACGTCACCCTGATCCCGCCCTCGTCGGGCAGCCCCACGCCGATTCGCCGCTCCACCGCGAGCAGTGCCCGGCAGATCCCTGCGATGGCGCCCTCGAGCGCGCGCTCGTGCCGTCGGATGTTCCTCATCAGCGCCGAGTTGTCGGCCGACACCTCCGTGGCGGTCTTCACGTAGCCCACGTTCTCGAGGTCGAAGTAGTTGATGCCGAACCCGCAGAGGTCCCCGAGGGTCTGCAGCGCCACGCGGAACGCCCTCGCCTGGTCCTCGGTGCGGAGCTGCGGCGCGAACTCGTGAATCGTGTCCTCCGTGCTCATGACCTTCCTGAACACGGTGCAGTCAGCCTTGCCGAACGGGATCGACACGCGCCCGCCCTTGCCGTCGCGCTCCATATCGAACATCACGTCCGAGAGGAACACGCGCATCTTCCCGTTGTCGATCTCCGACATCATCGCGTCGTAGCAGAGGTCCACCGCCTGGATCGCGTCCACCGCGTCCGCGAACACGCTCTGCCCGTAGGGCGACATGTCCACGCGCGTGTTGTCGATTGCCGGCTTCACGATGGCGAACGTAGGCCACACAGACCCCGTGTCGTACATCCGGCACACGCCCTCGGGCTCGACGCGGTTCCCGTCCCGGTCGAAGCAGGCCGTCACGATCCTATACGTGCCCTCGCCCGCGTCATCGGCAAGGCGAGAAGGACCCGCGCCCGCGCCCTCTCCAAGAGATTCGCCAGGCGAGAAGAATGCCCCGCCCGCGCCCCTCAGGTGCAGCTGCACCTGGTCGACGGCCCTCCCGCGCCAGAACGCCCGCGTCACGAACGCGCACTCCGTCACGCCCTCCTCGTCCCACGTGAGCGGCACCACCATGCGAGCGTCGTAGCGCCTCACGCGCACCTCTCGGGACCCCGCATCGACCCACAAAGCCCACGCGCCCGTCCCCAGGCCGAACGCCCGCACCACGCACTCCTGCGCCGAGGCGAGAAACCCGGTCCGCGCCATCCACGCCGCGAGCCAGTCCGTGCACGCCTGCTCGGAGCACGCCACCTGCGTCCTGTCGTTCAGCAGCAGCGACCCCCACTCCCTACACACCCGCATCGCCGGGTGGATCGAGCGCCGGTGCACCTCGTACAGGCGCCCCACGCCGTCCGTGTCGCGATAGTCGTAGAAGTCCCCGAGCGCCCGCATCCACCTATCCCACGCCCGGATGTGAGGCTCCATGTCCTCCAGCGGCAGCGAGAACCCCAGCCCCCGCAGCCACGCCCGAACGTGCTCCGGCACCCAATACTCGTCATCCAGCCCCTGCACAGTGCACCTCCCGCGTCGTCTCATCCACTACGCCGAAAGGTACGCGCCCGTCCCAAACTCCTCATGCTTCTGGGTCTGCTGCCGTTGCTTTCCCTTCTTCCCCTTATGCCGCTATATCCGCTATCCCATAGAGGGCACGGGCGTGTTCATGTGCACGCGCGCGAGAGCCCCGTTATTCGGGTGCCCCTCTTATTGCCGCTATCCATGTTCATGTTCCTGCTTATGCGGGCTGCATAAGCAGGCTCCTCGCGCCCAAGGTCGCTCGTCCGTCGCGCCGCCAAGGTCGGCGCTCTTGTTCCGCAAGCCAGCCCGGCCGCCGCCGCGCGCCGGCGCCCACATCGCATCTCCCGGCGGCGCCCGGTCCGTCTTGCTCCACGCTCCGGCAGCCCCGCGAGCGGGTCTGCCTCCGCAGCTACGGGTGCCTGCTGCGCAGTCACCCTCCGCACCGCTCCGTGCCCGCTTCGCGGTCACTGCGCGGGCTCCGCAAGCCCCCTTGCGGGGCCTTGCTCCGCAGGGGAGGAGAAGAACGAGAAGGACGCCCATCCACGCACGTCCACCAGCGCTTTTTCACATTCCGGAGATAAGCTGTTGATAACCCCTCGGCGCTCCGCGCGAACCGTCGCCCCGTGTCCTGAAGCGTTTCATGCCGAGAAGAACACCCGAAATCCCCCTTGTGGAAAACCCCGGTCACGGTCCGCACGATGGCCCCACGGGGCGGTGGCCGCCCTCGTGTCGTGAATCTCGCCGGCACCGTCCCGCGCTCACGCACACCCCGTTCGTTGCTCTCCCGTTTTTTAGCTGCCGAGAAGGACGCGCGGCAACCTCTCCCGGCTACCGCGCGCCCCGCACTCCCTCGCAACCCTCGTTTGCCGAGAAGGACGCCCGCGCACATCACCCTCGCAGCACGTCGTCCATCATCGCGTAGCGCACCGCGTCGATCGAGTGGTCGTTGCCGTCCGGGATGTCGTCCACCCACGTCCCGTCGCGGTCGCGGTCGTACTCCTTGAGCCGGAACTCCTCGTAGGCGAGCGGGCACCGCTCCGGGTCGATGCGGATCTCGCGCAAGCCCGCCAGCCACTCGTACGACAGCCGCCGCATGTTGGACTTCCTCGCCGGCCGAACGCGAAGCCCCGCCTCGCGCCGCCACACGGCCATGCTCTGCTTGCCGTCCGGAGTGTCGTCGCACCATATCAGCTCGTCGTGGAGGTGGGCGTCCTCGCCCGGAGCGTCCGCGTAGGTGAGCGCATCGGTCACCAACGCCGCCGTCTCGGCAGGCGTCTTGCGGTTCGCCGACAGCTCGCCGAAGATCGTGAGCCGCCGCTCGCCGGGCTCCCAGCCGCAGCGCACGAACCGCCACGGGTCCGGGAACCACCCCCAGTCCACGCCGCAGCGCGTGCGCGAGAAGCCCCGCACCCGCGCATCGGACAGCCGCACCGAGACGACGTTGTTGAACACCGAGCCGCCGGTGCCCGTCACCTCGCCCAGGTACTCGCTCCGCCAAGCACGCTCGTCCACCGAGCGCAGGTACTCCGCCTCCTCGACAAAGGGGGCGCCCAGCCACTCGGGGTGGCTCTCGACGACGTCGAGGTAGCTCGACTGCCGAACCAGCGTGTCCGCCCGCCGCTCGCGCTCCAGCTCCTCGCGGTTCACCCAGCTCCAGAGCGTCCGGGGAGGGTTGTAGGAGTAGAAGATCCAGAAGTCGTCCCCGCCGCGCCTGAGCGAGTTCAGGATCGAGCGCACCGCGTCGATGCCGTCGAACTGGTCGAGCTCCTCGAACCACACCACGGCGACGTACCCGCGCGAGAACTTCACGCCCTTGAGCTTCAAGGGGTCGTCCGCCCCGCGGAACACGATGCGCTGCCCGGTCGGCAGGTACGTGAGCTCCATCGGAGAGATCCGCGCCCGGAACCACTGGTCGAGCCCCAGCGCCGAGACCGCCCACGTCACCTGCTGGAACACCGAGTCGCGCAGCGTGTTGCTGAACCGCCGCACCACCACCGCGTTCGCCTCCGGGTGCGCCAGGAGGAGAAGGATGATGCACACGCTGATGAAGCTCGACTTCGTGGAGCCGCGCCCGCCGTGGAGCCAGTAGTGCGTGTGCCCGTGGGCCATCACGTCGCCGAGCACGTCGTGGAACTTGGGGATTACGAGCGCCGATGCGTCAACCATTCGAGCCGCCCTCGTCGAATCCCGGCAACTTCTCCTGCACCGGCTGTGCCACCACGCCGAGCACGATCCTCGGCGCGGCGTCCGCCTTCGCGTCGTCGCGCTGGCGCTCGGCCTTGCCGAACTCGTCGGGGTACTTGCGCTCCAGGAGCCACGCGGCGGCCGTCCAATACTGGTTGCGCGCGAGCGCCGCCGAGCGGATCGTCGTGAGCAGCGTCCGCTTGAACGCCGATTCTTCCTTTTTTAGTCCCTCGCTTAACTCGCGCTGCAGCCTGTTCTTGGGGTCGCCGATCCACCGGTAGAAAGTGGACTCGTGGATTCCCAGCGCGCAGACGATGTCGCCGTTGGAGAGCCCGTCCGCCTTGAGGCGGATCGCCTCGTCCACCATCTCCTGCGTCAGCTTCGCCCGCCTCGCCATGCAATCACCCCCGTGAGCGTCATAGATTCCCTCACGGTGGATTCTCAGAGCCTGTCACAAGGAATAGAATGGATGCGCGCCAATAGCTTGTTAGCGCCATGATGGAGTTTGGCCTCTGCCTGTTTGAGCTTGCTCAAGGAGGTGGTTGGATGAGCGGATTTGTATCTGCCCTGTCAAGCTTTTGCTCACTGGTGGCTACGTGGCTAGGCGGCGGTGGCCGAGCGCTCGTCATGGACTATCAAGGTTCTAGCCACATCTGGTTCGAATCCAGACACCGCCGCCAGATTACTTCTTCCGCTCCCGCTTACCCTTCAGCCCGTACTTCCGGCACAGCCGCGAGTTGCGTTGCCGCATCATGTCCCGTTCGCGCCGCACGTCGTCGATCTCGGACGCCTCCTCGGCGGCAACCCGCTCGCGCTCCAGCTGCTCGTTGAAGGCGCGCTCCTGCGCCAGGTGGTACTCCTCGGTGCACCGCCGGCACATGCCGGTCTGCCGATTGATCTTAACGCCTACCGCGCCGCAGGAGGGGCACACCGTCTGCACCGCCAGTGAGCAGTGGATACGGCTCGCGCGCATCTCCACCGCCCGCACAGAGTGGCGCACGCCGCAGCGCCGCTCGATCTCGGTGGCGGCGAACGCCGCGCCCCTGAAGCTCACCTCGCGCAGGACGTCGTCCTGCTCCTCCGTCCACCAGCTCATCTTCGCCCCCTCCCGGCCCGTCTCATACGCCGCCCGCGTGCGCCATCGCGCCGAACACTGCCGCTTGAGACACAATGCAAGCCCGCTGCCAGCGCAAATGCCGCCCGTCTCAACGTCTCAAGCAGAACAGCACCCGGGCACCTTGCGCGCATGTGCGCGCGCACGCCCGCGCGCGATGCCCCATCAACTCTCCTTCCCGTCAAGACAGCAAGACAAGAGGGGTGGGCAACCACCCTCACCAGCCGGTACGGCCGTCTCAAACCCCGTCTCAACATGGCGCGCCTCCTTGAGACGCGATGCCGGCGGCGCCAGCGCCCGTGGCCCCGGCAGACCGGTCGAGAAACGCCTCCAGCGCCTCGTTGTCGATGCAGACGCAGTAGACGCGCCCGGCGTTGCGGAACCGCTTCTGCCGGGTGTAGCGGTGTCCCGAGTCGCGCACGAGGATGCGCTCCTCGTCCATGCGCCGCAGCGTCTTGGCACGGTCGAAGTTCGCGCCCGCGAGCGCCCGCTCCAGCACGCTCGAGAACACGTACCAGCGAAACCCCGCCGCGCACGATTTCTCCTCGATGGCGCCCCAGCGCTCCAGCCGGTCGTTCTCGCAGTAGTCGTCGAAGTGGATGCGGTTGCCCGCCAGCCATTCCGCGACGAATTGGATGGCGCGCGTGTCGGTGTCGCTCTCCGTCCCCGTCGCGTTGCCGAGCGCCCACGCCGCCATCGTCATCGCTCCGTCCAGGCACGACGCCCATTCGGAGCCCGGTGCGAGCACGTAGTACTCGGCGAGCGCGTCGGCGAGCGCCAGCAGCGCGATGTTGTCCGCCTGGGGGTGCCCGGAGGCGATGTCGCCCACGCCGTCGCGCACGAGGGAGAACAGGTCAGCGTAGAACGCCGGCTCGTTCCTCTTCAGCGCCGCCACGTACGCCCGCCCCGCCGTCCCGTGCTGCCGGGCGACGAGCCGGTGCATCGCCTGGGCCGCGCGCACGTCGGCGAAGGGCTCGCCCGAGAGCTCCAGCGTGCGGTTCGAGGCCCCCTGCTGCGTCGAGTCCCCGACGATGGGGATCTCGCCCGTGGCGATCGTGAGCGAGCGCCAGCTGCCCGCCCGCATCATCGAGCGGTCGGAGTTGAGCGCCCCGCGCTCGTGACCGAGCGAGAGCGAGTAGAGGAGGTCCTCCACGATCTGGCGCTTAGTCGCCTGCCCGCCGGGCGCCCCCTTGCTCTGCAGCTCGTCGATGATCACGGGGATGTCATGGAGCAGCGCCGCGGCCCTCACGATGCTCTTGGGCGTGTCCGCGAAGGTGCGGAAGTAGGAGTCCGACCCCTCGGTCGGGTCGCCCCACACGCTGCCCGCCGCCTTGAGCGTCGGCGTCTTGCCGCTGCGGCTCCTGCCCCACAGGTAGACGATGAAGGTCTGCACGCCGAGAAGCGCCACGAGAGGCGAGGCGAAGCTCGCCGCCAGGACGCAGCGGAACAGGGGCGACGCCGCGCGCGCCGGGGCGACGCCCGCGACCCACTCGGCAAGCGTGCCGGCCGGCTCCATGAAGGGGCGCGCCTTCAGCGCCTCGTCGGGCGAGGGGTCGAAGCGCACCTCGCCGCCCGCGTCGTAGGGCATGAACGCGCCGAGCGGGCCGTCCGCCCAGCCCAGATGCGTCACGCTGCGCGCGCGGGGACGCTCGCCCGCGCACCGGCGCTCGCAGTCGGTGAGGTAGCGCACCACGTCCTTGGAATTCGTGCTCGATATGTTTGCCCCGAGCGGCGCCAGCGCCCCGATGATGCGCGTCTGGTTGAGCAGCACGTCGCGGTCGAGCGCCCGCTCGCGCATGCCGCCCGCCACAGCCACGCGCACGAGCGCGCGCACGTCTCCCGTGTCGACGTCCACCAGGTCGCAGGCGATCCAGGGCGCGGTCGCCGTCACGGTGTAGCGCAGCTCGCCGGCCGCGTCCGCCGCCCAGAGCCGCCCGCGGTCGTCCACGTGCCAGCCCTCGGTCGAGGGCGCCCCATCTGTGGCCTCCCTCGGCGCGGCGTCATCGTCGGGTACCCCTTGCTGCTCGCGCCGCGTTGCAGTCGAACACGCGTTCTTATTTTGAGGGCGAGAAGGCCGTTCCGCCCGCCGGTCCCTCGGCCTGTATTCGTCCGTGCATCCCGCAATCGCGCGCTCGATGGTCTGCGCGCCGTACGTCGTCCCGCCGCGCCGGCTGTCCCACTTGTCGCGCATGAGGCCGCTCCTGCGGAAGATCCGGTCCATGCGGCCGGCATCGCGCCCGCACCAAAAGGCTAGGTGGGAGCACAGCGCCATGTCGGCGGCCGACCGGTCGCCTCCCTGCGCGGAGCAGTCGCCGGCCATCAGCGCCCGGATGGCGTCGCCGCTCCTCGACGCGTACATGCGCTCCAGGAGCGCGTCGTCATCCATGCCGTCGGACGAGCCCGTGCCCGCCGCCGACAGCGCCGGCTGCGCCGCGGCCTCCGGCTCGATCCACGTCCGGTACGCCCGCTCGACGACGGCAGGATTCTCCGAGATGGCATCGTGCCCCTCGAAGAGCGCCCCGGTAACAGTGAAGTACCGGTCGCGGTCGTACATCTCCACCACGCGCCCGCCGGGCTGGCCGCGGCGCGAGCGCTGCGCCCAGTCGGGTTTGCTCCCGCGGAAGATGAGGTGGAGCCCGTCCCCGGAAGGGGACACCTCGGTGTACGTCCCGGCCTGCTCGACGACCCAGCGGTACTCAGCGTCCAGCGTCCCGCCCTCGATCACGTGGTCGAGGTCGAGCCCGGTGTACGCCCGGTCGGGCCCGAACACGAAGCCAACGCCGTCGCAGCGCCACCGCCCGACTGCGGCCACGGCCTCCTCGAAGGTCGCCCACGTCGCCGGGTCGGTCGACTTGGCCATGCGCCCGTTCGCCGCGCACACCGGGATCTTCGTCGCCTTGCCGCCGCGCTCCTCGCGCCGCCAGCACACCCAGCGCGCCTCCGCCCGCAGCTCAGCGGGCACGTATTCTAGCGATGCCATGGAGAAGCACCGCCCGTCGCCGTATGCGCTACACTGTCTCCCCGAAGAATCCCGCCAGGAATCTTCATCGCGGCGGGCGTGGCTGCAACCGCGCTCGCCGCCCCTTCGGGGCCGTATCCGACCGGTCCGCCGCATCCGGGCGCGCCTGCAAGCGCCCCCGCACCGGCACCCGGCCACCACCGCTCAGCGGGCGCGCGCGTCGTCGCCATGCCCCACCATTCCCTTCGCCGTGTTTGGGAACACCAGATCCCTGCAGATGTAGATCCGCCCGTCAACCTTGTCCGCCGGAATCCGCCCGGCGGCGATGCTTCGCCGTATAGAGTTCACGTGCTCTCCGGTCGCGTCGGCAAGCTGCTTCGGCGTCATCAGCAGCGGCAGCTCGTGGAAGCTCCTGACCATGACCCCTCCCTTCCTGCGGCAAAGCCGCGCCCTCGCGAGGGCTCCCTTGTGTCCCCCGTCCGTACGCGCTACATTACCACGCTTAGAATCACATTGCGATACAAACTCGCCTAATGATTGTAAAACTGGTTGCTTGGTGATTCTCAATGTTGTAATATGATTCCAACGGATACTACAGGAGGCATCTCTACGTACCGGGCCTCCATAGGACGCACGCATCCGAGGAGGGCCGAGCCGTGCCTAACAGCCTGCAAAATCTCAGGAAGGAGGCGGGATACCGCACGGCAAAGGACTTCGCCGAGGCGGTGGACATACCCGCACCCACCTACACCCGCTACGAGCAGGAACCCGCCAAGATCCCCATCGAGCGCGCCTGGATCATCGCCGACTTCCTCGGCTGCACCATCGACGCCGTCGTCGGCCGCACGCCCATCAAGCCCAGCGAGATGCGCGGCCCCGTGCAGCGCGCCTACGACGCCCTGTCCGACAAGAACAAGGGCCTGCTCGACGACTACCTCGACTACATCCAGTACAAGGACGGCAAGGAGCAGGCGCGCGACCGCGCGCAGGACCAGCGCCGCTACGAGGAGCTCGTCCAGCAGTACAGCCGCCAGTTCTACGAGTCCATGGGCTCGGGCGAAGCCGACTTCATCGACCTGGTGTCGCTCGGCGACGCCGACGCCCTGCGCGCGCGGTTCCTCGAGTTCGTGGAGACGCGCCTCGCCGACGAGCGCGACCGCGAGATCGCCGACGCCCTCGACATGGCGGAGAGCGTAGGGCGCCGCAACGCCCGCGACAACGGCTGGGAGTTCGAGGTGGCGGGCGAGCGCTTCCTCATACGCGACACGAAGCCCAAGGAGCCCCTGTCGATCGAGCTCGCCTGCTACAAGCTCTCCAACATGCTCTCCGCACAGTACGAGGAGCGAGACCGCGAGGTTCTGGAGGGCATCACGTCCGCCTACGACGGCATGCGCCGGCGCCGCAACGCCTTTGCCCACGGCCTCGGCGGCTCGTTCGACAACAACCGCGGCTAACAGGAAGGAGGCATCGCACAAACAATACGGGCCCGCAGGAGCTGGTACCTCCCACGAGCCCAAAGACAGTCCCAACCAAGCGCTAACAAGGAAAGGACCGGTGACATTATATGCCATCGACCGACCATGCGGCCACAGGCGCCGCCATCTGCGCATACCGCGCGGCAATGCCCATCAGCCATCAAACCGCTGTCCGCCTCCTCGAGAGGAGGTGCTAAACATGGCCAAGGTAACCGGAGAGGGCACCATCGTCCAGCTCGAGAAGGACAAGCCCAAGAGCAAGTGCCGCAAGTGGCAGCTGCGCGTCCCCGTGGGGCTCGACCCCCGCACGGGCAAGTACAAGACCCGCACGCGCCGCGTCAACGACATGACCTACACCCAGGCCAAGAAGGCTCTGCGCGACTTCATCGAGGAGATCGAGGACGACCGCGTCTGGAAGCGCACCGGCACCACCTTCGAGGAGTGCGCCGCCGACTTCATGGAGCGGCGCGACCTGTCCGGCGAGTTCTCTCAGAACACGCAGCTGCGCTATCGTCGCTGCTTCAAGGCCGTCTCCCGCCACATCGGCAAGGCCGACGTCGCCCTCATCACGCCCGAGATGATCGAGGACATGTACGCGGCGATGCGCCAGGGCGACACGCTTTCGGGAAAACCGTCGAGCGGGGCCTACCTGAACCAGATCAACAAGACCCTCGACCTCATGTTCCGCGACCTCGTTGAGCGCGAGGTCATCGTGCGCAACCCCATCGACAAGGTGGCGACGCCCAAAGTCGACACCAAGGAGAAGCAGGCCCTCACGCCGGCTCGCATGCGACAGCTCGTCGATCAGCTCGAGGTCGAGACCTCGTGCGACATCGGCTACTTCCTCGCCATCACGATGGGGCTCCGCCGGGGCGAGATCTGCGCGCTGTCGTGGCGAGACATCGACTTCGACAACAAGGTGCTCACCGTCAACCACAACTTCGACGCGTTCCGCAACCTCAAGGAGGCGAAGACCCACGCCGGCATGAGGAACCTCCCCATGCCCGAGTTCGTCTGCGATGCGCTGCTGCGCCGCAAGAAGGCCCAGCAGGAGTACTTCCTCACGCGCAACTACCTCCACCGGGGGCTCAAGAAGGGCTGGAGCGAGCAGACCGAGGACACGCCCGTCGTGCTCGACTTCTACGCCCAGCGCGTGCATCCCGACACCTTCGGCAAATGGTGGGAGCGCGACCGCAGGCTCCTCGGCCTGGACGGCTGGTGCCTCCACGAGCTGCGCCACTCCTACCTCTCGATGCTCGCCCAGCAGGGCGTGCACCCCAAGGTGATGCAGGAGCTCGCCGGCCACGCCAGCGCCACGATCACCATGGACATCTACACCCATGTGAACATGGACCAGAAGCGTAAGGCCGCCGACGTCATGGAGGACGCTTTCCAGAGCATCGGCGCCGAGGAGGAGTTCATGGTGAAGCACGCCGAGGACGCCCCGAAGGGCCGCCCCTACAAGGTCCGCCACGTCCGCCCGTCACGCCGCACGAGAGCACCAGAGCAAGCCCCGGTACAAACCGAGGAACGATTCGTACCAGATTCGTACCAGCAGCCCGACCGCCCCAAGTTCCAAGTAATCACCACCGCCCCTGACCTGCGAGTTTCAGAGGCAATCTAACAAGTTCAACCAACGAACCGTCTCCAACTGGGAGGCAGAAAAGAGCTATCCCGAGATGGACAAGCTCCTCAAGCTCTGCCAGATTTTCGAATGTACGCTCGACGATCTCGTGCAGGGCGATCTGACCGGCCGTGCGCCCGAGCCCAAGGCGGCGTCCGTGCCCGCCGGTCCGCCGACCGACATCTGCGGCTACGACGAGCATCAGCGTATGATGGCCTGGAAGATTCCCACCGGCGTTGCGGCCATCCTGGTCGGCATCGCCATCGGGCTGTTCTTTGAAGGTGCGGTCGACTTGGCTTCGGTGGGAGCGCGCGACGGCCTCTTCGTCATCATTGTCCTTGCAGGTATCCTCGTCGGCCTTGCGTTCCTTGTCCCCGCCGGCATGGATCATTCCGCGTTCATCAAAGCGCACCCTTTCGTCGAGGACTTCTACACCGAGGATGATCGCCTGGGCGCACGCAAATCGTTTACGGTCGGCCTCATCATGGGCATCGCCCTCATTTTTGTGGGTATCGGCTGCCTGGTCATGCTCGAGGAGATGGCCACCGAAAACGTTGCCCTGTTCTTCCTGCTGTTTTTCATCGCGCTGGGCGTGTGGAACATCATCCACTATGGCATGCTGCTCGGCCGCACTGATGTCGCAGAATACAACCGTTCCGTTGCGGAGGACCTCGAGGTCGAGGACATCGTCAGCGCGCAGCTGGACGACGAGCGCCGTGAGGCTTTGCTGGCGAGCAAACGCGCCGACCAAAAGATCGGCGCTGTATGCGGCGCCATCATGATCGTGGCCACTATCATCGCCTTTGTGCTGCTGTTCGCACCGGTGCTGTCTTCCCCCGACCCCGACGCCTTCGAGCCACTCGGCACCTCGTCTGCATGGTTTTGGGCCGCCTGGCCCATCGGTGGCATGATCTGCGGCATTGTGACCATACTTATGAAGGCTTTCGGCAAGCAAGGGTGACAAGATGGGGGCGGGTCAATTTGTGTCGCTGCGGACAACGCCAACGGTCACTGCACACCGCTAAAGTGAGCAAATCGGCCGCTGCTCCAAAGTTATCCACCGCCTACCAATTTCTGCGTATAGACACGCTCTCGTCGTTATAGAGTGGTATAAGGGGGATATCGGCTCCGTCGAGGGGATTCGATATGGACCGGAAGTGGCTGAGAGCTGCATATAGAGCGCTGACCGGACGTGCGTTCGTCGCCGTCCTGACGCTTGCTGCCGCGCTTATCGCCCTGCCGACACTCCAGCCATCCACATCAGCCTCATTGCGGTCGGGCGAGGTGCAGACCATCGCCGAGCATGATGCGCTGCGCGCTGTATACGACGGCCTTCCAGCAAGGATTGCGCAGCTGGAGCACGAGGTGGCGGCGCTGCCCGCAAGCGCGGCGGCACAGCGGGCGCTTGAGGGCGCGCGCGATCAGTACACGGCGCTCACCCATGCCTTTGCGGCGCGGGATGAGGAGACCTACCTTACCGCCATGGCCGCGTATTACGAGACGGTCTCTGGCCTCACGGGATCTAATCGGGCGTATTACGATGCGCGGGCAATCCAGCTTCATGCGGTGGCGGAGCTCGGCGAACCGGAGCTCTATCGGCTGCCGCAAGATATGCCCGCAGCGCTCTACCTTGTTTCCGATCAGTTCTCGGCAGCGCCTCTTGCGCTCAATATCGCCCAGCTCATGGGCGATAAGGCGCCCTCGTACGACGGATCGCTCGATTTCCTCGTGTTGCTCATTCCGCTTGCGTGGGCGGTCCTGCGTGGGGCCGATGCGGCCTGGGTGACAGTTTGCCGTGGCGGCGAAAAGCCGAGCGCGCGCGACATCGCCGGCGTCGCGGCATTCGCGACCGCGATCGGCATCGTCGCCTGCGCGGCGGCGGTCCTGCCGGCGGCAATCATCGCGTACATGCGCAACGGGCTGGGCGACCTATCCTATCCTGCCGTGACGATGCGCGGCGCGGCGTACGAGATCTTGTCGGTCGGCGCCGTGTTGGTGGTTCGCGCAGCGCTTTACGTGGCGCTTGCGGGATTCGTAGCCGCCCTGAGCACTGTGTCTCTAGCGTTTACCCGGAACTCTAAGGTCGCGCGTGCGGCCATGGCGCTGATGCTTTTCGCTGTGGCGCAGCCCTGGTACTTTGCGCCGCTGGGCCCCGTTTCCGACTTCGCGCAATCGTTGCCGACGACGTATTTCGATGTTGCGCGCCTGACGGGCGTCTGCCGCGATGTGATCGTGTCCTCGTCGTCCACCTCCTCGCCCGTCGGGGCGGGCGCGCTTGGCGGCATCATCGTGCTCTCGGCGTTTGCGGGGGCGCTGCTTGGCGCGGCGGCGCTGGGCGTGCGCCTCGCATCGCCTGCGGCGTCGGATAGCCCGGCGACACCGGCTGCCGTCTGGTCACCGTGGCACATGATGCGAAGTCCCGTCATGTGGGCCGTCCTCGTGCTCACACAGGTGTCTGCTGTCTGGCCGCTTCTTGCACCGCGGGTCGATTCCGAGGCGTCCGTCGCCTCGATGGCGCAGCTCGGCGTTGTCGGCTACACGCTTGCGTTGCTGCGGTTCACGCCGCTCGTGGTCCTCATCGCCCCTTCGATAGCCTGCGCATTGGGGTTCGCGTGGCGGATCTGCCGGGGTGCCCCGCCCGGTGCGAGCAGGCTGACTCCCGCGCCGCGTCCGGGCTGTCCGTCAACAACGCATCCCGTCCTCTCTTATCTGCCACGGATCGCACTTGTGGTGTGGATGTCGCTCCGCTCCGCTGCATGGGGCACAGTGTTCCTGTGCGTCGCCGCGATGCCGGCTCAGCTGGTTGCCCTCCAGCTTCAGGGCGCAGCCGTCGTCTCCCATGGGCCTTCCCTGCTGGTGGCGTGCGGGTTGGCGCTTTTCCTCATCAATTTCATCGCAAGCTTGACCGTGATCGCTGCTGCGGCGATCACGCACAGCTTCGCACGGGCGTGCGCGACGGCTGTCGTCGTGTGCGCCTGCGTCGCGTTTGCAGATAGCGAGGCGCGCACGGGCGGACGAGCAGCTGCGCTCCATCAGATGTGTCGCCTCGGGCTTCTTGTGGTGTTTCCCCTCCTGGTTGACTTGATGCGGTCGGCGCCTACGCACACAGCTTTCGCGTGCACGCAGGGTGTCCGTGCGCTCTCGGGTGTTCTGCCCTATGCGCAGAGGTGCTGGTACACAGCGTTCATGGCGCGCGCAGGACGCGTGCGCGGTTCCGGCATGGGCGCAGATGGACAAGGAGATGAGGACGATGACCCTCACACGGCGATGGGCGGACGCATGGCGTCTTGCCGGAATCGTGATTCGAACGACCATCAGAAGCAGGCTGCTGATCGCCTTGCTTCTTCTGATGGCCGGTTTTTTATGCTTCGAGCTCGCGGTGGTTGGGGTGCCGATGTTCGGCTCTCTGAGCCGTGAGGCGGTCGAGTTCCAGGCTGAGCTCAACGAGGCAGTGCGCGCGCAGAACGAAGCGTGGCTCGATGCGCCGTCTTCCACGGAGGCCGAGGAGCGCTCGAAAGCATATCTGCGCGAAAGCAACGTGCTCTTCGACGAGATGCTCACCGCGCCGGATGATCGGGCGTTCTACGAGGCGGAGGCATGCTATGAGCGTTTCGAGGCAGATCACGCGGCGGGAGCGGGGCGTATGGCGGGAACCGATGCTGCCGGCTCCGAGTTGCGGGCGCGCTTCATGGAGCGCCTGGTCGAGCTTGGCGATCCGGCTGTATACACATCCACAGCGCAGATGCCTGCGCTCGTGATGCTTGCCGCTAGGTGGCAAGAGAACCTGGCCGTGCCCGGGGCACGGCAGCTGGGGACCCTTCTATCCACTGCGCCCGCATATCAGGTCGAGGCATTGGGGCCGTTGGCGCCGGAAGCGTATTGTATGGCGCTGCTGCCGATGGCCATCGTCGCCGTGCGCACGGTTTCGTGGCGTTCGCGCGAGCGTTTGTTGGCGGTTGCGCCCATCTCCGGCGGCGCGGCATCGGCCGTCACGATCGTCGCGGCGACGCTGCTCTCGCTCGCGGCGCTCGGTGTCACCATGGCACCGGCTGTGATCTGGCTTGCGGTTGTCAATGGTGTGGGCGACCCGTCGTATCCTGTCGCGTTCTTCTGGGCGCGTACACCCGTGCTCACCGATGCGGGCGCAATCGTGGCGCAGGCGGTGGTGCTGTATATGCTGGTTGCGCTGGTGCTCGCATGCGCGGCAGAGCTTACGGTCCAGCTGACCCACCATGTGGCACCCGCTGTCGTTGCGGTCGCGGCAATCGCTGCGGTGCCCCTTGCGCCCGAGTACTTCGAGACGTGGTCGCCTCTGGCGGACATCGCTCCCTGGTTGCCCTCTTCTTATTTCGCCGTCCCGCTCGCCACGGGTTCGCTCGGCTATTTCATCAATGCCGAGAACGTTGCCATCCCCCTGGCCGGTATGAGTGTCGTGCGGGGTGCGACGGTGCTTGGCATAACCGCTGGAGCCTGCGTGTTCGCGCTGGCGCTCGTGTACGGCGTGCGGACGATTCGACGCCTGCGGGCGCACAGTGGTTGGGGGGATTTCAGGGGCACGGGGACTCCGCGCGGCGGCGTGTTTGCGTCCGGGTCGTCGGACCCCGCGGATGCGCCTGCCGGGAAGCATGCCAGGATGCGGGCGACGTCAGACCCTGTCTCCGAATATGGCGGCCGGTCGGCAACGCTGTCCGAATACACCTCGTCGCTGGTGGCAGCGTCACGCGGCGTTCCGCTTTCATGCGTGACGGCTGCCCTTGTGCTCATGTCGATAGCCCCCGTCGTTTTCGGGTTCGCCTCGGGCATGGCGGTCTTCGAGCGACCGTGGTACGAGGAGCGGCTGCGTGTCCTGCAGGCGGACTATGCCGAGCGGGCGTCCGCCATGTCCATCGAGGAGCGCCAGGCGGCAGAGCAGCAGGTCGCGTTTTGTCGCGAGGTCGTCTATTCACGCGATGCGGGGGCCTTCGTGGATGCGGCGATCGCCTATGAGACATGGTGTGCCGAGGGCGCGCCTGCCGGGTCCTCTGCTCAGGGCAGCGTCCAGGGGGAAGGCTCTCCGGCGATGCGGGCGTCGTTTTTCCGGATGCTGCGCGCCTGCGGGGATGTGCGGCTGTTCTCAACGGCGGCTGACATGCCGGGTATACCCTACCTGGCGTTTCTCTCGCGCGTGATCCCGCTTGCGGTGTGGGCGGCGCCGTCGTGCGTGATGGCTGTGCGCATCGCGGTGCGCATGCGTGCGGGACTGCTGCGAGGCGCACCGGTGCGCCTCCGCATGCGGCTGTTCGCCCACATCTCGCTGTCGATTGCCTTCGGCGTCATCGTCGACGCGCTTGCGCTGACGGGGGCGTTGCTGATCGCCGGGACCGCAAACGGATGGGGCGTGCTTTCCTACCCGCATGTCGCGAGCATGGCGGGGGAGATCCTGACGGCGAGCGCCGCAATAGGCCGCCATCTCGTGACCACCATGTTCGCGAATGCGCTCGTTTCCTGTTGCGTTGCCGCAGCGGCTGCTGTTCTGTGCCGCGATCGGCGCCCACGCCGTGTGCCGGCTGCTCGTTTCATCGCCTATCGATAAGGGGGAAAGCATGTTGACATTCGATCGCATCACTATGGGGTACGGTTCGCATATCCTGCTTGAGGACCAGCGGCTCGTGATCGAGCCCGGTGCCATCGCAGGGCTGGTTGCTCCGAACGGCTACGGCAAGACCACGCTGCTTCGTGCCATCGCGGGCCTGCCGGGCGCACGGGTGCGCGGCAATCTTGATGTGGACGGCATCGACCCGCGCGATGGGACGGCGCTCAAGCGCGCGGTGTTCTACGCGCCGGGAGACGCGAGCCTGCTTTATCCGAACCTGACGGTGCGCGAGCATCTGCGTATGGCTCAGCGCCTGTGGCGTTCACGCCTGAGTGCCGAGGACGTGGCGGAAAAATGCGGGATCGAGCCGTTTGCGAACAAGCGGGTGCGTGCGTGCTCACAGGGTATGAAGCAGCAGGTTACGTTGGCGATTGCCTACCTTACTGATGCACGCTACCTGCTGCTCGACGAGCCCATGAACGCGCTCGACCCGACGAACGTGCAGCTCCACACCAAGATTATGCGCGGCATGGCGAAGCGGGGGAAGGGAATCGTGATGAGCTCCCACATCCTGGACAATGTCGATCAGGTGAGCGATACGATCGTGTTCATCAAGAATCGTCATCTTCTGAGCCATGATCCATCCTCGGCCGCGGACCGCGCCATCGACCGCTACAACGAGCTTTACGGGTAGCGTGTAGGGCATCGCGTGTCCTCATCGGGGACGGGGTTGTTTGGCCGTTGCACCGATGTTCTCTGCCGCCCACCAATTTCATCGCATATATATGTCCCCAGACGGGTTTACTTGTTGTATCGGTCAGTAAACCGCGCCGACATCGGCGCCCGACAGCTAGGAGGCCATCATGGGACTGAAGGCTGACGAGACGATACCCCTGAGCTTCGAGGAGCTCCTTGGTTACCTGCGCTCCAAGACCCGTGTGTTTATGGATATCGATGATGATCAGTACTACATCACCCATACCGACGGATATTGGCGCGTGCAGGACTGCTCGAAGCTGAACGAGAAGGGTCGCTTCACCGATTGCTCCGAGCTGGTCACCACCCTGTCCGAGCTCGCTGAGCTTCCGTGGCGCGATGGCCAGAGCCTGCACGATCTGTGCGACAATGCCACGTTCCACGAGTCCATCCAGGAGGGATGGACACTGTAGGCGCACGACGGCGCACGCCGTCCGTAGCATCGCCTTTCCCCCACGCCCGTCGGTCCTATCGCTCCGACGGGCGTTCTTTGTGCAGCGATGTCACGCCGGCGGCTGTTTTGCCGCTCTATCCTCCTGCATTGACGATTATCCGAAATCGGACTAACATGCCCTGCTGATATTCGGAATGCACGTCGTATCAAGGGAAGGTGGCATGGGGGAATCGGACGTCCCGACAGCGCCGGATGATCCGCGCGAACTCGACTATCTCTATAAAGAGGCGGACCGCATCTACTACGTGTTCGCGCGCCGCGCTGGGCTCTCGAGCTGCGCGTACTGGATGATGTACGACATCGACCGCGCGGGAGGTGCTCTTGCGCTGCGCTCGCTCGCCGATTCATGGGCCTATAGCAAGCAGACGATCAGTTCGGCCATCAAGTCGCTCGAGGCGCGCGGGCTCATCGAGCTCGCTTTCGAGGAGGGCAGCCGCAAGAACAAGGTTGCGCATCTGACGGGGGCGGGCCGCGCGTTCGCCCAACGCTACGTGAAGCCCGGGCAGGCGGCGGAGCGCCGGGCGTTCTGCACGCTCGCTCCCGACGAGCGGGCGCAGTTCATGTCGCTCGCACGCGCCTACACGGCGGCACTCGCGGCGGAGATGGCCGCACTCGAGACCGATGAGGAAGGGGTGCCGTGCACACCGACGATGACGAAGAGAGGGGAAGGGGAGACTGCATGAAATTGCTGCTCAGGTTCCTGAGACCGCATAGGGCACTGGTAGCGGTGACGCTCGTGGTGCTTTTGCTCGACAACACGGGCACGCTGCTCGTGCCGACGATGCTCGCGAACATGGTGAACGAGGGTATCACCAGCGGCAGCATGGATCATATCGTGAGCGGCGGCCTGCTGATGCTCGGTGCCTCCGTGCTCGCGAGCGGCGGCGCGCTCACGGGCGCCTACCTGGCGGCGCGCCTGGCGTCCAACGTCGGCCGCGACATCCGCAACGCCATCTACGACAGCTCGCTTGCGTTCTCGAACAGCGATTTCGAGCGCTTCGGCACGGGTTCCATGATCACGCGCTCGCTGAACGACATCAATGTCGTGCAGCAGTCCATCATCGCCACGATCCAGATGGTGCTGCCGCTGCCATTTCTGTGCGTCGTCGGCATCATCATGGCCTGCATGATCGACTGGCAGATGGGCCTGCTCCTCGCCGCGGTGACCGTGGTGGTGCTCGCCATCGCGGGCATCACCATCGCGAAGGCCGCCCCCATCTTCACGCGCCTGCAGGGACTCATCGACCGCATGAACGTCGTGCTGCGCGAGAGCATCATCGGTGTGCGCGTCATCCGTGCGTTCACGAAGGAGCGCCACGAGGAGCGCCGCCTCGACGAGGTGTTCTCCGATTACGCGAGCTCCGCCATCAAGGTGAACATGATGTTCGCGGGCGTCGATGCGGCGAGCTTCTTCCTCATGAACATCACCGAGGTCGCGGTGCTGTGGCTCGGCGGCGACCGCGTGGGCGCGCACGCCATGGAGATCGCGAGCATCTCGGCGGTGCTCGAGTACGCCATGCTCATCCTGTTCTACATCATGGCGGCGCAGAT
Source organism: Collinsella tanakaei (assembly GCF_016902615.1). GTDB lineage: Bacteria > Actinomycetota > Coriobacteriia > Coriobacteriales > Coriobacteriaceae > Collinsella > Collinsella tanakaei_A. Next base: position 71,451 of record NZ_JACJMB010000002.1, read on the forward strand.
GGTTGCGCTGACCCTGCCGCGCGCGAAGGCCTGCCTCGATCGCGCGGCCGAGGTCATCGACCTCAAGCCCGAGATCTGCGACCCCGCAGATGCCGCGGCGGACGCGAAGCAGCCGAGCGGGGGCGCCGCGTCTGCGCCGGGTGAGGTCGTGGCGGCGTTCGACCATGCGTCGTTTCGCTTCTCCGACGCCGACGAGGACACCCTGCACGACCTGAACTTCTGCTGCCGGCGCGGCCAGACGACGGCCATCATCGGCTCGACGGGTTCGGGCAAGTCCACGGTGGCGAAGATGCTGCTGCGCTTCCACGACGTGACGGCGGGCTCGGTTCGCTTCCTCGGCCGCGACGTGCGCGAGATGGGCCAGCAGGAGCTGCGCGGCCGCATCGCCTACGTGCCGCAGAAGGCGTGGCTGTTCTCCGGCACCATCGCGAGCAACCTGCGCTTCGGCAACGAGAACGCGACGGATGCCGAGATGCGCCACGCGATCCAGGTGGCGCAGGCGGAGTTCGTCTACGAGCAGCCCGAGCGCCTCGAGGCCAAGGTGGCCCAAGGCGGCACGAATTTCTCGGGCGGCCAGCGCCAGCGCTTGTCCATCGCCCGCGCGCTCATGAAGCGCGCCGACCTCTACATCTTCGACGACAGCTTCTCGGCACTCGACTTCAAGACCGACGCGGCCCTGCGCCGTGCGCTCGTGCCCGAGACGCGCAATGCCGCGGTGCTCATCATCGCGCAGCGCATCTCGACGATCCTGCATGCCGACCAGATCGTCGTGCTGAAAGACGGCGTGGTCGAGGGCGTGGGCACTCACGAGGAGCTCATGGAGACCTGCGAGGTGTACCGCTCGATCGCCGAGTCGCAGATGAAGGGAGGTGAGGGCGATGTCCGATAAGGAGCGCGTCAGCAAGACGGCCGATATCGCCGCGGCAGGGGCAGACCTGTCCGAATTCGACGAGAACGACCGCCTCGAGCGCGACGCCCGCGCGCTCGAGGCGCTCGGGCTCGACGAGGAGGAGGCGCCCGAGGTTCCGCGCGATACCGTGGCGACCGTGCGCCGCCTGTGGACCGAGGCCGCTGGCCAGCGCTGGCGCTTCGGCATCGTGCTCGTGTGCGTCGTGCTCTACACTGTGTTCAGCGTCGCCGCGCCCGCGTTCTCGGCGCACGTCATCGATGCGCTGTGGACCGAGATCCAGGCCGCCTTCGCCGAAGGCCGCGACTTCACGGTCGACTGGGCGCACGGCGGGCGCGAGATCGCCGTGTACCTCGGCGTGTGGACGCTCGCCTTCGTGTTCTACGCGACGCAGGTGTTCACGATGGCGGGATTCGCCGAGCGCCTGAACCTCGCGCTGCGCAACCGCATCGCCAAGAAGCTCAACCGCATGCCGCTGTCCTACTTCGATGCGCACAAGCCCGGCGAGATCGTGAGCCGTGCGACCAACGACCTCGACAAGATGTCCGAAGTGCTCCAGACGGGCCTTCTGCGCCTGTTCACCGCGGTGGGTAGCATCGTGGGCGCCGTGGTGATGATGTTCGTCTACAGCCCCCTGCTCGCCTGCATCTTCCTGGTGTTCTCGGCCGTGGCTATCGGTCTCACCCGTTTTGCGGCCGGCAAGAACCTGAAGCTTGCCGCCGAGCGGCAGATGTGGGTGGGGCACCTTACCGGTGCGGTGGAGGAGGCCTACAGCGGCCGCGTCATCATCCGCGCGTTCAACCGCGAGCAGGCGAGCTCGGCCGATATCCACCGTCTGTCCGACAAGCTCGCCGACGCGAGCCGTCGCGCGGACTTCTTCACGAACGCGACCGGCCCGGGCATCCGTTTCGTCGGGCGCGTGGCGCAGGTGGTCATCGCCATGATCGGGTGCGCCATGCTCATCGGCGGACGGCTGACCGTGGGCACGTTCCAGGCGTTCTTCCAGTACATCATGCAGGCCTCCGAGCCCATGACGCAGATGTCCATGACGGTGAACACGCTGCAGAGCGCGCTTGCGAGCGTGGAGCGCGTGTTCGACATCCTGGACGAGCCGGAGATCGAGCCCGACCCGGCGCCCGAGGTCGCGCTCCATGTGCCGCAGCCCGTGGAGGGTCGCGTTGCCTTCGAGCACGTGCGCTTCGGCTACACACCGGAAAAGACGCTCATGTACGACGTGTCCTTCCGTGCGCAGCCCGGCCAGAAGATCGCTATCGTGGGCGCGACGGGCGCCGGCAAGACGACGCTCATCAACCTGCTCATGCGCTTCTACGAGGTCGATGGTGGGCGCATCACGCTCGACGGGGTGGACACGCACGCCATGACGCGCGCCGAGCTGCGCCAGAACTTCGGCATGGTGCTGCAGGACGCCTGGCTGTTCGATGGCACGGTCGCCGAGAACATCGCCTACGGGCGCCCCGACGCCACGCGCGAGGAGATCATCGAGGCGGCCAAGATGGCGCACGTGGATTTCTTCGTGCGCACGATGCCACACGGCTACGACACGCGGGTCGCGAACGACGCGGAGAACATCTCCCAGGGCCAGCGGCAACTGCTCACCATCGCGCGTACGATCCTCACCGACCCGAAGATCCTCATCCTGGATGAGGCGACCTCGAGCGTGGACACGCGCACCGAGCATGCGATCGTGCACGCCATGGAGAACCTCATGGCCGGCCGCACGAGCTTCGTGATCGCGCACCGTCTGTCCACGATCGTGGATGCGGGCCTCATCCTCGTCATGAGCCACGGCACGATCATCGAGCAGGGCACGCACGCCGAGCTCCTTGCCGAGAACGGCGCGTACGCGAGCCTCTACAACTCGCAGTTCATGTAGCGCATGCAGACATATTCGATCGAGAGCAAGAAGGGCCCCGCGGGGCCCTTCTTGCTCTCGGTGGGATGTCCCGTGCGCCTACGCGCGCACGAGCTTGCGCAGCCACTCCACGTAGGCGACAGCGCTCGCCTCGAGCTGGTCGTCTGAGAGATCGCCTTCGGTGCCGAACAGGCAGAACGGCTCAGCCTCGCAGGTGGCGCCCACGTAGTTTGCCGTCGCACGGAAGGGGATGATGACCTCGCTCGGCGTGAAGCCGACGGTGCCGGTGGCGCAGTAGTTCGCCTCGATATCGCCGGCGCACATGGCCACGGCGAAGCGCTTGTTCGCAAGCGCGCGGCCCGGCTCGCCGGGTGCGGCCTTTTCGCCGCCGTAGGCCCAGCCGAAGCCGTAGACCTCGTCGGTCCAGGTGCGCAGAAGCGCCGGGGCGCTGTACCAGTAGACCGGGAACTGGAAGATGATGAGGTCATGGGCAGCGAGCGCGGCGCGCTCGACGGATATACCGTCCTCGTCGAGGGAGCCTTCGGGGTAGAGGGCGTATAGATCGCGCACCTCGAACTCATCGGGATGCTTCGCAAGCTCTTCGGCCCAGCGGCGGTTCACGCGGCTTGTCCCCGCAAGGTCCGGATGAGCGACGATGACAAGGGTTTTCGGTGCGGACACGGGCTCCTCCTGCCCTCTTAGGCGGTTTCATATGCTTCCATTGTCCCACGCAGCGCGCTGCGCATCGTCGACAGCCTACTTTCAGTACTTTTTTGCGGGGGTCCCGAGTAGCCCCGGATTTTCAAGCTGATTTCATCGGCGTTTTCCCAGTTGAGCACTCCATTACACTAAAGCGTACTTGAGGGGGACCTGAAAAAAGTGCTGAAAGTGGGCCCGCCTCGTTTGGGAGCCCCCGCGCGGCACGCTTGGAAGCCGCCCGCAGCACATCCAAGAGCGCCGCAGCATGAAAAACGGCGGCCCCAAAAGGCCGCCGCCATGCTAGTTGTCGTCTTTCAGGACGAAGGTGCCCTCGTCGGGCGGACGCAGGGTGGTGAGTCCCGTGTAGTCCACGTCCGCCGAGCTCGGCTTCATCTCGCCCGGTGCATACCAGTCGAGCGCGCAGTCGATCCACGCGTTCCAGAACGGCCATTCGTGGCTGCCGATCTCGGGCTCCCAGTACGTGACGTCGAAGCCGGCATCCTCGAGCAGCCCTACGACCTCGCGGTTGTTTTCGCACAGGTTGTCGTGCTCGCCGCAGGCGCCGTAGAACTTGGGCTTCGGCAGATCGGGGTCCTCTTTGAACTTGTCGATGAGCGTCACGTAGTCCTTGTCGGTGCCGATGACGGTATCCAGGTCGCCGAACCAGCGCTCGTAGTACTTGCGCTTGCGTGGGCTGTGCGACTCGACGGCCTCGATGATGCGGTCGCGCATGAAGGCGCCCGACAGCGCGACGATGCTGCCGAAGCGGTCGGGGCGCAGAAGGCCGTTGATGAGCGCGGTGTAGGCGCCGATGGAGATGCCGGCCAGACAGGTGTCCTCGCGTTTGCGCGACAGCGGGAACAGATGGCGCGTCACGTCGACGAGCTCCTCGCTGATGAACTTGCCGTGCCATTCGTTGATCTCGGGTTTGTCGAGATACAGGCCGTCCTCACCCGACGGCATGATGAGGGCGACGTCGCGCGCCTCCGCGGTCTCAACGACGTGGGTCTTGTCGATCCAGTCGTAGTCGCGTCCGAACAGGCCGTGCAGCAGGTACATGGTGCGATACGGTCCCTGGCGGCGCTTGGCGCGCTTGTTGCCGTCCATCTTGTCGACGGGGATGACGGCGGTCAGAAGAACGTTGCGCTGAAGATAGTTGGAGTAAAAATCGACCTTGAGCAGTGCCATGGTTGACCTCTCCTTCTTAAAGAGCAGCTCGAGGTGACGAACATACATTGTAATTATTTATACCCGACACCCGTGAGACAGCGAACGACGTTTCGGCGAATTACCCGCGCGGGAGCCAGTCGAGTGCCTGGGGCAGCGCCTGGTTCCAGAAGTCCCAGTCATGGCCGCCGGCGAACTCGCGCTGCTCGACCTCGATGCCGGTACCGCGCAGGCGCGCGGCGAGCACACGGTTGGGCTGGGCCAGCGGGTCCTGGTTGCCCCAGGCCATGAACACGCGCGGGCGCGGACGATCGCAGTACACGACGTCGGCGGCGAGGCGGCCGGGATCCTTGTCGGAGTCGACGACGCGGTTCAGGTCGCCGAACGTGGACTCGAGGAAGGGGCGCGACAGGAAGAACGGCTCGTCGCGGATGAGCGCGTCGAAGTTGTCGATGATCATCGCGCTCGACAGCGCGATGATGGCGCCGAAGTTCTCGGCGTACTTGAAGCCGTTGCGCAGCGCGCCGTAGGCACCCATGGAGATGCCGCCGATGAACATGTCCTCACGGCGCTCGGAGAGCGGGAACATGCGGCGTACGACGTTGGGCAGCTCGAGGCCCACGAAGCGACCGAAGTAGTTGTGGGTCTCGGGGTTGTCGATGTAGAACGCGTTGTAGCCCGACGGCATCACGACGGCGAGCTGGTGCTCGGACGCCCACCGGGCGATGCGCGTCTCGGAGATGATGTCGGTGTGGTTGCCGTTGATGCCGTGCAGCAGGATGAGCGTGCGGAACGGGGGCTTCTTCGGCGGATAGGGCGCGGCTTCCCAGTTGTGGGGGTCGCGGCGCAGATTGGCGTCGACCGCCCAGGCGTCATCGGGGTTGTCGAACGGCAGGATGACGTCCAGCGTGGTCGTGCGCATGAGCGAAGAGGAGTAGTAATCGACGCTGATGCTTGCCATATATCCTCCCTAGATCGCCGGTCTCACGGGTCTTGAGGCGGCGCGATCGATTGCGTTTTGGACTATGACAGTATAAGCCAACACCCGCCGCGGCAGGTATTACGCCATCGGCGCCCCGCCTGCCGACCGCGCGCCGCCGGCGGCACGTTCGGCGCGCCGGTTTGTGCTTCCGGTGCGCCCGATATGCGTTTCCGGTGCATAACGCGGTGGTCGCAACGCGAGCGGCTATCATCGTTCACGGCAACGACGGCGAATCAGAAAGGCGTTCATGGAAGACGCATTCTTTTCCTTTATCAGCCAGTTCGGCTATCTTGCGGTGTTCGGTCTCATCTTCTTCGAGAACGTGTTCCCGCCCATCCCCAGTGAGCTCATCTTGCCCCTGTCGGGTTTTCTCGTCATCCAGACGACCATGAAGCTGCCGCTCGTCATCGTGGCAGCGACCATCGGTTCGGTCGTCGGCGCCTTCGTGCTCTACGGTATCGGTCGCCTGCTGTCGCAGGACCGCCTTGAGAGCTTTTTCGACACCAAGCCCATGCGCCTGCTCGGTTTTCACTCCGGCGACGTGGCGAAGGCCATCGGTTGGTTCGACCGCCGCGGCCAGATCACGGTGCTTCTGTGCCGCTGCATTCCCGTCGTGCGCAGCCTCATCTCCATCCCCGCGGGCACGGCGAAGATGAGCGTCGTGCGTTTCACGCTCTACACGCTCGTCGGCTCGGCGGTGTGGAACACGGTGCTGTGCAGCCTGGGCTATGCGGCAGGCGGCGCCTGGGAGACGGTGACGGCTCAGGTCGAGGGCTTTTCGGACATCGTCAAGATCGTGCTCATCGCGATCGTGCTCATCGTCGTGGTGTTCTGGGTCGTGAAGCGTATCATCCCGGCGCTGAAGGCGGACAAGGCGGGCTCATCGGCGGCCGACGACGTGCATCCGGGCAGCCATTTTTCCGACAAGTAGCCACACGGTACTGTCTCCACAAGCTGTAAGGCGTCTGTGCGCCGGCCCCCATCGGGCCGGCGTTTTTTGTGCGCGCGGGCGGCGTGCGGCCCTATCGGCCCTTTGCGTGGCGGTTGTTCTCGGCGCCCGCAAGCGTCTGCACGAGATCCGTCAGCTCGCGCACCTGCTGCTCCAGCTCCTGGATGCGGCGGGCGTTGTCGGCGATGCCCTCGCGGTTCAGCAGCGACGCCTCCTCGACGGGGTCGGGCATGCTTTCGCGATGCTGCTTGGCGTCGAAGCTCTCGGCCATCACGCGGCAGCCGTTGCGGCGCACCACGCGGCCGGGCACGCCTACCACGGTCGAGTTGGGCGGCACGTCCTTCACCACGACGGAGTTGCCACCGATGCGCACGTTGTCGCCGATGTGGATGTTGCCGAGCACCTTGGCGCCGCTGCCCACGGTGACGTTGTTGCCGAGCGTGGGGTGGCGCTTGCCCTCCTCGTTGCCCGTGCCGCCGAGTGTGACGCCCTGGTAGAGGGTGCAGTCGTCGCCCACGATGGTGGTCTCGCCGATGACGACGCCCATCGCGTGGTCGATGAAGAAGCGCCTGCCGATCTGGGCGGCCGGGTGGATCTCCACGCCCGTCATGAAGCGGGTGATTTGCGAGAAGATGCGTGCGATGCTGCGGGCGCCGTGGTTCCACAGCCAGTGCTCGGGCGTGTGGGCCCACTTGGCATGAAGGCCGGGATAGGACAGGAAGATCACGAGGCCGTTTTGCGCCGCGGGGTCGTTGCGCTTGACCGTGGCGATGTCCTCTTTGATGGTCGTGATGAATCCCACGGGCGCCCCTCCCTCTCGCGTGCGAATGCGATTAAGTATAGCGAATCTATAGCGATTCGCTAGGATTAACAGACCGGCAACACTGGGTGCTGCCGGTAAGCGGCGGTCCCGGTCGCCCCGCCGGGCCTGGTCGGCTGTCCTTCATGTATCGAAACGGAAAACTCTCGGGAGCGCTCCATCGCGCGGGAGTAGAATCGTTCGCAACGCTGCCGCGCCGTGTTGGCGCGCGGCTGTGCACGTAATGAAAAAGGAGTTCACCATGGCAGTTGAGAAGAAGGATATCGACTGGGGCAACCTGGGCTTCGCCTACCGTCCCACCGACTACAGCTATGTTTGCAATTATAAGGACGGCGCGTGGGAGGAGGGCGGTCTCACGACCGACCACACCCTGACGCTCTCCGAGTGCGCGGGCATCTTCCACTATTGCCAGGAGGTTTTCGAGGGCCTGAAGGCCTACACGACGGCGGATGGCCGCATCGTCTGCTTCCGTCCCGACCTGAACGCGAGCCGCATGGCCGATTCGGCGCGCCGCATCGTGATGCCGCCGTTCCCCGAGGACAAGTTCCTCGAGGCCGTGAAGATGGTCGTCAAGGCCAACGAGGCATGGGTGCCGCCGTTCGGTTCGGGCGCGACGCTCTACATCCGCCCGCTCATGGTCGCCACCGGTGAGGTCATCGGCGTGGCCCCCGCTGACGAGTACCAGTTCCGCATCCTCGTGACGCCCGTGGGCCCGTACTACTCGGGCGGCGTCAAGCCCGTCGCGGTGAAGGTCCCCGAGTACGATCGCGCCGCGCCCCACGGCACCGGCGCCATCAAGGCGGGCCTCAACTACGCCATGAGCCTGTATCCGAGCGTCCAGGCCCACGCCGAGGGCTTCGCCGACAACATGTTCCTCGACCCGCAGACCCACACCTACGTGGAGGAGTCCGGCGGCGCGAACTTCCTGTTCGTCGATGCCGACGGCTCGCTTGTGGTGCCGCAGTCCGCGACGAACTCCATCCTGCCCTCCATCACCCGCCGCTCGCTCGTGCAGGTGGCCCAGGACATGCTGGGCATGACCGTCGTCGAGCGCCCGGTGAAGTTCTCCGAGGTCGCCTCCGGCGCGTTCACCGAGTGCGGCATGTGCGGCACCGCCGCCGTCATCAGCCCGGTGGGCAAGGTCGTGTGCGGCGACGAGGAGATCGTCTTCGCGAGCGGCATGGAGGAAGTCGGCCCCGTGATGAAGAAGCTCCGCGAGACCCTGACCGCCATCCAGGACGGCGAGATCGAGGGTCCCGAGGGCTGGGTCGTCGAGATCTGCTAGCTCCGACGCGACAAGACATTGTTTCGCTATGCCAAGCGGGGGAGGGCGATGCCCTTCCCCGCTTTTTCGCGTTCGCGGGCTCTGTCCTCATCGGGGACGGGGTAGTTTGGAAATCCGGCTGAATCCATTGCCGGCCGAAATCCCGCACGTCATAATGGCGTCTATCCTCGCATGCGCGTTCGCGCATATGCACCCGATATGTACTCTCCCCACAGGGGACGCTGAACCAAGGAGGATCCCATGACGCTTCGGCATCGTGCTGTTTTCGCGGGCCTGACCGCTGTCTGCGCGTTCGCGCTCACGGGCGCGCCGGCCGCCGCCTCGGCGGATACGGGCGGCCTTTCGTCTGCCGCATCCGACGCGACTGCCCAGCTTCCCGCTCCGGGCGACTTCGACCGTGCGGACGCCTACGAGGAGGACCCCTCGCTGTCCTCAGATATCGACTTGCTCTCAGGGGGCTCTGCGCGCCTGGCTCCCCAGGCGCTGTCCTCCGAGATGAAGTACTTCGCCGAAAACGAAAGCGGCTCCAACTACAACCAGGGCTTCAGCTACGGCGACGGCTACAACGCCATGGGGTTCTACCAGTTCGACCGCCGCTATGCGCTCGTGCCGTTCATCCAGGCGGTCTATGAGTACAACCCGACAAAGTACGCCATGTTCGGCCCTGTCGTGGCACGCGGCGAGGAGCTGAAGGCCGCCGCCATCTACGACAGTGCGACCAAACAGCTGACCGAGATCGGGCGCCTTGCCGAGGACGCCTGGCATGCTGCCTACCAGACCGACCCCACGGAGTTCGCCGCGTTGCAGGACGCTTATGCCTACCAGGAGTATTACCAGCCGGTCGAGCGCATCCTGCGCAACACGTTCGGCGTCGACATCTCCGGGCGCGCCGACTGCGTCAAGGGCCTGGCATGGAGCCTGTGCAACCTGTTCGGGTCGGGCGGGTGCCAGAAGTTTTTCCGCGACGCGAACCTGACGAGCTCCATGACCGACCGCCAGTTCGTCAACGCCCTGTGCGACGCGGTCGTGCGCGGCGTCTACACCTACGACTACGCTTATGCCGACAGCTACGCGGCGCGCTATGAGCGCGAGCGCGCGACGTGTCTGGCATACATCGCCGAGGACGAGGCGAGCTTGTCGAGCACCCTGCCCTTCGCCGACGTGGGCGACGCGTGGTATACCGACGCGGTGGCCTACATGTATGAGCACGGTTACATGAGCGGCGTGGATGGTCCCGTGAAGTACTTCTACCCGAACAGCGCCATCAAGCGCGAGGATGCCGCCGTCGTCATCTACAACATCTTGGGTGGCGGGCAGAGCTTGCAGGCGTGCGGGCTTGCCGACGTGAACCAGGGCGCGTACTACGCGAAGGCCGTCAACTGGGTGGTTGCGCGCGGCTACATGCAGGGTTATCAGAACGCCGCGGGCGTCTACACGGAATTCGGCGTGGGCGACTACGTGACGCGCGAGCAGCTTGCCTGCGTGATCGCCAATATCGCACGCGTGCCGGGCAGCGCGGTCGACGCGTCGAAGTTCACCGCTATGCTCGACTGGCGTGAGACCAGCCCATGGGCGCAGGGCGGCGTCATCTGGGCGCTTGCCAACGGGGTCATCAATGGCGTGCCGACGGCCAACGGCTACACCATCTCTCCCGCCAGGAACGCATCGCGCGCCGAGATGGCCGTCATTATGAAGAACTGCATCGATCAGAGCATCTTCTAAGAGGGGCTGATCGATGGGGGAGCCACCCGTTCGGAGTGTCGAGCGGGCGGCTTTTTGTGCGCCTAACGGTGTCTTGGGTCAGGCCTCGGGGGCATCGCTGCAGAAGGTCCTTGCGCGGACAGCGTGCGGCCGCGCCGGCACTTCCCGCACCCCACGGGCGTTGCCGCGCGCGATGCCCCATGGAATTGGACTGCGCTCCGCTCCGCTGGGGAAGACGCTAGATGTATAAGCAGCGGATAGAACTGCATAAAATCGTCCGTCTCAATGTGCTTGTTAACGAGCAGATTAAATAAAAGATTGTCCGGGGTACGATTTTCGGGTGTCATGTGCCCATGGGCGCCATACCCTCTGACATTTCCCCAGTTAAATCCTGCGGGAATGGTGAGGGGCTTCCGGCGGTGGCGTCGGGGCACCGAAAAATCGTACCCCTAGCAATATTTAATATGTATTCATAGGATTTCAGGCAATGCCGAGAGGTTGCCGGCAGCGACATCTAATATCGCCCTGCGGGAAAGCCGGTCGAGTGGATCGCGAGCGGCCTTCCCGCAGGGCGATATCCGGACCCACGACAGGCGCTGAAGCCCTGGCCGTTGCCCACGGCGCCCCATTCGCATCTGGGCCGGGCGCCGCGACAGGGTTTCGTGTCGGAGCGATTTCCCATCAGAGCTCCGGCAAAAAGATACTTGCCGTGTGTACTACACCATAGTAAAGTGAAGTCCGTTGCAATCCAGCGCCCGGCGCCGCGTGCGGTGGTGGGCGTGAGACCTGATAGGGAAGGTAGAGCATGAAGAAGAATCGTCTGTTCGCGCCCATCGCCGCGACCGTTGCGTTCGCGGGCGCCCTCGCGCTTGCCGCTTGCGGCGGCTCTCCGGCGGCGGACGAGCCCGCCGACACCGCGACCGCCGAGGACACTTCGGCGGATATCGCCACGTTCACCGTCGGTTTCGACCAGTCTTATCCGCCTTACGGCTATGTGGGCGATGATGGCGAATTCACCGGCTTCGACCTCGACCTTGCGGCAGAGGTCGCCGACCGCAACGGCTGGGAGATCGAGCTCGAGCCTATCGATTGGGACGCCAAGGATACCCTGCTCGACTCCGGTGCCATCACGTGCATCTGGAACGGCTTCACCATGGAGGGCCGCGAGGAAGACTACACGTTCTCGAGCCCGTACATGCTGAACGGCCAGGTTGTCGTCGTGAAGGCCGATAGCGGTATCGAGAACCTCGAGGACCTTGCCGGCAAGACGGTCATTACCCAGGTCGACTCCGCGGCGCTCGACGTGCTCGAGGGCGACCAGGCCGAGCTTGCCGCTACGTTCGCCTCGCTCGAGCAGATCGGCGACTACAACACGGCGTTCATGCAGCTCGAGTCCGGTGCGGTCGACGCCGTTGCCTGCGACCTCTCCATTGCCGAGTACCAGATGGCCGCGAAGCCCGACGCCTACGTTCAGCTGCCCGATATGCTCTCCGAGGAGCACTACGCCGTCGGCTTCAAGAAGGGCAGCCAGGAGCTTGCCGATACCGTGACCGACACGCTGCGCGAGATGGACGAGGACGGTACCGTCAAGGAGCTGTGCGACAAGTACGCCGAGTACGGCATCTCCTACGAAAACTGGGTTCTGGAGTAGGTTGCGCCCGGGCCAGCAGGGCTTGAGGCGATTGAGAATCGGATGGGAAACCGGGGTGAGCTCGGTTTCCCATTTTGCTGCATGAAAGGGGACGCATGGACATCACGACCATGACCGGGATGCTGCTGGAGGGCTTCGGCACGACGATCACGATCTTCGCGCTGACGCTCGTGGGGTCGATTCCCCTTGCCGTGCCCATCGCGCTGGCGCGCATGAGCCGGTTTCTCCCCCTGCGCACGCTCGCCCGCGTCTACATCTCCATCTTGCGCGGCACGCCGCTCATGTTGCAGATGTTCGCGATCTACTTCGCACCGTACTACGTGTTCGGCATCGAGCTCACGCCCGACTCGAAATGGCAGGCGTGCATCATCGCGTTCATTGTGAACTACGCCGCCTATTTCGCCGAGATCTACCGCAGCGGCATCCAGTCCATCCCGCGCGGCCAGTACGAGGCCGCCGAGGTGCTCGGCTACTCGCGTGCGCAGACGTTCGCGCGCATCGTGCTGCCCCAGGTGATCAAGCGCATCCTGCCCTCCATGGGCAACGAGGTCATCACGCTCGTGAAGGATACGTCGCTCGCGTTCGCCATCGGCGTGGCGGAGATGTTCTCCACCGCCAAGGCGCTCGTGGCCTCGCAGGTGAGCATGGTGCCGTTTGCCATCTCGGCGGTGTTCTACTGGGTGTTCAACTTCCTGGTCGAGATCATCATCGGCCGTGTGGAGAAAAAGCTGGACTACTACCACGATTAAGGACGGTCTGTCCTCATCGGGGACGGGGTAGCCTGGCGCCACCCTGCCCCCTCATGGGGGCAGGGTGGCGCCAGGCTACCCCGTCCCCGATGAGGACAGCATGAAGGAGGAGGGACATGGCAGAGCCGGTCTTTGCGATGGAGCATGTGAGCAAGGCGTTCGGAGGCAACGTCGTGCTGCGCGATATCTCGCTGTCGGTCGAGCCGGGCGAGGTCGTGGCGATTATCGGCCCGTCAGGCGGCGGCAAGTCCACGCTGCTGCGCTGCGCGACCACGCTTGAGCAGATCGACAGCGGAACCCTGAGCTACGGCGACCTGCAGGTGGCCACGACCGACGCGAGCGGCAACGTGGCCTACCTCAAGGGCGATGCGCTGCGTCGGGCGAAGAGCCGTTTCGGCCTCGTGTTCCAGAGCTATAACCTGTTTCCGCATATGAGCGTGCTGAAAAACATCATGGATGCGCCCATCGTGGTGCAGAAGCGCGATCGGGCCGAGGTGGAGCGCGAGGCCCGCGCGCTCATCGCCAAGATGGGGCTCACGGGCACCGAGGACAAGGTGCCCTGTCAGCTTTCGGGCGGCCAGCAGCAGCGCGCAAGCATCGCACGCGCTCTTGCGCTCAATCCCGACATCCTGTTTTTCGACGAACCCACGAGCGCCCTTGACCCTGAGCTCACCGGCGAGGTGCTGAAGGTCATCCGCCAGCTCGCCGCCGAGGACATCACGATGATCATCGTGACCCACGAGATGGCGTTCGCGCGCGATGTGGCCGATCGTGTCGTCTTCATGGACGGCGGCATGATTGTGGAGGAGGGCGACCCCGCCGAGGTGCTCGCCAACCCGAAGCAGGAGCGCACGCGGGCATTTCTCGCGCGCTACAGCGGATAGAAGCCGGACCCGCCGCGTCCGTTGCGTACGGCATCGCCGTGTCGGGTATATCATAGAGCGCAGTGTACCCGGCTGCCGGACGCGCGCACGAACACGACCAGATAGGAGTGCCTATGTATTCCGAGGAGACCACCATCGTCAACGCCACGGGCCTGCATGCCCGCCCCGCCTCGCTGTTCTGCAAGACGGCGTCGGGGTTCTCGTCGAACGTCACTGTCAAGAAGGCCGGTGCCGACGGTGACGGCGTGAGCGCCAAGAGCATGCTCGCCCTTATGACGCAGGGCCTTTCGTGCGGCTCCAAGATCATCATCACCGCCGACGGCGACGATGAGCAAGAAGCGGTGAAGGCGCTCGTGCAGCTCGTCGAGAGCGGCTGCGGCGAGTAGGGGCACACAGCGCTAGCGCATCAACGTGATGTGGAGGCGTCCCGTCGGCTGCGTGAGCCGCGGGGCGCCTTTCTTGTGCGGACCACTGCGGTGCGCCCATTCGCGCCCGCCGGCGCGCGCATGGGTGCCGTCTTGCTAAGATGGTTGCAGTCTGCATGCCGACGCCGCCGTCGCGGCGTCTGTCGAAAGGATGCCTATGGAGGCCTATAAGCAGGAGTTCATCGAGTTCATGGTCGAGTCGGACGTGCTCAAGTTCGGCGAGTTCGTGCTCAAGAGCGGCCGCACCTCGCCGTTCTACATGAACGCGGGCGCCTACGTGACCGGCGAGCAGCTCAAGCGTCTGGGCGAGTACTACGCGCGCGCCATCCACGACAACTTCGGGTTGGACTTCGACGTCGTGTTCGGCCCGGCCTACAAGGGCATCCCGCTGTCGGTCGTGACCGCCATCGCCCTGCACGAGCTCTACGGCAAGGAGGTCAAGTACTGCTCCGACCGCAAGGAGGTCAAGGACCACGGCTCAGATAAGGGCAACATGCTCGGGTACGAGCTGGCCGACGGCGACCGCGTGGTGATGGTCGAGGATGTGACCACCTCGGGCAAGTCCATCAACGAGACGTATCCCAAGCTGATGGCCGCGGCGAACGTCGAGGTCAAGGGCCTGATCGTATCGCTGAACCGCATGGAGGTCGGCAAGGGCGGTGTCACGACCGCGCAGAAGGAGATCGAGGCAAAATATGGGTTCCCGGTCGCCTCCATCGTGTCGATGGCCGAGGTCGTCGAGCACCTCTACAACCGTGAGGTGAACGGCCGCGTGGTGATCGACGACGCGATCAAGCAGGCGATCGACGCCTACTACGAGCAGTACGGCGCCAAGGAGTAGCAGCGCCTGCGCGCGTTCGCGCAAACGGGGCGCGCCGACGTGATGTGCGCCGCGCCCGGCGCGATGCTTCCGGGCGCGGTGGCGCGTCTCGGCGCCACCCCTCTATACCATGACGCATCCGGGCGCGCCCGCAGCTCAGTCGGGCGCGTTCGCGTATCCAAGGGAGGAAGCGGTGGGAAAACGATTTGCATCCGCCATCGTGGCACTTGCCTGCGCGGCGGTGGTTGCGCTGGCGGGCGGCTGCGGCGGTCCGTCCGATGAGCAGCAGATCCGCGAGGGCATCACGCAGGCCTTCGACGAGATCGCCAACCAGGAGTCCGAGGCGCGCCGCCAGATGGTGGACACGATGAGCGCTGACGGGAGCCTGACCGACCTTGGGGTCGATCCCCAAGAGCTGTCAGATGCCCTGTTTGACGGATTCGGCTATAAGATCGGCGATATCGAGGTGGATGCCGAGCAGGGCACGGCGACCGCCGAGGTCACGCTGACGTCCAAGACGCTTGCCGGTGTGGTCGGCGGCCTCAAGCAGGGCATCGTCGAGGTGCTCGGCTCCGGCGGCATCCTGACCATGACACAAGACGAGATCAACGCCGAGGTGGGCGATATGCTGGTCAAAGCGCTGGATGAGGCGCCTGTTGAGGAGCAGGAGATCTCCCTGCCGTGCTCGCGCACCGGCGAGGGAGCCTGGTCGCTCGACGAGGACGCGGGCAAAGCCGTGGGGCGCGCCCTGGTCGGCGACCTAGCCGGCGAGGCGACCTCTGCGCAGCAGGCTCAGTAATAGCTGCGTCCGCACGGGTGCTGAAGGTCCGATGGTAACGCGTTCGTAACAGTTTGCTCCCTGTTTTGACTTTCGCTCGCTAAAGCGTAGACTATGTTTCGCCTTGTAAGGGAACGCGGATATCCGTCCGCGCCACGTAACGAAGAAGGTTCATCACGATGAGGAACATCAACCTGCTATCCATTATCAGCGAGATTATCTGATACGGGTTGGTGACACATGCCAGCCCGTGCGATAGCGGGCGGCTGAAGGCTACGGGGGCCGTCGAGAACATGTCGACGGCCCCCGTTTTTTATTGCATCGGGTGGCCTTCCGGGGGAAAGGATTTGGTATGAACGGTATCGTCGTAGTGGTGGTGGCGGCAGTCGTGCTGGCTGCCGGCTACCTGGGCTATGGCCGCTGGCTTGCGGCCAAGTGGGGCGTCGACCGCGAGGCCATCACGCCCGCACGTCGCATGGAGGACGGCAAGAACTTCTCGCCCGCCTCATGCTTCACCGCCTTCTCGCACCAGTTCAGCTCCATCTGCGGTGCTGGCCCGGTGACGGGCACGATCGCCGCCATGATGTTCGGCTGGCTGCCGGTGCTTCTGTGGGTGCTCGTGGGCGGCATCTTCTTCGGCGCCGTGCATGACTTCGGCGCCTTGTACGCCAGCGTGAAGAACAACGGCAAGTCGCTCGCGCAGCTGATCGAGAAGTACATCGGCCGCACCGGTCGTCGTCTGTTCCTGCTCTTCAGCTGGCTGTTCACCATCATCGTCATCGCTGCCTTCGTCGACATGGTTGCCGGCACGTTCCAGGCGACGTTCGACGCCTCGGGCGCGGTCGATACCGCCGCTTCCTATGCCGGCGGCACGGCGGGCACCATCTCCATCCTGTTCACGTTCGTGGCCATCGCCTTCGGCTGGCTGAACCGCCGCTTCCAGCTTTCCGGCGTCCGTGAGCTCGCGCTCGCCGTCGTGCTGTTCGTCGCCATGTTCGCCGTCGGGATGCAGTTCCCGGTGTACCTGTCCAAGTTCGGCTGGTTTGCCGTTATCGCCGTCTACCTGCTGTTCGCGGCCGCCATGCCCATCCAGACGCTCAAGCAGCCGCGCGATTATCTCACGAGTATCATGATGATCGTCATGATCGTGTGCGCCGTGCTCGGCATCTTCGTGCTCGGTGCGAACGGCCAGGCCACGATGACCGCGCCCATGGTCGCCGACATCTCCGCGCTCGCCGCCAAGGGCAGCTACCTGTTCCCGCTGCTGTTCGTGTCCGTCGCCTGCGGCGCCCTCTCCGGTTTCCACAGCCTCGTGTCCACGAACACCTCCTCGAAGCAGATTGAGAAGGAGTCCGACATGCTGCCCGTCGGCTACGGCGCCATGGTCGTCGAGTCCTTCGTGGGCGTGCTCGCCATCGTCGTGGCCGCCATCATGTTCTCCGACCTGAACACCGCCGGCACCGGCGCTCTCAACAACGGTGTCGCCGCCACCCCGTTCTCCATCTTCTCGCAGGGCATCGCCCGCGGCATGATGGCTTTCGGTATCGACGGCACCCTCGCGACCGTGTTCATGACCATGTGCGTCTCCGCGCTCGCGCTCACCTCCGTCGACGCCGTCGCGCGCATCGGCCGTCTGTCGTTCCAGGAGTTCTTCGCGCGCAGCAACGACGCGCTCGAGGATGAGCAGGCGTCCCTCACCGGCGTGGAGAAGGTCGTCACGAACACCTGGGTTGCCACCGTGCTCACGCTTGCGCTCGGCTTCGCACTCGCCTTCGGCGGCTACAACAACATCTGGCCTCTGTTCGGCGCTTCCAACCAGCTGCTCGGCGGCATGACGATGATCACGCTCGCGGTCTTCTGCAAGTGCACCGGTCGCCGCGGCTGGATGTTGTACGTGCCCGTGGTATTCCTGCTGTGCTGCACGTTCACTTCGCTCGTGCAGAGCACGATCGGCTGCGTGAACGCGCTCGCCGCGTCCGGTGCGGCTGTCATCGCCACGTCCGGTCTGCAGCTCGTGTTCGCCATCTTGCTGATGGTCCTCGGTGTGATCGTGGCCTATAACTGCCTGAAGGAGTTCTTCACCAAGGAGGCCGGCTCGATGCCCGACGAGGAGCCCGAGTGGACGGAGATGGGTCGCGAGCACGTGCGCGAGCAGGCCGCCGCATCCGCTCAGGACGCCGGCAGCGAGAACGTCGCGTAGCGCGCTGTCGCCGTCGCCAATATGCGCGCCCGCAAGGGTGCGAAAAAACGAAGCCGCGTCCGGGGTTCAGCTCTCCCGGGTGCGGCTTTTGCCGTGTGAGACGACGGTGCATCGTAGATTTCGGCGATGTTGGAACCTCGAGGGCCTACTTTCAGTACTTTTTGGGGTGCCCGCGCTGAAGGGGCGCCATATCGCTCAATCGACAGCAAGAAAACAGCAGGTCAAAGGCTATGTCCATTATGGGCATATATTGCGCTTCAGCCAACGGCCTGAAAAAAGTACTGAAAGTAGGGGGTCCTCGATTAAAGAACCCCCTTTAGCACCTTGCAGGATGCTCTGGTAGGGCTACACGAAGCGGCAGACGTGGTCCACGGCGATGTCCGAGAAGCCGTAGGCCTCGGCCTTGGTCAGCTTGCCGTTGCAGATGGCCACGATCTCGTCGAGCATCGCCGCGCCCATCTCGGCTGCGGTCTGCTCACCGCGCACGATGGGGGAGAGATCGTAGTCCATGTTGTCCTCCATGTGCTGATAGGTGCGCTCGTTGGCCGTGACCTTCATGACCGGCGCGATGGCGTTGCCGGTGGGGGCGCCGCGTCCGGTGGTGAAGATGACCAGCTGGCAGCCGCCTGCCACCATGGAGGTGACCGACGAGATGTCGTAGCCGGCGGTGTCCATCACGAGCGCGCCGTGCTCGGTGGGGCGCTCGGCCTGCTCGAGCACCTCGCGGATGGGACGCGTGCCACCCTTGCGGATGCAGCCCAAGCAAGTTTATGGACGAAGGTCATGGGGAGATATGGCTGTGGGCGCAACCGGGTCCATGGGGTATACGCGGCTGTGTTACGGTAAATAGGTTGTACTGCCAAAGAAGGAACTGTGTCTTATGGAGCCTGTGCTGCTTTCCGATAACGAAGAGGTCGTGGGCGCGCTGTCCGCGTGGATTCAAGGCGCCACGGAGCTGGGTCGCCGCAAGTCGTTCACGCTGGCCCATGCGCTGCTGTGCCGCAAGGAGCCCAAGATCAAGCTCGGCGCCATCAACCAGGTGCTGCGTTCCATCAACGTGGGCGAGGGCTACGACGATCTGCGGGACAGCCTGGCCGACAAGGGGCTGCTCGTGCCGACGGCGGGCAACCACGGCGCCACGGTCTATCAGATCGACCTTGCGGTCGCCGGCATCGATATGGAAGAGGTGCGCGAACGCATGGCGGCCGCCGCGGCGGAGCGCGCTGCGGCGGAGATGGAGGCCGAGGCCGACGCTGCGGATGCATGCGATGCTGCTGCGTCGGCAGATGATGACGCTTCGGCAGACGATGCGCCGTGCGAACGGGACGACGAGGCGGCCGATGGGCAGAAGGCACCTGCAGAGGTGGTGCAGCCCGCGGGCGAGCAGTCTTCTCCGGTGGAGTCTGCCGCTGAAGGAGGTGCTCCCACCGAACGCGCGCCGCGTGATGCCGACGCTCCGCGAACGAAGCGCTCCCGTACGCGTCGTCGTCGCAACAAGGAGGGTCGGAGCTCGGAGGTGCCTGTGCAGCGGCAGCAGCGGGACGAGGGCCGGGGCGAGGGTCGAAAGCGGCAGAAGGCGAAGCCGGCTCCCGCAAAGCCTGCGCATGACGAGACGCTTGCAACCGATCCGTCGCGCTCCCGCAAGCTTGTCGCCATGCCGGCGAAGCTGCTCCAGCTTCATCCGATCCAGACGATATCGGCGGGGCTGTCCCACGTGAAAAGCGTCTCAGCCGATGCGACGGCCTCGATTGTCGCGCACCTGCCGGCACAACTCTCCCGGATGGGAGGTGCTTCCGAGAGGGAGCACTTTGTAGCGAAGGCGGCTCCGAAGGGGTCGAAGTCCCCCAAGGGCGGCCATTCGGGCAAGCTGGAGAAGACCGAGCCTCGCGCGCAAAAGACGAATGCCAAGCAGAGCGCGCAGGACGATATGGCGCGCGTGAGCGCCTGGGTGCATGTGCACGAGGGCGAACAGGTCCCCTATGCGACGCGTCGGCAGCGGGCCTATCAGATTTTCGACGACGAGAAGGCGCTCGAGGGCAAGCGCGGCGAGCGCCTTATGAAGCGCATGAACGCGTCGGGCATGAATCCCATGATGCTGCGCATCTCCTCCAACCAGACACCCGTGCTGCACGGCTTCTACGGAATCGGGTCCGACCGTCCCTTCATCGTGGTCGAGAACATCGACGTCTACGAAGAGATCGTCACGCTGCTCAAGGGGCAGCGCAACGTGCGCCTGTTCGGCAAGCGCGTGGGCGGCGTGATCTTCGGTGCCGGGCATAACGTGTGCATCGCGCATGCGATCGACGACTTTCTGCACGATATCGGCTATCGCTTCGACTACGTCTACTATGCGGGCGATGTGGACCGCGAGGGCGCGCGGCTCGTTGAGCGGGCGCGCGAGGTGAACGTGATCGATATTCGCCTGCATACGGGTATGTACCGGGCCATGTTTGCGGCGAACCGCGCGCACGTCCAGCAGGATGGCGGACGCGAGAATGCGGCGGTGAACCAGGAGGCCCCGCGCGATTTTGCGCGCCTTGTGAAGGATCTCCCCGTGCCGCTTCGCCTGGCGTTCAAGCGTGCGCTACGCGACAACATCCGCATCCCCCAGGAGGTGCTGACAAGCGACGATTACCGGCGCGCGAGCCACGGCTCGTCGGATCGCTTGATCGACCGGTAGGATGTTTGGACGGGCGGGGCTGCCGTACTCTCGTCCATCAGATGCTGCGCGTGAATTGGTGGTGCGTTTGGCCCATAATTGGCCCACCATTTGGCCCACAGGGTGCATTGGGAGCACGAGGCTTGCGGCGCGCGATGCCCTGCGGGACGGATTTCATGACTGTTTCATGGCGCGTTTCAAGACTTGGACGCCAACAAAGAAGCAGGTCAGACATCCCACCGTGTCTGACCTGCTGTTTTATCGGGCTGGGGCAGAGGGATTCGAACCCCCGTAACCGGCACCAAAAACCGGGGTCCTGCCGCTGGACGATGCCCCAATACGGTCCTCGACCGTGCATCCGGTCGGGTTCACTCAGTGTACCTAAACGTTCAGTGCGGCGCAAACGCCGTCGAGCAGCCGTACGGCGAGTGTCTGGGCGTCGCTCGACGTGAACATGCCGTTGTAGCTGCTGATTCCCGTGAGCTCCATACGGATGAACGCGGGGCGCTCCTTCGCTGCGGCAAACGCCGTACCGATGCGCTGCGACAGGTTTACGCACTCCTCGAGCGCGATGGTGGGACGGGGCTCCGCGTCATCGGGCAGGCCGGTGCCGGCGAGCTCGAGCACGAGGTCCATGTCGGCGGGAATGGCCTCCTTGCTGTCGCAGAGCACCATGCCGCTTGTCTCGGTCGTCGCCGAGGCGATGTTCCACATGCGCGAGGCGACGCTGCGTGCGATGGGGTCCTCGCCGTACACGGCGATTCGGTAGTTCTCGAGCACCTCGGCGGCGCGGGCGAACCCGATGCGCTCCTCGGCCTCCACGATGGAGGGCTTGCCCTCCCACACGTGGCGCAGGCGCTCGATATAGGCGTAGGTGTCCTGAAAGGCCATGCCGTCGGCGAACAGGCCGACGTTCTCCTGGAACTGCTGCAGCGCCGCCTCGGTATGCGGGCCGAAGTATCCGTCGTCGGTGCCGCAGGCGAAGCCGAGGACGTTGAGCGCCTGCTGGAGCGCGCGCACGTCGGCGCCGTGGAAGTTGGGCAGGCGCAGGTAGAGGGTGCGGTCACCCAGGCGATACGACGCGTCGACCAGCGCCGACCAGCAGGTCATGTCCACCTCATCGCCGGGGGCGAGCCCGCTGTCCTCCCTAAAGGAGCTGACGGCATGTGCGGTGCTGTCGCCGAAGAGCTTCTCGTCACGTTCCGCCTGGTCGATTTCTATGCCGAGAATAGCGAGTCGCGACTGGACGTCTTCGACCGCGGGTCCCTTCATGCCTTTGACGATCGGCTCCATGCGAACCCCTTTCACGTGAGTATGCTGCAAGGCCGCCCAGTGCCCGAAGGGCGGGGCGGCATCGATATTCAACAAGATGCCCTTCCAGTGTATCAAGATACCCATACCACTGCATGACCAGTATCTGCACTCGGTGCGTCCTCAACAAAGAATCGATGGGCATCATGCGAACACCGCCTGCTGCCGGTGCGTAGGAAGTTTTGTGACAGGCATCTGCCATCATGGGGTCGGCGGCACGCAAGCGCGGTGCGCGTGCGGGAGCCGCACCAGTCCGATTCGTGATGAGAAGGAGGGCACGATGGAGCGCGAACAGCATGCAGGATCAGGATACCTGCTGGTCGTGGATGACGAGCGGGCGATCTCGGCGATGCTCCAGGAGTACTTCTCCATGGAGGGATACCGCGTCGACACTGCAGCGAGCGGGCCGGAGGCTATCGACCTGATCGTCTCCGCTGCGGAGGGCGGCGGTCCCTACGACCTGATATTGCTCGATGTCAACATGCCGGATATGGATGGCTTTGAGACCTGCCGCCGAATCCGCGAGACCGTCTCGTGCCCCATCATCTTTCTGACGGCGCGCGTCGAGGATGCCGACCAGCTCGACGGCTTCGCAGCCGGTGGCGACGACTATGTGCTCAAGCCGTTCTCGCTGACCGTGCTCGGCGGTCGCGTGCGGGCGCATCTGGCTCGCGAGACCCGGCGTGCAGCGATGCCGTCTGCCCGCGTGCGCTTCTCAGGCGGCATCGCCATCGACTACGGCAGCCGCATCGTCGAGGTTACGGCGGCGGGCGAGGCGCCTCGCCGGCTCGACCTCACACGCACGGAGTTCGACATCGTGGCGCTGCTCAGCAAGAAGCCGGGGCGCGTGTACGATCGCGCGAGCATCTACGAGCAGGTGTGGGGCTGGAACGCCGAGGGCGACCCATCGATCGTGCGCGAGCATATCCGCCGCATCCGCAAGAAGTTCGCCGAGGCGGCTTGCCCGGTTGACCCCATCGAGACCGTGTGGGGCGTGGGTTATCGCTGGAGCGCATCATGATGGGGGGGCGGACGCCCGAGAAGCGCTGCAGCCTCAAGGGTCTCAAGGGGCGCGTGTGCGCTCTCTGGGATGACATGCCGCTCATGAGGACGTTTTTCTGCTATGCCGCGGGCTGCGTCGCGGTCTCGGTTGTCGTGTCGATCGCGATCGTGTTCAGCCTCATGTTGGCCTACGCCGCGCTGCAGAGCGAGGAGTGGGAGGGGCGCATCGATGTCAACGACGTGCCCTATATCTACGATGAGGAGGCCGATGAACTCGTGCCCGCCGTCGCTATCGAGTTCGACGACGGCAACCGCGTGACGTTTCTGGGGTCGCGCAGCGGCGCCTTGACGATGGGGGCGGGCGTCAACGTTATCAATGCGGAGACCGGGGCGCCGATCGGCTACGCGACGATGGATATGGTGCGCGACGACGCGACGCTGCGCGTGTACGATTGGGGCGGCAACTACACCACGCGCGATTTCGAGATCGGAGACCCGTACTCCCCGGTAATCATCGACAGCGCGGATCTCGCGTCATACGACGCGCGCGAGCGCGCAGAGCGCCTGCCCGTCGATGCCGAGATCGGCAATCTCGTGGCCGGCAACGATGATCTGATCGTCTCGAACATCGCGTACTTCATCTACCGCGATAACCTGGCGATTGAGACCCCGCTGATGATGGGGCTGCGCATCGCGTCGGCGGCAGCACCCTTTATCGTGCTCGGCGTGTTCTCTGTCCTGTTCTTCCGGCGCTTCTACCGCAAGCGCCTCGGTGGGCCCCTCTCGGTGTTCTGCGACTGCGCGAACCGCGTGGCGGCGCAGGATCTCGACTTCACGACGCCCGCGGTGCCCGGCCGCGAGTTCGCGCGCTTGGGTGAGGCCTTCGAGAAGATGCGCGCCTCGCTCGAGGCGTCCCAGCGCGAGCTGTGGCGTACCGCGGAGGAGCGACGTCGCCTGAACGCCGCGTTCGCGCACGATCTGCGCACGCCGGTGACCGTGCTCGCGGGTACCGTCGAGATGGCCCAGCTGCGCGCCGCGCGCGGGGAGGCCATCGGCGCCGACGCCCTTGAGACCATCAAGACCCAGGTTATCCGGCTGGAGCGCTATGCGCAGGCCATGAGCGGGATCGCGCGTCTGGAGGACCGTAAGGTCGAGCGCGAGATCGTCGAGGCGGGCGCGCTTGCCGGCGCCTTGCGCGCCCACGCGCAGGGGCTAATCGGCGCCCAGCGGCCGGATGTTGCGCTCGGTGTCGATACGTCCGGCATGGCGCCCGACGCGACGCTGTCGGTCGATCGCGCCCTGGTCGAGGAAGTGCTCGACAACCTGCTCGGCAACGCATGCACCCATGCGGATTCGCGCATCGCGCTGGGGCTCGCGCTCGATACGGCTTTCGGCATGCTGGCCGTGCGCGTGGCAGACGATGGCCCGGGCTTCAGCCCGGAGGCGCTGCGGCGCGGCTGCGAGGCTTTCTTCGGCGAGGCCAAGAGCGCCGAGCACTTCGGTCTCGGCCTGAGCATCGTAGCCACGCTGGCGCGCCTGCATGGAGGTGCGGTCGTGCTCGAAAACGCGCCGTCGGGCGGTGCCATCGTGACCGTGACCATCGACGTCGCGCCCCCGGAGGACGCATAGGCGGCGCGCCTGGCGACCGCGCCGGCACAGAATGCTTTTCTGGACCCTTCGGCTGCGCTTACAGAAGCTTTTCAATCGTCGCCTACGATAGGTGTCGTGGGCGCAAGACAAGGAGTGATGGATGATGCTCAAGAGCCTCGGCGAGGTCATGGTTCTAGAGGACGGTACGGAAGCGCAGGTGACGCCTCTGAAAGAGGATCGCGGTGCGCTCGCCTCCCTTGTGCTGTTCGCCCTGATCGCCATCGCGATGGTCGTCTACAGCCTGCTGTTCGCCTAGCGCGGTGCGAAGGCGCTCCGACGGCGCCTCCCGACATGCCCCTTCCCCATCCATTGGGCCCCGTCCGGGTCATCGAGGTTATTGCATGGGACCTCATGACCCCGGCGGGGCCCAACTGCGTGCATGGCGGCTGTGGGGTGCATCTCGCGGGATGCACCGCGCGTCGTGCGCCCCACAGGTGATGGTGCACGGTCATTGCGGACAGCTCGAAAACAATAACGCCCCGGGCGCGCTCAGCTGAATCCGTGCGCGCCCGGGGCGATCGTGTATCAAGGCGGTGCGCGCTAGCTCAGGCGCTCCACGAAGAAATCGGCCATGGCGAGGAAGAGGGCGCGGCAGTCCTCGTCGAGCTCGATGGTGGCGAGCGTCTCTTTCGCGCGGGCGATGAGGTCGAGTGCGTAGCGGTGCGCGTAGTCGATGGAGCCGCAGGTCTGGAGGATGTCCACGGCGCGCGCCAGTATCGCAGGGTCCTCGGTGCCCGAGGAGAGGATCTCCACGAGCTCGTCGTGGACCTCGGGGCAGCCGAGCGCGTGCACGGCAACGAGCGTGCGCTTGCCCTCGGTGATGTCGCTGCGGAAGTCCTTGTTCTTCGACTCCTTTTCGCCGATCAGGTTGAGCAGGTCGTCTTGAATCTGGAAGGCGAGGCCGGTGTCCATGCCGAACGAGCGCAGCGCCTTGATTTGCTCGGGCGTGCCGCCGCCGATGATGGCGCCGCAGGCCAGAGGGGTCGCCCCGCTGTAGTAGGCGGTCTTGTGGGTCGCCATGCACAGGTAGTCGTCGACCGTGAGGTCGAAGCGCCCGTCGCGCACCCAGCCCAAATCGAGCGCCTGCCCCTCGATAGTGCGGGTCGTCATGTCGACGAGCTCATGCAAAAGGCGGATCTTCAGGCTATCGGAGAGCGTGTCGTCGTCGAGCACGCTGCCGGTTACGAGCGACAGCGCCAGGTCCCCGCAGTTGATGGCGATGCCCTCGCCTTCGGTCAGGTACATGCAGGGTTGGCCGCGGCGCACGTGCCCGTTGTCGGCGATGTCGTCGTGGATGAGGGCGGCGGACTGGAAATGCTCGATGGCGGCAGCCGCACTGATGGCGCTTGAGAAGTCGCCGCCCACGGCTTGGGCCGCGAGCATGCAGATAAGCGGGCGATGGCGCTTGCCGGGGTTTTCGGCAAACCGCCCGAGCGGCGCGTAGAGGTACGCATCGATGTCCGGGTTATCGGTCTTACCGTGGAAGAAGGAGATGAGGTAGCGGTTGATCTCGTCCATATGGCGGTTGAGAAACTCGATAAACGGGCTTTGCACGGGTGGCCCCACTCTCTCGATGTGAAAAGACTGCGGCCCGCTGGGCGGACCGCAGTCTATTGTACGCTTAGAACCGTTGCGCGCGATACCGGGCGCACGCCTTAGGCGGTCTCGAACCCGTCGGGGTTGTGGGACTGCCAGTTCCAGGAGTCGCGGCACATGTCGTCGATGTCGTACTCGGCGGTCCAGCCCATCTCCTCGCGCGCCTTCGCGGCGTCGCACCAGTTGGCGGCGATGTCGCCATCGCGGCGCGGGCAGATCTTGTAGGGCAGCTCGTGACCGCAGGCCTTCTCGAACGCATGGATGACGTCGAGGACGCTCGAGCCCGTGCCGGTGCCCAGGTTGAAGATGCCCACCTCGGAGCGGCCGTTCATCCACTCGAGCGCGGAGACGTGTCCGCGGGCGAGGTCGACGACGTGGATGTAGTCGCGCACGCCCGTGCCGTCGTGGGTGGGGTAGTCGTCACCGAAGACGTTGATGCATTCGCGCTTGCCCACGGCGACCTGCGCCACGTAGGGCACGAGGTTGTTGGGGATGCCCTTGGGGTCCTCGCCGATCAGCCCGCTCGGATGCGCGCCGATGGGGTTGAAGTAGCGAAGCAGCACGACGTTCCAGGCGGGGTCGGCGGTGTGCAGGTCCATGAGGATCTGCTCGATCATCCACTTCGTCCAGCCGTACGGGTTCGTGGCGGGCTTTTTGGGGTCGGCCTCGGTCACGGGCGGGTTGTCCGGATCGCCGTAGACGGTCGAGGAGCTCGAGAAGATGATGGACGTGCAGCCGTGGTCGCGCATGACCTCGCAGAGGGCGATCGTGCTGCCGATGTTGTTGTGGTAGTACTCAAGCGGCTTGTGGACCGACTCGCCGACGGCCTTGAAGCCGGCGAAGTGGATGACGCGGTCGATATGGTGCGCATCGAAGATGTGGCCAAGGGCGTCGCGGTCGAGGATGTTGGCCTCATAGAACGTGAGGTTCTTGGCCGCGTCGTCGCCGACGATCTCCTTCACGCGGTCGATGGCCACCGGGCTCGAGTTGGACAGGTCGTCGACCACGACGACCTGATAGCCGCGCTGGAGCAGCTCGACGACGGTATGGGAGCCGATGAACCCCGCGCCTCCGGTTACAAGGACGCAGGTATCGGCAGGGGCAAGCTTCGTGGACATGAGTCGGTCTCCTTTCAGCGCGCAGGGCGCTCATGGGTTGCACCTCAGTATAGCTTAGGTGTCAGGGACGCCCTAGGGCATAGTCGCGCATGTGTATGCCAGCAGACGAGCACATATGAACAGGGCGCTTCATGTGGGCTGTGAGGCGCCCGGGACGGGCGGACGCGGCTTGCTATACCGAGTCGCGCTCGATGAGCTCCATATGGAGGACCGTCGTGGTTGGCTTGTCGCCGCGGATCATGTTGAGGGCGATGTCTGCAGCCATGGCGCCCTCCAGCTGCAGCGGCTGCCGTATGGTCGTGAGCCGCGGCGTCACCTTCTCGGCGATGGGATGGTCGTCGAACCCGATGACCGAGACGTCGTCGGGAACGGCAAGGCCGTGGTCGCGCAGGGCCTCGAGCACGCCGGAGGCGATGCGGTCGGATCCCGCGAGGACGCCGTCGATGGGGATGTCCCGCTCGAGCATGCGGCGCATGGCGATGAACCCGTCGCTCGCGCTCCAGCCGGTGCAGACGACGCGGTCGGCGCTCAGGCCCCGTCCCAGCACGTTCGTGTAGCCGCGGATGCGGTCGGAGACGGCGGGGTTGTCCTGCGGGCCCAGGATGGCGACGCAGTGCTCCCGGCCGCGCTCCACGAGGGCACGCGCGGCGAGCTCGGCGCCCTCGACGTCGTCCGAGTAGACGGTCGAGAACACGTCGCGATAGGGGTGCCCCTCGAGCTGTCCGCACAGCACGGTCGGTATGGCGAGGTCGCGCAGGACCTCGAGCAGGTCGGAGCCCCGGTAGGGGGAGATGTCGATGACGGCGTCGAACGAGAAGCGCTCGAAATGGCGCACGACGCGCTCGCGCTCGTGCTCGCTCGAGGCCTGCAGCAGCACCGGCAGGTACTCGGATTCGGAGAGCTCCTCGGTGATGCCGCCGAGAAACGCCCCGTAGGTGGGGTCGGAGAACAGCTCGTCGAGCGGCTCGGTGACGAGCATGGCGATGGTCTCGGAGCGGCCGACGGCGAGCGCGCGGCCGCGCGCGTTGGGCACGAAGTTGATGTCGCGGGCGATCTTGCGGATGCGCTCCTTGGTCGCCTCGCTGATGCGGGGCGAGTCGTTGAGCGCGCGCGACGCGGTCGATCGGGATACGCCCGCC
The DNA here is from genome assembly GCF_016902615.1 of Collinsella tanakaei. Lineage (GTDB taxonomy): Bacteria > Actinomycetota > Coriobacteriia > Coriobacteriales > Coriobacteriaceae > Collinsella > Collinsella tanakaei_A. The sequence goes on from NZ_JACJMB010000002.1 coordinate 99,816, forward strand.
GCAGCGGCGACGTCGGCGAGCGTCGACTTGGTGCTTCTCGATACGGACATGTCCCTCCTCATGCGATGCGCCCGTGGGCTCCGGATACCGTCACTGTACTACAGGCAACCCCGGCACGCGCGCCGTGACGGCTCGCGTGCCCGCGGCAAGCGCAGGCACGCCGCGGCCATTATGACCGTTGTCCTTGGTGGGCGGTTGCTTTTTTCGGATAAGCGGTCGATGGAAACCGCTTGGCGGACAACCGGTTGCACAACTTTTTACATTGCCGTATGGTGAGGACAACCGGTTGCGCAATGTAATGGCACGGTCCCCGTACCACCGCGAAGAGGGCGCGTGCGGCGCAGATGCCGCACGCGCGAAGACGCGGACGGTAGGCGGACCGCAGGAATCAGAAAGGAGACGGGAGATGGGTGTTATCAACGATTGGGAGAACCCGGCGCTGACGAATCGGAACCGTCTCGCCGCGCACGCCTACTTCATGGGCTATGCGACTCCCGAGCTGGCGGCGACCTATAGCCGCGAGCTCTCCCGCGGCTTCGTCCAGCTGAGCGGTCCTTGGCGCTTCAGGCTGTTCGACAGCCCGCGGAGCGTCCCCGCATCCGCGCTCGCCATCTGCGACGAGACGTGGGATGAGGTCGAGGTGCCGCATATGTGGCAGGTCGACGGGTACGGCAAGCTCGCCTACACCGACGAGGGCTTCCCCTTCCCGGTGGAGCAGCCCCTGGTGCCCGGCAACGACCCGACGGGCGTGTACCAGCGCATCGTGAAGCTGCCCGCGCTCGCCGACGGCAGCCGCGAGATCATCCGCTTCGACGGCGTCGAGAGCTATGCCGAGCTGTATGTGAACGGCTCGTATGTGGGCATGACCAAGGGGTCGCGCCTGTCCGCGGAGTTCGACGTGACCGAGTACGTCCGCGAGGGCGACAACCTCTTCGCGGTCAAGGTGCTCCAGTACAGCGACGGCACCTACATCGAGGATCAGGATATGTGGTGGGCGTCGGGCATCTTCCGCGACGTCTACCTGATGGAGCGCCCCGCGGCGCGCCTCGAGGACTTCTGTGTCCGCACGCATCGCGATGGCGATGCCGCGATCGTCTCGCTCGACGTCGCCGCAACGGCAGCCGAGCGCGTCGTGTGGCGCATGTCCGCGGGCGGCGCGACGGTCGCCGAGACCGAGCTCGACTTGGCGAGCGGTCACGCCGAGCTCACCATCGACGGTGCGCGCTTCTGGAATCCCGAGGACCCGTTCCTCTACGACATGGTGCTCGAGGTGTACGGCGCCGACGGGCTGTCCGAGATCGTTCCGCATCGCCAGGGCCTGTGCGAGGTGACCATCGTCGACGGGCGCCTTCTCCTCAACGGCACCTACTTCAAGATGCACGGCGTCAACCGCCATGACGGCGACGACCATAAGTGCCGCGCGGTGGGCTATGAGCGCATGCGCCGCGACGTGGAGCTCATGAAGCGCCACAACATCAACGCCGTGCGCACGTCGCATTACGCCAACGACCCGCGTTTCTACGAGCTGTGCTGCGAGTACGGCCTCATGGTGCTCGCCGAGACCGATATGGAGAGCCACGGGTTCGAGAACATCGGCAACATCGCCACGGTGACCGACGATCCCGCATGGGAGGCCGCCTACGTCGACCGCATCGAGCGCCTGGTCATGCAGGAGCGCAACGAGGCCGCCATCGTGATCTGGTCGCTCGGCAACGAGAGCGGTTACGGCTGCAACATCCGCGCGATGTACGCCAAGGCGAAGGAGCTCGACAGCCGTCCGGTCCATTACGAGGAGGACCGCAACGCCGATACCGTCGACATCATCTCCACGATGTACTCGCGCGTCTCGCAGATGAACGACTTCGGCGAGCACCCCGGCCCCAAGCCGCGCATCAACTGCGAGTACGGCCACTCCATGGGCAACGGCCCCGGAGGCCTGTTCGAGTATCAGCAGATCTTCGACAAGTGGGATAACCTGCAGGGCCAGTTCATCTGGGAGTGGTGCGACCACGGTATCGCGGCCACGACCGCCGACGGGCGCCCCTACCACATGTACGGAGGCGACAACGGGGACTATCCCAACAACGGCAACTTCTGCATCGACGGCATGGTGTTCCCCTGGCAGGAGCCGAGCCCGGGCCTGACCGAGTACAAGCAGGTCATCTGCCCGGTCCGCGTCTCTATCGACGCGGACGCCGGCATGCTCACCGTGACGAACAAGCGCTGGTTCACGGACCTCTCCGATATCCGCATCGTGCTCGAGACGCTGGTCGACGGCGACCCGGTCGCCTCCGCCGAGGTGGTGCCGGGTGCGGTGGCCCCCGGCGAGAGCACGACCGTGCCGGTCGAGGTGGCGGCTGCCGCCTGCGGCGAGACCCTGCTTACGGCACGCGTGTACACGACCGAGGCCAAGCCCTGGTGCGAGCCCATGTACCAGATCGGCGTCTACCAGTTCGCCGTCGCCGCCGCCGCGCACCCCGCCATCGAGGTGCCCGCAGCGGCCGCTCCCGCGGTCGAGGAGGGCGAGCTCGAGCTCACCGTCTCGACGGCCGGCAGCTCCCTTGTGTTCGACCTCGCATCCGGCGAGATCCGCGAGTGGCGCTCCTGCGGCCGCGCGGTGCTGGCCGCGCCCATCACGGTGGGCTTCTGGCACCCGCTCGTCGACAACCACCAGCAGGAGTTCGACTCCATCTGGCAGGGGAACTTCATCAACGTCATGCAGACGTCGACGCGTTCGGTGACGTGGCATCGCGAGGGTCCCGCCGTGGTGGTCGAGGTCGCCCAGCGCATCGCCCCTCCGGTGCACGCCTTCGGCATGCACTGCACGCTCGTGTACACCATCTGGCCGAGCGGTCGCGTCGACCTCGCGGTCGCCGGTGAGCCCTATGGCGACTACTGCGACATCATCCCGCGCATCGGCGTCTCCTTCGAGGTCCCCGGTGCCGACCGCACCGTCGAGTGGTACGGCCACGGCCCGGGCGAGAACTACCCCGATTCGCTCAGGGCCAACCCCGTCGGGCATTACCGCGCCCAGGTGGACGACATGTTCACGCCCTACGTCTTCCCGCAGGACTGCGCGAACCGCGAGGGCGTCCGCTGGGTCGCCCTGCGCTCGAGCCACGGTGACGGCCTCATGGTGACGCGCCCGGTGGGCACCGATCCCTCCGCCAGCCCCTTCTCGTTCTCCGCATGGCCCTACACCTGCGAGGACATCGACGATGCCCGCCATTCGTGCGACCTTGTGCCGCGCGACACCGTGACGGTGAACATCAACGACCGGGTGCTCGGTCTTGGATCCAACTCGTGGGGTTCCGAGGTGCTCGATTCGTATCGTATCCGCTTCGAGCGCTTCGCCTTCGCGTTCTCGCTGCGCCCGCTGGCGTCTGCCGACCTTGCGGCCGCGCTCGCCCCGATCAAGGAGGTTTAAGCATGCACGTGTATGAGACGCGCGCCCGCCTCGACGCCGAGCTGGGCCATGTCAAGAAGTGGATGCGCGTGGGCCAGGCGCTCGATATCGCGCCGACGCTCCTGCGCGACGTCGCGTACTCCATCGGCGACTCGCTGACCTACTGGTGGGACCGCACGCCCGCCGTCGCGACGCCCGACATGGTGGGCAGCCGGCGCTACCTGAGCGTGCTCGCCCCGATCGACGGTAGCGCCCAGGTCGTCGTGGCTCCCAAGGCGGAGCTTTCGCAGACCGTCGCCTACAGCGACCTGGACGATCGCGAGCGCTTCGAAGCCGTCGACACCCCGGTCGTCACGGTGCCCGCCGGCGGCGTGCTCGTGATGGACGAGGACGAGGCGTTCCGCGCGCTTCCCGATCCCGACGTCGCCGTCGTGGTGGTGCGCGTCACCGTCGAGGGATACAGCTTCCCCAACAAATAAGGTACCGTGCGCCTGCGCCCTCGCACGATTGAGCCCGGCTGGGGCGCAGGCGTCTGAAGGATGCTGGATCGAACGTCCAGCACGTAAATTGTGAGGAGAAGAAGCCATGAGTGATGAGAAGAGAGCCAAAATCGGCTCGCTCGCGCTGCTGGGCATGACGATTTCCGCGGTGTTCGGCCTGAAGAACATCATCAACAACAACGCGGAGATCGGCCTTGCCGCGGCTCCGGCGTTCTTTATCGCCACCATTCTGTACTTCGTGCCCTATACCTTGGTCACGGCGGAGTTCGTCGCCTTGAACAAGAACTCCGAGTCCGGCGTGTACGCATGGGTGAAGACGTCCATGGGCGGCCGCTGGGCCTTCATGACCGCGTTTTGCTACTGGTTCGTCAACCTGTTCTATTTCGCCTCGATCCTGCCGAACATCATCATCTACGCGAGCTACGTGTTCTTCGGGACGAACGTGGAGATGTCTCCGTTGCTGACGACGGCGATCGAGGTCGTCATCTTCGCGATCGGCACGTGGGCCTCCACGAAGGGCGCGAAGTGGATCGGCAACATCTCGTCGATCGGCTCCGCGGCCGCCATGGGCATGGCCGCCATCTTCGTGCTGCTGTCCGTCGGCGCCCTTATGGGCGGCGTCGAGTTCGCCACCGCCCCCACGCCCGAGACCATGTCGCCCGACACCACGAGCTTCGCGACTATCTGGGGCTTCTGCGGCACCCTCGCCTGGATCATCCAGGGCGTCGGCGGCGCCGAGTCGGTCGGCGTGTTCCTGAACGACCTCAAGGGCGGCGTCAAGGCGTTCGTGCGCACCGTCGTCGCTGCCGGCCTGGTCATCGGCCTTCTGTACGCCGGCTCCTCCCTGCTGGTCAACCTGTTCATCCCCATGGGTGAGGTCAGCCTGTCCACCGGCATCTTCGACGTGTACGGCGCGCTGTTCGCCCACTTCGGCATCCCGCAGGAGATCTCGACCCGCGTCCTCGGCCTCATTCTGCTGGCGGCTCAGGTCGGCGGCCTCATGATGTGGACCTCCGCGCCCATCAAGGTCTTCTTCACCGAGATCCCCAAGGGCATCTTCGGCGGCAAGATCGTGGAGATGAACGACCAGGGTATCCCCTGGCGCGCCGCCTGGGTGCAGTTCCTGATCGTGCTTCCCATCGTCATCATCCCGGCCATGGGCGCCAGCGGCCTGAACGACCTGCTGAACATCGTCATCAACATGACCGCCGCCACGGCGCTGCTCCCGCCGGGCCTCATCCTCATCGCCTACCTGATGCTGCGCCTGCGCTACGACAATGCCCCGCGCTCCTTCCGCATGGGCAACCGCACGTTCGGCCTGGTCATCTCCATCTTCCTCGTCGCCGTGTTCGCCTTCGTGTTCATCGCCGGCACGTTGCCGGTCGGCCAGGAGCTGTGGCTCACCCTGGTCTACAACGTCGGCGGCGTGGTCGTGTTCATCGGTGCCGCCCTGCTGTGGTACCAGCGCTACATCAACCGTCTGCGCGCCACCGATCCCGAGGCTGCCGAAGAGGAGCTTCGCCCGTCCGTGCTGGACATCTTGGAGTAATCCGACAGCTTGCCATACCTCTCTGACAGGCGGCGGCCCCCATGGCGCGGGGCCGCCGCCTTTTCGCATGAAGCGGGCCGGAAACCCTTTTTGGGTCCGGCCCGCTTCCCTGATGGTCGATGTGAGGTCCGCCCGCGATGCGCGAGTCGGGTATGGGGTTGCCCCGCGCATCGCGCACCGGGTGTCAGCGGCCCTCGAGGCTGACGCCGTTTGCCCAGCCCCAGCGCGGGGTGGAGGTGGCGCCGTAGTAGGAGATCCACTCGTCGACGTCGATCGTGCGGATGTAGCCGATGTTGTCGCGCACGATGTTGTCGCCCACGTAGATGCCCACGTGACCGTAGATGCGGCCGGCGGAGGTGTGCGGGTGCGTGGGCACGGCGATGATCATGCCCACCTTGAGGTTCGCCTTGTTCGAGCTCGTGCAGAAGTTCGCGTACATGTCGTCAGCGTTGCCCGGTACGTTGCCGAAGCCCGCGCGCTCGAACACGTCGGACACCCACCAGGCGCACAGGCCGGCGCCGGGTGAGGGCGTGCTGTAGGCGTAGTCGACGATGCGCTGCTGTGCGGTGCCGGCGTTGATGGCGCTCTGGCCGCTGCCGGGAATCGATGTCGTGCCACCGCTGCTCGCCGCGGCCTGCTCCGCGAGCTTGCGGGCCTCTTCCTCCTGGCGGGCTGCCTCGAGGATCTCGGCATCGCGCTTGGCCATGAGGTCCTTCACGTCCTGGCTGAGGCCGTCGAGGATCTTCTGTACCTCGTCCTTCTTGGCCTTCATGTCATCGAGCTGCTGGACCTGCGTGGCCTTCAGCCCCTCGAGCTCGGAGCGCTGGCTCTCGAGCTCGGTCTTCTGCTGCTCGAGCTCGGTCTTCTGCTGCTCGAGCGCGGCCTTCTGGGCGGCAAGCTCGTCCTGGATGCGGTGAACCTCGTCGATGGCCTCCTTATCGCTTTGGTTGACCTTGTCGATGTAGTGGGCCTTCGAGATGAGCTCATCAAACGACTCGGAGGACAGAAGCAGCGAGATGGCAGTGTTACCGCCCGACTTGTAGCTCGTTACGACGCGGCGGGAGAGCTCCTCCTGCTTGTCGCCGAGTTCCTCCTGCTTCTCCTCGATGTCGTCTTGGGTCTCGTCGATGCTGTCTTGGGTGTCATCGATGTTCGTCTGGGTGTCATCGATTTGACCCTGGACGTTCTCGATCTTGCCCATGGTGTCATCGAGCTGGACCGAGAGGTCCTCGAACTGGTAGGAGATGTCATCGAGCTGCGCCTGGGCCTCATCGAGCTGCTGCTGCGCTTTCTCGAGGGCCTCGGTCGTCTCTTTCGTCGCCTCGGCGGCGCGCGCCTGCGCGGGCAGGGCGATGAGCGCGGCGGCCCCGGCGAGTGCGGCGCCGAGGGCAGCGCGTCGCGTGAGCAGGGGGGTGCGGGCGGAATCTATAGCGCTGTGCTGCGGGTTCGAAAAGAAATGTTGTGACATACAGGCTCCGTTTGTGTTGTATGTATATGTCGATCAACGTGTATGTAGGTGTAAGGATACCGCAGTTGCAGGGCTGCGGCTCGATTTTCACAACCAGTCGACGGTCTCTTAACGTTGGGCAGATGTCGGAGGGCATCCAACAGAGCGCCGCTCGCCCTTCAAGCCACGAGAGGTGCCCACTTTCAGTACTTTTTAGCGGAGCCCAATCGTACACTTTAGCAAGATAAAGCACTTAACTGGGCAAACAATGCTGGTTTTCAGCCGGATCAGCGTCGCTTTTTGGAGGGTGGCGAAAAAAGTACTGAAAGTAGGCACCCTTCGATTTCACTGGGGCGCACAGGGCGGTTGATGGCGGCCGCCAGGCACCTACATGAGAGATAAAACGGTTAAAGCGGCCAAATAAACAAGGCTGATGGCGATAGCGGCTCGGTCGCGGCCCTCGAGGCGCAGGCGGTGCCAACTCGTGCGGTGCTCGTCGCCGGTATAGCAGCGCGCGTCCATGGCGCGGCCCAGGTGCTCGGCATGGCGGAGGGTGCTCGTGAACAAGGGCGTCGCCATCGGTATGCAGGCGCGGACGAAGGCGAGGGGGCCGCGCCCCGAAAGCCCTGCGCCGCGCGCCGTTTGGGCGTCCGCGATGTCTCGTGCGTCGCGCGCGAGGATCGGTACGAAGCGCAGCGCGATGGAGATCGCCATGGCTGCCTCGCCGGTCTGGATGCCAAAACGCGAGAGCGGCGACAGAAGTGAGCGCAGGCCGTCGGCGATCGCGATGGGGGTCGTCGTGAGTACGAGCAGCGTGCCGGCGACAAACATGAGCAGGAAGCGGACGGAATAGAGAACGGCCGCGTCGGCGCCGTCGGCATGGATGGCGATGGGTCCCCAAGAGGCGAGCAGCTCCCCGCCGTCGATGGTCAGCAGGTTCACAAGTGCACTGATGGCAAGCACCAGCAGGAGCGGACGAAGTTGCCGGATGAGGGCGACAGGCGGAATGCGGGCGATAAGGCAGAGGCCCACGACCGCCGTGGCCGCAAGCACGAGGGCCGCTACGCCCTGGGCGGCAAGACAGCTTGCCATGAACACGAGTACGCCGCCGACCTTCACACGCGGGTCGAGCAGATGGATGGGGGAGCGCGCGCCGATGACACGGCCGCGGTTTGCCAAGGGTCCGCGGGCGGGAGCAGCTGTATCGGGTTTATCGGGGCGCGCGGGGTCCGCGGGCGCGGTTTGCCTTGCCAGGATAGGGCGTTCGCATCGAGCGGTTGCATCAAGGCGCCCGTTTGCGGTCGTGAGCTGTGCCAGTTCGCGAGCCAGCTCATCGCGCGTATAGGCGCGGACGGGAACTCCGACGCCGTAAGCGGCGAGCCGGCTGGCGAAGGAGCGCGTGCGGGGCATGCCGAGCGCAAGGCCGCCATCTGCGCCATCCGTTATGTGCGGATTGCCGAACACCTCGTCGGGTGTACCGAGTGCGACAAGCTGCCCTGCATCGAGGACGGCGATGGCGTCGGCGAGCTCTGCCGCGTCGTCCATATCGTGCGTGATGAGCAGGATGGTCCTGCCCTCCGCGCGCAGCTCGCGGACGAGCGCGCGAAACCGCTCGTGTGCCCTGGCATCGAGGCCCGCGCCGGGCTCGTCGAGAACGAGGACCTGCTGGTCCATGGCGAGCACGCCGGCGAGAGCGACCGTGCGGCGCTCGCCTCCCGAGAGCTGGTGGGGCGAGCGGTCGAGGAGCCGCGCGGGGTCGTGGGCGCCGCTGCGCGCGAGCGCCCGGAGCGCAAGCTCCTCGATATCGTGCTCGGCGAACCCGAGGTTGCGCGGTCCGAAGGCGATGTCGTCGGCGACGGTCGCGGCGAAGAGCTGCCGTTCGGGAAACTGCCCGACGTAGCCCACCGCCGAGCGTACCGCGGTCCGTGCCGCGCGTTCCGCGGTGTCGGCACCGTTTGCGATGACGTGGCCCGTATCGGGAATCTTCAGGGCGCAGGCGAGCGCGGCGACGGTCGACTTGCCCGCGCCAGTGTGCCCGATCAGGGCGGTGACGGTTCCGGGCGCGAGCGCGAAGGACACGTCGTGCACTGCGCAGGACGCAGTACCGCTCGCGGGCCGGGTACCCACGCGGTAGCGAAACGAGACATGGTCGAAGACGAGGGAAGGGGCGCTGTGCTCGCTGTGGGCTTCGCGCTCGGTAACGGCCGTCGCCTGCTGTGAGGTGCCGTCGCTCAGCATGCGCGCGAGCGCGTCAGCCAGGGTATCGTCGCTGCTGCAGGGGGGCACGGCAAGGCCGCGCTCGCGCAGGCGACAGGAAAGGTCGAGCGCGAACGGCAGCTCGATGCCGAGCTCGCGCAGCGTGTCCGCATCCCCCGCAAGCGCATCGGGCATGCCCTCCCAGGCGATGCGGCCGGCGTGCAGGGCGATGACGCGGTCGGCGCGCAGGGCGTGGACGATCGTATGGGTGACGTGGACGACGGCGATGCCGTGGGCGTTCAGGTGCTCTATGGCGCGCATCACCAGGTCGCTTCCGGCCCGATCGAGCATGGCGCACGGCTCGTCAAGTATCAGGACCTGCGGTTGCATCGCGAGCGCGCCGGCGATGGCCACGCATTGGCGCTGACCGCCGGAAAGCGTCGCCGGGTCTCTTCCGGCAAGGTGCGCGATGCCGAGTTGCTCGAGCGCGTTTCGTACGCGTGCGGTGATCTCGCCGCGGGGAAGCCCGAGGTTCTCCGGTCCGAACGCTACATCGTCGGCCACGACGCTCGTGACCAGCTGGTCGTCGGGGTCCTGGAACACGGCGGCGACCATGCGCCGGGCCTCAAGCGTGCGCGCGGGCTCACGCACCGGGTCGATCCCGCCGATGAGCGCCCGTCCCGCAGTCGGCTTCAACAAGACGCTCAGGAGCTGTACCAAGGTTGATTTACCCGAACCGTTGCCGCCCACGATGCACACGTGCTCGCCGGGATAGACGGCAAGCGAGACCTCGCTCAGTGCGGTCTCTGTCGCCTGAGCATAGGAGAAGCTTACGCCATCGAGGCTGATGAGGGGTGCGGGTGGTGTCACGGCAGCGTGTTCCTTGCGATCCGAACGGGGGCGCCCGCGCCAGCTTGGACGCCGAGAGAATCGGTTGCCACTATAGCGTGACCGGGTTTGTTGTCAACGCGCACGCTTGCGCGTGAGCGCGGGGCGCATGGGGTATAGTCAACCCAGTATGTTGACCGGATCCAAGACAAGGCGGTTCTGCCATGCATGAATACGATGGTATCAGCGACGAGGTGCTCTGCGCGCTCGGTGCGGACGCGGGGGAGGACAACGTCGCCCTGTTCGAGCCCATGAGCGCACACACGACCTTCAAGATCGGTGGCCCCGCCGACGTCGTCGTGACACCGACGAGCACGACTGACGCGGCCGCGGTGCTCGACACCTGCGCGCGGGCGGGGGTTCCCGTGACCGTGGTGGGCAACGGGTCCGACCTGCTCGTGGGCGATCGCGGTATCCGCGGCGTGGTCGTGCTTTTGCGCGAGAACCTGAGCGCGGTAGGCGTCGAGGGCACGCGGGTGCGCGCCGAGGCGGGTGCGTTGCTGCGCGATGTCGCGCTTGCCGCCGCCGACGCGGAGCTGACCGGCATGGAGCCGCTCTGGGGCATCCCCGCTACCGTGGGCGGCGCCTGCCACATGAACGCCGGCGCCTACGATGCGGCGTGCGCGGACGTGCTCGAGTCCGTCGAGGCGTACGTGCCGGGAGATCTGGCACCTGATGGGAGCCGTGGCCGCGGCTTCGTGCGCACGTTTTCGGTTGAGGACCTGCACATGGGGTACCGAAAGAGCCGCGTGCACGACGAGGGCCTCATCGTCCTTTCGGCAACCTTCGCGCTCGCGCCCGGCAACAGCCGGATGATCCGCGCCGCGATGGATGACTACCGGAACCGTCGCGAGGAGAAGCAGCCGCTCGAGATGCCGAGCGCCGGGTCCACGTTCAAGCGCCCCCAGGGGCACTTCGCCGGCAAGCTCATCATGGATGCGGGTCTGCGCGGGTACCGCATCGGCGGCGCGCAGGTCTCCGAGAAGCACTGCGGCTTCGTGGTGAATACCGGCAACGCCACGGCAGCCGACGTCAACGCGCTCATCGAGCACGTGCAGGATGAGGTGAAGCGGCAGTTCGGCGTCGAGCTCGAACCGGAGGTTCTGCGCGTCGGGCAGTTCTAGGCCATCGCTAATCGAGCCCGTTCGCGGCCGGGATCTGCGCGAGAGGCGCCCGCGAGCTCAGAGCGCGCGGGCGGCGGTAGGACGTGCGATCGTGATACGAAAAACGAGGGGGCACCGGTCAAACCGATGCCCCCTCGCTCATAGCTGTTGGCTTGTGTTGCAGGCCTACTCCGCCTCAGATGACGAGCCGCCCGAACCGTCCGAGGTTCCACCGCCGCTCGAATCCGAATCAGACCCGGAACCGGATTCTGAGTTCGAACCCGATCCCGAACCCGAACCGGAGCTCGACGGGCCGGTGGAGATGTAGATCCAGACGGTCGTGCCCGGATCGACCTCGCCCTTCGGGCTGTAGCGAATAACCTGGCCAACCGGGACGGAGTCACTCGACTCGCTCACGGGGTTATAGTAGAGGCCCGCATGGGAGATGGCGTCCTGGGCGTCCTCGGCGTACATGCCGACGAGGCCGAGCGCATCGACGTCGACCTTTTCGGTCGAGGGGTCGGGGCCCTGCGAGATCACGACGGTGATCGTTGTGCCGGGCTCCTGCTTGCCGGAGGGATCCCAGCTGATGACGGTGCCCTCGGGCACGTTGTCGCTGTACTCCTCGTCGACCGTCATGCCGAATCCGGCCTTATCGAGGGCGTCGGAGGCCTCGGAGCGGCTCATGCCGGTGAGGTCGGGCACCGAGGTGGTGTCGGGGGCGACGATGACGGTGAAGTTGACGGTAGTGTCGACATCGACGGTCTGGCCGGCCGTGGGGCTCTGATCGGTGATCGTGCCCTCTTCCTCGTCACCGCTGGCGGCCTTCTCGGTCACATCGCCGACCTTGAGCTTGGCGGCGAGGATCATCTTCTCCGCCTCGTCGCGGCCGTTGGCCTGCGACAGATCGGGGACCTCGGTGGTGTCGACGGGTTCGGGACCCTTGGAGATGACGATGTCGATCTCGGAGCCGGCGGGTTGGGGATCCTCGCTGCCGGGGTGCTGCTCGCAGACCTGGCCGGCGGGGTATTGGTCGCTGTAGCCGTCATCGACCGAGCCGACCTTAAAGCCGTACTCGCTAATCGTGTTGATGGCGTCCTCGCGCGTGAGCGACAGGAGGTTCGGCACGGTTGTGAGCTCCGCGGGGGCAAGCAGGCCACTTACGGCGAAAATGGCCGCGGCGACGACCGCGACGACCACCAGCGCGATGGCAGCGATCCTGCCCTTGCTCATGCCGTCGTTCTTCTTCGTCTCGTACATGCCGGTGTCGAACTGGCCGGTCGTCGTGCGCCCGGCGGCGTTGACGGCGGCGGCGCCGCCCACGGGGCGCGCCATGGCCTGCGTCTGGTCGCTCATGACGCGGGTGGTCGTGTTGCCGGCGGCTGCCGCGCCGATGATGCGGGTGGGCTCGGGCACGTCGACCGTATGGCCCGCCATGTAGTTGTTGAGCACGCGGCGGAGCTCGTCGGCAGTCTGGAAGCGGTTCGCGGGGTCCTTTTCCATGCAGCGCAGGATGATGCGCTCGAGGTCGCCGTCCACGTTGGGGTTGATCTGCGAGGGCGGGACGGGCAGCTCGTTGACCTGCTTCAGGGCGACGGAGATGGCGTCGTCGCCGTCGAAGGGGACCTTGCCCGTGGCGCACTCGTACATCACGACGCCCAGCGAGTAGATATCCGAGGTAGGGCCGAGCTCCTGGCCGCGGGTCTGCTCGGGGCTGACGTAGTGGGCGGTGCCCAGCACGTTGTTGTCCTGCGTGAGGTGGCTGTTCTTCGCGCGTGCGATGCCGAAGTCCATCACCTTGATATTGCCGTCGGGCAGCACCATGATGTTTTGCGGCTTGATGTCGCGGTGGATGATCTCGTGCTTATGGGCGACGGACAGCGCACCGCAGATCTGGCTGCCGATCTGGGCGACCTTCTTGGGGTCGAGGGCGCCGTGGCTGCGGATGCCGCTCTTGAGGTCGGTGCCGCGCAGGTATTCCATCACGATGTAATAGGTGTCGCCGTCCTTGCCCCAGTCGTAGACGCCCACGATGTAGGGGCTGGAGAGGGCCGCGGCTGCCTGCGCCTCCTGTTTGAAACGCGCGGCGAACGTCGCATCGCTTGCGTACTGGGGCAGCATGATCTTGACGGCCACCGTGCGGTCGAGCACCTGGTCGGTCGCACGGTAGACCGAGGCCATGCCACCGGCTCCCACTTTATCCTTGAGGAGGTATCGTCCTCCCAGCAATGTCTTCTGCTCTGCCATCTCTTACTCCTCACACAAGTACAAGCTCACGTACAGGGTTGTCGTTTCGCATGCGCGCCGGGCCCTTATGCGCCCTGCGCGGCGAGGGCGGCTGCGAGTACCTTGCCGGCAATTGCGGCGGCGGGCTCGTCGACGCCCTCCTCGTAGTTCTCGATCATGACCGAGATCGCCACGGTGGGCGTATCGTAGGGCGCGAAGCCCACGAAGGCGGTGTTTACCTGGTCGTTGGTGGCCTCGGCGGTGCCGGTCTTGCCGGCGACCTGCACGCCGGCGATCGACGCGGCCGAACCGCTGCCCTCGTCGACGACCTCGAGCATGGCCTCTTTGACGTCGAGTGCGGCGGCGGCGCTGATGGCCTGGCCGAGCGAACGCGGCTGCGTGGTGCGCACGACGGTGCCGGTGGGCGAGAGCGTCTGCGCCACGATGTAGGGGTTCATGACGAGGCCGTTGTTGGCGATGGCCGCCACCATGACGGCGTTCTCCATGACGGTGGTCTGCGGGCCGGGCGTGTGGCCCTGGCCGACCGGCTGGCCGGCGCCCGCCCAGGCGAGCTCCCATTCGGTCATCTGCGAAGGGTCGGGCATGATGGACGCCTCGGTGGAGAAGTCCTGTCCGAGCGACTGGCCGTAGCCGAAGGAGCGCGCGTAGTTCACGAGGCTGTCAGCGCCGACCTGGGTGGCAACCTGGCCGAACGCGACGTTGGAGGAGTAGGCGAACGCCATCTCCAGGGTGAGGGTGCCGAGGTCCATGCCCTTGTTGTTCACGACCTCGGCGCCGCCGATCTCCATTTCGGAGGGGCTGTCGTAGGTAGTCTGGAGCGTGGCGGTGCCCGAATCGAGCGCAGCGGCGAGCGTGATCACCTTGAACGTGGAACCGGGCGTGTAGAGCGCCTGGGTCGCGCGGTCGAACAGCGACTGGTCGCCGTCGTCGGTGCCGCCCATGAGGGCGGAGACGTCCGAGTTGTCGTAGCTCGGCGCGCTCGCCTTGGCGAGGACCGCGCCGGTGCGCGGGTCGAGCACGACGATGGCGCCGCGCTTGCCCGACAGCGCCAGCTCGGCGGCCGCTTGGATGCGCGAGTCGATGGTGAGCTGGACGGAGTTGCCGGGCTGGCTGATGCCGGCGAGCGAATTGATGGCGTTCTGCCAGCTGGAATAGTCCTGCGAGCCGGTGAGGGTCTCGTTTTGCGAGGCCTCGATGCCCGAGGCGCCGTACTGGTTGGAGAAGTAGCCGACCGTATGCGCTGCCATGTTGCCATTGGGGTAGGAGCGCACGTACGTGCCGTCCTCCTGCTGCAGCGACTCGGCAAGGGTCACGCCGTCGGAGGTGATGATGGAGCCGCGCTTGATGTAGGCGGCCTTGGCGATGGTGTGGTTGTTGTTCGGCATCTCCTGGTAGGTTTTCGCCATGACGACCTGGATGTAGGTGAGGTTGCCGATGAGCAGGGCGAACAGGCCCGTGAACAGGACGACCTCGCGCGTCAGGCGCTTGGCGAGGGCCACGCGGCCGAGCACGCCGCTCTCGGGCGTGTCGAGCGCCCGGCGGCGTACGCGCGAGCCGGGGCGCGCATGGCCGCCCACAGCGGATCCGCTGACGGCGCCGAAGATGCGGGTGCCCGCCTTGCTCACGCCCGCGGCGGTAAGCGAGGGCGTAGGCGCCTCGGCCTGACCCGTGCCGGTGCCCGCGAGCTCGACGTTTCGCCCGGTTGCCTCGTCGCCGGCGCGCATGAGTAGCGCGACGATGATGAAGCTCGCGAGCAGCGATGAGCCGCCTTGGCTCATGAACGGCAGGGTGACGCCCGTCAGCGGGATGAGGCGGGTGACGCCGCCCACGATCAGAAATGCCTGGAACGAGATGGATGCGGTGAGGCCGCTGGCGATAAAGGCCGCGAGGTCGCTTTTCGCGCGCGCCGCCACGGTGAGGCCGCGCACGGCGAACAGCATGAACAGCAGCAGTACAGCGGCACCGCCGAGCAGGCCCATCTCCTCGCCGATGGCGGAGAAGATGAAGTCTGACTCCACGACCGGGATGGACGAGGACAGACCGCGTCCGATGCCCACGCCCACAAGCCCGCCGTCGGCGAGCGAGTAGAGCGACTGGACGAGCTGGTAGCCGTCGCCTTGCGGGTCTGCGAACGGATTGAGCCAGATGTTGAAGCGCACCTGCACGTGGTCCATGATTTGGTACATGCCGAAGCCGCCGATGAGCAGCAGAAGGATGCCGATGACGACGTAGGACACGCGGCCGGTGGCTACGTAGAGCATCATGAGGAAGACGGTGTAGAACAGAAGGGCGCTGCCGAGGTCGCGCTCGAAGGCGACGATGGCCATGCAGACGCCCCAGACCACGAGCAGGGGCAGAAGCAGGCGGAAGCGCGGGATCTTGAGGCCCAAAAACTTGTGGTTCGAGATGGAGAGCAGCTCTCGGTTCTCGGACAGGTAGCCCGCGAGGAACAAGACGATGAAGATCTTGGCGAACTCACCGGGCTGGATGGTGCCGATGCCGGGAATCTTGATCCACAGCTTGGAGCCGTAGATCGTGGTGCCCACGAACATGGGCAGCAACAGCAGCACGATGCCGATGATGCCGAAGGTGTACTTGTAGCGCCTGACCATGTCCAGGTTTCGCACGAGCGCAAGCGTCACGACCATGAGTGCGATCGACGCGAACAAGATCATGAGCTGGTTCATGGCGAGTTCTGGCTTCAGCCTGGTCACGAACGTGATGCCGATGCCCGACAGCACGAACACGATGGGCAGGATGGCCGGGTCGGCGCCGGGTGCGAGGATGCGCTCGGCGATGTGCGCCGCGGCGAAGGCGGCGAACAGGCCGAGGGGCACGGCGAGGGTCTCGAAGCTGAGCGTGGCGCCGGTCGTCGTGACATAGAGCGCGTACAGAAGAATGACCGGGAACGCGGACGCGATGAGCAAGAAGAGCTCGGTGTTGCGACGGCTGCCCATCAGGCGCCTCCTTCCTGGGGTTGGGTTTGCGTATCTTGCGGGGCGGATGCGGCATCGGCGGGATTGGCCTCGGCTGCCTGCGGGGTGTCGCCCGCGCCGCCCCGCGCCGCTTCCGCTTCCTGCGCCTGCTGTTCGGCCTTGGCGCTCTCGCGGATGGTCTCGCCGTCCTCGGCCTGCTTGGTCTGGGCATCGTTGATCTGCTGGCGATAGTCGGACAGCGTGTCCCAGGCCTGCTCGAGGCTCTCCTGCGAGATGCCCTCCCGCAGGCGGTTCTGGGTGTCTTCGGGCAGGTCGGTAAGCTTGATGGAGGTCTTCTCCTCGAGCCGGTTGAGGTGGATGCCCGCGACCTCACCGGGAAGGCCCCGGAAGAGACCCACGGTATCGCCGTTCACCCCGAGGAAGATGGAGTTGGAGATCGAGTAGAACAGGAAGGCGATGGTGATGAGGACGGCCGCCACGAGCAGCCCGATCGCGATGAAGACGTTGCGCCGGTGGGTGCGGATGACCTTCTTCAGGCGCCCGTCGTCCACGACGTCGACGACCACGACCGACACGTTGTCCGCGCCGCCCGCCGCGAGCGCGGCGTCGACGAGGTTGTCGGTGCACATCTGGGCAGTGGACGACTTGGCCGCGATGCTCTCGATCTCGTTGTCGGGAATCATGCTGGACAGGCCGTCCGAGCACAGGATGAGACGGTCGCCCTCCTCGATGTTCAGCTGGAAATGGTCTGCGTACATGGTGGGGTCCGACCCGAGCGCGCGGGTGATGACCGAGCGGTTGGGGTGCACGCGCGCCTCGTCGGCGGTGATCTCGCCGGCATCCACGAGCTCCTCCACATAGGAGTGGTCGCGCGTGATGCGGGTGAGCACGCCGTCGTGCACGAGGTAGGCGCGAGAGTCGCCCACATGCGCGATGGCGATGGTGTTGCCCTCGATGTAGGCGACCGTGGCGGTGCAGCCCATGCCGGGCCGACCGATGCCCTGTGCAGCCGCCTCGATGATGGCGGAGTTGGCGGCCTCGACGGCTGCCGCGAGCTTCGCGGCGTCGGCGGTGCCGGGCGAGAGCTTGCCGATCGTCTCGACGGCGATAGAGCTCGCGACCTCGCCGGCGGCGTGTCCACCCATGCCGTCGCAGACGGCGAACAGAGGCGATGCCACGAGGTAGGAGTCCTCGTTGTGCGAGCGCACGCAGCCCACGTCGGAGCGCGCGCCCCACATGAGCGAGGTGGTCGTGCCGGCGTCGTAGGTCGAATCGGTCACGACGCGCTCTTCGGTGAGCGGCTGGAAGCTCTGGGTCGTGCCGGGGTCGGAGAGCTTGGATTCAAGATGGGCGACATCGATCTCGGCGGTGTCGTCGGGCGCATGGAGCTCGGCGGCGGCGACGGCCGCCTCGAGGGCGTCGAGCGGCGGCAGCTCGCCGGTATCCTGGTCGCCCAGGAAGTCGGGTTGGGGTGCCGTCGGAGAACTCGCGGCCTCGTCTAAGGCAGCGACGTACTCGATTGCCGTACCGGCGAGTCCGGCGTCGGCGGCGAGCTCGGGCGCGATCTCGGCGAAGTGCTGGGCCTCGGTGCGCGCATCGGGGAGCGCCGTCTCATCCTCAGACGGATCGGACGCCGCGGCATCCACCCACGCGGGGCGCGCAGGCGCCGGATCGCCTGCGGCGGCGTGCTTGCCCATCGGCTCATCCTCAGGGGCGGGCCGATGGGCACCGATGGCGCCCTCGGGCTCCGGCACGTCGCCGGCAGCATATGAGAAGGTGCTCTTCTCGTCGGTCATCGGCGATTCACTTTCATGACCACGTCGCCGATCTGCACCTCATCGCCCTCGCGTAGCGTGGCGGGCTCAGCAAGCGGACGCCCGTTCACGAGCGTGCCGTTGAGCGAGTTCAAGTCCTCGATCACGAGCGCGGGACCCTGCAGCGAGAAGCGCGCATGGGAGGCCGACACGAAGGGCTCGTTGATGCAGATATCGGAACTGGGGGAGCGGCCGACGATGACCGGGCCGAGCATGTCGACATGGATGCCGCGGATGCCGCGGGGGCCCTTGTCGACGTCGATGGTCCAGATGGCGGAGTCGCGGCGCTGACCGCGCACGAGGCCCACGCCGGTCTTCATGACCGCGAACAGGAAGATGTACAGCAGGACAACCAGTACGATGCGGCCTGCAAACAAAATGAGGTCGATCATATGAGGATCATCCCCTGAACTCGAAGGTGCTGAGACCGAAGGTCAACAGGTCGCCGTTGCGCAGCGGGCAGCGCGTGATGCGGCGGTTGTTGACGAGGGTGCCGTTGGTGGAGTTGAGGTCCTCGATGGACCAGTCGGAACCGGTGTAGAGCAGCTCGGCGTGGCGGCGGCTGACGTTGGGGTCGCGCAGGACCACGTCGGCGGCGGCGCGCTCGCGGCCGACGATGCAGCGCGAGCCGCTGATGGGCAGCACGTCTCCCGTCACGACGTCCACGAGCTGGGCGAGCGGCGCGGCAGCGCGCTGCTGCGGGCGGGAGCTCGCCATGTTGGCGGCGATGCTCGCGCCGGCGCCGGCGGCCATCTGGGCGCGCGTGACGGTCTTGGGCACGGCGATGGGCTCGGGTTCGCTCGGGGCGAACGGATCGGAGACGGCGAACGGGTCGGGCTCGGCGGGTGCCGCCTGGCGGGCGGGTGCCGGAGCAGGACGCGGGTTCACGATGTTCATCTGGCCCGAGAGGCCCTTCTGATAGGCGCGCTCCTCCTCGTAGAGGCGGCCGAGGGTCGCGGCGTCGACGTTCTCCGCGAACACGGAGAAGCGCCCCGCCTTGAGCGAGGGGTCGATCATGAAGCGCACGAGCGGCTCGCCCACGAAGGTGTAGTGCTTCTTCTCGGCACTGGCCTTCACGAACTCGCTGACCTCGCGCGTGAGCTGCGGATAATAGGGAGCCATGAGGGGATCGTCCTCGTTGGCGATGAGGATGGTGTAGAGGGCGGGAGCCGTGTTGACGCCGTTGACCACCAGCGTCTGGTCCTCCATCTCGTGCGCCGCCTGGCGGGCAAGCTTCTTAAAGGAGAACGGGGAGCGGGCAGCGCCGAAGATACCCGCCACGTGGTCCTCGAAGGTGCTCAGGAAGTTCACGAACAATCACACTCCGGTCGAACTTTTTCGATAGCCGAATAGGTACAGGTAAATCCAAACGATTATAGAGGATGCAATCCCGCATGCCGCTACCGTTGCGGCGCGCATGGGCGATAAGCTGGGAATTTCCATAGGGTATGCAAGAGCGAATCCGACGAGTGCCGCAGCTGCGGGCACGAGCGAGGCGAGCACGTAGCCCCCTGTTTTCGCAGCGTCTTGGTAGCGCTGCCAGGCGCGCGCGAGTACAGCCGAGGCCCCCATGGCGGCCGCGGCCCCGAGCGCGAGCGAGGCGAGCGAGGGCAGGTTCACGACGGCTTGGGCGGCCTCTGCGATGCCGAGCGCGCCCTCTGTCTGCCCGAGTACGGCCACGAGGCTGCCCAGGGCCCCGCCGAGGGCCACGGCGCTTGCAGCCGCGGGCCCCTGAGCGAGCAGGGCGGCGGCGGTGACGGCGAAGGGCATGGCGAGCACGGGGTCCCCCGCACCCGCGAAGAGCGCGGAGGCGATGACGAGCGCCGCCGAGGCGCCCGCGTCGAGGCGGCCCCAGACGAGCCACCACGCGCCGCCGAGGGCGAGCGCGAGCACGACGACGGGCAGGGCGGCGAGCAGCGGGGTGCCCGCGAGCGCGGTCACGATCAGTCCCGTGATGACAAGGGCGGAGCCCATCTGGGGCGCCGCGCCGGCGGCCGCACCGATCGCCGCGCCGGCGGCTCCGCGCGCCACGGCGGTGTCGGGGCCGACGAGGGCGAGCAGCGCCCAGCTCACGAAGGCGACGGAGAGTCCTGCGCCAAGCCCGGTGAGGATACGGCGGGCGTGCGGGGTTTGGCTGCCAAGATAGCCCTCCGTCGGGTCGAGCTCCCAGGTGCGCTCGGCGCGCCCGGGGGCCTCGGCATCCTCATCGGCCTCGTCGGAGGTGAGGCGCGCGATCATGGTCGCAAGGCTCTTTCGGCCCTCGCGCGCGTGGCCGAGGCCCGCGAGCAAAAGGTCGCCGAAGGCGGCGACGCTGGTCATGCGGTCGCGCGGGCTGGGGGAGAGGGCGCAGAGCAGCGCCTCCTCGGTGTTCTCGGGGATATCGGGCAGCAGGTCGGACGGATAGAGCACGCCCTGCTCGATGCGGCTCTCGGAGTCCGCCGGCGTCGCCGCGCGAAACGGCGCGGTACCGCAGAGCGCCTCGTAGATGACGGCGGCGAGCGCGAAGATGTCGGTGCGCTCGTCGACCTCGTCGCCGCGGAGCTGCTCGGGGGGCATGTAGCCGATGGTGCCGCCGCGCGCCCCGCCGAAGCCGGCGGCGCTCGTGAGCGTCGCCATGCCGAAATCGGTCAGCTTCACGTGGCCGTTGCGGTCGATGAGCACGTTGGCGGGCTTGATGTCGAGGTGCAGCACGCCGTTTTCGTGGGCGAAGGTGAGCGCCTGCACGAGCGCGTCGGCGATGCAGGCTGCCTCGTCGTAGGTGAGCGAATGGCCGTCGACCTCGGCGAGGAACTCCTCGAGGCTCATGCCGTCGACGTACTCCATCACAAGGTACGCGTAGGCGGCGTCGTAGGTGAAGTCGATGACCGAGACGATGTTGGGGTGCTGGAGCATGCTCGCCGTGCGGGCCTCGGCGAGGGCGTCCGCGACGGTTTCCGCCGTCGTGCGCACGTCGGGCGAGGTGAGCGGGATGCGCTTGATGGCCACGCGCCGTTGCAGGCGGGAGTCGAGGCAGATCTCGACGCTGCCGAAGCCTCCTGCCGCCCGGGTCTCGAGCGGCCTATAGCGCCGCAGCAGGGCAGACGCCGTCGCGTCCGGGGCGGGAACCCGCTCGGGGACGGGGCGGCGCTCGAAAAAATCGAGTACGCGCGTGCGCTGTTGCGAAGGCGAGGTGTTGGGCATGGCTTCCTTGGTGCGTTAATGGTATGAGTGGATTGCCGTATTCGCCTATGGTACCACGTGTCCTCATTGGGGACGGGTATCCAGGTGCCATCTCGTCTCCTTTAGGTTCAGGCGGCGCGGGTCCTGCGGGCACGGGCGCCTTGCGGGAGGCGCGGCGCGTATCATATGCAGCGGTTTTGAAGCGATGAAGGAGGTTGCCGTGGACGATTCCGAGCGCCTTTGCGCATATGACGCCTTTGCGGAGGACGTGCGGCGCGAGCATGCCGAGATCGAGGCGAAGATGGATGAGCTCAAGGCGGCGGGCAAGGTGAAATCCGCCACGTACCGGCATCTGTTCGCCGCGCGGATCACCTTGAAAGATATCGAGCGGCGCCTGCGCGAGCACGGCCTGTAGGAGCTGCCCGCTCGGGCGCCGGGCGGCGCCCGAGCGGGTATCATGGGGTGCAACCGATTCGCGTGAAGGGAACGAAGCTCCATGGAGTCGCTGTACCGGAAATATCGCCCGCTCACCTTCGAGAGTGTCGTGGGCCAGCAGCATATCGTGTCGACGCTCGAGCATGCGGTGGCGGAGGGGCGCCTTTCGCACGCCTATCTGTTCTGCGGCCCGCGCGGTACGGGCAAGACGACCATGGCGCGCATCCTCGCCAAGGCCCTTCTGTGCGAGCACGCCGATGCGGCCCGTGCGCAGGGGGCGAGCGGCTGCATGCCCGATGGCACATGTCCGGAGTGCGAGGCCATCGCCGCCGGTACGCACCCGGACGTCTACGAGCTCGACGCCGCGTCGCGCACGGGCGTCGACAGCGTGCGCGAGGAGATCATCAGCTCGGTGAACTTCGCCCCGGTGCGCGGCGCGTACAAGGTCTACATCATCGACGAGGTCCACATGCTCACGGCGGCGGCGTTCAACGCGTTGCTGAAGACGCTCGAGGAGCCGCCGAGCCACGTGGTCTTCATCCTGTGCACGACCGACCCGCAGAAGATCCTCGAGACGATCCTCTCGCGCTGCCAGCGCTTCGACTTCCACCGCATCTCCAACGAGGACATTGTGGGACGCTTGCGCTACATCTGCGAGCAGGAGGGATTTGACGCGGACGACGAGGCGCTCGAGATCGTGGCGCGCCACGCGCGCGGCGGCATGCGCGACGCCCTCTCGACGCTCGAGCAGCTGTCGGTGTTCGGCGACGGCGCCGTTCGGGTGGACGATGCCCGGGCGCTGCTCGGCGAGGTGGCGGGCACGGTGCTGGCGCAGTTTGCGACGGCCATCGCCGCGCGCGATGTGGCCGGGCTGTTCGCGATGGTCCGCGCGCAGGCGGACGAGGGCAACGACCTGCTCGAGTTCACGCGCGACCTCGTGGCGCACGTGCGCGACGTGTACACCGCCTGCGTGGCGGGCGACCGCGCCGAGCTGTTCGACGGAACGCCCGATGAGGTCGCGGCGCTCGTGGAGGAGGCTTCCCGCTTCGAGGGAGCGGACCGCTTGGCACGGGTGCTCACGGTGCTGGACGACGCCGCCATCGAGATGCGCGGCGCTTCCGACGCGCGCCTCGTGCTCGAGATCGCCTGCACGCGCCTGGCGCGCCCGGAAAGCGACCTGTCGCTCGAGGCCCTATCCGAGCGGCTCGACCGCATCGAGGCCCAGCTCGCGGCCGGCGTCCCGAGTGCCCCGCTCGATGCCGCGAGCATCGCGGCGCTGACCGGCGCGAAGACGCCGGCCCCGCGCGCAACGAGTCAGGGCGAGCCCGCGGGCACGCAGAGGGCAGCTGCTCCCGCGGCCCCGGCGGGTGCCGCTGCGCCTCCGTGGTCTCAGCCGAAGACGGCGCCGCGTCAGCAGCCGGCCGCATCGTCGAGTACGCCGCGTCCCGCCGACGCGCCTGCGCCGGCGGCAGGCACCGAGAAGCGGCCCGCTCCCGCAGCGCCGCTCGCTTCCGCTGAGCGGACGGATACCGCCCCGGCTCCTGCCGAGCAGAAGGGCGCTGCCGCCCCGGCGGTTTCGGCAACCCCGATTGCTCCGGTGACGCAGCAGGCGCCCGCTTCGCCCGAGGCGCCCGCCCCCGCAGCGCCCAAGGCGCCCGCGGCATCCACTCCCCAGGATGAGCCGGTTGCCGCAAGCGTCCCGTCTGAGGCCGTGGCCGATGCAGGCGAGCTGCAGCGCAGGTGGGCCGAGGTCGTGAAGCGCGTCACGGCCGCCCAGGCGTCGCGCGGCGCGCTGCTGCAGTCGTCGCGCGCGAAGTCCGACGACGGGTCGCGGCTGGTCGTCGGATTCCCCAAGGGGTCGAACTTCGCCATCAAGATGCTCGGCCGAGCCGATTCCCACGAGCTGATCATGCCGATCGTCGCCGCGGTGTTCGGCTCTCGTGCCGTGGACTACGTGATGGACGGCGGGGCGCCGTCCCAGCAACAGGCTGCTGCCACCGCGCCCGCAGCGCAGCCGGCGCAGCGTTCGGCCGAACCCGCCCGGCCTGTTCAGGCGACGGCACCGGCGGCATCCGGTGCCTCGCCGCGCCAAGCCGCCGCGCCGCAGCCGGTAACTCCGGTTCCCGCCGCGACCCCCGCACCCGCTTCGGCGTCGGCGACGGTGCCGGCCGCGTCTGATGCGGCGCCCGCTTCGGCGCCGACGTCGCCCGTCCCCGCAGCAGCTGCGCCCACGGCCGCGCCCAATCTCGCCGCCGGTCCCGGCGCAGCTCCCACGCCTGCCGCCCAGGCAGCGCCCGCGCAGGTGCCGGCGCCTGAGACCGCGCCCGCGGTCGACGAGGTCAGCGGGCCCACGATCGTGCCCGAGCCGGATATCGAGGCGGACCGTCGCGCCTGGGAGGACGAGCAGGTCCCCTATGACGATGCGGCCATCGCGGCCTACGAGGACGAGGAGCTGCCTCCCTTCGACGTGCCCGCCGACATGCCGGCAGTCCCCGTTGCGGCTCCCGTCGCGCCCGCGCCCACGCCTGCCGCCAAGGCGCCCGCACGCTCGGCTGCCCCTCTGGGCGCCGCGCCGTGGGCCGGCGCGCCCACGCCTGCCTCCGAGGAGACCCAGGTCCCCCAGAGCGAGGAGGAGGCGAAGGAGATGCTGAGCAGCATCTTCGGCAACGTCGTCTTCAAGGACGCGTCTCAGGAGTAGGCGGGCGAGCCCCCGCAATCCCTGACCGTCCGGGTGAACCCGCGCAGGCGCATGGAGGTTTTCAGACCCCGTGCGCCCGCGTGCGCGCATGGTACGATAGCGGACGGAAAAATCGAGATGCCGCGCTTGCGCGGCCGACGACATCGAGGAGGCCCCATGGCCAATATCAACATGCAGCAGATGATGAAGCAGGCCCGCAAGATGCAGGAGCAGCTCGCCGCGGCCCAGGAGAACCTCGAGGCCACGAACGTCGAGGCCAGCGCCGGCGGCGGCATGGTCAAGGTTGTCGTGAACGGCAGCATGCAGCTCGAGTCCATCACCATCGATCCCGAGGCGCTCGACCCCGAGGACGTGGAGATGCTGCAGGACATGATCGTCGCCGCGGTGAACGAGGGCGTGCGCCAGGTGACCGAGATCGCCCACAAGCAGATGGGCTCCATCACCGGCGGCCTCAACATCCCGGGCATGCCGTTCTAAGACGGCTGTGCGGGAATCTCATCCCGCATGCAAGGTGAACCATGAGCGCGGACCGCAGTCTACAGATTCTTCTCGATGAGCTGGGCAGGCTTCCGGGTATCGGCCCGAAGTCAGCCCAGCGCATCGCCTACTACCTGCTGGAGGCAGACGCCGAGGAGGCGCGCCGGCTGGCCGACGCCATCCTCGCGGTGAAGGCGCAGGTCCATTTCTGCAGCCGCTGCTTCAACTATGCGACGGACGACGAGTGCGCCATCTGCGAGGACATGAGCCGCGACCGCACCCGCATCTGCGTGGTCTCCGAGCCACGCGACGTGACGGCCATCGAGCGCACGGGCAGCTACCGCGGCCTCTACCACGTGCTCGGCGGCGTCATCAGCCCCATCGACAAGATTGGGCCCGAGCAGCTCCACGTCCGCGAGCTGCTGGCGCGCCTGGGCGCCGAGGACATCCAGGAGGTCATCATCGCCACGAACCCCAACATCGAGGGCGAGACGACGGCGAGCTATCTCGCGCGCATCATCAAACCGCTCGGTGTGGCGGTGAGCCGTCTGGCGAGCGGCCTTCCCGTGGGCGGTGACCTCGAGTACGCCGACGAGCTCACGCTGGGGCGCGCCATCGAGGCCCGCCGCGCCCTGTAGGGGCGGCGCCGCCCACTGAACGGGCGCTTGCGCGCAGATACTCCCTTATCTACGTAATGAGTGCGCGCGCGATGTTCCGGTCGTGTGCCCGTCCTCATTCGTGCCAATATGCTTCCATTCGCTCCGCGGGTGTCGCGCACGCTGGCGAGAGGAAGGGGCACATCGTGAGCGAGACCGCGAAAGACGCACGCGTCGGCAAGCTCGTGTGCAAACTCATGGTTGCGTTCGTCCTGTTCGCGCTCGTGGCCATCGCGCTGTCCGCCGCGTTCATCTACACCAGCGTGCGGAGCACCTACCTGGACACCCAAGCGGATCGTCTGGCGCAGCTGGCGGACCATGCCGGCGCTTCGGCCTCCCAAAACGGCTACGACGCTGGCGACGACCTGCCCGCATGGCTCGAGATGGACGATATCATCGGCCGCGACGTCTCCTACAACGAGTTCGTGGCAGAGCAGCAGGAAGCAATCGATGCCTACAACAGCCTGGTAGAGCGCTACAACGCCGCCGAGGAGGCAGGGGACGCGAGCACGACCGCAGCGGACGGCACCTATGAGGAGCTTATGGAGCGCGGCGGCCTGTTCGCCTCGCTCGTCGCCCGCCAGCAGGCGTAGCCATGCGGATGTGAAGCGTGCGGTGCCGGGACGCGGCCCCGACGGGGAAAGGCGGTGTGTCCCTGCTGTTCTTTTTCTGGCCGCGCCGCGTGCATCGCGAGAGGTGTCTCGCGCAGCTAAAGCGCTGGTACAGCTCACAGAATTCGACGGGAAAATCTGCGTTAGATTCCGCTTTTTGCAAACGTTGTTCGGAGTACAATAAACCATGCATGCGGGTTTTCATCCACTGATGCCATCCTGATCGCCGGGGGGTATCCATGCAAGGTAATCCCCGGTTGCCGTGAGGCCGCCGGAACATGTACACCCAACTTGAGAGGAGAGGGGTATATGGCGCGTAAGTTCAAGTCTATGGACGGCAACGAGGCGGCTGCATACGTATCGTATGCATTCACCGAAGTTGCGGGTATCTACCCGATCACGCCGTCCAGCCCGATGGCCGACCATGTCGACCAGTGGGCCGCGCAGGGCAAGAAGAATATCTTCGGTACGCCCGTCAACGTCATCGAGATGGAGTCCGAGGCCGGTGCCGCCGGTACCGTCCACGGTTCGCTCGGTGCCGGTGCTCTGACCACGACCTACACGGCGTCTCAGGGCCTGCTGCTCATGATCCCGAACATGTACAAGATCGCGGGCGAGGGCCTGCCGGGCGTCTTCCACGTGTCCGCCCGCTGCGTCGCCTCCCACGCTCTTAACATCTTCGGCGATCACTCCGACGTCATGGCTTGCCGCCAGACCGGCTTCGCCATGCTCGCCGAGGGCAACGTCCAGGAGGTCATGGACCTCGCTCCCGTGGCGCACCTCGCCGCCATCGAGGGCAAGGTTCCGTTCCTGAACTTCTTCGACGGTTTCCGCACCTCTCACGAGATCCAGAAGGTCGCCGTGTGGGATTACGACGATCTCGCCGAGATGTGCGACATGGACGCCGTCCAGGCCTTCCGCGATCACGCGCTCAACCCGGAGCATCCCTCCGCGCGCGGTTCCCACGAGGACGGCGACGTCTTCTTCCAGCACCGCGAGGCTTGCAACAAGGCCTACGACGCGCTGCCGGCGGTCGTCGAGGACTACATGGGCAAGATCAATGCCAAGCTCGGCACCGATTACGGCCTGTTCAACTACTACGGCGCTCCCGATGCCGACCGCATCGTCGTCTGCATGGGCTCCTTCTGCGACACGCTCGAGGAGGTCATCGACTACCTGAACGCCCACGGTGAGAAGGTCGGTCTCGTCAAGGTCCGCCTGTATCGTCCGTTCTCCATCAAGCACTTCGTCGACGTGATCCCCGAGACCGTCAAGAAGATCGCCGTCATGGACCGCACCAAGGAGCCCGGCTCCATCGGCGAGCCTCTGTACCAGGATGTCGTCTCCGCCCTCTACGAGGCCGGCAAGACGGGCATCACCGTGGTGGGCGGCCGCTACGGCCTCGGCTCGAAGGACACTCCTCCCTCGAGCGCCTTCGCCATCTTCGAGGAGCTCAAGAAGGACGCCCCGCGCCGCGAGTTCACCGTCGGCATCGTGGACGACGTCACCGATCTGTCCCTGCCCGAGATGGCCGACGCCCCCAACACCGCTGCTGAGGGCACCATCGAGTGCAAGTTCTGGGGTCTCGGCGGCGACGGTACGGTCGGCGCGAACAAGAACTCCACCAAGATTATCGGCGACCACACCGACAAGTACATCCAGTCCTACTTCCAGTACGACTCCAAGAAGACGGGCGGCGTCACCATCAGCCACGTGCGCTTCGGTGACCACCCCATCCGCTCGCCGTACTACATCACCAAGGCCGACTTCGTCGCGTGCCACAACCCCAGCTACATCACCAAGCACTACAAGATCGCCCAGGGCGTGAAGCCCGGCGGTACGCTGCTGATCAACTGCCAGTGGGATGCCGACGAGCTCGCCAAGCACCTCTCCGCTGAGGAGAAGCGCTACATCGCCCAGAACGATGTCCAGCTCTACACCATCGACGCTATCGACCTGGCCGCTCAGGTCGGCATGGGCAAGCGCACCAACACCGTGCTGCAGTCCGCGTTCTTCGCGCTGGCCAAGGTGCTCCCCTCCGAGGACGCCATCCAGTACATGAAGGACGCCGCCACCAAGTCCTACTCCAAGAAGGGCATGGACATCGTCGAGGCCAACCATCGCGCCATCGACGCCGGTGCCACCGCGTTCAAGAAGATCGAGGTCCCGGGCGAGTGGGCCAACGCCACCGACGATGAGGTCAAGCTCTCCGACGAGGAGTGCAGCGCCATCGCCAAGCAGGTCAAGACCATCATGGAGCCCATCGAGCTCATGGAGGGCGACTCCCTGCCCGTGTCCGCGTTCGTCGGCCACGAGGACGGCCAGTTCATCACCGGCGCTTCCGCCTTCGAGAAGCGCGGCGTTGCCGTCATGGTCCCGCACTGGGATTCCGAGAAGTGCATCCAGTGCAACCAGTGCGCCTATGTCTGCCCGCACGCCACCATCCGTCCGTTCGGTCTGACCGAGGACGAGATCGCCAAGGCGCCCGAGAACATGGCCACCCTCGACATCAAGATCCCGAAGGACACCGGTCTCAAGTTCACCATGGCCATCAGCCCGCTCGACTGCATGGGCTGCACCAACTGCGCCAAGGTCTGCCCCAAGGGCGCCCTCACCATGGTTCCCCAGGAGCAGGAGCTCGAGCAGCAGAAGGTCTTCGACTACTGCGTCGCCGAGGTTTCCGAGAAGCCGGTTCTCGAGGCCAACAACGTCAAGGGCTCTCAGTTCAAGCAGCCGCTGCTTGAGTTCTCCGGTTCCTGCGCCGGCTGCGCCGAGACCGCGTACGCTCGCCTCGTGACCCAGGTCTGCGGCGACCGCATGTTCATCTCCAACGCCACCGGCTGCTCCTCCATTTGGGGCAACCCCGCTGCCCGCTGCCCGTACACCACCAACAAGGACGGTCACGGCCCGGCGTGGAACAACTCCCTGTTCGAGGACAACGCCGAGCACGGTCTCGGTCTGGCGCTCGGCTACGAGGCCGTCCAGAACAAGGTCGTCGTCGAGCTCAACCAGATGCTCGAGAGCGATAAGACCCCTGAGGGCACCAAGGAGCTCATCCATGCCTACCTCGACGCCCGCAAGGACGTTGAGGGTTCCAAGGCCGCTGCCGCTGCGCTGATCCCGGCGCTCGAGCAGGCTGCCGCGGACGGCTGCCCGGTTGCTTCCAGCATCCTGGCCGACAAGGCGTACCTCACCAAGAAGTCCTTCTGGATCTTCGGCGGCGACGGCTGGGCGTATGACATCGGCTTCGGCGGCCTGGACCACGTCCTGGCTTCCGGCCACAACATCAACGTCTTCGTCTTCGACACCGAGGTCTACTCCAACACCGGTGGTCAGGCCTCCAAGGCCTCGAACCTGGGCCAGGTCGCTCAGTTCGCCGCTGCCGGCAAGGCCATCAAGAAGAAGAGCCTCGCCGAGATCGCTATGAGCTACGGCTACGTCTACGTGGCGCAGGTCGCCATGGGCGCGAACCCCGCTCAGACCCTCAAGGCCATCCAGGAGGCCGAGGCCTACGACGGTCCGTCGATCGTCATCGGCTACAGCCCCTGCGAGATGCACTCCATCAAGAAGGGCGGTATGCAGAACTGCCAGATGGAGATGAAGAAGGCCGTCGATTGCGGTTACTGGAACCTCTTCCGCTTCAACCCCGCTGCGGACAAGAAGTTCACGCTCGACTCCAAGGAGCCGAAGGGCGGTTATCAGGAGTTCCTGATGAACGAGGCCCGCTACGCTTCCCTGACCCGCTCCTTCCCGGAGCGCGCCGAGGAGCTCTTCGCCGAGAACGAGCAGGCCGCCATGGACCGCTATCAGCACCTGCTGAAGCTGAACGCCCTCTACAACGAGGCGTAATGCAGCGATTCTGACACGACACCCGTCGTGTGCCGAGGACCCCGAAGCCGCAGGGCTTCGGGGTCCTTTTTTCATACCGTAGCCCGGATGTCACGGGATGCGCGGCGGCTGTTCAAGTGCACGCAACGATGTTTGGTTACTATCGAGGTGAAGCGATCGGGCGCGGTGCCGGGTTGCCGCCGGCACCGTCGGAGAAGCCGCGGGCGCGGCTGTCGGCATCGAGCGGATGGCGAGTGGAGGCGGATCTATGAACAGGGTATCTGAGGTGCTGTTGGGCGGCCCGCTCGATGAGGCGGTGCTTGTCGATGCCGAGCGCTCGACGCTCATGCTGGTCGATAGGCCGCTTCGGCAGTACTCGTCGTTCGCGCTGCGTCTGCTTGCGGCGACAGTTGTGGCGACAGCGGGCGTGGCGGCCGATTCCGCGACGACGATCATCGGCGCCATGCTCATCGCGCCGCTGATGTCGCCCATGCTCGGCACCGCGCTCGCGACGGCGCTCGGGCGTCCGCGCGAGGCGTTCCGCACCCTTGTCATCACGGTGCTCGGCATGGTGCTCGTGGTGGGCGTGTCCGCCCTCGTGACGGCAATTATCCCCGTGGCTGCCAACATGGAGACGAATTCCCAGGTGCTTGCACGCGTCTCGCCGCGCCTGGTCGACCTGATCATCGCGCTCGCTTCGGGTTTCATGGCGGCGCTCGCCTCCATGCGCAGCGATATTCCCGACGCGGTTCCCGGCGTGGCGATCGCCGCCTCCATCGTACCGCCGCTGTGCGTGGTGGGCGCCGCCCTGTACGAGCGGGCGTTCGAGCAGGCGCTCGGTGCCCTCGTGCTGTTTTTGGCGAACTACGTGGCCATCCAGGTGATGGGCGGCGCGGTGTACCTGCTCATGGGGCTCGGTGCCAAGCGCTATTCCGTGGTGAGCGATAAGGCGCGCAAGCTCTGGTACACGCTTGTGGGCATCGGCGCGGTGGTGCTCGTCGCCCTGCTGTTCAACGAGAGCATGGGTGTGGTGCGTGCCTCGATGCAGGAGCGTGCGGCCCAGGATGCGGCCGTGGCGTGGCTCGAGGGGACCGATTACCGGGTGGTGAACCTGACGCTTGACGAGGGCGAGCTCTATCTCCAGATCGCGGGCAGGGGGAAGGAGCCGACGTTGGGTTCGCTTGCGCGCAAGCTGAAGGACAGCGACGTGGGTCTGGTGGGCCTGTCGGTGTCCGTGGTGGACGAACGGCGCATGGCGCTGGGCGAAAGCTAGGGAAGCGCTGGCAAAACCGTTTTGCGCCCGTCACTGCGCGGCGTTCGCCTGCTGGCGCGAAAACAAGCGATCAGCTATCTTGCAGGAGGCTCCGATCAGCACGGTTGGCAGGCCCCTGGCGCAGGGTTTCACGCCCCCGTTTGCGATTGCCTGCACCTCGGGCGCCGATGGGGACGGCAGTACTATACGTGCCCTACGGCTCGTTGCGTGCGCGATGATGTTGTACAGGGAAAGACGTTCAAAACAGCATATCTGCCAATTGTATAGTATGGTGAGCGAGAAAAACGACACCAATTTTGAAACACATTAATAATTTCTTCTCAGCAGGGTAGAACAAGACTACCGACGTGCCGCGCCATCTGGGAGGCGCGGCCTACCTGATAGGAGCGATAGTTATGAACGCGTACGACTCTCATTTCGATTACCGTAGCGATTTCATCGATCAATGGAACAGCCACATCAAGCACGCCCGTATCTGGCTTGCCGTTTTGGGCATTCTGCTCATCGCTGCCGGTGTGGTGACGGCGGTTGCCCCCTATGGCTTCTATGCCTTCGTGCAGGGCTTCGGAGCGGCAGCTCTGGTGATTATTGGTATCTTCCAGATCGTGTCCTACGTGCAGACGCCTGAGTTCTTCCGCAGCGCCGCGCAGATCATCACGGGCATCTTGAACATCCTGCTCGGCATCATGCTGTTTGCGCTGCCTGCCTACCTCACGGCGAGAACGCTGGTGTTTCTGCTCGGGTTCCTGTTCATCGTGACGGGCATCGAGCGCATCACCTATGCGCACCGCATGCACTACTTCGGCCTGCAGCACACCGGTGTGGGCACCGCGACGGGCATCATCAACATCATCTTGGGCCTTGTGTTCGTGCTGATGCCGCTGTTCTCGAGCCTCGTGCTGAGCTATCTGGTCGCAGCGTACCTGGTGGTCGGCGGCGTGACGCTCGTGATCGAGTCCCTCTTCATGAGCCATATCGACAAGTAGTGTCTGAGTAGCCAGTACCTCGGTCCATCCTTCCTCACATGGGAGGCCCGCACGTACGTGCGGGCCTCCCATGCGTTTCGGGAGGCGAAGCGAAGGGTGCGTGCCGTACGAGACGGTTCAGCGGCTATCCTGCGGAAACTGGGCCTGCGCAAGGATGAAGGACTCGTAGCGCAGGCGCGCCTCGCACAGGTTCGCGCGGGAGATGGGTGCGGAGCGCCCGTTGAACAGGATGAACGAGTTGCCGTCGATAGCGCGGACGTGGGTGAAGTTGACGAGCGTGCCGCGGGCGCTCTGGAAAAACGGGCCGAGGTCGGCGAGGGCCTCGCGCAAAGATGAGAAGCTCTTGCGCACGCGGATCTCGTGTCCGCTGGAGAACAACAGGTCGACATAGTGGTTGCGCGACTGGACAAGCGCGATGCCATGCGGCTCCAGCAGTAGTTCAAGGCCCTGGGCGGACAGGCGGATGGGTTCGCTACTTGCTGCGAACAGGCACGTGGGTGCCACGCGATCGAGCGTGTCGATCAGTCGGGTTCGGGAGACCAGTTTGAGAAGATACCCCGCCGCGCTGATCTCGTAGCCCTCGAGCGCGCGCTGCGGCGTGAGGGAGGTGAGGACGATTGCTGAGTCGTCGCTGTGCTCCCGTATGGTCTTCGCACGTTTGATGCCCAGACGGTCTCCGCCCAGCTCGGTATCGAGAATCACCAGATCGAACTGGCGGGCATGCCAAGCGTTGAGAAAGGCCTCGGCAGTGGAGGATGTCTCGACGGACGGCTGCGTGCTCTGGTTGGCTCTCCAGCGCGTGCAGATGTGGCGCAGGTTGGCACATTCCGCCTGTGAGGTATCGACAATCGCTATGCGCATGGCGGTAACGCCCCGTTCGCCTTCCGACCCATCATACAGCTCATCACCGCACCGGGGTGCCGGTGTCCGATTCAAGAAATGATTGAGATGGGATTGAGGCCATGACACCGAGTCGCTATCCCGAAATGGCGTCTCATCGGGCTACCGTTCTGTAACGCCGCAGGTAAACGGGTGTGTTCGAACGCATGCATAACTCCGCACGGTCTTTGTCTCTAGATACAGTGTGGCAAAAGAAAAGTGGAGCGATGCGGCCATCTGATGCCAGCATCCGTCTGTTCACGCAGGCGCGATACAAGAGCGCCCCTCACGGCGCCGTGGGGCGCGTGAGAGGCGCAAGGAAGCGTTTGAGCATTCGCTATGCGTATGTGCCGCGCATGCCGTCGCCCATGCGCCAAGCGCGCGCGGAGGGCGTCGACCCGACTAGGCGGACGATGCAGGTGTCGGCGCAGGGGAACCAGCGCGTGGCGAAGACGATGCGGCCGCCGTTCGCGAAGACTTCAACTGCCGAGCTGTCGACAAGTACGCGCACGTCGGACAGATTCTCGACGGCGCAGGAGCGCTCTGTGCGACCGGCGCCTATGCTGGCCGTGCCGCGTGCGGTAAAGCGCAGGGTGAGGGAGCCGTCTTCAAAGACGATCTCCAGCTCATCGTCGAGCGTGAGGGAGAACGGGTCATCGATGCCCTCGATCACGAGGTCGTGGCGGTGACCGGAAAGCACGCTCGTGTCGTTGGCGACCAAGGCCTCCTCCTGCTCGTGCAGGCCGTCGAGTTCAGGTGCAGGCGCTTGCGCGATCACGCCGTCCGCCTGCCGCGTGAGCACGCGCGGCACGGTCAGGCAGTGGCACCACGACAGGTTGTCTGGCGCGCTCTCATACGGGGCCTCGGGCATGCCCATCCAGCCGATGAGGAGGGTGCGACCCTGCTCGTCGGTAAAGGTCTGGGGGGCGTAGAAGTCGAAGCCGTGGTCCCACAGGCGGAAGCTCTCGGCGGGGATCGCCTGGTCGAAGGTGGAAAGGTCCGCGCCCTCGGGCAGCGGGAAGTATCCGGCGACATCGCGCATGCCGGAGGCCCACGGGAAGGCGGCCATGCCCTGGGGGCAGCAGGAGAGGTAGACGTGTCCGTCGAGCTCGATGCGGTCGGGGCATTCCCACATGAAGCCAAACGGTGCGCACGGGTAGATCTCGCGTACGACGGTCCAGGCGATGCCGTCGGCAGAGCTCAATACGAGAACCATGCCGCAGTCGTCGACGTCGCGCGCGCCGAGCAGCATCCACCAGGTGCCGTCCGCATCGACCCACACCTTGGGGTCGCGCACGTGGAGTGTGCAGTTCGCAGGGTAGTCCTCGTTGCGCAGCAGGACGCGCTTCTCGCCGAGCTCGAAGCCGTCGGGACTCTCGATCAGCAGCTGCGCGGCGCGCCGGCCCGTATGGATGTAGTCGAAGTCGCCGGGCTCCTTGACGTTGCCGGTGTAGTAGAAGCGCAGGTGCTCGTCGGCGCCGGTGCCCACGCGCACGGCGCAGCCGGAGTAGGAGCCCTGTGCCTCGTCGGGCGTGTCGGGGCGGATGGCCATGCCGTGGTGCTCCCAGTGGATGAGGTCGCGGCTCGTGGCGTGGCCCCAGCCGCGCGGGGCGCCGGGTGCAGGCCAGTCGGGGCTGTACTGATGAAAGACGTGGTAGATGCCGTGGAACTGGCAGAGGCCGTTGGGGTCGTTCAGCCATCCGGTGGGCGGCATGATATGGAAGCCCATGCGCCAGCAATCGGTAGTCATGGGGGTGCTCCTTTATGGGAAGGGGAGGCATCCGGGAGGGATGCCTCCCCGAAGGGGTGGGCAGAAAGGGGTGGTGCTGCGCGGTTACGCCACGTCGACCGTGCCGTCGGGATCTTTGTAGAGCATGAAGGAGATGACGAAGCTCACGATGCCGGCGATGGCGAACATGATGATGTACTGGATGGGCTGGTTCAGGCACAGCAGGATGCCGAAGATGCCCGTGACGCCCGTGCCCGCGGCAGCGAGGCCCACGATGGAGGCGAACATGGCTCCCAGGCCGCCGCCGATGCACCCGGCGATGAAGGGCTTGACGAAGCGCAGGTTGACGCCGAAGATGGCGGGCTCGGTGATGCCCATGAAGGCGGAAAGCGACGAGGGCAGGGCAAGCGAGCGGATCTTCACGTCATGCGACTTGAGGGCGACGGCGAGGGCGGCGCCGGCCTGGCCGATGTTGGCGGCGCTGGCGAGCGGCAGCCAGTAGGTCACGCCGTAGCTCGCGAGCTGGCCGAGGTCGATGGTGGTGTACATCTGGTGAATGCCGGTGACGACGGTCGGCGCGTACAGGGCGCCCATGATGAGCGAACCGATGCCCGCGGGCAGGGTGAGCAGGAACTGGATGGCGCCGAGGATGGCGTTTTCCGCCCACACGAAGACGGGGCCGACGGCGAGCATGACGATGTAGGCGGTCGCGGCGACGGAGACGAGCGGGGTCACGAACAGGTCGAAGGCCTCGGGCACGATCTTGTGGAGGCGCTTCTCGATGAAGGCGAGGATGCCCGCGGCGATGACGATGGGGATGACATGGCCCTGGTAGCCGATCCACTCGATGGAGTAGAGACCGGGGATGACCGTGTAGGTCTGCTGGACGCCCTCAGCCGCGACGGTGTTGGCGTTTTGCAGGGCGGGGTTGATGAGCAGCATGCCGATGACCGCGCCCAGGTAGGGGTTGGCGCCGAACGCCTTGGCGGCAGAGAAGCCGATGAGGATCTGCAGGAACGTGAAGGCGGTGTTGGAGACGAGGTTCAGGATCTGGTACCACGCGTTGTTCATGTCGAGCGTGATGAAGCCGTTGGAATCCATGAACGACAGGGCGCTCATGATGCCGAGCAGCAGGCCCGAGGCGACGATGGCCGGGATGATGGGGACGAAGACGTCGCCGAGCAGCTTGATGGCGCGCATGAACGGGTTCTTCTGCTGCTCCGCGGCGGCCTGCTTGGCCTCTGCCTTCGTGGCTGCGGTGATGTTGCCGAGCTTGATGAACTTGTCGTACACCTTGTTGACCGTGCCGGTGCCGTAGATGACCTGCAGCTGACCGGATGCCTGGAAGTTGCCCTTGGCGCCCTCGGCGTTGTCGACCTTCTTCTGATCGATCTTGCTGTTGTCCGCAATGACCAGGCGCAGGCGCGTGGCGCAGTGGGCCGCGGAGATGACGTTTTCCGGACCGCCGATGGCGTCCAGGATCTCCTGGGCGGCTTTGGTGTAATCGAGTGCCATGAATCCTCCTCAACATCGCTTGACGGGATATGAGAATGTTCTCACGTGGAATCGTTCTCACAACGTAGTAATAGCTCATATCACTTCTGTCATGCTATGTGAAATCGATTCCAGTTATAAACGGTAGCTATCAGTCGGCGAACGGTCGCGGCAGAAAGGTTGAACGGGTTTCGGCTAGCGTGTAGAGTCGCGCTCGACGATCTCGTAGCCCATCTTGATCTCACGGGGGACGGTGCCGCTGCCGGTCATAAGACCCAACAGCATCTTCGCCGCTTCGGCGCCCGAGGTCTTGTAGTGGTGATGGACGGTGGTGAGCCGCGGCGTGACGAGCTGGGAGAACTCAGCGTCGCCCACGCCGGTCACCTGCACGTCGTCAGGTACGCGGCGGCCGTGCTCGCGCAGGTAGGTGAGGGCACCGTAGGCGATGGAGTCCGAGGCGCACACGAGCGCATCGGTTTCCGGATGCGCCTCGATGATGCGCTCGGCGCACGCGTAGCCCGCGTCGACGGTAAAGGCGGCAATCGCCTGGGCGTCCCCGGGCACCTCGATACCGTGGTCCGCACAGATCGAAAGGAAGGCCTGGTGGCGCATCTTGCCTGCGGCGACGTCATCTTCGAGCACGCCGATGTAGCCAGGGGCCTTCGCATGCGCGACCGCGATCTCGGCGACATCGCGCATGGCGTCATAGTCGTCCTGATGGACGCAGGGGTAGCCGGGCAGGTTCTGGTCGAGGATCACGATGGGCACGCGCAGGGCCTTGATGGCAGCCAGGTGCTCCGGCGTGAACACCGTTCCGATGAGGATGACGCCGTCGACCTGATGGCGCTCGGTGAACAGGCGCAAGAACCCCACCTCGCGCTCCGCATCGTTATCGGTGTTCGCGAGCAGGATCTGGAAACCCGTATCGTTGAAGACCGACGTGATGCCGGCGACCATGCGCGAGACGGATGCCGAGTTGATCTTGGGGATGATGATTCCCACGACATCGGTCTTGCCGGTGCGCAGGGTTTTCGCCTGACGGGAGGGGACGTAGCCGGTCTGGTCGATGACGCGCTTGATGGTCGCGCGCTTCTCCTGCGAGACGTAGCCGTCGTTCAGGTAGCGCGATACCGTGGCGCGCGACACGCCTGCCATCTGGGCGATCTGGTTGATGTCCATAGTGACCCCTTCCGTTCGCATCGATTGTACTCCAGGGCATGAGAAGGGTTCCATATGCGAAGGGGATGGGAGGGCCTGCCGCGTCGCTATACTGAAAGTCGTGCGAGAGGGGAGCGAGATGGAACCAGTTCGATACGAGCAGCCGACCGCCATCTGCGTGCGCGGGGCGCGCGTCCACAACCTGAAGAACATCGATGTCGATATCCCGCTGGGACAGCTCGTGGGTATCGCGGGCGTGTCGGGCTCAGGCAAAAGCTCGCTAGCGCTGGGCACGCTCTATGCGGAAGGGAGCCGCCGCTACCTGGATGCGCTTTCCACCTACACGCGCCGCCGCATCTCCCAGACCGGGCGCGCCACGGTGGACGAGGTGCTCCACGTGCCCGCGGCGCTCGCCTTGCGGCAGCGCCCCGGCATCCCCGGCGTGCATTCCACGTTCGGCACCTCGACCGAGCTCCTCAACTACCTGCGTCTGCTGTTCTCGCGCGTGGGCAGCCATGTGTGTCCGAACGGGCATCGCGTGCCGCCCAGCATGGACGTGGCGCTCGGCCAGATGACCACCTGCCCGGTCTGCGGCGTGCAGTTCATGGGGCCGGGTGCGGAGGACCTCGCGTTCAACAGCGCAGGCGCGTGCCCCACATGCGGGGGCACGGGTATCGTGCGCACGGTGGATGAGTCAACGCTCGTGCCGGATGAGTCCATTTCCATCGACGACGGGGCGGTGCTGCCCTGGGGCTCGCTCATGTGGGATCTGATGAAGCAGGTCTGCGGCGCCATGGGCGTGCGCACGAACGTGCCGTTTTGCGAGCTGACGCCCGAGGAGCGCGACATCGTGTTCCACGGTCCGGCGGAAAAGAAGCACATCCTCTATAAGTCGAAGAAGGGTGACGACTTCGCGGAGCTCGACTTCACGTATTTCAACGCGGTCTACACGGTGGAAAACGCGCTGTCCAAGGCGAAGGACGAGAAGGGGCTTGCGCGCGTCTCGAAGTTCCTGCGCGAGGAGGTGTGTCCCGACTGCCACGGGACGCGCCTGTCCGAGCGCGCCCGCGGACCCGAGATCTGCGGCAAGACGCTTGCGGACGCCACGGCGATGACGCTTGACGAGCTGGCGGCCTGGGTGCCCACGGTGCCCGGCCTTTGCCCCGAGGACCTGCGTCCCATGGCGGAAAGCATCTGCTCGGAGATGGCCGAACCCGTCTGCCGCCTGCAGCAGCTGGGCTTGGGCTACCTTTCGCTCGACCGCGCGAGCTCGACGC
Source organism: Collinsella tanakaei (assembly GCF_016902615.1). Classification (GTDB taxonomy): domain Bacteria; phylum Actinomycetota; class Coriobacteriia; order Coriobacteriales; family Coriobacteriaceae; genus Collinsella; species Collinsella tanakaei_A. Next base: position 138,562 of record NZ_JACJMB010000002.1, read on the forward strand.
TTTCCACCGGCGAGCGGCAGCGCGTGCAGCTCGCCCGCGCGGTTCGCAACCGCACGTGCGGCGTGCTCTATGTGCTGGACGAGCCGTCGATCGGCCTGCATCCCTCCAACGTGGAGGGCCTGCTCGGCGTGGTGGACGACCTGCTTGCCGATGGCAACTCGGTGGTACTCGTGGACCATGACGTGCGCGTGCTTCGCCAGGCTGACCATCTGATTGAGATCGGTCCGGGCTCGGGTGCCGACGGTGGGCGCGTGATCGCGCAGGGGACGGTTGCAGACATCGAGGCCGCACCCGAGACCAGGATCGGGCCGTTTCTGTCCGGTGCTCGCACGGTCCGCGTCCGCGAGCGCGCGACGGCAGCGGAGGTGTTCGCAGACGGTGCCATCCGGCTCGAGACCGATGCGATCCACACCGTGAAACCCTTGTCGGTCGAGATCCCCCGGGGGCGCCTGACCGCGGTGACCGGCGTTTCGGGGTCTGGCAAGACGACGCTTGTGCTCGAGAGCCTGATCCCGGGTCTCAAGGCGGCCCTCGCGGGCGAGGCGCTGCCCGCGCATGTGCGGGCAGTCGAGGCGGATGGTCTCGCCCGCGCGAACCTGATCGACGCCACGCCCATCGGCGCCAACGTGCGCTCGACCGTGGCGACCTATTCCGGCGTGCTCGACGACCTGCGTCGCGCCTTCGCGAAGCTGCCCGCGGCCAAAGAAGCCGGACTCAAAGCGGGGGCGTTCTCGTACAACACCGGATCGCTGCGCTGCCCCACGTGTGACGGCACGGGCCAGATCTCGCTCGACGTGCAGTTTCTGCCCGACGTGGACATTCCGTGTCCCGACTGCGGTGGGGCGCGCTACGGGTGCGAGGCGTATGCGATCAAGCTCGCCGACGATATATCGCTGCCGGAGCTTCTGTCATACACGGTGGACCAGGCCGCTGAGGTGCTGGCGGAGACGAATCTCCGCAGCGCGAAGGCGAAGCTGCAGGTCCTGCACGATTTGGGCTTGGGGTATCTGACGCTCGGCGAGGCCACGCCGGCGCTTTCGGGCGGCGAGGCGCAGCGCCTGAAGCTCGCGAGCGAGCTCACCCGCAAGCAGGATGACGCACTGTTCGTGTTCGACGAGCCGACGATCGGCCTGCACCCGCTCGATGTTGAGGTGCTGCTCGGCGTGCTCCAGCGCCTGATCGACAACGGGGCGACCGTGGTGGTGATCGAGCACGACCTGGACATGATCGCGAACGCCGACTACGTGATCGACATGGGCCCGGGCGGCGGCGACGCCGGCGGCCGTATCGTGTGCGCGGGCACGCCCGAGGAAGTGGCGGCGTGTGCGGACAGCATCACGGGACGCTACGTGGCCGAGGAGCTCGGCTGATGAAGCGGCAGCGGGGAGCCCGGCCGAAGCCAGGCTCCCCGTTTTGCTTCGCATACCTGCCGCTGAACGTCGTGTTGTTCAGCTCCAGTTTTACTCAATTCGGATCGAGTCAATTGGATCTGACAAAACCTTGGGTGCTGACGAGGGACTTTAACCTCAGCCCTACATCAGCCCCAAGCCCTTGGCGACGATGACGATGAAGTTCTGCACGTTGGCGATGAACGACGTGGCCGAGACACTGCCGCGGTCGAGCAGCTTGTTGGTGACGAACTCCGAGATGTCGACCGTGTAGAAGAACACGGGGCGGATCTGCCCGTCATCGCCATAGGTGTAGGACGGCGTCATGTTGCCGGTGGCGATGGTGTGCAGCATCGTTGCCAGGCAGATGATGGTCGTCGCATCCGTGACCATCTCGCGCATGGCGGTCTGCGCGGCGTAGGCGTCACCGATCACGCCGGGCAGCGGCCCGTCGTCGCGGATGGAGCCGGCGAGTACCAGCGGGACGCCGCGACGAACGCTGCTCGCGATGATGCCGTCGTCCAGATTCTGCTCGCGCACGAACGCCTCGATCGAGCCGGCGCGTCGCACGCGGTTGATCACGTCGAGGTGGTTGTAGTGCCCGTTCGGCTGCGTCTGCTGCGTGTAGATGTCTTGGCCAAGAGCCGTGTGGAGCGTCGCCGCCTCGAGATCGTGGGTGGCAAGGGCGTTGCCGGCCATGATGCCGTCGACAAAGCCGTTTTCGATCAGCACCTGCATGGCGTGGCGCGCGTCGGCGTCGAAGGCGAACGCCGGTCCCAGGACCCACACGATCTTGCCGTGGTCGCGATCGTAGCGCATCCGTTCGTACAGACGGTCGTAGTCGCGCGCGAAGGACGTCTCGCGGCTGCGTCCCTGACGGAAGGCGAACTTGTCGTTCATCCCTTCAGGTGTCTCGTCGCAGGGGTCATCGAAGCAGTCGGCGTGCACGTAGATGCCCTCTTCGGCGTTCTCGGTGCGGCCGAGGACCACCAGGTCGCCTGTGCGCAGGTTGCGGTTCTCCACCGCGTGCAGCACGGGCGCACCCGCCTCGTCACGGGCGACCACGATGCTCGCGTCCATGCGGCCGTGCCGTGCAAGCAGCCAGGCGCCATCGACCTTGATGTACTCGGGAAACACCGAGGTGCTGTGGAAGCCCTGCGGGGCGACGCCGTCCATCTCGACCGGGGCGAGCGTGGCGTCGGGCGCGCTGGTGAAGAGGGCCTGCGAGAAATCGGGTGCACGGTAGATGGGCATATGGAACATGTGGTCTCCCTCGATGGTGGAGTCGGGCGCGCTGGTGCGAGCTTGCGAGCGGAAGCGTACGGGGGTCATTTGGGCGGCGCGCCGTCAGATACGTTTGGTGTTGTCTTTTTCAGCTTAGTTGAACGGGCGGGTTCGCCGCTGAGTGCGTCCCTGCAGATTGCGAGCGTGTTGCGAACAGATTTCCGCCCTCGCGAGCGACGGTGGCGACAGGTTACGGGGCGGCTGCCAACCCACCGCCCCTTTGCTAAGGTTGCCACGATTGCGCGATGTGCGCAGCTCCCTGACGAGGGCAGCCGTACCAGGATCGAAAAGACGGCGCATCGATCAGGGAGGTTGTTATCTCATGAATTGGATTGTGCTGATCGTCTCCGGTTGCATGGAGGCCGTGTGGGCCACGGCTCTCAGCCGCGCGGAGGGTTTCACCAAGTTTGGGCCCACGGTCGTGTTCGTCGTCGGCCTGTTCTTGAGCATGGCGGGGCTCGCCTATGCCATGCGCTCGCTGCCGGCGGGTACCGCCTATGCCGTCTGGGTCGGTATCGGCGCCACACTGACCGTGTGCTACGGGATGTTCACCGGGACCGAGCCGTTCTCCATCGCCAAGGCGATCTTCATCGGCGGCCTCATCGTCTGCATCATCGGCCTAAAGCTGGTGTCCGACAGCCACTGATAGGGCGAGGGGGGTGTGGCGCCTCGTGATCTCATTGGGCTGCCGGCATGACGGCGTGCGCATTGCGAAATGAAATCGAGGCGGCGGTCGCTTGGATGGAAGCGGCCGCCGGCCTTTTGTCTCATGGTTGGCTTTATCGCGGTGGGAGGCAGACAGGTTGCTTTGGGACAGGGCTGATTCCGTCAGTCGTCTTCACTGTGCAATGCTTCGCCATTCATAATGCCTGTGGACCCATATTGCGCCCTCATTCTGTAAAACGTGTACTTCAGATACACGAAATGCTGAAAATCGTGTATTCGAAGTACACGAAATGCAGATTCAGTCGGTCTCTGGCGAGATGTGCGCCAAAGGTCTTCAGGATGTGGGCGATTTTTTTGGCGATGAGGTCACGCATGGGCGCCGTTCGGCTGCGACGCCGCGATCCGTCACGGCGGTGGGGAACTCGTCTTCGCTATCTCGATACAGGTTCGGCGGATAGCAAAGCCTCCGCTCATGGACATCTCAGGCGGCTCTCCGATCTCATTCGCCTCGCTGTGAAGGGTTAACGAAGATGCAACGCGAGCGCGCGGCTCGTCCCGTCGCCATTCAATATGCTGTGGTCGGATGAGCTGCGCTTCGTTGCATCGTCACAGCTTTTCATGAAGTCGAAACACAATATATAGTGATACCGTTCACAGAACAAGACAAGATATTGATTAACTTTCAAGTACAACTTGATAGAATCGATATCGCTGGCTGCTGAGGGCACCCTTGCGCCTTTACGCACGAGGTTTTTGTCCGCGCGAGGGGCGATACTTGAGCAGCCGAGAGAAAGCGAGGTTGCTCATGGCCCAGACGATTGGCGAACTCATCACCCGCAGGTTCACCGCGGCGCTCGACGAACCCGAATATGCGGGCAAGACCGTCTACGACCTGTTCGAGTGGACGACGCGCGATGTCCATCTGACTGATTACAAAACCGGCAAGGTCCTGTGCGATATGCACGACCTGGAATTTCCGGCGCGGTATTCGCAAAACGCCGTCGACATCGTCGCGTCGAAGTACTTCCGCCGTGCCGGCGTGCCCGGATGCGGCCACGAGACCTCGATGCGCCAGGTGGCGCACCGCATGGTCGACTTCTGGGTCGCTGCCCTCATCGACGAGGGCATGGTGGAGGAGGGCGAGCAGACGCAGATTCTCTACGACGAGCTCGTCTACATGATCTTGGACCAGCGCTTCGCCCCGAACTCCCCCCAGTGGTTCAACACCGGCCTCGAGCGTGCCTACGGTATCCACGGCGAGCCGCAGGGCATGTACTACGTGGACCCCGAGACCGGCGAGGTTGTGGAGTCATCCGACCAGTACACGCGTACGCAGGCGAGCGCCTGCTTCATCGTGTCGGTGGAAGACAAGCTGCTCGGCGAGCACTCCATTTCCGATGAGTTCGTGACCGAGACGAAGCTCTTCAAGGGTGGCTCGGGTACGGGCTCGAACTTCTCGGCGCTTCGTGCCGAGGGCGAGAAGCTCTCGGGCGGCGGCGTGTCGAGCGGCGTCATGAGCTTTCTGCGCGGCCTCGACCGCAACGCCGACGCCATCAAGAGCGGAGGCACCACGCGTCGCGCTGCCAAGATGGTGTGCCTGGATATCAACCACCCCGATATCGAGAAGTTCATCACGTGGAAGGCGCGCGAGGAGGGCAAAGCGCTCGCCCTCATGAAGATGGGTTATGACGGCGACATCAACGGCGAGGCCTACGCCACCGTGTCGGGTCAGAACTCCAACAACTCGCTGCGCATCGACAACGAGTTCATGAAGAAGGTCGACAACCTGCAGGACGACCCGGACGCGACCTACCGCCTGCGCGGCCGTGTGGACCCGGCGAAGGACGAGGACGTGTCCGTCGCGCACATCTGGGACGTCTTCAACGAGAGCGCCTGGCGCTGCGCCGACCCCGCGCCGCAGTTCTCCGATACGTTCAACGAGTGGCACACCTGTCCGGCGGGCGAGGACGGCCAGGTCGGCGCGCCCTACAACCGTCTGAACTCCACGAACCCCTGCGGCGAGTACGCCTTCTTGGACGATTCGAGCTGCAACCTGGGCTCCATCAACATCTACCGCTTCTTCGACCCCGCAACGGGCGCGTTCGATGTCGAGGGCTACGAGCACGCCATCGATATCGCGCAGCTCGCGCTCGAGGCGTCCATCGCGTGGGGGCAGTTCCCCACGAAGGACATCGCGCGGCGCACCTACCGTTTCCGCGCCACCGGCCTCGGTATCTCGAACCTCGCGAGCCTCCTCATGGCGAGCGGCATCCCCTACGATTCGCCCGAGGCGCGCGCCCTGGCGGCTGCGATCGTGGGCACGCTCACAGGCCGCAGCTACGCGGTGTCCGCCCTCATGGCCCACAAGGTGGGGGCATTCGATTGCTTCGAGCTCAACCGCCCCTACATGATGCGCGTCATCCGCAACCACGCGCGCGTGGCCGGTGCCCGCGACGATGCCTACGAGAACCTGACGGTGCAGCCGCCCTCGGTCGATCTCGGGCTGCTCGAGCAGGTGGGTGCGCACGACCTCGCCGAGGCGCTCGTCTCGTCGTGGCAGGAGGCCGAGCGCCTCGGCGAGGCGTACGGCTATCGCAACGCGCAGGTGACCGTCATGGCGCCTACGGGCACCATCTCGTTTGCCATGGACTGCGGCGCCACGTCCATCGAGCCGTTCTTCAGCCACATGATCTACAAGAAGCTCTCGGGTGGCGGCTTCATGACGATTGCGAACCCGGTGATCGGCGACGCGCTGCGCCATCTCGGCTATTCCGAGGATGAGGTGGCCGATGTGCTCGCCTACGTCCAGGCGACCGATGAGGCCGGCATGATCGTGGACGGCAAGATCGAGGGCGCCCCGCACCTGCGCGACGAGCACCTGGCGATCTTCGACACCGCGAACACCTGCGGCACGGGCGAGCGCTACATCGATCCGCGCGGCCACGTCCTCATGGTCGCCGCCATGACCCCGCTCATCTCCGGCGCCATCTCCAAGACCGTGAACCTGCCGGGTACGGCCACCGTCCAGGACTTCAAGGACGTGGTCATGCTCGCATGGAAGACGGGCTGCAAGGGCATCACGCTCTATCGCGACGGCTCGAAGAACGCCCAGCCGCTGAACACCTCGCTGGCGGAGGATACGGGTGAGAAGGATCTGGGCGAGCTCTCCTACGCCGCGCTGCTCGACTATGCGCGCGACGCCCAAAAGCAGCTTGCCACGGCGCACCAGCCGGCGCAGCGCCGCCGCATCATGGGTATCCGCAGCGGGCATACCCACTTGGCGCAGATCGACGGCGTGAAGATCTACACGACGGTCAACCGCAACGAGGAGGGTGATATCTCCGAGCTGTTCGTGACGACGGACCGTGAGGGCACGACCATCATGGGCCTGCTCAACTCGCTGTCCAAGACCATCTCGGTGATGCTGCAGTACGGCATCCCTGCCGAGCGCATCTCCAAGATGCTCCGTGGTCAGATGTACGAGCCCTATGGCTTCGTGCAGAGCCACCCGTATATCAAGTACGTGAACTCCATCTCCGACCTGATCTCGAAGGTCATCGACATCGAGTTGGGCGATTTCACGCGCGTGCAGGTGAAGCCCGAGGGCTGGGCCCAGGTGGCGGGCGCGGTGCCGGCACCGGCCGCCGCGGCGCCTGCTGTGGACGATCCGCTGTTCGACGACGAGCCCGCGGTGAGCGAGGCCGAGCGCGAACGTCTGACCGCCGCCAAGCAGGATGAGCTGCTGGAGGAGACCGGCGCCTTCGACAGCGGCGACCGCTACACCGCGGCATTCGTGAACGAGGCGGTGCACGATACCGCCATTCATGGCGAGCGCCTGTACGACGGCAGCATCTGCCCCAATTGCGGCAGCTCCCGCATGGTGCAAAACGGCACATGCAAGGTGTGTATGGACTGCGGCACCACCACGGGCTGCAGCTGATAAGGAGGCCGCTCGGGAGTGCTTGAGCGAGCCTGACGGCGATCGACGCTGATACGTGACGCGGGCGGGTCCCTTGAGCTGGGGCCCGTCCGCGTTCGTTGCGTCTGGGCGGCGTCTTCTCACACAAAAGCAACGAACTTGCCGAACATTTCACTAAGAGGGCCCCTTAGTGAAGCGTTCGGCAAGTTCGTCTTCGTCGCGAGCGGCCGTGCGGCGCTTGATTGCCTGTGCTGTGGCGTCCCTAGAGCTTGAGGACCACCTGGATGTTCGGGTCCACCTCGGCGGCAAAAGCCTCGCCGTCGCCCGGGCTGCCGGCGACGGTGCCGTAGTGGGTGGGGATGGCCACGCGCGGCGCGATGGTGTCGATGAGCGTGGCCGCCTGGTGCGGGTCCATCGTGTACGTGCCGCCGACGGGAACGAGTGCGATATCGCACGCGATCGCCGAGTTATCGGGGTTCTGGTCGGTATCGCCTGCGACGTAGATGCGCGAGCCGTCGACATCGAGCACGTAGCCGACCCATCCGTTTGCCTTCGGGTGGAATCCGAGCCGTTCGGTCTCGACGTTGTAGGCAGGTACGACCTCGACGGTGATCTCGGCGAGCTCGAGGTGGTCTCCCGCGCTCACGAGTCGGTAGGAAAGATCCGCTTTCGGTGCCTCGTCAGTCATTGACGCTGGTGCCACCAGCTGGGTCGTCCCCTTCGCCACGCGGGCGATATCTGCGGGCGAGAAGTGATCGAAGTGCGCATGAGTCACGAGGACGAAGTCGGCGTCATGCGGCTCATCGGCGATGTCGTACGGGTCGAGGTACACGACGGTGCCCGCATCGCTTTGGATGCGGATGGCGCTGTGCGTGAGGACGCGGATGTTGTCGAGATTGAACGTATTCGCCATAGATGCCCCTTTCGCGAAAGCTCGATACGACGGGCGCCGCAGTGCCCTGAGGGATGCCCGGATCGGCGTACTCCCAGCTCTAAATGTACCCATCGCAATCAAGACAGGGGCTCATGGCGGCAAAACGTCTGAAGCCTTTACATGAGGGCGGCGTGGTGTAGGCCATGCAGCCCGCGGGGTGTGTGCTGAGCGTGTCGGGTCCCATACAAGTGGGGCGCTCTGCACGCGGAACCCCTTATGCCTCCAGTTTGCGCCAGGCGAGATAGGAATACGCGCCGGCGAACGCGGTCGCGCCCAGGATCGAGACGAGCATCACCCAGAACGTGATGGTGGGAGCGACGGACGAGAAAAGCGCGGCCACAAGCGTTGCCATACCGGCGATCACGAATGCGGGGCCCGACGCGCGGTGCGTGCGGCGCCAGACCTCCTCGCTTGCCAGCGTCCAGGGCGTACGGATACCGAAGGTGAAGTTCGGCTTGATGCGCGGCAGGTAGTTGCCCAGCCCGATGAACAGCACGCCGAAGAACCCGAAGAGCAGCGTGTTCAGGAGGGTTCCGTTGGTCGAGAGGTATCCCCATACAGTGAGCGGGCCCATCCAGCTGACAGCCATCATGAACAGGGTGATGACGGCCGCGAAGGTGCGGTAGATGCCGGTGAAGCGGTCGAAATTGCGCCGCTTCGGGTCGATGCGCGGGACGATGAACAGCACGATGAGCAGGATTGCTGGCATGACCGCCAGCGCGATGGAGTTTTCCTTGCTGCTCCACTCGTCCACGCCGTCGAGGCCCCAGTGGCTGGGCATCTGATCGGGCATGCTGGGCAGCAGCGCGACATATGCGACGATGTTGGCGATGGCGGCAAGCGCGAGCACTGCCCAGAACACGAGCTCGCCTGTCGAAAGCCTGCGTTTCACGTTATTGCTCCTTGTCCGTCAGGTTGTAGAACCATGCGATAATGCCCTGCAGCACAGTGGTCTCCAAGCTGTACACGATATTGCGACCATGGCGCTCGGAGCTCACGAGCCCCGCCTCGCGTAGCACGTCCAGGTGATGTGAGAGCGTGGCCTTGGTCATGTCGAAGTGCGCGCCGATCTCGCCTGCCGTCAGGTCGCCTTTGCCCAGCAGTTCGAGAATCTTCCTGCGCGTAGGGTCGGAAAGCGCCTTGAATCCATCTCCCGCCATGGTCACCTCTCCTTCAGGGCGAAGTATACCCTAACAATTAGATAGATGTCGAACTATTTTAGATGTCGGATGCGACCGGCGCCAACCGCCTGAGCCGTTGGCCGGAGCTGAGGGCCGGCATCTGGGCGACCTGCTACGCTAGTGCCATCGCTTGCACATCGTCAGGGGAGGGCACATGGAGTATCGCGAACTCGGCCGCACCGGACTTGCGGTCAGCGAGATCGGTTTCGGTGGCGAATGGATGGACGGCACGCCAGAGGAGGCGCGTGCGGTGGTTGAGCGCGCGCATGCGGCCGGCATCAACGTCCTCGACGTATGGATGCCCGATCCGACGCGTCGTTCCAACCTGGGCGACGCCCTACATGACCTGGGCATTCGCGACCAGTGGGTCATCCAGGGGCACCTGGGTTCCACGTGGCGGGATGGCCAGTACGTGCGCACGCGCGACCTCGACCAGGTGAAGCCCGCCTTCGAGGACCTGCTCGCGCGCTTCCACACCGACTACATGGACCTCGGCATGATCCACTACGTGGACAAGGTCGAGGAGTTCGCCCAGATCATGGACGGCCCCTTCATCGAGTACGCGCGCGAGCTGCATGCGGCGGGAAGCATCAGACATATCGGCCTGTCGACGCACAATCCGCAGGTGGCGAAGCTTGCCGCCTCCTGCCCTGAGATCGGGATGATCCTCTTCTCCGTGAACCCGGCCTTCGACATGATGCCCGCCACCGAGAACCTTGACGACCTGTTCGGCGAGGCTGGTGAGCAGAGCGCGACGGACGGCATGACGCCGGAGCGCGCGGAGCTCTACGCGCTGTGCGAGGAGACGGGCACGGGCATCACCGTCATGAAGGGCTACATGGGAGGGCGCCTCTTCGACGCCAAGACCTCGCCGTTCGGTGTGGCGCTCACGCCCGTGCAGTGCCTCCACTACGCGCTGACGCGCCCGGCGGTGGCGAGCGTAATGGTGGGTTTCACGACGCCCGACCATGTGGACGCCGCGGTCGCCTATGAGACCGCAAGCGCGCAGGAGCGCGACTACGCGCTCGTGCTGGCGGGCGCCCCGCGCCATGCGTACGTGGGTCAGTGCACCTACTGCGGCCACTGCGCGCCCTGCCCGCGCGGCATCGACATCGCGAGCGTCAACAAGTTCTTTGACCTCGCGACCATGTACGACGAGGTGCCCGATTCGCTGCGCGAGCACTATCGCGCCCTCGGCGCCACGGCGAAAGACTGCGTGGCCTGCCGGGCGTGCGAGGGCCGCTGCCCGTTCGGTGTGAAGATTGCCGACAAGATGGCGAAGGCGGCGGAGCTGTTCGGCTGCTAGCGCTGCGCTGACCAGGCCATTTGAAATCCAGGCATGATAAGAGCCGCTCCAAGACGGGGCGGCTCTTCGGTTTTGTGGTGTGCAGGTCGCTTAAACGATGCGGTAGACGTAGTCGTCCTTGCGGGGCGCCGCCTCGGGTTCGGGGCCGTCCGCGTAGCCGAGGATGCAGTTGCCGATGCCCTCGTACTCGCTGGCATCGATGCCCAGCTCGGCGAGGATTGCCGCGCCCTCAGGCGTCTCGAACTCCTCCTTGGCGCGGTGGATCCAGCAGCTTCCGAGCCCCAGCTCATGGGCGGCGTTCAGGAGGTTGCCCATCACGAGGCTTCCGTCGTAGACGCGGGTGGGGACGTCCTTGCGGGCGAGCACCACGAGCACGACGGGCGCTCCGTAGAAGGGGTCGTCCTCGGCGTCCATAACCGCTGCGTTAATCTTCGCGAGCCGGTCGCGCACCTCCTTGTTCGTGATGGCGACGATGATGGGGGACTGGCGCCCCATGCCGGTGGGCGCGAAGGTCCCCGCCTCGAGAATCCGGTCGATCAACTCGGCGGGCACGGCGTCGGGCTTGTAGGCGCGGACGCTGCGGCGGGTCTTCAGGGCATCAAGAGTGTTCATAGGCTGCCTCCTTTGGGTTGACGTTCCTGTTGTACCCATAGCAATGGTGACAAATCGACAGGTCTTTGCGGTATGAAAACGCCGAGCGCTGGGGAACTTCCGGCACTCGGCGTACGTGTCGTCTATCGACAAATACGGCGTTGCTGCGCGCTAGTGGTCCTGGTCCTCCGAGGCGACCTCGATCACGTGGGCGCCCACGCGCTCGAGGTCCTCGGTGGCGGCGATGAGCGCCTGGATGTCGTCATCGGCCATCTTGCCGGGGCGCTTGCGCAGGTAACGGGAGACCTGCGCCACGCTTGCCTTGACGCGCTTCTTCTCGTCGCGATCGATGCGCTTGCCGGCGCGCGAGAGCGCCGCCTCGACGGTCGCCACCTGGCGGCGCGCGTTCTCCACGGCACCGGCGTTCTTGGCGCGCACGGCGTCCTCGGCAGCGTACTGCTCGGCGTCGCGGATGGCGGCGTCGATCTCCTCATCGGACATGCGCCCCGAGTCGGTGATGGTGATGGACTGCTCGTTGCCGGTCTTCAGGTCCTTGGCGGACACGGTCAGGATGCCGTTGGCGTCGATGTCGAACGTGACCTCGATCTGCGGCACGCCGGCGAGCGCGCGCTTGATGCCGCCGAGCTTGAACTTGCCGAGCGACTTGTTGTCCTTCGCCATGGGGCGCTCGCCCTGCAGGACGTTGATCTCGACGTTCGTCTGGAAGGCAGAAGCGGTGGTGAAGACCTGCGAGTAGTGCGTGGGCAGCGTCGTGTTGCGGTCGATGACGCGGGTGGCGACGCCGCCGACGGTCTCGATGGCGAGCGACAGGGGCGTGACGTCGAGCAGCAGGATCTCGTTGTACGGCGCGAGGCCCTGGTTGGCGGTCTCGAGTGTGTTCGCCTGGATGGCCGCGCCGAGCGCCACGCACTCGTCGGGGTTGATGGAGTTCGACGGCTCGCGGCCGGTAAGGGAGCGGACGTGCTCGACGACGGCGGGCATGCGCGTCGAGCCGCCGACGAGTAGCACACAGCCGAGCTCCGAGGCGGCGATGCCGGCGTCGTCGAGGGCACGGATGACGGGCGCGCTCGTGCGCTCGATCAGATCGTGCGTCATGCGCTCGAACTCCGAGCGGGTCACCGTGACGTTCATGTGCAGCGGAGCGTTGCCGCTCTGCATGAGAAACGGCAGGTTGACCGTCGTGCTCTGCGCGCTGGAGAGCTCGCACTTGGCCTGGCGGGCCGCCTCGCGCACGCGCTGGAGCGCCGAGGCGTCGCGGCGCACGTCGACATGGTTCTCCTGCTCGAAGACCTGTATCAGATGGTCCACGAGGCGCTCGTCGAAGTCGTCGCCGCCCAGGTGGTTGTCGCCCGAGGTCGCGAGCACCTCGATCACGCCCTCGCCGATCTCGATGATCGACACGTCGAACGTGCCGCCGCCCAAGTCGTAGACCATGACCTTCTGGGGCGTGCCGTTGTCGAGGCCGTAGGCGAGTGCGGCGCTCGTGGGCTCGTTGATGATGCGCAGGACGTCGAGTCCGGCGATGCGCCCGGCGTCCTTGGTCGCCTGTCGCTGCGTGTCGTTGAAGTAGGCGGGCACGGTGATGACGGCTTTATCCACCGCCTGGCCCAGATAGGCCTCGGCGTCCTTCTTCATCTGGCGCAAGATCATGGCCGAGAGCTCCTGGGGCGAGAAGGTCTTGCCGTCCGCGCTCGCGCGCCAGTCGGTACCCATGTGGCGCTTGACCGACGAGAACGTCTGGTCGGGAGCGATTGCCTGGCGGCGGAGGGCCGGCGTGCCCACGAGGCGCTCGCCGTCGTTGGTGAACGAGATGACGCTCGGCGTCGTGCGCTCACCGAGCGCATTGGGGATGACGGTGGGGCGGCCGCCTTCGACGGTCGCGACGCAGCTGTTGGTGGTTCCGAGGTCGATGCCGATGGTTGCTGCCATGTTCGATGCTCCTTTGTCGATGGTGCGGGGTGCGCCTTGTGCTGCCTACCAGTAGAACGGCATGCAGAACATGCGGCACAGCGTCGGGCCGCAGAACCACATGCTGCAGCACAGAAGCTGCGAGGTGGCGCGTGACATGGTGAAGCCGTGCGCCTCGCCCGCCTGCTGGTAGGCGGTGCCCGTCTGGCTGAGCGTCGTCAGGACGCGCCGGTAGGTGGGGTTGTTCGGATCGAGTTCGCAGGCGCGCTTGATGCTCTCCAGGGCGGCGACGCGCTCGCCGGCCCCCACATGGGCGCAAGCGCTCACGTAGTACCAGCGGGCGTCGCGGTCGGCGCTGACGGTTCTCCGCAGCGTCTCGAGCGCCGCGCGGGAGTTGCCCGAACGGATCTGGCCGATGGCCTCGCGCACGGTTGCCGTGTCGGTGGGGGAGGCCACGGGCGCCTCCACCGTGCCCGTCGGCCCCGCCTGATTCGTCTGGCCGTAGAAGTCGTTGAAGCCGAAGCCGCCCCAGGGGCCCCAGAAGGGGTCGTACGGGCCCTGTCCGCCCGCGCCCCCGTAGGGGTTCTGCGGACCGGCGCCGCCGGCTCCCCCATAGGGGTTGCCTGCGTTGCGGGCCGCCTCGGCGGCGTCGCGGCGCGCGTACTTCTCGGGGTTCATGATGCGGTCGTACGCTTCGTTCACCTCGTTCATGCGGCGCGCGGCATCCGGGTCGTCGGGGTTGAGGTCCGGGTGGTTCTCGCGTGCCTTCTTGCGGTATGCGCGCTTGATCTCGTCGGGACTCGCGTCCTTGCTGACGCCAAGTATCTCGTAGGGGTCTCGTGCCACGTATGGCTGCCTTTCTATAGGAAGAGCGGTCGGTATCGGGCTGACCGAACGCTGGCTATGCGCGCGCCGCAGGGGTCCGCAGCGCAGGTCTCCTCTCGCTTGCGGCTACGCGTCGCCCGACTCGGTTTCGGTGCCGTAGCATCGGTTGTACGGCGTCCAGATGCCCGCGTAGACGACGCTGCGCATAAGGTGCAGGTCGCGCTCGAGCGGAAGGCGCTCGAAGGCATCGGCCGCCGCGCCGGCGACGTTGGCGATGGCATCGCGCGCATGCGCGGGATCGATGCCCGAGGCAATAAAGGGATTGTAGCTTTCCTGCTTGCTGTCGTGCTCGTAATCGCACGCGGCATCCATGAGGTAGATAAGTCCTCCAAGATGCAGGCCGAAGGTGCGCAGCTGCGGGGCCCAGAAATCGTCACGCCAGGCGAAGATCTCGCCGAGGGCCCGGCCGAAGCAGGCCGCAGCCTCGTCGATGCGATCGCTGTCCGCGCGCTCGAGCTCCCCCAGGCGAGCCAGCTCGCGCTCGATGGCGCTGCAGGCGTGCGGCGCACGGAGCCGGGCGGTCTCGTAGGAGCGCTTGAGCGCGGCCATGCCCGCGCGCGCCGAGATGCTGCGGTCGTCGACCCAGTTGTCGAGCAGCTTGTGGTAGGCAAGCGCGACCGAGACGTCCGCGGCGTAATCGGTGCTCGACGATACGCAGTACGCATGCTCCTTCATGGGATGGACGGCGCAGCGCTCGCTGCCGGTATCCTCTGCTGGTTCGTAGAGCGAACCCAGCAGCATGACGAGAAACACCATGTCGTAGCTCAGACCGATCTTGCTGGGCAGGTCGTAGCGCGTGCCGAGGGCGTGGCACAGGCCGCAGTACAGCTGCTGGTACCGTGCCTTCTCGGCCTCGTCGAGCGCCGATTCGTCGGCAACGAGATAGCCGTACATGGGGGTCCTTTCAATCGGGTGCACATGAGGGGCATATACCCGTATGCGTCGGCAATCCAGTGGGCGCGGCGCGCTCTTCAGGGAGTTTTAAGGAAGCGTTCGGACGGGTGGCGTCTGGCCGGCGCGCGACGAACTTGTCAAAAGTCTCGATAAGAGAGCTCCTTATCGAGACTTTTGACAAGTTCGTTAACCTTTGGGCGCTGTGCTCGCATGCAGACGCTCCCGTGCGCGGCTATAGCACGATGACGGGGATGCCGGCTGCTGCGCGGCGTTTTCGCGTATGTACCGTCGCCTCGAAGCGGGGTCCTCTTGGCGAGGCGCTCCTTACGCCTGGGCGGCCTCCTGCTCGGCGATCAGGGCGTCGGTGCGTGCGAGCAGGTCGGCGAGGGTCGTCTGCGCGAGGCGGTCTTCAAGCGCCTGCTGCGCGGCGGCGAGCTCCCCGTCGAGCACGGCGTGCACGTTGCGGCCGACGGGGCATTCGGGGTTCGGGCTCTCGTGGAAGTTGAAGAGGTGCTCCTCGCTGCTCTCGACCGCACGGTAGATGTCGAGCAGCGTGATCTCGTCTGCCGGGCGGGCGAGCGTGGCGCCGC
This sequence comes from Collinsella tanakaei, assembly GCF_016902615.1. Taxonomy (GTDB): domain Bacteria; phylum Actinomycetota; class Coriobacteriia; order Coriobacteriales; family Coriobacteriaceae; genus Collinsella; species Collinsella tanakaei_A. The sequence continues at coordinate 154,129 of NZ_JACJMB010000002.1, forward strand.
CAGCGCCCATCTCAACGTTCACGAGGTCCGCGTCTTTGAGCTGGCCGAGCGAGCGGCGGATGACCACGGGGTTGGCGTTCACACTCTTGCCGAGAAACGTCGAGGTTGCGCGCGTGGTGGGCGAGAACTCGCCGATGGCGAGCAGCACGTGCACGGCGATGGTGAAGCGAGTTGAAATCTGCATGATGCTCCAATCGTTGCGCCTCTATTGTACGGTGCGTGCGCCGTGGCTGTAGGTACCGATGTTACAACATGAAGGAAGTGTGGAGGGGGAGCATGCGGATGTCGCGCGCGGTGATGGCCGTCGCGCGCAGGGGGTCGCTGGAGGGGCTGAGGCACCCGTCTGACGTGTTCAGGGTGGGCCCCGACCGCGCCTGCGCGCGCGTTGCGGTACCATCGAGATTCATCTCGATACACAGGGGGTCAATATGGCGCAGTTCGCAAGCGATACCTCGGGGCGCAGCGCGGCCGACTGGGCGCGCGCACTCATCGTCCTGCTCATCGGCCTAACCGTGGCGCACCTCGGTGTCACGCTGTTTTTGCTGTCCGCGCTGGGGACGGACACGTTCACGGTGTTCATCCAGGGCCTGTCACGCGTGTTCGGCCTCACGGTCGGTACGGTTCACGTCATCGTGCTTTGCCTGCTTATGGTCGTGATGCTGCTCACCACGAAGGGCTACGTGAAGCCCGGCACCGTGGTCTGCGCGTTTTGCGGCGGGCCGATCATCGACCTGTTCACCTGGCTTTTGCAGGGGTCGATCAACGAGTGGTCGCCCATGGAGCTGCGCGTCGCGAGCATGCTCGTGGGATGCGTGGTCTTGGCGCTCGGCATGTCCATCGTCATCAACAGCAACGCGGGCACGGGGCCGAACGACCTGATCGCCATCATCCTGTCCGACAAGCTCCCCTCCATCGAGTTCCGCTGGGTGCGCGTGGCCTGCGACCTGTTCTTCGTGGCAGCAGGATTCCTGCTGGGTGGCACCGTGGGCGTCGGCACGATCGTGGCCGCCCTCTGCACCGGTCCGCTTGTGCAGTTCTGGCTGCCCAGAACCGCTGTTCCCATCCGAGCGGTCCTGGGCGAATAGCCATCTGCCGGCGTTTTTCATCCATTTGGCGGCAGGCCTTCGACCCTCTTGCATGCCGTCAGCCGCGCGCTAGAATTGCGCAAACTTCACAGGGATGAGGGAGACGAGGTTCCAAGGAGGCTCGCTCATGGATTCCGAGATGTATGGTTTTATCGGCTGCGCGCTCTGCGGCCTGCTCGTTGCGGGATGCGGTCTGTACATGGTGGTGACGGGCAACCCGCGGATTATGCACGGCTATCACTACGCGTTGGTGCCGCCGGCGAAGATGCCTGCGCTGGCACACTGGTCGGGCGCGGGGCTGATCGCCGCCGGTGTCGGGTGCGCGCTGCTCATCCCGCCTGCGGGGACCCCGGTGTGGCTGACCGCGATCGGCATCGTGCTGTTCGTGGCGGGGCTTGCGCTCTCGCTCGGGTCAATCATCTACTTCAACGGGTCGCTGTTCGCCTTCGGCGGCAGTGCGGGTGGCACGCTCGGTTCACGCGCCGCGTCTATCGGGTTCGGCGTGCTGACTGCGGCCATCGTGCTCGTGTTGACCGTTGCGCCTGGCGTGCAGATGATCGTGTCGGGCGATCCCTCGATGTTGCATGATTACCATCTGGTGAACGTCACCGCTGCGGACCTGCCCCTGGTGGCGCGTGGTGTCGGGGCGGGCGTGGTCGCCTTCGGGTGCGGCCTTGCGCTCATGATCGCGGCGGGACTCGGCCTGTCGGGGAAGCGGCCGATGCCTATGTGGGGCAAGGCGCTCGTGGGCGCAGGCGCTGTCCTGGCTGCCGGCGGCATGATTGCGATGTTTGCCGTCATCATTCACTTCAACGGGTCGCTGATGGGATAGGTGACTGCGCAGGTCCTGCCGGGCGCCCCGTCGCGCATGCGGTCGGAGGCGGCGCACGCGGCGGGGCGTGCCCCGCGTGGCCGGTTTATGACCGCTCATCCGGATAGGGAATAGACCTCGGCCTCCGTAGGTATACTGGCTATCGGTTCTGTCGAGAGCACGGGAGGCTGCCATGTGGGCATATGAGTGCACGTTCTACCAGATCTATCCCATCGGTTTCTGCGGCGCGCCGCTGCACAACGATGGCGAGCAGGCTCATCGGATTCTGCATATAGCCGAGTGGGCTTCCTATCTCGAGGAGCTGGGCGTGGGCGCGGTGCTGCTCAACCCGGTGTTCGAGTCGAGCTCTCACGGGTACGACACCCGCGACCTCACCCGTATCGATTGCCGCCTGGGCACGAACGAGGACTTCGCCGATGTCGTCCGCACGCTGCATGACCACGGCATCAAGGTGGTGCTCGATGCCGTCTTCAACCATGTGGGCCGTGAGTTCTGGGCGTTTCGCGATGTGCGCGAGAAGCGCTGGGATTCGCCGTATCGTGACTGGTTCTTCACCAACTTCGACGGCGATTCCGCCTTCGGTGACGGCTTTTGGTACGAGGGCTGGGAGGGTTGCTTCGACCTCGTGAAGCTGAACCTGCGCAACCCCGCCGTCGTGGAGTACCTGCTCGACTGCGTGCGCACGTGGCGTTACGAGTTCGATATCGACGGCCTGCGCCTCGATGTCGCCTACTCGCTTGACCACGATTTCATGCGCCGCCTGCGCGAGGTGGCAAACGACATCACCGCGGCGAGCGAACCGGGGCGCGACTTCGTCCTGATCGGCGAGACGCTGCACGGCGACTACAGCCAGCTCGTCAACGACCGGATGCTGCACTCCTGCACGAATTACGAGTGCTACAAGGGCCTGTACTCGAGCTTCAACTCGCAGAACATGTTCGAGATCGCCCATTCACTTCATCGCCAGTTCGGCGGCGACCCGTGGTGCATCTACCGCGGGCTGCATCTGCTGAGCTTCGCGGACAACCACGACGTCACGCGCTTGGCGAGCATCCTGACCGAGCCGCGCTGCATCCGTCCCGCCTACGGCGTGCTGTTCGGCATGCCGGGCATCCCCTGCATCTATTACGGCAGCGAGTGGGGGCAGACGGGCGTGAAGGGCGCGCGCGATGACTACGACCTGCGTCCCGCCTTCGAGCAGCCCGAGCCGAACGAGCTGACCGCCTATCTGCATACCCTCATCGAGGCGCGCGCGGGCAGTCGTGCGCTCAATTACGGAACCTATCGAAACGTGGCGATCACCAACAAGCAGCTGCTGTTCGAGCGTGCCGTCGAGATGGAGGGCATGCAGCCGGCAGAAGACGTGCTCGTGGCGGTGAACGCGGTCGATGAGCCGTTCTGCCTGCAGGCGGGCGAGCTTTCGGGCGCCTTTGCCGACATGCTCGATGCGGATGCCGAGCCTCTCGAGCTCGCCGGCACCCTCGAGCTCGAGCCCTTCGAGGTCCGCTACTTGCGCCGCCTGCCCTAATCCGGCATGTGTCCTCATCGGGGACGGGGCAGCTCGGCGCCATCCCGCGCCGTGCGGCGTGGGATGGCGCCGAGCTGCCCCGTCCCCGATGAGGACACCCCACTTTCAGTACATTTTGGGCGACCCGTCGCGAAGACCGGGTTGCCCTGTCGCATTGCCAACAAAGAAACCGCAGGTAGATGAGGTGCCCGGTAAACGCGTTCGGAGCGCCTACCGGGCACCTTGCGAAAAAAGTACTGAAAGTGGGCCCTCGAGATATTAGTAACCCCCTTTTGCCGCCTTCCGGCCGTCTTGAGACCTTATCCGGCGGGTCAGCGGGCGGCTACTGCGCCTTCGCGGACCTCCCAGGTGCGCGCGGTGCAGGCAGCGAGGAACGCATGGTCGTGGCTGACCAGCAGCAGAGCGCCGGGGAAGGCGGCAAGCGCGCGCTCGAGCGCTTCGGTGGAATGCAGGTCCAGGTGATTGGTGGGCTCGTCCATGATGATGAGGACGGGGTGGCGCAGCATGCCCTCGGCGAGCATGAGCTTGCGCAGCTCGCCTGGGCTCGTGTTGCCGCCCTCGAGGATTCGGTCCGGATTCGAGTTGAGCTGCGCCACCGTGGAAAGCACGCGGCCGCGCTCGGCATCTGAAAGCGCGGTGATGCCGGTGACGGTGCTCGCGCGCGTCGCAGCATCGAGCTCCTGGGGGATATCGAGCACGGCGAGGTCGGCGGCGATAAGGCCGCGCAGGTGCGCAAGCAGTGTCGACTTGCCCGCGCCGTTGGGGCCGACGATGCCGATATGGTCGGTGTTGCCCACGAAGAGCTCGGGGACGGTGAGCGTGCCCGCCCCGCAGGGGATGGTCGCGGCGGGTATGTGCAGCACGGTCCTGCGCGGGCTCGGGCTCGCATCGACCCAGAGGTCGCCGTCATAGCGCTTGTGGACAAACGCCGCCTCGACGCGCTTGCGTGCTGAGGCGACCTGCGCGTTCATCTGCACGGTCCTCTTGCCGGCGACGCCGTCTCTCCCGGTGTAGATGGCGAGGTCGATTGCGGCCTTGGCGCTCTTGTCCTTGGGATCGACGCGCCGCTTGCTGCGTCGCGCATCGGCGCGCGCCGCCTCGTGGGCGCGCCGGTCGCGCTCGGAGGACAGGCGCGCGAGTTCCTCTTGTGCCGCCGCACGCTCATGCGCGACGCTTGCGCGCTCGAGTTCCGCTTGCGCGTGCGCCTGGGTGTAGCCTCCGGGGCGAACGACGAGCGTGCCGCCGGGTTCGAACGAGACGCAGCGACAGGCGAGCGCGTCGAGCAGCTCGCGGTCGTGCGATACGAGGATGCCGATGCCGCGGAAGCGCGCGAGGGCGCTTGTGAGCTGGGCGCGTGCATCGGCGTCCAGGTGGTTTGTGGGTTCATCGGCCACGAGCACGTCGGGGCGCTGCCACAGGGCGACGGCGATCTGGAGCTTCTTGCGCTCACCGAACGAGAGCTCGTCGAAGCGCCAGGGCATGTCGTCTCCGATGCGGAAGATCCGGCGCAGCTCGCGCGCATCGCGCCCGTAGTCGGCAGCGAAGTCGAAGAGCGCATCGGGCGCCACGTCGGCTTCCTGCGGGCACATGATGGAGAACAGGCTTTGCGTGACCGCTCCGCGATCAGGCGCGAGGTCGCCGCAGGCGATTCGCGCGAGCGTGGTCTTGCCGCAGCCGTTGTCACCCAGAAGGCCGGTCCAGCCGACGGGGAACGTGACGCTCACGTCAGTGAGAATCGGTTGTTGCGCAGAGGGATAGGCGAATGTGACGCCGGAGAGCGAAAGCTGCATAGACATACTCCTTTTCAACAGCGGGTAGCGCCGCCGCACCCGCTTCGGCGGGTGAATGGAAACGAGAAGAGATGTCTAGCGAATCCGCACCGTGTCCAGCCTTTCTGTTCGACCCGATGACGCCGCCACACGCACTGCGGGACCTATTTCCCACTCGGTCGACGCCCCGAGTATAGCAGGAAGCCGCGTGTTCTACGTCGGTGACGGAGCGCGCCGTGTGGGGCGGCTCGCGGTGATCAACGGTACTGGCGGGCGGTGTCCAGCGTTTCGGGCACGTAGCCGCCGCCGAACAGCACGCAGTGGAGCAGCAACGGGGCGAGTTGATGCAGACCCACGCGCTCGCGCCATCCGTCGGCGAGCGGGGACACCTCGTCGTAGCCCGCAAGCACGTCGTCCAGGTACGGGTAGCCGAACAGCTGCAGCATGGCCAAATCGGTTTCCGCATGCCCTCCGTATGCCATGGGGTCGATGAGGGCGCCGCCGGTGCGTGCGTCCGTATCTGCCAGGTAGAGCACGTTTCCCGCCCACAGGTCGCCATGGAGGCGCGCGCAGCAGGTGCCGGCATCGCGCACGAGCGCCGGCTGCGGGGCGTCGAAGTCTCCTGCGGCAAGGCGTGCACAGACCCGGTCGAACAGCGCGGTCTCTCGCGGGCCGAAGGTTCCCTCGTCGCGCAGGATGCGCACATAGTAGGCGATGCGGTACTCGGCGAAAAACGCGCCCCAGCTCTTCGCCGCCCCGCGCTCGGCCCACGGTGTCAGGGCGCGGCCGATGCCCCGCGCGCCGCGCGGCGTGTCGGGCGGCGGGCAGCCCCACCAGGGCGCTCCCGCGGCATGCATGCGCGCGAGCGCCGCACCGATGCGGCGGGCTGCGGCGCGTGTGGGCGCACCGGTCTTGATGCGCTCCTCAACGAGACGATCCCGCGCAGCTTCGATGACGTGTGCGATACGGATGCCGCCCGTCTCTTCCGCCGCCGCGAGCCAGCGAAGCCCCGCCGCCTCGCACAGGAGCTCGTCGGTTGCCGCCGAGACGGTCTTTATTGCGGTATCGGGCGTGAAGCGGGGCATTTTCGTCTCCTCATCGGTGCGGGAGGGTCTAGGGCGCGCAGGCATCGCAGATATCAGCGCGCCACGTCAAGCATAGCGAATGGGGAGCACGGCCGCGCTGCGGGATTCGGCAGGGACGCCTCAGGGCTCGCGCGTCGTGTGCGTGCCCGTGCCATGCCACCTGCGGCCCAACGGATCGCGGAAGTCTTCCCGGACGTTCCAGGTGCGCTGATACAGGAGGCGCCACGCGACGATGCGGCTTGCGCATATCGAGCATGCTACGGCCGCGAGCGCGCACGCCCCCATTGCGGCCGGGGTCCCGCCGAGCGCGAGCGGCACGACCGAAACCAGCGCGACAGTTGCCAGTTGGAGGGCAAACAGCACACGAGAGCCACCGCGCCGGCGGTATTCCAGGGTGTACTCGAACAGCTTGAGGCAGATGAGGAGCGCGGCAACCGAAAGGGCGAATGCAAGATACGGGGCATCGCCGGCCGCGGCTCGCTGTGTGCCCACGATGGTGCAGAGGCTGAGCCCGATGCCGATGAGGAACCCCGAGAGCACCGTGTATGCGCCGGCGCGCCTTCGGTCGCGCGCGATTCGCGCCCCCTCGGAGGGGGTTATGTTCCGCGTAGCCTCCGCGGCGGCGATCGCCTTGTCGGCCGGGGGCTTGCCGAGCAGCTCGTCGACCGACATCCCGTAGAGCGCCGCTATGTTCTGGAGGTTTTCCAGGTCGGGCTGCGAGCGGTCATGCTCCCACTTCGAGATCGCCTGGCGCGAAATCCCTAGCCGGATGGAGAGCTGCCCTTGCGTAAGGCCGCGCTCCAGGCGGGCGGCACGCAGGTGCGCGCCGAGTGAGTTGGTCGATATCTGATCAGGTGCCATCGCTGCCTCCTCGGCCGCAGGTTGCCTCATTCGGATTGTACCGATGCGGTGATCGCTGTATGCCGCGGCGACAAAACAGGTGTCAACCGCCGGTTGCGCAGTGGGCTCGCGCGCCTTTTGCAAACGGCGCCTTACTCATTGGCGTGAGCGCATGCCGCCCACCCGAAAATATCGACCGTTCGCCGCTCCTTCGGTCGCCACCGCCGTTCAAACACGGCAGAATAGCGACGAATCGCATAGCAAGGCGTGTAACTGGTAGGCAGGCACTAACCTTCGACTTTCCGAGGCGGCGCATCCGTCGCTCATGTCGTTGGTCGGTGCTTTTTTTCATGCCGGCAGACCGCGTCCGACCCCACGCACCTGTGCCAAGGTCGTCCTCCTCGGAACGTCAGCGTCGTTTCGCTCCGGGCCCAATCGGGTGCCGGAAAGGCTTGCGCCCCATCGGGGCGCGCGAACAAGAGGAGGCGTACATGAAGGACAAGATCTTTGGAATCCTTCAGCGCGTGGGCCGCTCGTTTATGCTGCCCATCGCAGTGCTGCCGGTGGCGGGCCTGCTTATGGGCCTCGGCAGCACCTTCACGAACGAGACCACCCTGGCCACGTACAACCTGCTGGGCATCATGGGCCCCGGTACCATCGCATGGGACATCTTCACGGTGCTGTCCGCATGCGGCGGCGTGATCTTCGATAACCTACCGCTCATCTTCGCTGTGGGCGTGGCCATTGGCATGGCGCGTGCCGAAAAGGAGGTCGCGGCGCTCTCGGCGGCGGTAGCGTTTCTCGTCATGCATTCTGCCATCTCGGCCATGATCGACCTGACCGGCGGTGCCGACCAGTTTATCGACGGTGCGACCGCGAGCGTGCTCGGCATCCAGTCGCTGCAGATGGGCGCGTTCGGCGGCATCATCGTCGGCCTGGGAACCGCAGCGCTCCATAACAGGTTCTACAAGATCCAGCTGCCCCAGGCGCTGTCGTTCTTCGGCGGCTCGCGCTTCGTGCCCATCATCTCCACCATCGTGTTCACGTTCGTGGGCATCGCGATGTTCTTCGTCTGGCAGCCGGTGCAGGAGGGCATCAACGCGCTTGGCTACGGCGTCTCGAGCGCCGGCCCGGTGGGCGTGTTCCTGTTCGGCATGATTAAGCGCCTGCTCATTCCCTTCGGCCTGCATCATGTCTTCTACCTGCCCTTCTGGCAGACTGCCGTGGGCGGTTCCATGGAGGTTGCCGGTCAGATGATCTACGGCGCCCAGAACATCTTCTTCGCGCAGCTGGCCGACCCCACCGTCGTCCACTTCTCTACGGCCGGCACCTGGTGCTTCACCGGTGAGTTCGTCCTGTACATCTTCGCGTTCCCCGGCGCCGCGCTCGCCATGTACCGCGCGGCCAGGCCCGAGCGCAAGAAGCTCGTGGGCGGCCTTCTGCTCTCCGCTGCGCTGACCTCCATCCTGACCGGTATCACCGAGCCGCTCGAGTTCAGCTTCCTGTTCGTGGCCCCAGTGCTCTTCGCCATCTCCGCGGTGTTCGCCGGCCTCGCCTACATGCTGTGCTACCTGCTGAACATCACGGTCGGTCTGACGTTTTCCGGCGGTTTTCTCGACCTGTTCATGTTCGGCATCCTGCAGGGTAACGACAAGACGAGCTGGCTGCTCATCATCCCGCTCGGCATCGCGTTCTTCTTCATCTATTACTTCCTGTTCTCCTTCCTGATCAAGAAGTTCGACTTCAAGACCCCCGGTCGCGAGGAGGGTGACGCCGAGACCAAGCTCTACACCAAGGCCGACTACAACGCGCGCAAGGACGGTAAGGCCTCCGATGGCGCCGGTGCGGGTGCCGCCGATGACGAGCGCTCCACGGAGATCACGGCGGGCCTCGGCGGCGCTGCCAACATCCGCGACGTCGACTGCTGCGCCACGCGTCTGCGCGTGACGGTGCACGACGGTAGCCTGGTGAACGAGGCCCAGCTCAAGGCGACGGGCGCTGCGGGCGTCATCCGCCGCGGCGAGGGCGTGCAGGTGGTGTACGGCCCGCAGGTAAACGTCATCAAGACGAACCTCGAGGCGTACCTGGCCGCCCTACCGGCGCAGTCCGCTGCCGCGCCCGAGGCTGCGGCGCCTGCCGAGGTGGCCGAGGCTGCCCGCGACGAGAAGCGCGAGCCGGTGGAGACCGTCATCCTGGGCAGCCCGCTGTCCGGCGAGGCCCTCTCGATCACCGCGTGCCCGGATGCCGTCTTCGCCCAGAAGATGATGGGTGACGGCGCCTGCATCGTGCCCGCGGCAGGCGCGCTCGTGGCACCGTGCGACGCGAAGGTCGCTTTCGTGTTCGACACAAAGCATGCCGTGGGTCTCGAGCTTGCGGACGGCACGGGGATCCTGTGCCATGTGGGCATCGACACCGTCAAGCTGGGCGGCGAGGGATTCACCGCTCACGTCAAGCAGGGCGACGAGGTCAAGCGCGGTGATACACTGTTGACGTTCGACCTCGATTTCATCCGTGCCAACGCCCCGAGCATCTCCACCCCGGTGCTGGTTACCGCCACCGACGGCAAGCATGAGGTGCGCCAGCTGGCGTTCGGCCATGTGAACCAGGGCGACGACCTGCTCGCCATCGATATCTTCGAGGCTTAACTCCAGAGGTACCGCGGTACGTCGTTGAAGCCTCACGGTCCCCGGTGCGCTCGCGCCGGGGACCGATTCCCACCTGCTCGCTTCTCGCTCGGAAAGGTCGTCCATGTACCGCATCACCAAGCCGCTGAACCACAACGCCGTCCTCGCGTTCGACGTCGACGAGGGTAGGGAGTACCTGGTCGTGGACAAGGGCGTGGGGTTCGGTCGTAAGCCGGGTGAGCGCGTCGAGTGCCTGGGGCGTCCGGAGACGGTGCAGTTGTACCTGCTTTCCGAGGTGGATGGGTCTCGCGGCGCCTCGCGTGAGCTCCTCGAGCGCATCGACCCGGAGATCCTCGATGTTGCCGAAGACATCTACCAGGATGCCTGTGCGGCATTCGGCCCTGTCGACCAGAACATGCTGCTGCCGCTTGCCGACCATCTGGCGTTCGCGGTGGCGCGCGTGCGCGGCGGCGGGGCGCTGAGCAATCCGTTGACCGAGGACATCCGGGCGCTCTTCCCCCAGGAGTTCGATGTCGCCGGCCGCGGCGTGCGCGAGCTGGAGCGGCGGGTCGGCGTCACGCTCGGCGATGACGAGACGGGGCTTGTGGCCCTGCACGTCCATTCCGCCCTCGATTCGAGCCACGTGGAGCAGGCGATGCAGATCGCCCAGCTCACGCGCGCGTGCATCGAATCGGTCGAGCGCATTACGGGAATGTCCATCGACGTGCGGTCCATGGACTACATGCGCCTCATGACGCACGTGAAGTACATGGCGACCCGCATCCTGAACGGGGAACGCCTGACGATCGACGTGAACGACACCATCCGGTCGAGCGCGCCGGAGAGCTATCGGACGGCCGCAGCGGTGTGCGCCGAGATGGAGCGGACGCTCAGCATGAGCGTGAGCGAGCTCGAGGTGGGCTACCTCGCCATGCATATCGCCCGCGTCGCCGGCGAGCGATAGCGCAGGCGTTTTTCGCTAGTACAGCTTGAAGATGTACTCCATCGCGCTGTCGTAGGTTCCATCGGCGAGCACCCAGCCGTCTGAACCCTCTTTGGTCTCGAGGTTTGCCGTCGACGTCGTCGTGACGGTCGTGCGGAAGGCGTCGAGCTGCTCGTCGAACAGCGCCTGGAAGCTTGCGCGCTGCGCATCGTTGGGCATGACGTCGATGCCGATCAGGTTGTTCTGGGCGAGGAACTCATGGGCGGCAGCATAGAACGAATCCTTGAAGGCGAAGATGTCGGGGGTCGTCGCGTCGAAGTAGACCGATCCGTAGGCCTCGCCCCAGCCCTCGCTGTCATCGAAGGCGAACACGTCGGTGATGTCGTAGTCGAAGCCGGTCAGGGCCCACTCGACGTAATCATCCGTATCGATGCCCAGGTCCTGCACGGTGTAGCCGAGATTCTGCTGGAAGTCCTGCTCGAAGTGGGAGGCAATCAGCGAGCGCGCGGGGCTCTCTGGGGCGGTGACGGTGTCGAGCGTATCCTCGGCGAGCGCCTCGATCTCGGCCTCGTCCTCCTCGCGCTCCTCATCCTCGTAGGAATCGCTCGCGTCCCACGTGAGTTCGACGGCATCGTCTTCGAGCATGATACCGGTGCAGTGGGGGATGAACGCCAACGTGGGCAGCAGCACGTTGATGGCGATGACGATCAAGATGAGGACCAGGCAGCCGCAGCCGCGCTTGCGCTTCGGTGTCGAGACCGGTGCCGGGGTGCTCTCGCGTGTGGGCGCGGGGCGGGACGCGCGACGGTTCGTCGGCTGTTCGGGCTCTGCGGGCTTTTGCGCAGGCGCGTCATCGGGTGCGTCGTAGTCGTCGGGAGCCTTCGTGGGGCTCTCGTAGCTGTGGTCGGGAAGCTCGCAGGCGTCCTCGTCGTGATCGCCATATGCGTCGGGCGACTCCCAGGGGAGCTCGGGCTCGCCGGCGTTAAACGGGTCGATTTGTGAATCGCGGCGCTTCATGGTCCCCCGATCGGTCGATGTACGGCACGCCTTTGCGTTTACAGAAGTATATCCCGTTGCCCGCGCCGTTTGAGGGGGGG
>NZ_JACJMB010000011.1 GCF_016902615.1 Collinsella tanakaei
ACCCCGAAGGCCCCGAAGAGCCGGACGAGCCCGAGAGCCCCGGCACCCCCGAGAGCCCGAGTGCGCCCGGCACGCCGGAAACCACCTGGGGCCTGCTCGCCCAAACCGGCGACGTCGCGTTCATGGGCATCGGCGCCCTTCTCGTCCTGGGCGGCGCGGCCGTTATCCTGGGGGGCGTCATCCGCTCGCGCTCCAAGGCCGACCCCGCCGAGGCCGTCCCGGGCGACGACCCCAATGGCCCGGCGCCCGATAACGACGACCTGGCGTCCGCTGATGCCGGCGAGGCCCCGAATCCGGCCCCGGACGATGCTTCAGTCCCGGACGACGCCCCGGATGCCTCCGAGTGAGTCCCCTATGCGACCCCACGGTTCTTCTCGCCGTGGGGTCGTCCCCTTTGACGCCGTCGTCCACACCCCGAATACGCTCTCGCCCCGCGCCGAAACCTCGCTCGCCGCGCTGGCATGACGCGTTACGCTGCGCTACGCGCCGCGTGCGCATCCGCAACCTACCCGGGAAAGGACCGCCATGGACCGTCTCGCAGACAATGTCGCCGTTGTCACCGGCGCAAACTCCGGCGTGGGCGCCGCCATTGCCAAGCTCTTTGCTGCGGAGGGCGCCAAGGTCGTCATGAGCGCGCGCCGCGCCGCCGCGCTCGAGGAGGTCGCCGCCCAGATTGCCGAGGCAGGCGGTGAGCCGATGGGAATGCGGCAGGACTCTTCCCGACGTTGAGAGCCTGAAGCTCATTGCGATCTACTTCGGCGTCACGGTTGACGAGCTGCTCGATGCGGATGCGCAGCGCATGATCAACGAGACGGCCGACGCCCTCCACACGCTCATCATGTGGATCTGCGCGGGTGCGCTCTACTTCCTGGACCTCATCGTCGAGGCGCTCATCGATTCGTTTGCCCTGTCAGCGCTTTCAGATGCCGAACGTCGGGGCGTTGAGCCCCTGCTGATCGTCTTGCGTCTCGTCGCCATGGTATGGTATTTCGTGTGGGCCTTCCGGGCGGAGAAGGTCCGGCGCGACCGCAGCCTGACGAGTGCTCTTGATATCGTCTCGTTCATCGAAGGCCGACGCCCTGGCGGCTCGCTGCCCAATACGGTGTTCTACCGCTTGATCCTGCCCTATTTCTCGTTTTGGTGGACGGCGTTTCTGGTCATCGTCTGCGGATCGATGATCGTTCTGATCTTCTGGACCAGGACGGTCTGACGGAGGTTTTCGCACGGCCGATGCGAGCGGCGGAGCCTGTCGCGCCGAGATGGTACCCTATACACCGATTGAAACCGATCGGGAGGGGAGCCATGGTGGAGCAGCAGAGCCTTTTTGGTGACGGGACGCTTGACGGGACGAAAGAGCGCGACCAGGTGCCGTCGGATACGCAACAGCACGACGCGGCGGCCGAGCGCGCGGCGGAGCTTCGTCATCTGCTCGACTACCATGCGTATCGTTACTACATGCTCGATGCGCCCGAGATCACCGACGCTGTCTTCGACAAGCTGCTGGTTGAGCTCCAGCAGATCGAGGCCGCCTATCCGGACCTCGTGACGCCCGATTCCTACACGCAGCGCGTGGGCGGCTACGTGTCCGAGCAATTCGCCCCCGTCACGCACATGGCGCGCATGTACTCCATGGATGACGCCATGAACCTGGAGGAACTTGACGAGTGGCTCCAGCGTACCGAAGACGCCCTGGGCGCAGGTCAGGCTACCTACACCTGCGAGCTCAAGATCGACGGCCTGGGCGTGGCGCTCACCTACCGGGACGGCGCCTTCGTGCGCGCGGCGACGCGCGGCGACGGCACGACGGGCGAGGACGTGTCGCTCAACGTACGCACGATCCGCGATGTGCCCATGCACCTGTCCGCCTCTGCCCTCGCCCATATGGGGGCGGACCGCGAGAAACCCATCGAGGTCCGCGGCGAGGTGTACATGCCCAAGGGCAGCTTCGTGCGCCTGAATGAGGAGGCGGATGCGGAGGGGCGCGACCCGTTCGCGAACCCGCGCAACGCCGCTGCGGGCAGCCTGCGCCAGAAGGATCCGAAGGTCACGGCCCGACGCGATCTCGCGACGTTCCTGTATGCCGTAGCCGACACGACGCCGCTCCATGTCGACTCTCAGCACGACTTTCTCGCCTGGCTGCGCGACGCGGGCTTCTCGGTGAACCCTAACGTCGCGCGCTGCAACACGCCCGCCGAGGTGCACGCGTTCTGCGCCGACGCGCTTGCGCACCGCGGCGACCTCGATTACGACATCGACGGTGTGGTCGTGAAGGTCGACCGGTTCGACCAGCAAGACGAGCTCGGATTCACGGCGCGCGCACCGCGCTGGGCCATCGCCTTCAAGTTTCCGCCGGAGGAGAAGACCACGGTGCTGCGTGAGATCCGCATCCAAGTGGGCAGGACCGGCGTGCTCACCCCGGTGGCGGAGTTCGACCCGGTGACCGTGGCCGGCTCCACCATCGCGCGCGCCACGCTCCACAACGAGGACGAGGTGCACCGCAAGGACGTGCGCGAGGGCGACACCATCATCGTCCACAAGGCGGGCGACGTGATTCCCGAGGTCGTGGGGCCTGTTTTGGAGAAGCGCCCCGAGGGGGCGGAACCTTGGCGCATGCCTGCAACCTGCCCGGCCTGCGGCGCGCCGGTGGTGCACGAGGACGGCGAGGTCGCCTACCGCTGCGTGTCCATCGACTGCCCGGCGCAGCTGAAGGAGCGCCTGCTTCATTGGGTGAGCCGCGGATGCATGGACGTCGACGGCGTGGGCGAGGAGCTCGTGGACAAGATGATCGAGGCGGGGCTTCTGCACGATGTGGCCGATTTCTACAGCCTCACGGTCGACCAGATCGCTGCGCTCGACACGGGCCGCACCTACCTGAAGGACGACAAGCGCCGCGGCGTGCGCGCGGGCGACCCCATCCCCGTCGGCACGACCATCGCCACGAAGGTCGTCGACGAGCTCACGAAGTCGAAGGCGCAGCCGCTCGGGCGCGTGCTGTTCGCGCTCGGCATCCGCCATGTGGGCAAGTCGGTGGGCGAGCTTATCGCGCAGCGTTTCCTGACGGTCGATGCGCTGGTCACGGCCAACGAAGAGGACATCGCTGCCATCGACGGCATCGGTCCCAAGATCGCCGAGAGCGTGAAGCAGTTCCTGTCCGTGCCGGAGAACCTGGCGGTGCTCGACCGCCTGCGCGCGGCGGGCCTCTCGCTCGAGGAGGACCTCTCCGGCGCCGCCGAGCGCGCCGCGGCAGAGACCGGGGTGGCGGCCGATCTTGCGGAGGCGCAGCCGCTCGCCGGCCTCACCTTCGTGCTGACCGGCACGCTCGTGAACCGCACGCGTGACGAGGCGGGTGCCGCCCTGAAGGCGCTCGGTGCGAAGGTGACCGGCTCGGTGTCCAAAAAGACAAGCTACGTGGTGGCAGGCCCCAAGGCGGGCTCCAAGCTCACCAAGGCCGAAAGCCTGGGTGTGCCCGTGCTTGACGAAGAGGCCCTCGAACACATCCTCGCCACCGGCCGCGTGGAATAGCCCCAGCATGTGAAATTGCCCGAGAGGTTTTTTACCTTACGGGCGCCTTACATAACCCTGCTCGTACGTTTACCGATGAGCCGATTGATCCCCTATAGCCTGTAGGTCTGTACCTTTTTGGTCCTCGACCCCGAAACTGCCGGATGTCCCTGCGCATCCTAATGGCAGAGAGGAAGGCCATGGGATTGAGCAAAGACATCGGCGCGCGGGTGTGCGCCGTCAAGGGAGACGCACACAAAGCCGACGAGCTCGTGCGCGACTACCTGCCGTTCATAACGTCGGAGACCGCCAAGTTCATGGCGCGACGGCCCGTTGCGGGCGTCGATGACGAGTTGGGCATCGCCATGTTCGCATTTCATGAGGCAACGCAGGTGTACGACCGGCAGCGCGGTGCGTTTTTGACCCTGGCGGCGCGCATGATACGCAACCGGCTGATCGACTATCGGCGGCGCGAGGCGCGCCACACCCGCGTGGTGTCGTTGGACGCGCCTCAGTTTGAGCAGGATGGCGACGAGAACAAGACGCTGCTCGACCAGGTGGATTCCGGGCATGACGAAATCGGCGAGCGCCACACGCGCGCTGCCACCCGGACCGAAATCGAGGAGTTCACGCGCATGCTCGCGTCGTTCGAAGTCAAGCTCACCGATGTCGCCGAGAATTGCCCCAAGCAGGAGCGGACGCTCGACGCGTGCCGTCGCGCCTTGACGTATGCACGCGAGCACCGCGACATGCTCGACCGGCTGGAGCGGACCGGAAAGCTCCCGATCTCCGACTTGGCGGAAGGCAGCGGCGTGGAGCGCAAAACGCTTGAACGCCACCGCAAGTATCTGGTCGCGTTGCTGCTGGCGTATACGAACGGGTTCGAAATCATCCGTGGCCACCTCTGCAGACTCGATGCACATCAGGGGGTCGATGCGCGATGAAGTATTTGGTGATGGAATGCGCGACGAGTTTTGCGGTCGTGCTCGACCAGGAGGGGCGCTTCTACACGGTGCCCAACTTGGGTTATGCCGTGGGCGACGTTTTGGACGAGGTGTATCTGTGCGACGCCGCGGACCATCTGTCTGTTGTTGACGATGCACCCGCGCACAAGCGGCCCGGTCGACTCGTGCGCTGGTTTGCGGCCGCTGCGTGCCTTATCGCGGTGGCGGTTGGCGGCTTTGCGTTTTGGCAGACGCCCATCGGTGCCGTCCGCATGCGCATCAACCCCGAAGTGCGCATGGACGTCAACCGCTTCGACCGCGTGGTGGGCATCGAGGGTGAAAACGATGACGGTGTCGAGCTCATCGAGGGGTACCAAGCGTACGGCAAGGATATCGAGACGGTGACCAATGATCTTGCGGACCGTTCCCGCAAACAGCGCTATCTCGATCCCGGAGACACGATTGTCATCGATGCCGATTCCGACGATGAGGCGTGGACCTCGGAGGTTGAGGGGCGCATCGTCGGTGAGCTCGAGAAATACATGGGCGGCGAGGTGATTGTCATCACGGCGCAGGATGCTGCCCGCGCTGCGGAAGCGCAAGAAGCGCCGGAGGAAAGCGAACGCGCGGTTCCGGCGGAGCAGGACGTGCCTGCGGGGGATGCAGCGGGCAGTGGGAGCCAGCCTGCCGCAGCATCGACTTCCACCGCAGATGTCCTTCCGGTGCCAGAAGTCCCGGCAGACCCGGGTGTTCCGGCTTTGGAGGACGATGATGATGGCGATGACGACGACTATGAAGACGATGACGACGATGGCGACGACTACGACGACGATGCTGATGACGATGACTGAGCGCATGCAAATCGGGCCGTTCCTGCCTGAGCTCTGCGTTCCCTTTCGGCTGTGACCAGCAAAAACGCTACTCGCTGGACGGTTCCCAACTTTTCTCAAAAAAGTTTTTGCTCCGACCCCGGTTTTATACCATGCCCATCCGCACCCTAACACTGCAAGGTAAATCGGTTCAAAGATAACCGCACATACAAAGGAGGCAAACGATGAAGCGCATGAACAGGAAGGCTCTGGTTGCTGGTTTGGGTATGAGCATGGTGTTGGCGGCGGCGCTGAGTGGGTGCGGCGGTACCGGACAGACGACGGCCGCTGTGAGCGTCCCGAGCGAAGCGGCGTCCGAGGTGGCGGGCTATGTGCTGATGAGCGTGAACCCCGAGATCGAGCTCTCCTACGACGGTGAAGGCAACGTCGTGGAGCTCGAGGGCGCCAACGATGATGGTCGGAGCGTTCTTGCCGACTACGACGACTACCGTGGCCGTCCTGCCGACGAGGTCATGAGCGAACTCGTCCGCGAGATCGATGCGGACGGGTACTTCGCCGGCGGCGTTGGCGGGCGTGAAAAGAACATCGTCCTGAAGGTTGCCGAGGGCTCAACGTATCCGAGCGATGACTTTATGGAGCGCATTGCCGAGAGCGTTAAGGTCACGGCAGGGGAGTGCGGCCTTGGCTCGGGCGCCTATGCGGTGGGCACCGACAGGCTGGACGACGCCGGCCTCATCGGCATCGACGCCGCCAAGGAGATCGTGCTTGGGCAACTTGGCATCGACCCTGCGACCGCAAGGTTCAACGATCATGAGTATGAGCTCGATGACGGAGTGTACGAGCTTGAGTTCGTGGCAGGTGGCGTTGAGTACGACTACGAGGTCGACGCGCGCACCGGCAAGGTGCTCGAGGCCGATTTCGAGCGCAACGACGATTGGGACGACCGCGAGCTGTGGGATGACGATGACGACGCCGACGACTGGGCCGATGACGCTGACGATCGCGACGATTGGGATGACCACGACGATCGTGATGACGATCATGACGACGACTGGGACGACGGCGTCGACGATCGCGATGATGATCACGCTGACTGGGACGATCGCGACGACGACTAACCTTACTTCCATATACGCTTAAACCTCGGGCGGGCAGCCATCGCGACTGCCCGCCCCGCATATAGAAAACCCCTCGGGTACGTTCACGAAGGCGGAAACCTCGCTATACTTGATATGTCAATCATTGATATATCAAGGAGTCGCTATGGAAGAGCTTCCGTTCGGGTTTTCGCTCACGGATTTCCACATGCAGGTCAGCATGATGTTTCATCTCATGAGGGGCTGCAACCATCCGCACCTGCCCGCTTTGGGGCTGGGGCCAGGTCAGCCGCGCATGTTGTCCTACCTTGCCGTGCACGGCAGAAGCAGCCAGCGTGACCTGGCACGGTATTTCTCCGTCGACCCGGCTGCCGTCTCGCGGATGATGGATGCGCTGTGCCGCGCGGGCTTCGTGCGTATCGTTCCCGGAGAAGATCGCCGCCGTCGCACCGTTGAGCTCACCCAGAAGGGCGAGGAGACCGTGCGCGCATGGGACCGCGTCTGCGCCGGCACCGACGAGGTCATGCTCGCAGGTCTTTCCGACGCCGAGCGCGCGCAGCTCCATGATTTGCTCGATCGCGTACAGGCGAACATGCGGGCGCATCTCGCGCAGGACAGCGAATCGGAAGAGGTGCGCGATGAGTGACCTCAAGCGACTGCTTTCGTATTTGGGCTCGTATCGGCGCGACGCCGTGCTCGGCGCCATCGCGGTTGCGCTCGAGACCTCCATCGAGCTTATCATCCCGCTGCTCATGGCCCGTATCATCGACGAGGGCATCGTCCAGCGGGACTTCCGGATTATCTTCAGCCAAGGTGCCCTCATGCTCGTGTGCGCCCTCGCGTCGCTCGGCCTCGGCCTGGCCTATGCGCGCTTCGCGGCGCGCGTCGCCATGGGGCTCGGCGCCAACCTGCGCCAGGCGGAGTACGAGAAGATCCAGACGTTCGCGTTCGGCAACATCGACCGCTACCAGACGTCATCGCTCGTCACGCGCCTGACGACCGACATCACGGTCATCCAGAACGCCATCTCAAGCGGTTTTCGCCCCATGGTGCGCGGTCCGGTGATCCTGCTCATGGGCCTTTTCTACGCCTGCAGCATGAATATGGAGCTCGCGGGCGTGTTCTTCGTCGTCCTGCCGGCGCTCGGCATCGCGCTCGGCCTGATTACCTGGCGCGTGCTGCCGCTCTATCGCACGCTGCAGGAGTCGATGGATGACCTGAACGGCGCGGTGCAGGAGGATCTCACCGCCATGCGCGCCGTGAAGGCCTATGTGCGCGAGGACCACGAGCGCAACGTGTTCGCCCGCGTGAACGGCGCGCTCGCCGGCCGCTCGACGCGCACGTTCTCCACCGCCGTGCTGAACCTGCCCGTGCACCAGCTGTCCATGTACACCACCGCCACGCTCGTGCTGTGGATCGGCGGCAACATGATCATCGCCGGGCGCCTCACCGTGGGCGAGCTCACGAGCTTCATGAGCTATGTGCTGCAGATCATGAACTCGCTCATGATGATCTCGAACGTGTTTCTGCTGCTCACGCGCGCGCTCACGAGCGTGCGTCGCGTGGGCGAGGTGCTCGACGAGGAGCCGGAGCTCGCGCTGCCCGCGCCGGAGGAGGCCCTTCGCGAGGTGCCGGACGGCTCGATCGAGTTTCGCCAGGTGGACTTCAAGTACCGCGCGGACGCCGCGGCCAACGTGCTCGAGGGCGTCGACCTCTTCATTCCCGCGGGCTCGACGGTGGGCATCCTGGGCGGCACGGGTTCGGGCAAAAGCTCGCTCGTGCAGCTCATCTGCCGCCTGTACGACCCGAGCGCGGGCAGCGTGCTCGTGGGCGGTGCCGACGTGCGCTCCTACGACGTGGCGGCGCTGCGCGACGCCGTGGGCATCGTGCTCCAGAACAACGTGCTGTTCTCCGGTACCATCCGCGAGAACCTGAAGTGGGGAAATCCCGACGCGACCGATGAGGAGCTGCTCGCCGCCTGCAAGCTCGCATGCGCCGACGAGTTCTTGGACCGCATCGGCGGGCTCGACGGCGAGCTCGGCCAGGGCGGCGCCGGCGTGTCCGGCGGCCAAAAGCAGCGCCTGTG
Source organism: Collinsella tanakaei (assembly GCF_016902615.1). Lineage (GTDB taxonomy): Bacteria > Actinomycetota > Coriobacteriia > Coriobacteriales > Coriobacteriaceae > Collinsella > Collinsella tanakaei_A. The sequence continues at coordinate 8,459 of NZ_JACJMB010000011.1, forward strand.
CATCGCGCGCACGCTGCTCAAGCATCCCCGCATCATGATCTTCGACGACTCCACGAGCGCAGTCGACATGGCGACCGACGCGAAGATCCGCGCGAACCTCACCACCTTGGTGGACGTGACCTGCCTCATCATCGCCCAGCGCATCACCTCCGTCATGGACGCCGACCTGATCGTCGTGCTGGACGACGGGCGCATCCACGCCCTCGGCACGCATGACGAGCTGCTGGCAGGTGACAGCATCTACCAGGAGATCTACGCATCGCAGATGGAGCGGGCCCAGGAGGCGACGGCAGCCGGTGGCGCCTTGGGTGCACCTGCCGGGAAGGGAGGTGAGCGCGATGGCCGCTAAGACGACGGCGCGTGCGCGCCCGAAGAACCTGCGCCACACCCTGGCGCGCCTGCTCGCCTACATGGGGCATGCGAAGATTTCGCTGGCGGTGGTGGCCGTCCTCGTGTCCATCTCCGCGGTTGCGAACCTCGTGGGCACCTACATGGTGCGCCCGGTGGTGAACGCCCTCGAGCAGGGGCACGCCGAGCAGCTGCCTGCGCTCTGCGCCTTCACGGCCGGCGTCTACGCCCTTGGCGTTCTGAGCGCGCTCGGCTACACCCAGACGATGGTGCGCGCCGCCCAGAAGGTGGTCTACGACATCCGTCGCGACCTGTTCTCGCACATCCAGCGCCTGCCGCTGTCGTATTTCGACCGCACGCGCACCGGCGACGTCATGAGCTTTTTCACCAACGATGTGGATACCGTGGCCGAGGCGCTCAACAACAGCTTCGCGAACCTCATCCAAGCATCCATCCAGATGGTGGGCACGATGGTGGTGCTTTTCATCCTGAACTGGCAGCTCACGCTCATCACCGTGGCGTGCGATCTCATCATCGCCCTCTACATCAAGTACTCCGGCAGCCGCAGCGGCCGCTTCTTCGCGAAGCAGCAAAACGCGCTCGGCGCGCTCGACGGCTACGTGGAGGAGATGGTGTCCGGTCAGAAGGTCGTGAAGGTGTTCAACCACGAGGCGGCCAACGTCGCCGAGTTCTTCGAGCGCAACGACGAGCTGCGCGCCGCGGGCACCTCGGCGCAGGCCTATGCGGCCACGATGGTGCCGGCGACCGTGTGCATCGGGTATGCGAACTACGCGATCGTGGCGGTCGTGGGGGCGTTGCTCGCCATCAACGGGATGGTCGACGTGGGCGCGCTGGCGAGCTACGTGGTGTTCGTCCGTCAGGCGGCCATGCCCATCAACCAGTTCACGCAGCTCGGGAACTTCCTGCTGAACGCCCTGGCGGGCGCGGAGCGCCTCTTCGGCGCCATGGAGCTCGAGCCCGAGGTGGATGCGGGCACGGTGACGCTCGAGCGGACCGGCGAGCGCAGCTGGGCTTGGAAGGTGCCCGACGGCATGGGAATCGGCGCCTATGGCAAGCTGGTCGCCCAGGACGCCTCCGCATGCAGCGAGGCGGTGCGCGGCGGCGAGGACGTGCCCGCACGCGCGTCGGGTGCCTGTGCGACCGAGACGGTGCGCGGCGCGGACGGCACGATGCTCGCCTGCGGGCGCATCCCGCTGCGCGGCGACGTGCGCTTCCACGACGTCGACTTCGGCTACGTGCCGGGACATCTCGTGCTGGAGAACCTCAACCTGTTCGCCAAACCGGGCCAGAAGATCGCCTTCGTGGGATCGACGGGCGCGGGCAAGACGACCATCACGAACCTCATCAACCGCTTCTACGAGATCGACGGCGGCGAGATCACCTACGACGGCATCGACGTGCGCAACATCGCCAAGAGCGACCTGCGCCGCTCGCTCGGCATCGTGCTGCAGGATACGCACCTGTTCACCGGCACGATCGCGGACAACATCCGCTTCGGCAAGCTCGACGCTACCGATGAGGAGGTGCGCGCGGCGGCTGAGGCGGCCTGTGCCGACTCGTTCATCAGGCGCCTGCCGGAAGGCTACGACACGATGGTGACATCCGACGGCGCGAACCTCTCGCAGGGCCAGCGGCAGCTGCTCGCCATCGCGCGCGTGGCCGTGGCCGACCCGCCGGTCCTCATCCTGGACGAGGCGACCTCGAGCATCGATACGCGTACCGAGAAGCTCATCGAGCGCGGAATGGACCGCATCATGGAGGGGCGCACGACGTTCATGATCGCGCATCGCCTGTCGACCGTGCGCAACGCCGACGCCATCATGGTGCTCGAGCACGGCAAGATCATCGAACGCGGCACCCACGAGCAGCTGCTCGCGCTGCACGGCGAGTACTGGCAGCTCTACCAGGGATTGAAGGAGCTCGATTAGTCCGGGCGGCCCCATGCGGGCCGCCTTTTTCATCCACACGGCTGCGGGGGTTGTTGCTGGCAGGCGCTACTCCTCGGCGCCCTCGGGGGTCTCGTCGTCCTCGTCATCGAGGCAGGCGGCCTCGATGCGGCGCTTGAGCTCGTCGATGCCCTGGCCGGTCTGCGAGGAGGTGACGATGATGTCTTCTGCCGGGACGTTCAGCTGCTTGCGGATGGTGGCGAGCTGGCGACCCTGCTGGCTGCGGGAGAGCTTGTCGGCCTTGGTGAGGGCGACGACGAAGGGGAACCCGCCCTCCTGCAAAAACTCGATCATCTGGTGGTCGAGCTTGCTCGGGTCGTGGCGGATGTCCACGAGCGAGACCACGAGGTTGAAGCTGCGGTCCATGTCGAGGAAATCGAAGATGAGGTCGGCCCAGCGCTCGCGCTCGGATTTGGAGCGCTGCGCGAAGCCGTAGCCGGGCAGGTCGACGAAGTGGATGTCGTCGGCGATGAAGAAGTTGACGTTGCTCGTCTTGCCGGGCGTGCTCGACACCTTCACGAGGTTCTTGCGCTCGAAGATCTTGTTCATGATGGACGACTTGCCCACGTTCGAGCGGCCCACGAAGCAGACCTCGGGGCAGGTCGAGGGCGGGATCTGCGATGCCTTGCCGTAGCTGGCGACGAACTTCGCGGAACGGTAGTTGATGGCGTCTGCCATGGATGTCTCCTCTCGGTCAAAAGATGGCCGCAGGTGGGGCGCGGGCACCTACTCGGCGTAGGGGCTGTGCTCCATGAGGCCGAGCTTCGCCGACAGACGGCGGATGATGGACAGGGTGAGGGCGCTCGCGTTGCGCGCGTACTCGTCGAGGTCGAACTCACGCTCGCAGAAGGCGTCGTAGGCCTCGTCGCAGTTGTCTGAGATGGCGCGCAGCACGAGGCAGTCGATGCGGTTCTTGGCGGCGATGTGCGCGACAGCCGCGCCCTCCATCTCGGCGCAATCGGCCTGCGTGGCGGCGATGACGGCGCAGCGCAGCTCCGAGCCGGTGATGAAGCGGTCGCCCGTGGCGATGGTGCCGCGCAGGTAGCGGGGCGGTTCGGCGTCGGCGTTGTTGCGGCGGTACGGGCTGGCGTCGGCGACGCGGCGCACCTCGGTGCCCGGGGCGACCTGGTCGGCGGGCAGGGTGGCGTCGACGAAGCCGTGGGCGATCAGGGTCTGCTCGGCGAGGTCGACGAGGAAATCGGAGGAGGTGAACTCCTCGAGGTGCGGGGTCGACTCGGCGATGAGCGCGGTGTCGGTATCGATGTAGCGCAGGCGCTCGCCGATGACGACGTCGCCGATATGAAGCGCCGGGTTGAGGCCGCCGGCGATGCCGGAGAAAATGAGGGCGTTCGCGCCGTAGCGGGTGATGAGGTGTTGCGCGGCGGCGGCGACGTTCACCGTGCCCATGCCGGCGGTCGTGACAACGAGGTTGAACCCGAAGTACTCGCCGCCCATGATGGTGAGACCCGCCTCGTCGGCAACGGTGCCATGCTCGATTTCGTGGTAGATCTGGCGCACTTCCTTGTCGAGCGCGCCGATGATGCCGATGGTGGGGGCCATAACCGTCTTCCTTTCCCTCGTTTACCGAGGTCTATGGTAGCCGAGCTCTATGCGTCGAACGGGAATGCCCTGATAAATCCATGCCTGCCTGCGCGGGCCGCTGAGCGCTTCCGCGGCGGGCACGACCGAGCGTCAACTTGCCGAACGTCTCGCTCAGGGGATGTCTTAGCGAGACGTTCGGCAAGTTGGTGATGATGTACTGGTTGGTATGGCTGCCCGCGTGGTGTTTCTTAGAGCCAGGGGCGCAGCAGGATGAAGACGAAGGCCATGTCGATGGCGGCGATGACGGCCTGGCCGACCTGGGTCATCGTGCCGGGAAGGATGAGCGCCGACAGCACACCCATGAGGACGCCGGCGATGACCATGCTCGCGCCCGCGATACGCTGGGCGTGGTACTGCTCGCCGAGGACCTCGTCGTTTTCGGGCATATTGAGCGAGCGCATCGCCATGAGGAGACCGGCGACGAGGAAGATCGCGGGGACGCCGAGCACCTGCCACGAAAGGGCGGCGGGATCGCCGGGGTTTGCCACAGCCGCGGGGTCGAGAGCGCCGGCGATCCAAGCGATGATGCCGCCGAGCGCGATGAGCGAGGTGGCGATGCTCGAGACGACCATGACGGTGCGCTCGGAGAGCTCGCCGCTCAGAAACGACACGTAGTCGTCCGCATGCGCGCGCCGGGCGCCGAAGAGCAGAAGACCGCTCAGGATGAACCCGACGACGGGAACGACGACCATCTCCATCTTGGTTCCCCAGCGGTCGATACCCGCCTCGCCCCAGTGGGCAGGGATGACCTCGGGCAGAGATCCCCACATGACTGCGAGCGCGATAGCGGGTGAGAGCGCGAACACGAGGCAGATGATGGTGACGGGAAGCGAAAGCGGCGTCTTCTCGGGCGTATCGGTACGGGCCACGGATAGCTCCTTTTTGTTGTGCGATACCGTTGCTGAGTATGATAGCGCCCAAAACCGGGTGTGCGCTGTTCTCCCGCAGCATCCTAGAAGCGGAGTTGTCGCTGTGGGGCCGCGATGCCCTCCCGGACATTCCGCAGCCGCGCAGCGGCGAGGACGTCCGGGAGGGCATCGCGGCCCCACATCGGAGCATGCCGCCTTACAGGTACTCGATCTGGGCACCCTCGGTGTCGCAGGTGAGGATATGCGTGTCGCAGCCGGGGAAGCGCTCCTGCAGGCGGACCTGGAGGAACTTCGCCACGATGGTGTCGTCCGTCACCGCCATGAGGGTGGAGCCCGAGCCGGAGATCCACAGCGTCTTGGCACCGCCGTCGAGGCACACGCGGCGGATGTCCTCGTAGTCGGGGATGAGCGGGCGGCGGTAGGGCTCCTGCAGGCGGTCGTCGTTGGCGGCGGCGATCAGGTCTGTGTCGCCGGTCTCCAGGCCGCGCGTCATGCCCGCGATGCGACCCATCTGCCAGACGGCGGTCGACAGCGGCACCTCCTGGGGTACGACCTTGCGCGCCGCACTCGTGTGCACCTCGTAGGGCGGGATGACGGTGATGAAGCGCAAACGGTCGGAGACCTCGTAGCGCAGGCAGCGCGGCAGGCCGCCCTCGGGCGTGAAGGAGCAGACGGCGCCACCCAGGATGGCGGGGGCAACGTTGTCGGGGTGCCCCTCCACTGCGGTGGCGATGCGGACGAGCTCGGCGCGGTCGACCATGTGGCCGGTGAGGGCCGCGGCGGCCATGATGCCGGCGACGACGCAGGTGGAGCTGGAGCCCAGGCCGCGCGCGACGGGGACGTCCGTCTGGATGTCAATGGCCACCGGGAAGGGCTCTTCGCCCCATTCGCGCAGGGCGTCGACGAAGGAGACGTACACGAGGTTGTCCTCGTTGCGGAACTCCTCGGGGCAGCCGGTGATGGTGAGCTCATCGGCGCGCTCAAAGGTGAAGTGGGAGTAGAGGCTCACGGCCATGCCGAGCGTGTCGTAGCCGATACCCAGGTTCGCGCTGGTGGCGGGAACGGTGATCTTGATCATGAGGGACTCCTCTCGGACGGCCGTGCGCCGCGCGGCTTCAGGCTAGAGGCTTTTTGCGGCGCGCTCCACGTAGGCGGACATGCCGTCGATGTCGACGACATCGGTGTGCAGGACGGGCTTGCCCTGCAGGTTCGCGAGCTGTGCGGGGGCGGTCGTGCCCGTGGCCTTCTCCAGCACCTTCATGCAGGCGAAGTCATCCGGCGGGCAGAACAGGCCGAGCGCACCGGCGACGGCGCGGGGGAACTTGTAGGGGCTCGCCGTGGACAGCAGCACGCGCGCGGCGGTGTTCGGGGCCGCCGGCAGCTCCTGGAGCACGTGGTAGCCGCAGGCGGTGTGCGGGTCGATCACGTAGCCGTTCGCGTCCCAGCAGCTCTTGATGGCCGCTGCCACCTGGTCCTCGTCGGCCCAGCCGCAGCCGAAGACCTCCTGGATGCGGGCGAGCACGTCGGCGGGGACCGTGTAGGAGCCCGACTCGCTGAGGCTCGCCATGAGGCTGGACACGAGCTCGCAGTCGCCGTCCGAGGCAAAGTACAGCAGGCGCTCGAGGTTCGACGAGATGAGGATGTCCATGGACGGCGAGGTCGTGGTGAAGAAGGGGCGCTCGCGGTCGTAGGTGCCGGTGGTGAGGAAGTCGAACAGGACGTTGTTCTTGTCGCTCGCCACGACGAGGCGGCTCACCGGCAGGCCCATGCGACGCGCATAGTAGCCGGCGAGGATGTCGCCGAAGTTGCCGGTGGGCACGCAGAACTCCACGGCGTCGCCGGCCTGGATGGCGCCGGCGCGCAGCAGCTGCGCGTAGGCGGCGAAGTAGTAGACGACCTGCGGCACGAGTCGGCCGACGTTGATGGAGTTCGCGCTCGAGAGCACGACGCCCGCATCCGCCAGGCGCTTCGCGAGCTCCGTATCGGCGAAGATGCGCTTCACGGCGCTCTGCGCGTCGTCGAAGTTGCCGCGCACGCCGCAGACGGCCACGTTCACGCCCTCCTGCGTGCTCATCTGCAGCTCCTGCACACGACTGACCTTGCCTTCGGGGTAGAACACCGTGATGCCGCAGCCCGGCGCGTCGGCGAAGCCGGCGAGCGCCGCCTTGCCCGTGTCGCCCGAGGTGGCGGTCACGATCATGATCTTCTCGTCAGCGGTCTCGCCCGTGCCGGTGCGCGCCATGAGGCGGGGGAGCATCTGCAGTGCGACGTCCTTGAAGGCGCTCGTGGGGCCGCCGAACAGCTCGAGCACGTAGGCGGGCACGCCGTCGGCGCCCGGAGCCTGCTTCAGGGGGACGAGCGGCGTGACCTCGTCGGAGGCGAAGGTGCCCCGATAGGCCTCCTCCACGCATGCGGCGATCTCGTCGGCGGTGTAATCGGGCAAAAGCGCCCCCAGCACCTCGCGGGCGAGCTCGAAATAGTCCTTGTCGGCAAGCGTCTCGATGTCGATGGCGGTGTCCCCCAGCTCGTCGGAGACGAACAGGCCGCCGTCGGCGGCGATACCGCGGCGAATCGCCTGCTTGGCCGTGTAGGTGGGCGCAAGCGCGCGCGTGCTGTGATACTGGGCCATCGAAAAACTCCTCGTCAACAAGAAATTGGTCAATCGTGCTCTATCGTAGCAGAGTGCCTGCGCGCCGCGCTCCCGCCCGCCGCATGCTTCCTCGCTCGAACACGAGACGTTTTCAGTTTGGAAACAAAACCTGCCGTTTTCGTCTGCCGGTGCATAACGCGAGGGGTGCTCTAGTACACTTGCACGTACTAAAGTGACACCTGCTATCTGCTGATTGCGCGCCGAGGGCGGGGATATCCGCTGCGGCGCGCGTTTGCATACTCAAGGGAAGGTTTTCGGGAAGCACATGATCAAAGTAGCCAAGTTCGGCGGTTCCTCCGTCGCGGATGCCGAGCACTTCAGGAAGATCAAGGGGATCGTCGACGCCGATCCCGCGCGCCGGTTCGTCGTGGTCTCCGCCTGCGGGCGCCGCCGCAGCGGCGACGCCAAGGTCACCGACCTGTTGTATCTGGTGGGCGCGCACGTGAAGTACAGCGTGTCGTGCGACGATCTGCTCGACGACATCGTGCAGCGCTATGTCGACATCGCCGATGAACTCGGTCTTTCCTATCCCATCCGCGAGGAGATGGACGCGTTTTGCGACAAGGCCCGCTCGGGTGGCTTCTCCACCGAGGAGCTCGTCAGCCGCGGCGAGTACTTCACCGCGCGCCTCATGGCCGAGTATCTGGGCCTGCCGTTTCTGGATGCCGCCGACGTCGTCGCCTTCCATCACGACGGCACGCTGTCCATGACGCGCACCGCCGAGCTGCTTGACGAGCGCGCGCCGCGCGGCGGCTTCGTCATGCCCGGCTTCTACGGCGCCACGCGCGAGGGGCGCATCTGCCTGCTCGATCGCGGCGGCGGCGACATCTCCGGCTCGATTCTCGCGAAGTGCCTCGGCGCCGACCTGTATGAGAACTGGACGGACGTGTCGGGCTTCTACTCCGCCGACCCGCGCATCGTGCCCGACGCCCAGCCCATCGCGCGCATCACCTACGAGGAGCTGCGCGAGCTGTCCTACATGGGCGCCTCCGTCCTGCACGAGGAGGCCATCTTCCCGGTACGCGAGGCGGGGATCCCGCTCGTCATCAAGAACACGAACGCGCCGGCAGACCCCGGCACGATCATCTCCGAGCACGCCAAGGAGGGCGAGAGCGAGCCCATCATCACCGGCGTGTCCGGCAAGCGGGGCTTTCTGGCCATCAACGTCGCCCGCGACCGCACCACGAGCCGCATCGGCTTCATGCGCCGCGCTCTGTCGGTGTTCGAGCGCTACAACGTGAGCGTCGAGCACATGCCCACCGGCGTCGACCAGTTCGCCGCCGTCGTGCAGGCCGACGACGTGCACGATTCGCTCTACTCGATCATCGCCGACATCCAGGAGGAGGTCCAGCCGCTGGAGATCGAGGTCGTGGAGGACCTCGCGCTCATCGCCACGGTGGGCCGCAACCTGCACGGCCGCGCCGGTGTGGCTGGCCACCTGTTCGGCATGCTCGGCCAGGCGGGCGTGAGCGTGCGCATGATCACGCAGGGCTGCGACGAGATCAACATCATCGTCGGCGTCGAGGAGAAGGACTTCGAGCTCGCCATCAAGACGATCTACAAGGCGTTCTCGGACGAGAACGGCATCGTCGAGACGAAGGACCTGGAGCCCACGCCCCAGCCGTTCTAAGAGCTTATCTGCCAGGATGGCAGCCGGGACGGACCCGGCGCTGCCTGGCGGCATCGGATGCGAGGAGCCGACGCGGCGCGCCATGGTGACATGGCCCGTCCGGCCCGTCACCCTATGGGAGGAGATACCTTATGAAGCAGTACACCGTGGCCATCCTCGGCGCGACGGGCGCCGTGGGCACGCAGATGATCCAGTGCTTGGCCGAGCAGGATTTCCCCGTGGGCGAGCTTCGGCTGCTCGCGAGCGCGCGCTCTGCCGGCAAGCAGGTCGACACGCCGTTCGGCGGGGTGACGATCGCCGAGGCGGGTCCCGACGCGTTCGCCGGTTGCGACATCGTGCTCGGCGCCGTGGAGGACGACCTTGCGCGCGAGCTTCTGCCCCACGCCGTTAAGGCCGGTGCGGTGGTCGTGGACAACAGCCATGCGTTCCGTCTCGACCCGGATGTGCCGCTCGTCGTGCCCGAGATCAACGCCGAGGACATCTCCTGGCACCATGGCATCATCGCGAACCCCAACTGCGCCACCATCATCGGGCTTGTGCCCACGTGGCCGCTGCACAAGGTTGCGGGCGTCACGCGCATGATCGTGTCGACCTACCAGGCGGCAAGCGGCGCGGGCGCGCCGGGCATGGCCGAGCTCGAGGCGCAGATCGCCGCCATGGGCCGAGGCGATAAGATCCCCGAGCCCCGCGCCTTCGCCGCTCAGCTCGTGAGCAACCTCATCCCGCAGATCGGCGGCTTCAAGGAGGAGGGCTACACCTCTGAGGAGATGAAGCTGCAAAACGAGGGCCGCAAGATCATGCACCTGCCGGACCTCCGCGTGAACTGCACGTGCGTGCGCGTGCCGGTGCTGCGCTCGCACTCCGAGAGCATCACGCTCGAGTTCGAGCGCGACATCACGCTCGATGAGGCCCGCGCCGCACTCGAGGCCGCGCCGGGCGTGAAGCTCGTGGACGATCGCGACGCCGAGAGCGCGCACGACCGCTACCCCATGCCCATCGACACCTCCGACCAGGACCTCATCTGGGTCGGTCGCCTGCGTCGCGACATCTCCAACCCGAACGCGGCGCGCGGCATCACGTTCTGGTGCTGCGGCGACCAGATTCGCAAGGGTGCCGCCACGAACGCGGTGCAAATCGCGAAGCTGCTCGTCGAGTAGGCAGGCCGTTCACGGCGACAGGGACAATAAGAGAACGCGGCGCCCGATGCGAGGGGCGCCGAAGGCGGCGCGCGGCTCCGGTTGCGCGCCGCCTGCTGTAAGCGCCCAAAGCGCGACGCCCGATCCGTGCGGGCGGGTGCGCGGCCATAAATGTCGCATAAGGTTCGGGCGCTAGAGTAATCCATTACCTATGTGCGCGGCGAGGAGGGGTGTTCGTGAAGCTGTTGCTGGCAGAGGATGACCGCCGGCGTGGCCACGTAGAGCGCGAACTCGGCGTAAAGATGATGGTGGTCGACGCTAACGACCTGAACGTCGAGATCTTGGGCCATGCGTCGTCACTTACGCAATCCGACGAGGAGCTGGCGGCGCTGATCGCCGACAACCCGGCGGGACAATCCCGTGAGCTCACGCCGTTCATCCTCATTCGCCCGCTCGACGCTGAGAAGAACGCCGGCTAGCCCGACTGGTCCTTTCGCAAAACTGCCCGCGGGGACCCGTCGCATCGGTGTGATGCGGCCTTCTCGTGCCTGTTCGGCCATCAACGCCGTCGTGATGACATCTGGGCAAAATCATGCCTCGCTTGGTTCACAATGGATGGGGTTCGATGGGCGAAGCGGGATTGGAAGGGGATGCGCGCGATGTCGGTTGCCACGACGATGCCGGTCATGATTGCGCAAGTGATCGCCATGTTCCTCATGATGGTGGTTGGTGCGGCGCTGTATCGCGGCGCGTTCGTGGACAACAAGGGGTCGACCCAGCTCTCGAACGTCGCGCTCTACGTGGCCACGCCGGCGGTCATCCTGCAAGCGCTGGCGATCTCCTTCGATGCCGAGAAGCTCGTGGCGGGCGCGGCGTGCTTCGTGCTCTCGTTTGCATTCACGGTGCTCTCGGCTGCCGTCGCGCGCCTGTATTTTCGCGATCGGCGTCGCGCCGCACAGCTCGGCATCACCATCTCGAACATGGGGTTCATGGGCATCCCGATCGTGCAGAGCGTGCTCGGGGAGGAGTGCGTGTTCTACATCTCGGCGTGCATGGCGGGCCAGGTGCCGCTCATCTGGAGCTACGGCGTGTGGCTCATCTCGCAGGACGCCTCGAAGGTCTCCCCGAAAAAGATCGCCACGAACCCCTCCGTCATCGCCGTCGTGATCGGCATCATCCTGTTCTGCTGCTCGATCAACCTCTCCGGGGTCATCAAGGTGACGGCGCAGGACCTGGGCAACCTCAACACGGGCCTCGCCATGCTCGTCATGGGTACCTATCTCGCCCAGACCGACCTGCGCAGCCTCGTGCGCGACCGCAACCTCTATGCCGCCTGCGCCCTGCGCCTGCTCGTGGTGCCGGCGATCGTGATGGCGGTGCTCGCGCCCCTGCCGCTCGACGCCGTGGTGAAGCTCGTCGTCCTCATCGCCCTGTCTGCCCCCTGCGGCACGGTCTCGGCGATGTTTCCGCAGATGTTCGGGGGAGACTACCGCTTCGGGGCGGGCCTCGTGTCGCTTTCGACCCTGCTGTCCCTCATCGTCATGCCGGCCCTGCTCGCGGTCGGTCTCGTGATTTTCTAGCTTGTCCTCATCGGGGACGCTTCTGCTTGCTTGCCGCTACTCGACGCTCTTCAGCGCCTCGATCATGTCGATGCGGTTCAGGGTACGGTTCGTGATGAGGTTCACCACGAGCGCGAACACGAGCGGCAAGATGGCGGCGAGCAGGTAGCTCAGGGGCGTCACCACGGTCAGGAAGCTGATCTGCGGCATCTTGAGCACGTGCAGCAGCGCGTCGCCGAGCACGTAGCCGAACGGCAGGCCGCATACGATGCCGATGATCGTGAGGATGATGGTCTCCTTGTTCACGTAGTGGTGCACCTCGCGCGGCCGGAAGCCGAGCACCTTGATGGTCGCCAGCTCGCGTTCGCGTTCGGAGATGTTCGTCGTGGAGAGCGTGAACAGGACGGCGAAGGCAAGTGCGGCAGCCATGCCGAGCACGATGACGACGACGGCGTTGATGAGGGTGAACGACTGCGAGAAGTCGCCTGCGAGCTCGGAGGTGCTCGTGACGGAGAGGAAGCGCGCGTCGTCGGTCAGGCTGTCGGTCAGCGATGCCTCGGCGTCCGCGTTCCCGCTGCAGCGCACGAGCACGCCGTTGGGCTCGAAGGTGCCATCATCCAGCGCGCTCGCCTCGTCGCCGAAGGCGGCGCGGTAGGCGCTCTCGCTCATGTAGATGTAGTTGCCCAGATAGTTGCGGGCGACATGCGCAACCTCGACGGAGGCCTGCTCAAGCTGGGAATCCTGCACCTCGACGGTGTCGTGGGCGGTGAATCCGAGCACCTCCGAGGCGTTCTGCGTGATGACGGCGCCGCGCTCGGGAAGGTCGATGGGCTCGGCGGTGTCGAGGTCGGTCACGCTGATGAAGCGCGCCAGCTTGTCGGCGGTGCGGTAGTCGTCCGGGAAGATGATGAGCTGCACGCTCTCCTCGCCGTCTGAGTACTTGAGCGTCGCGGTGTCGATGTAGATGCGGACGAGCTCGTCGACGCGGTCGTCGTGGGAAAGCTCGAGCGCCGCGTCGTCATGGTCGCCGCTGTTCGTGACGGCCATGATGTCGTAGTGCGCGATGCGCTCGTACTGCTCGGGCACGAGTTCGGCCACGGAGTCCCTGATGGCGAAGCCGCAGACGATCAGGGCGGTGCAGCCCATGATGCCGGCGACCGTCATGAGGAAGCGGCGCTTGTAGCGGAAGAGGTTGCGCGCGGTGACCTTGTTCAGGAACGAGAGCCGGTGCCAGATGGCGGGGATGTGCTCGAGGAAGATGCGCGAGCCGGATTTGGGAGCCTTCGGGCGCATGAGCTCGGCGGGCGTCTGGCGCACCTCGGAGCGGCAGGCGAGATAGGCGGTGCCGCCGACGGCGACGACAAAGATGGCCGTGCCGCCGAAGCCGTAGACAGGGTCGAAGGCGAAGGCGTAGCCCGGCAGCAGGTACATGATGCCGAAGACGACGAAGATGAAGGCGGGCAGCGCGATGAAGCCGAGGATGAGGCCGGCGATGCCGCCGGTTAGGCAGGCGGCGAGCGCGTAGATGAGGTACTTCGCGTAGATCTCGCTGTTGCGGTAGCCGAGCGCCTTGTACGTGCCGATGAGACCGCGCTCCTCCTCGACGAGGCGCGTGATGGTCGTGAGCGAGACGAGCACGGCGACGACGAGGAACACGATGGGGAAGAGCGTGCCGATGGCCTCGATGGAGTCAGCGTCGCTTTCGACGGACGAGTAGCTGGAGAGCGACGAGCGGGTCTGGACGTACCAGGTGGCGGTGTCGATATCGTCGATTTCGGCCTGAGCGTCGGCGAGCTCGGCCTCGGCGTCCGCGAACTTCTCGTCAGCCTCGGCGCGGCCCTCCTCCCATTCGGCCAGACCGTCTTGGTAGTCGGCGAGTCCTTCTTCGTACTCGGTGCGGCCGTCTTCGAGCTCGGCCTGCGCCTCTTCGAGCTGCGCGCGGGCGCAGGCAAGCTGCGCGGCGGCGTCGTCAAGCTGGGCGCGCGCCGAGGCGAGCTGGGCGTTCAGCTGCGCATAGGCGGTGTCGCGGCCCGCGGCCATCTGTGCCTCGAGGGTCGCCTCGGCGCGTGCGCGCTCGTCGGCGATTGTCTGGTCGAGCGTGGCGAGCGCGGCGGCGTATTCTTGCTCCATGCGGGCGTCGAGCTGCGCCTGGGCATCGGCGCGCTGCTGCTCGATTTCGTCTTCGAGCGCATCGAGCGCGGCGGCGTGTTCCTGCTCGAGGCGCTCGTCGAGCTCGGCCTGCGCCTGCTCGCGCTGCTCGGCGATCTGCTCGTCAACCTGCGCGACCGCCTCGTCGTAGGCGGGGGCGAGCTGGTCTTCGATGGCGGCGAGCCCCTGCTCGCGCTGCTTTGCGATCTCGTCGTCCACGGTGTCGAACGCCTGCTCGATGGGGGCGAGGGCGGCGTCGATCGAGCCTGTGCGCTCGCCGAGTTCCGCCGCGCTGTCCCGAAGCGCATCGATGCCGCCCTGCGCATCGACGCCGTCGATGACCTGTTGGAGTTGCTGCGCCTGCGCGGTCAGCTCGGCGATGGCCTGCTCGTTTTCCGGGTCATCTGCATCGAGGGCGGCGAGCTGAGCCTCGATATCCTCGAGCTGGCGTGCGGCATCGGTATAGCTGTCGATGGTCTGATTCAGCGTGTCGAGTTCGCTTTGCAGATCGCCTCGGAGCTCCACGAGCTCGTCGTAGCCGGGTAGCTGTTGCGCTGCGAGCTCGGCGTCCGCCTTCTGCTTGATGGCTGCGTACTGCTCGTCGCGCGCAGCTTCGAGTTTCTCGTCGAGCTCGCCGGTCGCCTGCTGGCGCTGCTCGTCGATGCGGGCATCGACCTGGGCGATAGCGTCTGCGCGCGCCGCCTCGATCTGCTCGTCGAGCTCGGCCTGCGCCTGGTCGCGCGCGGCGCCGAACTGCTCCTCGAGCTGGGCCAGACCCTGGTCGTATCCATCGGCGATGGCGGCGTCGAGCTCTGCTTGGGCCTGGGTGCGGGCGACCTCGAACTGGCGGTCGAGCTCGACGACGCCCTGCGCGCGCCCGTCTGCGATCTGGCTGTCGATCTGCGCTTGACCCTCAGCGAGCGCCTCGGCAAGGGTCCGCTCGACCTCGGCGGCCCCCTCGGCGGCGCCGCGGTCGAACTCTGCGCGCCCGTCGGCAAGATCAGCCTCGCCTGAGGCGACCTCTGCCCAGCCGTCGTCGATCGTTGCCTGGCCGTCGATCAGCTCCTGTTTCGCGTCGGCGAGCTGCGCTGCGGCGTCGTCGAGCTCCGCGCGTCCGTCGGCAAGCTCCGCCTCGGCTTCGGCGCGCTCCCGCTCGTAGTCCGCGCGGGCGTCATCGAGCTCGCCTTGCGCATCCGCCTTGACGGTTGCGGTCCGGGCCATCTCGCGGTCGCTGCGGATCTCGTTTTCGATCTCGTCGGTCACGGCGGCGACGCGCTCGCCGTAGGCATCCGAATAGCAGGCGAGCTCGTCTGCGCCGGCTACGGTGAGGTAGGCGACGGTGTAGGTGTCGGTGGTGACGTCTTCGGGGCTCACGATGAACGTATAGTCCGAGGTGGAACTCGAGCGGAACGACAGCTCGGGGTTCGAGACGTCCATGGCGTCGACGACGATGCCGGCGATGGTGTAGGGGCGGCGCGCGAAGACGGCCTCATCCTCGTTGTCCGCCTCGGCGATCTCAACGGTGTCGCCGATGGTCAGGCCGCTCGCGTCGACGAACTTCTGCGTGACGGCGACCTCGCCTGCGCGCTCGGGCAGCCCGCCCTCCACGATATAGGGGATGTTCAGGTCCTCATCGCTCAAGGCCTTGACCTCGACGGTCGCCCGCGCCCCGTCCACATCCGTATAGGTCGATTCGCTCCAGCCGCCCTCGACGGTCTCGACGCCGTCCACGGAGGCGAGGGCCCGGAGGTCCCCCTCGTCGAGGCCCAGGGTCGAGAGCACTTGGATATCGAAGAGATGCTGCGTGTCGAAGAACTCGTCGGCAGCGTTGCGAAGATCTTGGCATGAGGCGCGCAGGCCGCAGAACATGGCGATGCCGAGCGCGCAGATCACGGCGATCGCGATGAAGCGCTTGAGGTTGCCGCGGACGGTGCGGGCTATGTCCTTCGCATGTGCCGACGCCATCGTGTCACCCGCCTACCACTCGATCTGGGCGATGGGGGTGGGATGGGGGTTCGTCGCCATGTCGATGACCTTTCCGCTCTTGAAGCGGATCAGGCGGTCTGCCATGGGGGCGAGCGCCGAGTTGTGGGTGATGATCACCACGGTGATGCCGTCATGGCGGCAGGTGTCCTGCAGAAGCTGGAGGATCTGCTTGCCCGTCTGGTAGTCGAGAGCGCCGGTGGGCTCGTCGCACAGCAGCAGCTTGGGGTTCTTCGCGAGCGCGCGGGCGATGGCCACGCGCTGCTGCTCGCCGCCGGAAAGCTGGGCGGGGAAGTTGTTCATGCGATCGCCCAGGCCGACTTTGGCAAGCGTGTCCGCGGCGTCGAGCGAGTTGGGGCAGATCTGCGCGGCGAGCTCGACATTTTCGAGTGCGGTCAGGTTGGGCACGAGGTTGTAGAACTGGAAGACGAAGCCCACGTCGGAGCGGCGGTATTCCACGAGCTCGGCAGATGTGGCACCCGAGATGTCACGGCCGTCGACGCGCACGGTGCCGGCGGTGGCGGAGTCCATGCCGCCGAGGATGTTGAGCGCGGTCGTCTTGCCTGCGCCCGAGGCGCCGAGGATGACGGCGAGCTCGCCGCGCTCCACCGTGAAGCTCGCGCCGTCCAGCGCGTGGATCTCGGCTTCTCCTTGGCCGTAAACCTTGAGGACATCGGTGAACTCTATATATGCCATGAGGCGAGCGCCCCCTCGATTACTCGACAGCGTGTTGTCTACCTTGCAGTATAGTGAAGCTGCCGGGCAGGTTGGAGGGCCACTCGACACATCGGCGGCGATTGTCGAGCGATCGCTGCCGAGGCGCCGGTGACCGTGCCTGCCGCGCCGCAGGCGGGAAGGTGGAATAAGACCATGAGAAAGCAGCCTCAGGTGACCGAGCAGACGCGGGCGAACCTCACGCAGGCCTTTTGGGAGCTCTATCGCGACCGGCCGATCGAGAAGATCACGGTGCGCGAGATCGCGGAGCGCGCCGGCTACAACCGTGCGACGTTCTACCTGTACTTCCGTGATGTCTACGACCTTTTCGACCAGCTTGAAAGCGAGATTCTGGAGCAGGTGCGCATGCTCGTGCAAAAGCGCCTGCTGCTCGACGACACGCTCGATTTCTCGCACCACATGGGGTTCATCGTGGAGCTCACCCAGCGCTTCAGCGCCTACATGCCACGTCTCATCGGTGGCGACCCGTCGTTCGGCGAGCACCTGAAGGAAATCATCGCGCCGCTGCTCGACCGCTTCATCATCCCCGAGCAGGGCCTGACGGAAGAGGAGCAGGACGTCCTGCGGGAGTTCTACCTGTCAGGGCTGCTCGGGGCGATCAATCGATGGATGGGTTCTTCAGGCGAGATGCCCATCGAGCGCTTGATCGAGCTTGTGGTCGCAGCGGTCCTGCCGGCGCAGGTGCCGCGCGGCGGTGCCGGTTGCTGAGGCAGGTTGCCGTGCGCGCGGTAGCTTGACCTGCTTTCATTATTGGTCGCGTCCGGGTCGCGTCCGGAACGGGGCGGCAAATGGCTCCAGCTGCGCGCGGAGTTCGTCTGCGGTGACGCGGGGTGCGCAGGCGCCGTAGCGCGCCTGGCAGACGAGGGCGGCGAGGCGCGTCGCGGCAGCTGCCGCGCGCGGGATTGTCTGCGCCATGGCGCGGGCGATGTCCTCCTCGGTGGCGCTGCGGTCCCATCTGGCTTTCTGGCGGCGAGCGAGGTCGAGCGCCTCTGCCCAGGCGCCCTCGATCGCGCGGGCCGGCGCCTGCCCGGCACGACTGACGGCGTAGAGGTGCCACGCGCGCCGAAGGGCGCGCAGGATGCGCGGGGCGAAGGCGAGAACCGCGATAACGAGGGCGACGCCGAGGTAGGGGGCCGCGTGCGCGAGCGTCTCGAGCGCGCGTTGCGCAAGGCTGCGCAGAACGGCGACGAGATCGGGCTGCGTGCTGCCAGATAGGCCGGCGCCCTGCCCATCGGTGGTGGCGTCATCGGTATCGGGTTCGCTCGTCTCAGTCGGCTGCTCGGTCTCCTCCGGTTCGCTCTGCTCGTCTTGCGCGGGGTCTTCAGGGGCGTCGGTGTCGTCGGGTGCGTCGGTGCCCTGTGCAGCGTTCGCCGACGCGGGCGTCATATCGATGGGAATCCAGCCGATGCCGTAGAGGTACACCTCGCACCAGGCGTGCAGATCCCGGTTCGTGACGACATAGCGCCCCTCGCCGTCCTGCGCGTTGCTTGCGCGGTAGCCCAGCGCGACACGCGTGGGGATGCCGAGTGCGCGTCCGAGCACCGCGAAGGCGGACGCGTAGTGCGCGCAGTATCCCTCGCCCGTGTCGAGGAATCGCGCGACGGCCTCGAGGTTGTCGCCCGCGTCCGCGACGTCGAGCGTGTAGGTGAAGCGGCTGTCGGAAAAATAGGTGATCAGCTGCTCGAGCTGGGCGATCTCTTGCGAGAGCTCCTCATTGCCGTAGGTTGTCGGCCCCCGGTCCACGCGCAGGTCCGCGGCGACATCGCTGATGCTCTCGGGCAGATTGCCGGGCAGCTCGAGATAGCGTCCATCGACCGACTCGCGCCCCGCTTCGATCAGCTCGTCGATGCTGCTGCCCAGCGCCTTCCAGTCTTCGGCGCCGGCGACGCCCTCGCGCGACCACAGGCGGCTCCAGAGCGCCAGCTCGAGGTCCTGCGCGAGCGCGCGCAGTCCCGAAGCGCTCGTGACGGGCTCGATGTAGGCGGCCTCCGCGGTGTAGGAAAGACCGCGATTCGTGGTGGTGTTCTCGCTGTAGACGGTGCCGGTATCGCTCCAGCGCCAGCCCTGCGATTGGCTGTCGTGCGGGACGGTCGTGCCGAATGCGCCGATGGGTACCGGCGCGAATCGCGATGCGAGGCCGTCGATCACGATGGTGGCGGCGATGTCGCGGATGCTGCCGACGGCCCGCATGCCGTCATCGCGGAACAGCGCGGTCAACAGGTCGTCGGCGGTGTCCGTGCCGGGCAGGGCGTGCGCTGCGGTATCGGCGTCGCTCGGGAAAAGAAGCGACAGCGCGCCCGCTGCACCGCCCGTGGGCGCCCCGTCGAGTGCCCAGGTGGTTCCGTCAAGGTCGCTCAAGGTGGCGAGCTCGAGATAGAGCGGCCGGTTCAAGCCGGTTCGGTAGGCGAGGGCGACGGTCTCGCCGCTGCGCGTAAGGTCGTGCCGCAGGTCCACGATGGGGCTCACGGTGTTGCCGGCGAGCACGTTCGACTGCACGTCAAGGCGGAGGGGGAGACCCTGGGCGGCGCGCGTGGCGGCGGGCGCGAGCGCGCAGGCGGCAAGGGCGAGTGCCAAAGAGACCGCGCAGGCGAGGGGGTGCCATGCGCTGAGGGCGCGGGGCACGGAGCGCGGGGCCTGCGGCCCGGCATCATCTTCATGCGCAGGCGTGACGGCGCCCCGCACCTGCCCGAGAACGAGCAGGGAGAGGCCGCAGCAGAGGATGATGACGATCTCGGCCGTGCTGTTCGCGGCTCCCATGAACGCAACGCGGGAGGCTGCCAGGCCAAGCGGCAGGGCGGCTATACACGGACGCAGCCTGCGCGTGCCGCAGAGCAGCTGCACCGCCACCGCTGCGGGCAGTATGGCGAGCGTGAGTGCGGCGTCGGAGACAGGGTTCACCGAGACCGGCACCCATTGGCCGAAATACAGCTCGTGCAGGCCGCGTGCGACGACAGGCGAGATCCAGGAGAGGCCGCCCGCCGTGCCGTCGATATCGAGGGCAGAGAGGTCGGACGCGGCGTCGAAGACGTCGATGCCGGATGCGGTGGCGATCGTCTGGGCCGCACCGGCGATCGAGGCGGCGGCGACGATGACGAGTGCGAGGATGTTGACGAGCTCGCGCGCCGGGCGATGGCGGATACGGGGGACGCCTTCTGCAAGCGTGGCGACGAGGGCGACGGCAGTCAGGGCGATGCCGGCGAAGCGCGACCAGAAGGCCGGCTCGATCATCGTGGTCAGCAGCTGGAGGGAGAGAAGCATGGCGACGCCGCAGCAGACGGCGTTGGCGACGGCGACCGGAAACGGGGTGTTGGACCTCTTCCGGTCGTCGCGCCGCCTGGTGCCGGGCGCAGGGACCTGTGGAAACGCCCCCTGTCCCTCCCCGTCAATACCGGGTGCCGGCGCGATCGTTCCGGCATCGCGGGGAATGACGACGGTCAGGCGCGTCCCGAGAAGCCTTTCTAGATGCTGTGCGAGGGCCGCATCCGCGCGCTCGGCGACGAGGACGACCGGGCGCCGATTGCGTGCATCGAGGCCCTGGGCCGCCAGACGAGCGATGGCGCGGGCGCGCCGTTCCGCTTCGGTGCCGATGGTCGCAGCGCCTGCATCGTCCGCGTCGAGGGCGGCGCAGAAGCGCTCGATGCGCTGCACGCCCGTCGCGCGGTCCACGCCGTCGGTCAGGGAGATGTCGCTGCGCGCGCCCGCCTGTCGGGCGAGGGTCAAACAGGCACCGAGCGCCTCGGCTGCCAGGACATCGGCGTCTGTCACCTCGAGGGTATCGACGGCGACGAGGGGCACGATCGGGTGCGCGCGGTCCGGATCGTATGACATGAGCTGGCCATGGTGGGCGCTTTGGCGCCACGCGACGGTGCGCAGCGAGTCGCCTTTCTCGTAGGGCCGCACGAGGGAGGCCGTCCGCGCGGTGTCATCGGTGGCGGCATACGGGGCTGCCCGTCGCGTGAGCGCGCCCAGCGCGGGATGCGCCTGCGCGGGCGGGGTCGGGGCGATCCAGCGTTCTTGGTGCGACGGCTCGGTTACACGTGCCAACCAGAAGCCGAAGGGATCAATAAACGTCACGCGGCAGCCGCTCGCCCGATAGAGGCCACGCGCTGCCGGAGCGCCTCCCGCGAAGGTCCCCTTGATGCGTCCGCGCTGGTCGATGCGGGCCCAGGTCGCCGTGCGGGCAACCGGGCGCGCTGCCGCAAGGTGCAGCACACGGATGGCGGCGCGCTGCACCTCGTGGCGGTCGGATGTTCCTTCGCGCGTTTTCGTCCGCTGCTGCGCAAGGGCGAGCAGGATGCTCGCGAGGCCGCAGGCAAGCGCGAGCGCGCAGGCGAGTGCGGCGGCAACGAGTTCCGTGGAGAACAGCCCGGCTCCGGCGACGAGGAGCGCTCCGGCGAGCAGGAGGGCGATGATGCCGCCGGCAGTCGGGCGCAGGAAGGGACGGCCCCTGCCGTCGAGCCCGCGCGTGAGCTGCCGGACACGCCGGCGCACGCGCTCATGTGAGGCTGTTCGCTTCCCGGTTGCCATAGTGGCCTCGATACATCAGCGCCTGCGTGGCGCGGGCACGTCGGCCAAGATGTGTTCGAGCAGCTCGGCCTGATGGGACGGGGCGGCAGAGGTGGCCTGCGGGTCGGTGAAGACGATGCGGTGGGTGAGCACGGTGGGCGCCATGGCGCGGATGTCGCCGGGAAAGACCGCTTTCTGACCGCGGGCGAGTGCGCGCACGCGGCTCATGGCGAGCAGCGCCAAGCCGGCGCGCGGTGATGCCCCGAGGCGCGTGAGCGGGCTGGTACGCGTCGCGTCCAGCAGCGCGACGGCATAGGAGGCCACGGCCGGCGCGACGTGGACGTTCGCGGCGGCTCCGGCGAGGGCGCGCAGCTCGTCGGTCGTGCAGACGGGGGCAAGACCGGAGGCGGGATCGCGGCCGCTCGGCGCCATGAGCATGCGCGCCTCGGCCTCGGCATCGGGATAGCCCAGGCTCACACGGCACATGAAGCGGTCGAGCTGGGCCTCGGGCAGCGGGTAGGTGCCCTCCATCTCGATGGGGTTCTGCGTGGCGATGACCATGAACGGGCGCGGCAGCCGATAGGTCTTGCCGTCGACGGTCACGTGCCCTTCCCCCATGGCCTCGAGCAGGGCAGCCTGCGTCTTGGGGTTCGCACGGTTGATCTCGTCGGCGAGGACGACCTGCGCGAACAGCGGACCGGGGTGGAACGTGAAGCTTTTGGCGGACTGGTCGAAGACCGTGACACCCGTGAGATCGGAGGGCAGCATGTCCGGCGTGAACTGGATGCGGCTCGCACGGGCGCGCACGGCGCCCGCCAACGCGCGGGCGAGGGTGGTCTTGCCGATGCCCGGAACGTCCTCGAGCAGCAGATGGCCGCCTGCCGCGATGGTCATAACGGCGAGCTCGATGGCGCCGCGCCGGCAGCTGAGAGCACCGTCGAGGGCATCGACGAGTGCGTGGAGCAGGCGCTGCGCCTCGGCGGGGCGCAGGGGGCTGATGGATTCGGGCATGATGCCGGTCTCCTTTCGGGGAGCGGACGGAACCGCGTGAGTATACTCTCTCAAACTAAAGTATAACGTGGCAATGTGGGGAAAGGACGCCGTGTGCTCGAGTGGGGGACAGCCGTCTATTTCTGCATCGTGCGCTCCGCCTCGACGATAAGGTCGTCGTAATGGGCGATCTTGTAGTCGAGCCGATCGAGTCCCTCCTGCATGGCGGCGATTCGCTCGCGCACGATCTCGCGTTGCTCGACGAGGATATCCTTGCGCGCCTCGAGCGTCGCGTCGCCCTGTGCGAACAGCGCCATGTACTCCACGAGCGCCTCGATGGAGACGTGGGCCGAGCGCATGCACTTGATGAACCGGATGCGCGCCAGATCGGTTTCGTCGTAGTCGCGGACGCCGCGCTCGTTGCGCCGGACGTGGGGGAGAAGCCCCATGCGCTCGTAATAGCGCAGCGTGTCCGTGGATATCCCGGTGCGTTTCGATACCTCGGCGATCCTCATGGCTCCTCCTTCGCATGGCGTCATCTCGCACAGCCTACCCCCTGGAGTGCCCTTCAAGTCAAGAGCGGGCGCGCGGCGTCCGCAGGGGCCTATACTGTGGTGCCGATACCGACCGATGGGAAAGGATGGCAGCACGATGGCACCAGAAGATATCGATGGGCGGGAGGCGTCTGCGGACGAGGCGCGCGGGCTCGTGTCGTTTATCGAGGAGAGTCCGAGCATGTTCCACACGGCAGCGGCGATTCGCGCGCGGCTCGATGCGGCGGGCTTCACCTATCTGCCCGAGGGCGAGGCGTGGCACATGGCGCCGGGCGATCGGTGCTACACGGTGCGCAACGGATCGAGTGTCGTCGCCTGGCGTATCGGTGACAAGGTCGAGTCCGCGCACTACCATTTCCAGCTCGCGGCAGCGCATGGTGACTCGCCGACGTTCAAGCTGAAGGCGAACCCCGAGCTCGAGGGGCCGGATGGCTGCACGCGCCTCAATGTGGAGGCGTACGGCGGCATGATCGATTACACGTGGTTCGACCGTCCGCTGTCGCTCGCGGGCCGTGTGATGGTGCGCACACAGCGCGGCGTCGAGAGCCGCTTGGTTTCGCTCGACGAGGACGTGGCCATCATCCCGAGTCTTGCCATCCATATGAATCGCGAGGTAAACAAAGGTTTTGCTCCCAATCGGGCGCACGATCTGTGCCCGCTCATATCGGCGGGTGCGCGCGGGCGCGGGGCGGTCGATGCGCTGGTCGCCGCGGCACTTGGCGTCGATTCGGACGCCATCGTGGCGCGCGACCTGTT
The DNA here is from genome assembly GCF_016902615.1 of Collinsella tanakaei. Classification (GTDB taxonomy): domain Bacteria; phylum Actinomycetota; class Coriobacteriia; order Coriobacteriales; family Coriobacteriaceae; genus Collinsella; species Collinsella tanakaei_A. The sequence goes on from NZ_JACJMB010000011.1 coordinate 31,892, forward strand.
CCTCGTGTCCCGCGTTCCGGGGCGGGTGTGGGGCGCCGATGACGAGTTTATCTCGGCGCCGCGCCTCGACGATCTCATGTGCGCGTATGCGGCCCTGCGGGCGTTTGTCACCTCGTCCAACGAGCACGACATCAGCGTGTTCGCCTGCTTCGACAACGAGGAGGTCGGGTCCGAGACCAAGCAGGGTGCCGCCTCGACGCTGCTTTCCGACGCGCTCGCGCGCATCAACGGGGCGCTGGGCGCCGGCGCGGAGAATCTTCGTCGCGCATTGGCCTCGTCGATGCTCGTGAGCTGCGACAACGCGCATGCGCGCCATCCGAATCGACCTGAGATGGCCGACGGCGAGAACGCTCCGCGCATAAACGGCGGCCTTGTTATCAAGGAGGCGGCAAACCAGCACTACTGCACCGACGCGTTCAGCCGCGCAGTGCTCGCCTCGGTGCTCGACGATGCCCGCGTCCCCTATCAGACGTTTGCGAACCGCAGCGACATGGCGGGCGGCTCGACGCTCGGCAACATCTCGAATACGCAGGTGAGCCTCCATGCGGTGGACGTGGGGTGCGCACAGCTAGCCATGCACTCGAGCTTCGAGACCGCCGGCGCCCATGACGTTGCGAACGCCATCGACGCGCTGCGGGCGTTTTTCTGCGCGGACCTCAAGATTCGCGAGGCGGACGCTGCGACCTGGTAGATGTCAGGGCCCGCTGCGACGCGAGGTCCGCTGGCTGGAACATGCCGGATATGTCATCCCAGGTTTTTCCGTGCGGGGCGCCTGCGCCTTCGGCCGCGGAAGCCCGATGGTCGGCGTCTTCCTAGCATCCGATCGCGTAGCCGGTTTTCGTGTCGAGCTTGCAGCGCCGTGCGCACTTCGCGCACTCCACTTCGAGAAGGGAGGGATTGTCGGGCAGCGTTCCGATGACGTTGAAGTCGCTGCTGGCGCAATAGGGGCACCTGAAGCACTCGGAGGCGGGCCGGTGCTCTTTTCCGGAAAACATGAGACCTACCGAGATCTCGCTGAGCTGATCGTCATCGAGAGGGGCTGAGATGTCTTTCTGAATCAGTGTCATGGCGTACCCCTCTGCTTGGACGGTCTGGATGTGGGCGTGCCGAAGCGGATTGCATCCGGCCCCCTTGGATGCTGATAGGTTGTCCCAGTGTACGGGGGCTTGTGCGTGGGGACAAACGACACGCGCATTCATGTCGATTTCCCCTCATTCATTCCCCGAGTGCCGTTCACCTGCGATGACAGGCCGTCTGCGGGTCCGGACGCGCGCGGTGCTGCCGGCTGTGGGGGCGCGGGCGTCCTGAACGGGCGCAGCGGGTCCTTTCGGCGCTGTCTGTCCCGGGCGGAGGGGCAGGGGTGATACGCATGGCAGGGTGGAAGTGATGCGCCCTCGGGTCCAACGGGCCCGGGGGCGCATGCTCGTCGGCATCGCTCATGATGCCTGTTTGTCTGTGCGGAGTGGTTCTCCTAGTGGATGAAGTTCGTCTGCGTGCCGGCTTCCTCGGCGGGAAGCTCGATGCCGGCTGCGCGGGCCGCCTCGATGCAGGAGAGCATCCAGGCCATGTTGCGGCCGAGCTGGCGCATGGTCCACAGGCCCTCGGCATCCTGTTCGACCTCATCGGCGGTGTTGCCGTGGACGTTGTTCCAGTAGCGCGAGCTCACGATGGGCATCTGCGAAATGGTGAAGAACTTCTGGATGTCGTCGAGGGCGGCGGTGGTGCCGCCGCGGCGCGCCGACACGACGGCCGCTGCGGGCTTGAACTTGAAGACGTTGGGCTCGCCGGCGCGACCGTTGGAGTAGAACAGGCGGTCCATAAAGGCGATTAGCGAGCCTGCCGCGTGCGCATAGTGCACGGGCGCGCCGAAGATGAACCCGTCGGCCTCGGCGGCCTTCTGGCGGAACTCGTTCACGACGTCGTCGAACACGCAGGCGCCCTTGGTGGAGCATCCGCCGCAGGCGACGCAGCCGCCGACGGGCTTGGCGCCGATCCAGAAGATCTCGGCGTTGATGCCATTCTCCTCAAGCGTGTGCGCGACCTCGACGAGTGCGCGATGGGTGCAGCCCTCCTTGTGCGGGCTGCCGTTGACGAGCAGTACCTTCATATTCCCTCCCAGATCATGTTGCCTGATTGCGTACAGCGATGATGCTGCCGGCGTAGGTTATACCCCGTATGGACTTGGTTCGCGGCTGACCGGCTGTCGCCTGCCGGCCGCGGTGTTAGCGCGAGAGCGGCACGTCGTTGCGCAAGGGCTCTCCCGCAGCGAGGTGGTGCAGGTTCTCCGCGGTGATGCGGGCGATGTTCGTGAGCACGACCGGCAGGTGGAACTGGCCGGCGACATGCGGGGTGATGAAGATGTTCGGGGCGTCCCACAGCGGGTCGTCGGCGGGCAGGGGCTCGGGGGTCGTCACGTCGAGAGCGGCACCGGCGATGTGTCCGTCCTCGAGCGCGCGGATCAGGTCCGACTGCACGACGAGGTCGCCGCGTCCACCGTTTGCGAAGTAGGCGCCTTGTTTGCAGCGGGCGAGAAACGCGGCGTCGACGAGGCCGCGCGTGTCCGGCGAGCTCGGCAGGAACGAGACGACGACATCGGCCTGCGGCAACAGCTTGGGCAGCTCGTCCATCGTGTGCATGTGCTCGAATCCGTCGGGGATGTCGCCTGCGTGCCGTCGCACGCCCGCGACGTGTGCGCCGAGGGCGCGTGCGAGCCGGGCGAAGTGGCTGCCGATGTCACCGGCGCCGAGAACGAGGACCCGCGCGCCGGCGATGGTGGTGACGGACCCGTGGTCGCGCCAGGCGTGCTCGCAGAAATCGTCTCGATAGGCGTCGAGGTGCTTCATGAGCATGAGGATCATGGTGAGCAGGTGCTCGGAGACGGCCTGACCGTATGCGCCGACCGCACAGGCGAGGTGCGCGCCCGCTGGCAGCGTGCCCGGCGCCATGTACTGGTCGAAGCCGGCGGAGTTCAGCTGAAGCAAGCGCAGGTGCTCCGCTGCCGCCAGCCGTGCGGGCGCGAGGTTGCCGACGATGACCTCGGCGCGGGCGATCTCTTCGTCTGTGACGTCAGCTTTGGTGGTGTAGGTGATGCGCGATCCATCTGGTGCGGCGGCCTCTATGATCGCGCGCTCGTCGTCGTTGAACGGAAGAAGAACGAGGATGTCCATCGAAAGGCCTCCCTGGTATCGCGCGTGCATGGGGCCCGCAGGGGCGATCCCCGTCGGGCCGGTTCTCAGTATAGCGCGGGAAACCTAGAGTACCGGAAGCTGGCCGGCACGGCGCTCGACGCGCGGGGTGCGCAGGCGGAACAGGCCGTGGCGGTTGCAGTAGATGTACAGGTACCCACTGCCGCGCATGGGGAAGCGCACCTCCATGGTCTGCTCGGGATAGAGCTTCACCAGTGTGGTGCGCTCTGAGGTCACGTACGCGGCGAAGCTGATGAAGTGGTCCTTGGTCATGGGATGGTCAAGCGTGAGGTACCAGTCGTTCTCGATGCGCTCGACGTGCACGGCATGCCCGGGGTCCTCGGCGGCGTCTTCCGCCTCCTGCGGCAGAAGGGTCACGCCGCAGCAGGAAAACGAGCCCTCGCCGAGCGCATGGATCACGTTGCCGCACAGCGGGCAGACGTAGAAGCGCGAGCGGAGCATGTTGCCCGCGCGGTTTGCATTCGCGCGGACGTCCCCGGTGAGCAGCTCGGCGATGGAGACGCCGAGCGCGCCGGCGAGCGGCTCCACCAGCGAGATATCGGGCAGGCCCCGTCCCGATTCCCACTTCGATACGGCCTTGTCGGTCACGCCGATCCGCTCGGCGATGTCGCGCTGGGTCAGACCGCGCGCCTCGCGCAGGGTCCGGATGGTCTCGGCGGTCAGATAGGTGCTCATGGCGATTCCCTTCGTTTCTCGGTTGTCCGTTGTCCGTTCTTCATTATCCGGACGGCGCCGCCGCGCGCCACCTACGCCCCGTAGACCTGCTGCTTGGGTTGGTGGCGCCGGTGGACGCTAACCGCACCTGTTGTCGCGCAACGCGGGGGAGGGCCTGGGACCGCCCGTTGCTTGCTATTTCCGATACAACGCTCTTTGTGCAGTGTTGCACAATCAATCGTAGTAGATATGCCACCTGCGCTTCATAAACAGCCGTTGGCCAGCTCGAATCAAGTTGCAAGCTGCAGCGAGTTTACAGTATTTATAAATTAATAAAGAGGGAGGGGCGAACGATGAATGCTCTACAGCGTAATGAGTATGCCATTATTTGCCATCCCTGCGGAAAAGCATCCAGATAAAGCGACGTAAACGCCGCAGAGCTCAGCCAAATTTCAAAACGAATCATGAATCGAAACGGAGATGAGCGACGAGGACTCACCTTCATAAATTGATATCGCTGATAGAAATGGAGGCGCCATATGACCGGTAGCATCAAATTGCGCAAAACTGGGATTATGTCCTTACTCGCATTCGCTGTAGCAGTAAGTTGGCCAATAGAGTAGGTGCAACCCATGTTGATACAACCAATAACGCTCCTAAGCTTGTTGCTTCTCGTTGTGCAGTATGCGTTCTACATCGTCGCACTGATTGCGCTTATAAAGTATCTAAGGAATAAATAGATACTCGACCGGGCGATGGCCTTCCCGAAAACACTCAGGTTCTGGAACTTCTACGGAAAGGACCCGAGCTAGAGCTGCCGGCCGTCCGGGGGGGGAGTACAGCACTGTGCAAAAGATCGTTGTTACCGATTAGGTTCCCACTTGCCGGTGTCACATCAAATCGGACCGAGCGACAGTCGCCCAACAGGGTTTTTCCTCAGCGGATCGATGTCGTTGGTTGGGTCCCGCCCAAGAGAGCACCTAATAGCGTCAATTTGGAACAACTCGAGAGTGTGGGGCAACCGCGCGAAGGGTAGCCCGGGGCAAGCGGCCCCGTTTGGAGGAGGCTGAGTGCACGGCGTCGCCTTGGGCGATGTCGTGCTGCCTTTTCGGCGGGCTGCTGCAATTGCGTCGGAAGCCATGGTTTCTCGGTGCCATACAACATGAAAAGCGGCCGTAAGCGGCCGCTTCAGAAGGAGAGGGCGATGGTGGTTGGGCATCAAGCCTGGTAGTCGTGGATGACAGCCTCGATGTTGTTGCCCTCGGGGTCGAGCATGAAACAGGCGTAGTAGCCCGGGTGGTAGTCGCGCGGTCCCGGCGCGCCGTTGTCGGTGCCGCCGTCAAGCGCCGCCTCGTAGAAGGCGCGAACTGCCTCGGCGCTCTTCGCGCGCCATGCGTAGTGGCCGGGCGCGACCGGGACGCCTTCCTTGGCAGGCGAGATCCACACGGCGTCGCCGTCCTCATCGTTCACGAACTGCACGCCGCCGGGGCACTCGACGCCCTTGTGGTAGCCGAGGGTTCCCATGACGCGCTCGTAGTAGGCGGCCATGCCATCGAGGTCGTTGACGCGGATATGAGGTGGTCGAGCATGAGCGGGCTTCCATCGAGACGGGTTCGGACAGGCGGGCGCACGCGGCGCACCGCTCGCGTTTATACCCCCTATGGTAGATAGGATGTTTCGCCTGCCGTTCAGCGGTCGGCGAACGGCAGGATGCCCGCTCCGCTTGATAGCAGGGCCGTCCCTACTCGATGGTGCCCAGCAGCCGAAGCGCGTCTTCGGCCATGGCGTCGACGGTCATGCCGTTCTCTGCGAGGAGCTCCTGGGGTACGTAGCGGTCGGGGAAGCCGATGTGCACGCCGTGGCAGCGCACATGCGTGCCGAGCGGGCTGAGGTAGCGGGCGATCTTCTCGCCCCATCCGCCCTCGAGCACGCCGTCCTCTAGCGTGATGATGAGGTCGTGCGTCTGCGCGAGCTCGGTGAGGTAGGGCTTGTCGAGCTCGGTGACGAAGCGCGGGTTCACCAGCGTCGGGACGATGCCCGCGCGCTGCTCGATTGCTGCCGCCAGCTGCTCGCCGAGCACGAAGAAGTCTCCCAGGGCGAGGATGGCGATGTGCGAGCCCGTCCGCACCGTCTGATAGGCCGGCGCATCAAAGGCCGCATCGGTCGGAAGTGCGGCGGCGGGGTAGGGCAGCGCCACGGGAACGCGGATCGCAACGGGGCAGTCGCGCTGGTCGAGCGACCAAGCGAGCATCGCCAGGTACTCTTCGGGGCCCGTGGGCGCCAGGTAGCGCAGGCCCGGCATGTTGCCGAGCATCGAGATGTCGAAATAGCCGAGATGGGTCTGGTCGGTCGTGCCGAACACGGATGCCCCGAAGACTAGGATGGTGGCGGGCGTGCCGTTCAGGCAGACGTCGTGCCACAGCTGGTCGTAGGCGCGCTGCAGAAACGTGCCGTAGATGCCGAGGACCGGTTTGGCGCCCGCTCGGGCAAGCGCTGCGGCGAACGTGACCGCATACTCCTCGGCGATACCCACGTCGACGAACTGCCGACCCGCCTGCGCCCGGCGCTGCGGCGTGAACCCCATGATGTAGGGGGTCGCGGCCGTGATGGCGATGACGTTTTCATCGTCCTGCATGCGCGATATGAGGGCGGCGGCGGTCAGCTCGGCGTAGTCGGGGCCTGCGCTCGCGGTGCGGGAGGAGAGCTTCTGGCCGGTTTCGCGATCGAAGGGACCCACGTGGTGCCAGCCCTCCGGATCGCGCTCGGCGGGCGCGAACCCCATGCCCTTGCGCGTATGCACGTGTACCACGACAGGATGGTCGCAGCTTCGCAGCTTTTCGAGGGCGTCGACGAGCGCGAGGACGTCGTTGCCCTCGCCGACGTAGCGGTAGTCGAGGCCGAGCGCGCGAAAGAGGTTGTTCGGCGCGGTGCCGCGGCTTGCGCGCAGCTCGGCGAGATTGCGGTAGAGGCCGCCGTGGTTCTCGGCGATGGACTGCTCGTTATCGTTCACGATGATGATGAGGCCGCCGGTGTAGTCGGCGGCGTTATCGAGCCCCTCGAACGCTAGGCCGCAGGATAGCGACCCGTCGCCGATGATGGCGACGACGTCGTAGGTGTCGTGCGCGAGGTCGCGCGCGCAGGCCATGCCGAGGGCGAGGCCGATGGAGGTCGAGGTGTGGCCCATGGCGAACAGGTCGTGCTCGGACTCGGTGGGGTTGGAGAACCCCGACACCTCGTTGTAGTGCGCCGGATCGAGATAGGCCCGCGCGCGGCCGGTGAGCGCCTTGTGGGCGTAGGTCTGGTGCGAGACGTCGAAGATGATCTTGTCGTGCGGGGAGTTGAACACGCGGTGCAGGGCGACCGTCAGCTCGATGCTGCCGAGATTGGGGCCGACATGGCCGCCCACGGCAGCGGAGCTGGCGATGATGGCCTCGCGAATTTCGCTACATAGCAAGGGGAGCTCGCAACGGTCGAGCACCTTGACATCGTCAGGTGTTGCGATGCGCGAAAGGTACATGCTGTGCGCTTCCTCCCCATAAAGATTCAATCCCATCTATGGGCCTTCATTCCCTCAAGAAATTCAGTGTCTCACAAAACGACGCCCGATGTGTGGCGAGTGTGCGAGGGTTGCTCCATACGGCAGTATACGCGCCGCGGCGGGCGGCTCGTCCGGTGAGGGCGGCGGAGAGCGAGGCGGCTGCGTGCCGCCGTTTTCGCAGCGGTGTGCGTGATGATGAAATATGATAGGTGCGATAACATTTCGGATGCAGTCGAATCCGGCATGCCGGGCGCATCCGGCGGATATGCCCGCCAGGGTCGACGGACCCCATCGGGAGCGGTACCCTGCGGGGACAGGCGGCTGTATGCTGCTCGTGGAGTTTCGGGAAGAGACGAGAGGACCATTCATGTACGACAATACGCGTGCGCTGATGTACGAGATGCGCGCGGCAGGCATCGAGCACCGCAGCGACACCCCCGAAGACGACACCAACGTGTTCGATACCGTGCGCGTCGGCTGGGCGGGCGCCCACGTGCCGCGCGTGACGATCCTCATCCGCGTGAACGACCGCGGCGCCCATCTCGAGACGCTTCCACTCGGCGAGGTCGCCCCGGAGATGCGTGCACAGGCACTTGAGGAGATCAACGCGCTCAACGGCGAGTACCGCTGGCTGAAATACGTGATCGATGAGTCCGCCATGCTGACGTGTGAAAGCGACGTGTTCCTCGTGCCGGAGGTTGCGGGGCTGTTCGGCATCGCCGCCATGGGGCGCATGTTCGACACGCTCGATGAGGTGTATCCGCGTCTTGCGGGGCTCCTGCGTTAAAGGCGTTTCGGCCAAAGGCTTTTGCGGCCGAGGATGCGCAGACGAGGCGGATGCAGGCGAGGACGGAGCGCGGCGCCGCGGCGCCGACGCGGGCGCGCCCGCGGGAGCGTGCCCGCAGATGCTCGGCGCGACGGCATCTGGTGTGGAGCGCCCCGGTCGGCGTTTTCGGATGGTGCGGCGCCGTCTGCCCCGTTCGGAGGTGAATGCGCTTCGGTTGTGCGGGGATAAGCAGTAATACAAGATGATCTGTCGGTGCGCTGCGCTCGGCAGAAGTTTGGAAACGAGGTTCCCTATGTTTTCTCCCGAGGTGATGCGCGCCCTGACGTGGGCAGCGCTGGGCTGCGGCTTCACGTGGCTCATGACGACGGCAGGCTCTGCCGTGGTGTTCTTCTTCCGCAGCGAGCGCAAGCTCATGCACCACATTTTCCTGGGCTTTGCGGCGGGCGTGATGATCGCGGCGAGCGTATGGTCGCTGCTGAACCCGGCTATCGAGCAGGCGGAGGCGCTGGGGCAGATCGGATGGATCCCCGCTGCGGGAGGCTTTTTGCTCGGCGTGGCGTTCCTTGTGCTACTCGACAGCCTGCTGCCGCACCTCCACATGGATTCCGACGAGCCGGAGGGCCTGCAGAGCAGCTGGAAGCGCACGACGCTGCTCGTCTCCGCGGTGACGCTGCACAACATCCCCGAGGGCATGAGCGTGGGCTTGCTGTTCGCCATGGCGGCGCAAACCGCCGGCGCTGCCGGCGAGGCGTATCTGGGTATGGCGTTTGCCCTGGCGCTCGGCATCGGCCTGCAGAACTTCCCCGAGGGCGCCGCCATCTCGCTGCCGCTGGTGCGCGAGGGCATGTCGCGCCGGCGGGCGTTCGTCATGGGCAGCCTGTCGGGTATCGTCGAGCCCATCTTCGGCATTCTCGTCGTGCTCGCGTCCTCCTGGATCGAGCCGTTCATGCCGTGGCTGCTCTCCTTCGCCGCGGGCGCGATGATCTACGTGGTCGTCGAAGAGCTCATCCCCGAGGCCCATCTGGGCGAGCATTCCAACGTGGGAACGTTCGGGGTGATTGTGGGGTTCGTCATCATGATGGTGCTCGACGTCGCGCTCGGGTAGCGCGCCTTCCACCCATGGTCGATACCGTGCCTTCGTGCCCGGGGCCGCTGCGTGCCGATATCAACTCGGCATGCGGCGGCCCCGGTCTTTTTGCGCGCATGCGCATGCGCGCCGTCCCGTCAGGGTTGCGTCATGCGCGGTAGGTCACGTGCGGTCTGCATCTCGGCTGGGAGTACCATGGAGGGCGGCAGATTCGCGAGAGTGGGGGACCCACATGATCAAACTGTTCGCCGCCGACCTGGACGGCACGCTGCTGAACGCGTTTCACAAGGTTGACCGCACCGTGGCGCGCGCGGTGAGGGCGGTGGCCGATGCAGGGGCGCACATGGTGCTCGCCACCGGGCGCACCATGCTCTCCAACCGCGAGCACGGCTTTGACGGGTTGCCGGTCGAGATGTGCAGCGGCAACGGGTCGATCGTGGTCGGCCCCGAGGGCGTGCTCAAGACGTTCCCGCTCCAGCCGCGGCTACTTGAGGAGCTCGTGCCGGCATTTCCCGACATCTGCTTCGAATGCGTCACGCTGGAGGGGATGTTCGCCACGGGCACGGCGGACATGCGCATGGCGGGCTTCTCCTCCGACCCGTGGTGGCGCCAGATCGCCATGCGCGGTATGCGCCAGACGTTCCAGAGCTCCATTCACTTCGAGACGCCGCTGGCCGTCCTGCTGGAGCGCGAGGTCCTCAAGGTCAACTGCCGCGTGCCCGACCCGGCGCGCGCCGAGGAGCTGAAGGCGTTTGTCGCCGCGCATGCGGACCTGGTGGTCAACGCGCCGTTCTCGCCGGTGATGTTCGAGCTGACCGACCCGGCAGTCAACAAGGGCGCCTCGATCGCCTGGCTCGCGCGCTTCTACGGCATCGAGGAGGATGAGGTCGCGGTCTACGGCGACGGCGGCAACGACATCGCGATGCTCGAGCGCTTCGAGCACGCCTACGCGACGGCGAACGGCAGCCGGGAGGCGAAGCGCGCGGCCGGCACCGTGATCGGCCCCTGCGCGCTGCACGCCGTGCCGCGCCACATTCTGGCGACGCTGAGGAGGCAGAGCCGGGTTCCCGCCTACACGCGCATCGAGTAGCGATGCCGTGCGGGTGCGGCCCGTCTGTTCGTGTGCGTCGCCGCCCGCTTGCCGCCCGCTTGCCGCCCCTGCCTTCGGAACATCATGATGTTCCGGTAGGCGGCGGGGCGTGCTGTCGCTGACCGGTATGACCTGCTGCCCGCGCAGATCGCCGACCGCGGCATGGTCATCGTCGCCGACATCGCCCGCGTGCTCGCTGACGCCCACAACGTCGCGAAATGCGCGGGTGCGTAGGCGGCGGGGAGTCCTTGGCGTCGCGCCCCGCCGCGGGGCTAGCAATTGCCCGTGTAGACGTGCGCGAGATGGCGGCGCGCTACGTCGGCGAGCCGGTAGACGGTCTCGACGGGCGTCGGCGCGCGGTCGCGCATGTGCCAGCGGGGGAAGAACCGGGTGACGTGGTAGGTGATCGTGTCGGCGCCGCGGCCGCCATCGAGCCCAGCGAGCCAGGACGCCGCCGCGTCGATTTCGTCTTCCGTGTCGTTCATGCCGGGCACGATAAGCGTGGTGACCTCAAGGTGGCATGCGGGGTCCGCTGCCAGGCGCGCAATGGTGTCGCGCACGCACGCGAGCGCGCCTGGACCCGCCACGCAGGCATCGTAGAAGGCATCGGTGAATCCTTTGAGGTCGATATTCGCCGCGTCGATGAGACCCGACAGCTCGTCGAGAACGCAGCGCGCGGCGCATCCATTCGACACCAGCACGTTCACGAGGCCGTGCTCGTGTGCGAGGCGGGCGCAGTCGCGAACGTATTCCCAGCCCACAAGCGGCTCGTTGTAGGTATAGGCGATGCCGACGACGCGCCGGTCTCGCCCGCGTGCGTCGGCCGTGAGCGCGACGAGCTCTTCAGGGGAGAGGTCCCGCCATGGAACCTGTGTCTTTCCTGCCTGCGATATCTCGGCGTTCTGGCAAAACGGGCAGTGCAGGTTGCATCCGTAGTTCCCGAGCGACACGACGAGCGTTCCCGGCATGAAGCGGGCGAGCGGCTTCTTCTCGATGGGGTCGAGGGCAAGCGATGTCACGCGTCCGTAGTTGTCGGCGACGACCGCGCCGTCCCTGTTGCGCCGGGCGCGGCAGGCGCCGAGCTGTCCGGGGGAGAGCCGGCAGTGATGCGGGCAGACCGTACAGGTCGCATATGGTTCGCGAGCTTCCATGGCGTCTCGATTCTGCCCGCGGCGCGCGGGCTTTCAGCCCTACAGATGGCGCGTGACGGTGAACCGCTCGAGCCGTACGCTCGACTCGTCCGGGTTGATGCCGCCCTTGCGCGCGGCGATGCGGATTTGCTCCTCGACCGTGTCGATGCCGTCGAGATCGGGCAGCAGCAGCCCGCGCCGACCGCGGCTCGCGCTGACGATGACGCCGTAGCGCTTGGGGTCGAGGTCCTCCGGGCCGTCGATGGGCTCGGGGGCGGACAGGACATCGACGTCGTAGACGAGCTCGGGGAGCTCGGAGGCCTCCACGGGCGAGAAGCGCGGGTCGCGGCAGCCCGCCGATATGGCGTTTGCGCAGATCTCGGCGGCGAGCGTGTCCCGCGTGGGCAGGATGGTGCCGATGCAGCCGCGGAGCTGGCCGTCCTTCTTGAGGGAGACGAACGCGCCGGCGCGCGTGGAGGTGAGCTCGTCGGGCAGCGCGGCGGCGAGGTCGGCGGGCAGGTCGCATGCCGGGTCGATGCGCCTGCCCTCGCGCACGTACGATTCGAGTGAGAAGCGCGCCAGACGGACCCAGGGGCTTTCCGCGGCGCGGGTGCGCGCAATCGCATCGGCATGCCACGCATCGTACTGCTCGGCGAAGGCGCGGTTTTCGTCTGTGCCGGCGGGGCCCGTGGGCGTGAACGCGGCGATGCCGTATCCCACGCCGAAGGGACCTTCGTGCGAGAGCAGCTCGGGTGCGACCGGCGTGCGGTCGAGGGCGCCCGCCATGATCTGGAACGAACGCAGCCCGCATTCGGCGGCGCGCTCGCACATGCCGGGGTCGGCGGTCAGAAGAGCGAGAAAGTCGCCGTCGGCAAACGCGCGGCAGACGTAGTCGTCGAAGACGGGGCCATCGGGTGAGAAGCCGTAGGGGCCGTCATCTTTCAGCTTGTGGGAGAGGTCACCCGAGGCGATTGTGACCACGCGGCGCCCCAGCTTGTCGGCAACGTGTTGGACGAGCTGGCCCATGCGGTAATGGTCGCGCGGCGAGAGGCCCGATAGACCCATGCGCACGACGCGGTAGGCGGGCGGCTCCGTGCCGGCGTCGCGCCTGCGGGCATATTCCTCCTGCACGAAATGCAGGGGCACGAGCACGCCCCAGTCGAGCTCGGGATCGCGTTCGCCCGCTGTCCCGGCGGCAAGGCCGCATGCATCCGCTGCGCGGCAGAGCGCGTCGATGAAATCCCGGTCGTAGGTCACGCGGCTGCCGTCGGCGCGGTCGCCGAACTGCGCGAAGGTGCCCGACGCGCCGTCTCCCTGCGAGATATGCAGGTAGTCGAGGTACGAGGTGGAGTGCGGGCTCGAGATCGCGATCGTCTCGGGTGCCAGATCGGCGATGCGGCGCGCGACCTCGCGATAGGCGTCGATCGTCTTTTGGATTTCCGCCTCGCGACCATGGCCGACGCCGGGGACGATCAGCGGCGGGTGCGGGACGGCGAACGCGGCAACAACGGACATAGCGGACCAACTCCTTTTCGATGCATGCCCTTAGTATGCCCACTTTGTCCGCACAGTCCGTCAGGGGCCGTCAGGTACCCGTCGGCTGAATACGGACTTCAGCAGGGTACCGTGCCGTCGCAGCTATCAGCTGTCCTCGCCTCCTGCGCTCGCAGTTGTGCAGAGACCGTGCTCGCCTCAATTTCGTACACACTGTGTGCAATAATGCACGCGTAGTGAAATTGCAACCGAGAGGACTGCATGCCACAGGCAGAGTTCAAGTGCGATCGGCGGTCGCTGCGCTCGCAGCACGCCCTGCTCGACGCGCTCGTGCAGCAGCTGAGCGAGGGCGAGGACCTCTCGCGCGTCACGGTGGCGTCGCTCACCGAGCGCGCGGGCCTCACACGGCGCACGTTCTACACGCATTACAAGGACATACCGGACTTCGTCGAGCAGGTCGAGAGCGCGATTCTGGCGGATATCCGCAAGCTGGTCGCGCGCATCGGCGCGGCCACGCTGCCCGAGCTCTATCGCAATATCGATGAGCTGGCTCCTGCCCCTGGTTCGGTCGAGCTGCTCAGCTACCTGCGCGACCGCGGCGAGCTCATCGGATCGCTGCTCGGCCCGGGTGGGGACCCCGCCTTCATCAAGAAGCTCATCGATCTGGCGCGCGAGGCGGTGGCCGGCCGCATGCAGACGGGTATCTTCCCGGGTGCGCTCGGCGCGTTTTTCGATTATTACCTGAGCTATGTCGTCACCGCCGAGGTCGGCGTGATCCAGCGCTGGTTCGAGACGGGGCTGCGCGAGAGCCCCGAGACCATGGCGCGCATCATGACGGTGATCGCCTTCGTGCGCCCCGGCGACCTGTACGGCAAACCGATCGATATCAACGTGCCGGAATACGGCATGAAGCTCTTGAACCTGCACTTTGAGACCGAGGAGATCTAACCATGGGATTCTTCAAGAGGAAAACGGATGACAAGGCGGCCGATCAGGTCGTCGAACCCGCGACGGTCGACGCCGCGAGCGCGGGCGCGCAGGCGGCAGAGGGCGTCGCCTGCGCGCCCGCTGCCGCCGAGTCGAACGCGCAGGTCCCCGAGGGGGCGATCTGGAACCCGGATAACGCCTACGGCACCCTGCACCTGGGTATCGACGTGGGCTCCACCACGGTGAAGCTCGCCGTGCTGAACGATGACAACAACATCGTCTACGCCAAGTACCAGCGCCACCATACCGACGTGCGCGCCTGCGCGCGCGATCTGTTCGTGGGCGCGTCCGGCCTCCTCAAGAACCTACCCATGACCTGCGCCATCACCGGCTCGGGCGGTCTTCTGCTCAGCCAGTGGCTCGGTCTGGAGTTCGTGCAGGAGGTCATCGCGAGCAAGCGCGCCGTGGAGACCCTCATCCCCGAGACGGACGTCGCCATCGAGCTCGGCGGCGAGGACGCCAAGATCATCTATTTCGACCAGGGTATCGAGCAGCGCATGAACGGCACCTGCGCCGGCGGCACGGGCGCGTTCATCGACCAGATGGCGACGCTTCTGCACACCGACGCCTCCGGCCTGAACGAGCTGGCGAAGGGTGCGACCACCATCTACCCGATTGCCTCCCGCTGCGGCGTGTTCGCCAAGACCGACGTCCAGCCGCTGCTGAACGAGGGCGCCCGTCCCGAGGACGTGGCCGCCTCGATCTTCCAGGCCGTCGTGACCCAGACCATCTCCGGCCTGGCGTGCGGCCGCCCCATCCGCGGCAACGTCGCCTTCCTCGGCGGCCCGCTGCAGTACCTCTCCGAGCTCCGTCGCCGCTTCTACATCACGCTCGAGCTCGACGAGGCGCACCGCATCGTGCCCGAAAACGCGCATCTGTTCGTGGCAAGCGGTGCGGCCATGGCGCACGAGTCCAACAAGCTCGCGACGTTCCCCGAGCTCATTCGCGCCATCGACGCGCTCGGCGATACCCAGGGTTCCGAGGTCGCGCGCCTAGACCCGCTGTTTGCCGACGAGGAGGCCTACCGCGAGTTCAAGGAGCGCCACGACCGCGAGGTGGTGCCGAAGGGCGATCTTGCGAGCTATAGCGGGCGCCGCGTGTTCATCGGCATCGACGCCGGTTCCACGACGATGAAGGCCGCCATGGTCGGCGAGGACGGTCAGCTGCTGCACACCTGGTACGGCAACAACAACGGCGACATCCTCGGCACGGCCAAGACCATCATGGCCGATTTCTACGCGCATATCCCGGCGGGCTGCACCATCGGTCACGTGACCACGACCGGCTACGGCGAGGCGCTGCTCATCGAGGCGCTGAAGGCCGACTCCGGCGAGATCGAGACCGTGGCGCACCTGCGCGGTGCCCGCGCGTTTTTGCCCGGCGTCCAGTTCATCCTGGACATCGGCGGCCAGGATATGAAGTGCCTGCGCGTGCGCGACGGCGTGATCGAGCACATCATGCTGAACGAGGCGTGCTCTTCGGGCTGCGGCAGCTTCATCGAGAGCTTCGCGGTGTCCATGAACATGGACGTCGTGCAGTTCGCGAAGGAGGCCATCGGCGCGAAGAAGCCGGTCGACCTGGGCAGCCGCTGCACCGTCTTCATGAACTCCCGCGTGAAGCAGGCGCAGAAAGAGGGCGCCACGGTGGGCGACATCGCGGCCGGCCTGTCCTACTCGGTCATCAAGAACGCCCTGTTCAAGGTCATCAAGCTGCGCGACCCGTCCGAGATCGGCACGCAGGTCATCGTCCAGGGCGGCACGTTCATGTCCGACGCCACGCTGCGCGCCTTCGAGCTTCTGACCGGCCTTGATGCCGTCCGTCCCGACATCGCCGGCTGCATGGGCGCCTACGGCGCCGCCCTGCTCGCGCGCGACCGCGCCGGCGCCGAGGGCGTCTCGCATATCCTTTCGGCCGACGAGATCGCGACGCTGACCGTGACGCAGAAGCATGCGCGCTGCGGCCGCTGCTCCAACAACTGCCAGCTCACCATCAATGACTTCGGCGGCGGCCGCCGCTTCATCACCGGCAACCGCTGCGAGAAGGGTGCGGGCCACAAGAAGGGGAAGACCGAGGCGCCGAACCTGTTCAAGAAGAAAAACGAGCTGCTGTTCGACCGCGCGTGCCTGGCGGCGGACGAGGCTCCGCGCGGCACGGTGGGCATCCCGCGCGCGCTCAACATGTATGAGGACTACCCGTTCTGGCATGCGCTCTTCACGAAGCTCGGCTTTGCGGTGGTGCTGTCGGACGACTCGACCAAGAAGACCTACGAGGCGGGCATCGAGTCCATGCCGTCGGAGTCGGTGTGCTACCCGGCCAAGCTCTCCCACGGCCACATCATGAACCTCATCGACAAGGACCCGGACTTCATCTGGATGCCGTGCATCCGCAAGGAGCGCAAGGAGGATCCGGCGGCGGGCAACTGCTACAACTGCCCGATCGTCATGAGCTATCCGACCGCGCTCGGTCTCAACATCGACGAGCTTGCCGAGAAGGACATCGAGTTCATGTACCCGTTCGTGCCCTATAACGACCGCGTGGAGCTCAAGCGCCGCCTGTACGAGATTCTGGCGGTCGACCGCGTGGCCGACGCCGAGGCGGGTCGCGGCCGCGTGCGCGGGCCGAAGCTCACGCGCCACGAGATCGACGAGGCCGTGAACTACGCCTATGAGGTGGACGCTGAGTTCCACGAGCAGATCCAGACGATGGGCGAGGAGGCCATCCACTGGATCGAGGAGCACGGCGGCCACGGCATCGTGCTCGCCGGCCGTCCCTACCACAACGATCCCGAGATCAACCACGCCCTGCCTGAGCTCATCAGCTCGTTCGGCTTCGCCGTGCTCACCGAGGACTCGGTGGCGCACCTCGTGAAGCCCGACCGCCCGATCCGCGTCGTGGACCAGTGGATGTACCACAGCCGCCTCTACCGCGCGGCCAAGCTCGTGACGCTGCGCAACGACCTCGACCTCATCCAGCTGAACTCGTTCGGCTGCGGTCTGGACGCCCTCACCACCGACCAGGTACAGGAGATCCTCGAGGGTTCCGGCAAGATCTACACCGTGCTGAAGATCGACGAGGTCTCGAACCTCGGTGCGGCGCGCATCCGCATCCGCTCGCTCATGGCGGCCCTCAAGGACCAGGAGGCCGAGCGCGCGCTCGCTGCCGCCGCGGTGGGTGAGACCTATGAGCAGGGCGATGCCGCTCCGGTCGCGCCCTCCGACGAGGCGCCCGTGTTCGCGACGCACAAGTACGCGCTGTCCGCGCAGCGCCGTGCCGCCTCGGCGGCGTTCCCCAAGGTGAAGTTCACCGAGGAGATGCGCCGCGAGGGCTACACAATCCTCTGTCCGCAGATGGCGCCCATCCACTTCGACCTGGTGAAGGAGGTCTTCCGCAAGAACGGCTACAACCTGGAGCTTCTGCCCTCCACGGACCGTGGCGCCGTCGAGGCGGGCCTCAAGTACGTGAACAACGACATCTGCTACCCATCGATCCTCGTGACGGGCCAGATCATGGAGGCCATCGAGTCCGGTCGCTACGACCTGTCGAAGACCGCCGTCATCATCTCGCAGACCGGCGGCGGCTGCCGCGCCACGAACTACATCGCGCTCATCCGCAAGGCGCTGAAGGACTCCGGCCATCCCGAGATCCCGGTCATCTCCATCTCCGCGGTCAAGCTCGATGAGGACAACCCCGGCTTCAAGGTGACGCCGCAGATCCTGAAGGCGGCCGTGTACGCGGTGCTCTACGGCGACATCATGATGCAGATGCTCTACCGCTGCCGTCCCTACGAGGCCGAGCCCGGTGCTGCCAACGCGCTGTACGAGAAGTACATGGCGAAGGCCCGCGAGCTGGCGCCGACGTTCACGCGCCGCAGCTACACGAAGCTCGTGCGCGAGAGCGTGCGCGCGTTCGACACCATGCCGCTTGTGGGCGAGGGCACCAAGCCGCGCGTGGGCGTGGTGGGCGAGATCCTCGTGAAGTTCCACCCCACGGCGAACAACCACGTCGTCGACGTCATCGAGCACGAGGGCTGCGAGGCCGTGGTGCCGGGCCTGCTCGACTTCTTCCTGTTCGCCATGAGCGGTGCGGAGAACGACCGCGGTGAGCTCGGCAGCTCCGCCGCGCAGCGCGCGGCCATGAGCGCGCTCATCAAGCTCATCGACTGGATGCGCGGCCCTGCCGACGAGATCCTGGAGAAGTCGCGTCGCTTCGAGCGCCCTGAGCCCATCAGCGCGCTCGCGGATAAGGCGAGCCAGGTGCTGTCGCTGTGCAACACGATGGGCGAGGGCTGGCTGCTCACGGCTGAGATGCTCGACCTCATCGACCACGGCGCGCCGAACATCATCTGCACGCAGCCCTTCGCCTGTCTGCCGAACCACGTGGTGGGCAAGTCGGTCATCAAGGAGCTGCGCCGCCGTCACCCCGAGAGCAACATCGTGGCCGTCGACTACGACCCGGGTGCCTCCGAGGTGAACCAGCTGAACCGCATCAAGCTCATGATCTCGGTCGCTAAGGAGAACATGCGCGCGGGCAAGGGCTTCACCCTCGAGCACATCAAGCCGCTCGAGATGGACGCGGTCGACGCGCACTTCCGTCCGCATCACGCGGAGGATGCCGACATGCGCAATCCGTTGGAGGATGAGGGCGGTTCTTGCCGCGCCTGCGGGGCGGTTTCCGAGGAGGCGGTCGCTGCCGTCGCGGAGCGCCTGATGCGGAAGTAGCCGCGCGAAACCTCGACAGCTTGCAAAAGGGGCCGTCCTTCGGGGCGGCCCCATTGTTCTTTGAGGACAGCCACTTCTACAAAGCTCGTTCCTGCGCCTCGTAGACGGAGAGTTCCCAGCGCTTGCGCTCGTTTTTGGCGACGGTGTCCAGGATGACGCCCGTGCAGAGCGACAGCGCGCCGCAGAACATGAGAGCGGATGCAAGGATGGCCGAGGGCACGCGGCTCACGTACGAGGTCGCCAGGTACTCGCCGATGACCGGCACGCCGGCGATGAGGCCGGCGACGCCGAAGAGGATCGCGACGAGCGTGAAGAACTTCAGGGGCCGGTAGTCTTTGAAGAGCGACCCGACGGCCATGAGGACGCGCATGCCGTCCGAGACGGTGGAAAGCTTCGAGGTGCTGCCCGCCGGGCGGTCGCGGTAGTCGATGGGAATCTCGCGGATGCGCCAGCGCTTGTCCACTGCCTGGATGGAGACCTCGCACTCGATCTGGAAACCGTTCGAGAGGACGGGCATCGTCTTCACGAACAGGCGCGAGAAGGCCCGGTAACCGGTCATGACGTCGTGGAAGCCGTAGCCGTACATCAGGCGGATGAGCCAGCGCACAAGGTTGTTGCCGAAGGTGTGGAAGGCCCGCGTGTTCTCGCGCGCGTAGGTCCCGTTCGTCAGGCGGTCGCCCACGGTCATGTCCGCCTCGCCGGAAAGGATCGGCTCGATGAGGTCGCGGGCGGCTTCGGCCGGGTAGGTATCGTCTCCGTCGACGAGCAGATAGCAGTCGGCCTCGATGTCGCGGAACATCTGGCGGACCGTCACACCCTTGCCCTGGCGCGGCTCGAAGCGCACGATGGCGCCATGAGCCCGTGCGATTTCGGACGTGCGGTCAGACGAGTTGTTGTCGTAGACGTAGATGGCAGCCTCCGGCAGCTCGCGGCGGAAGACGTCGACGACCTTGCCGATGGTGATTTCCTCGTTGTAGCAGGGTATGAGCACGGCGACGCGCTCCGTAACCTTGCTGCGCGCCGCGGCGCGTGCGGCTTCGAGCGGGTACGTCTCATTATTCATCTGAGCTCACCTCTTCTGGGTGTCGGTTGCCGCGCGCGAGGTACGCGAAGGCGTACGGCATGACGACGGCGAGTGGGTAGGCGTAACGGAAATACGTGACGGCATTGCACGGGCCGATAAGTGTGATGAGCAGGATTGCCCACAGGGGCGAAAGCACGACCGCCAGATTGCCGTGTCGGGTGCGCAGGGCGTAGGCAGTCAAGACGACGAGGCTCCAGCAGTAGAGGGCGGCCTGCATGGTCAGGGTGGTGAGCGGCAGCTTCTGGAACGCCGTGCGCCACAGCGAGCACAGAGTATCGAGCTTGGTGATGAACGTGCTTTCAGGCGTCGAGAAGGAGAAGTAGGGCGTGAGCATGTCCCAGTCCATAACTTCGCGGCTGAACTCGGAGGTGTAGGACCAGCGGGTGGAGTGCCCGGCGTAGAAATAGCCGTAGTAGTTGGCGGCGGTCGCCTCCAGATAGCAGACCGGGTCGCGCGTGAGCTCGTCGGCCCAGACGCGTAAGTAGGCAGCAAGGTCGTTCGCCGTCGCGTCCTCGTTGTAGGTGTTCTTCACGGCGTCGGATTTGTTCGGGTCATAGGCCTCGCCGATGGTGTCGATATCCAGGACGGCGCCGATGGCGTCGCGCTCCTGCTGGCTCAGCTCATCGCCATGCTTGCTCACGTAGCGTGCCGTCTGTTGGAAGGGGATGGAGAGGGTCTCACGGCGGCTGCCCGGCGTGATCTTGAGGGCGGGGTAGACGACGCCGGTGAGGGCGACGTTGACAGCCGCGACAGCGATGAATACGCCGAGGGCGATGCGCAGGCCGCGCCGCGTGCCGGCAAGCGGGCGATGGCGTTTCTGCGTGCGCAGGCAGGTGATGGCGACGGGGGCCACGCCCGCCGCGACCGCGACGAGCATGCCGTTGCGCGCGAGGGTCATCCCGAGGGCACCTGCAACGAGAAGGGCGATGTCGCGGACGGCGAAGCGCGCGCCCTCATCGCGCTGGGCGTGCACGAGCAGGATGAGCTGCGAGACGAACAGCAGAAGCGCCGCGGCGAACAGGACGTCTTTGGTCAGCAGCACGGCGTAGTTCGAGAAGACCGGCACGATGAGCACGAAGGCGAAGGCGGCTATGCGCTCCTGGCGCGCGCATCCTACGCGCGCAAGCACCGCATGGGCATGGGCGAACGAGCAGATGACCAAGACGAACTGAAGGCAGATGTAGAGGAAGACCCCGGCGGTCTCGCTGTTCCACAGGGCCAGTCCCAGCTGAACGAACGATCCGATGAGGGCGGTCGTTGCCGGCGGGTGGTGCTGCGTGAGGATGGTCACGTCAGGATCGATGAGGTTCAGGTAGGAGCTTGCGTTGTTGGGGTGGCCGAACCACTGCAGGATCTGCGTGCCGGTATCCCACATGAACAGGCCCGGCGCGTATCCGATAAGACAGGGGAGCCAGGCGAGGGCGAGCAGGGCGGCGGGACCTGCAAACGGGTAGCGGTCGAATATGAACGCGAGGGCACGGCTGGCGCGCGACGCGGTGCGGGTGCCGCTTGCGGGCGCGACGCCAGACGGTGCGCAGGTCCGGTCGAGAAAGCTGAAGAGGTAAACGATACCCGTGTGCGCGAGCAGCAGCCAACCGGAAAAGTTCAAGGTTGCCTTAATGCCCTGCGAGATGCCGCCGCAGACGAGCTCGGCGGTCCCGGCGACATCGAAGCTGCGCCCGAACACCATGGCGAGCGCAAACAAGGCGGGCACGATCCAGGTGGAGGCGCCGCGCGCCAGATCGGTGTCGCGTCGGAGAAAGACCTGTTCCATCGGGCGCGCGAGCGCAAAGCCGAGCGCGATGACAAGCAGGCTGTTCTCACGCGCGGGAAACGAGCAAAGGACCTCGAGGGCGATGTAGACGGCACCGGTGGGGTCGGGCCAAAGCGCCTCGACGGCCTTCGTCGAGACCGGGGCGAGGTCGACCGAGACGAGCAGGGCGCACAGCAAGCCCAGCACAACCGCGCAGAGCGTGCGTGCGCTTCGGTGCGGCTCGCGTGCACGCATCGCCTGCCGATCCATCTCTCGCCCCCATCAGATTTTCGTCATGCAAATCGCCGGAAAGTCTATCAGGGGGGGGGTAGGCGCAAGTCAAGAGATAAAAAGACTGACAAAAACGTAAGCGAATCTTCACGTGGTTTGAGTGAGGCGACAGGATGCCTGCCATAATGCGACACGCTCCTTAAGGCTGCATGTCCTACGGACGGTTTGCCTGCCAAAGGAGCGCCAGCCCGCGCAGGGTGAGTGTGTCGTCCACGGTGACAGCGTGACGCAGCAGGGCCGCGATGGCCGCGGTACCGTCGCCCGTGACGATGACGGGCGTGTCGTCCGTGCAGCCGAGCTCTGCCAACATGGCGTCGATGAGGCCGTCGATGCGCGCCGCCTCGCCAAGCACCACGCCCGACTGCATGGCCGCCCGCGTGCTGCGGCCGATGACGCGACGCGGTGCGCGCAGCTCGATTTCGGGCAGGCGCGCGGCGGCGTCGGCGAGTGCGCGGGCGCCGAGCGCCACGCCCGGTGCGATGATGCCGCCCGCGAAGGCCCCTGCGGCATCGATGGCCTCGAAGTTCGTGGTTGTACCGAGGTCGACGACGATGGCCGGAGCGCCGTAGGCGCCACGCGCGGCCACGACATCTGCCACGCGGTCGGGCCCCACCTCGGAGGGATCGTCGTATTTCATCTGCACGCCCGATTTCAAACCGGGTCCCACGACAAGCGGGCGCGCTCCGCAGGCGCGCAAGAGCGCCCGGCGCCAGGTGTCGGTCAGCGAGGGGATGACGCAGGAGAGGATGGCCCCGTCGGCCGTCGCCGCGGGCAGCAGCGTTTGCGCCTGGGCGATCTGGATGCACGCCTCGTCGCAGGTGAGGGGCGATGCCGTCGTGAACTCGCAGGTGCCGATAAGCTCCGGCGCTCCTGTGCCGCCCGCGGCGAACAGGCCGAAGCGCGTCGTGGTGTTTCCCACATCGACGGTCAGCACGGTATCCATAGCGCTCCTTGCGACAGGCGTGACAGTATAGGGTGCCATCATTCTAGAGCATGACGGAAGGGGAGGGCCGGCAGGCCGAAGCCGTGATGCTGCTATGCATCCTCAAGATGATGGAGCTGCAACTTGTCCCATCTGCCATAATCCGAAGGCGTAACCCGACTTCCCGATCGAGGGGGAGCGGATATACGAAGGAGAATACTATGAGCTCAACGAGCGACCGCGCGGGTCTGCGCGGGCAGCTGTCTGCAGCCGGCATGCTGATCGGTTGCATCGGCTGCGTCATCATCACGGCGTCCTCGGTGTACACGGCCCTCAAGATGGGCTCGCTGCCGTGGCCGACCATCTTCACCTCCATCACCGCGCTCGTGCTGTTGCGCGCGGTGGGCAGAACGTCTCTTGGCGAAGCGAATATCACCCAGGTCATCATGTCCGCCGGCTCCATGGTTGCCGGTGGTCTCGCCTTCACCATCCCGGGCATCTGGATGCTCGGCCTCACCGACGAGGTCGACTGGATCGAGATGCTCGCCGTGGCACTTGCGGGCACCCTGCTCGGTCTCGTGTGCACGGCGCTCATCCAGCGTCACTTCGTCGAGGAATCGGACTTGGAGTACCCCATCGGCACCGCGGCGGCTGAGACGCTGATCGCGAGCCGCGCCGGTGGATCGACGGGCAGGAAGCTCTTCGGTTCCATGGCGATCTCAGGGCTCTGGTGCGTTGCGCGCGACGTGCTCGGCCTCATGCCGTCGCTTGTGGCGCAGCTTCCGGTGCCGGGCGTCGCCTTCGGCATCCAGAACTCGCCCATGCGCTGGGCCGTCGGCTTTCTGGCGGGTCGCCGCGCCATCATCTACTGGGCGCTCGGTGCGGTGCTCGGCTGGTTCGGTATCGTCGTGGGCGGTACCGCCCTCGGCCTGTGGGACGCCGTCGGCGCCCAGGGTATCGTGAGCAGCCTCGGAATGGGCCTCATGATGGGGTCGGGCGCCGGCGTGGTCATCCGGGACATCGCCCTGCCGCTTATCCGTCGGGCGCGCGCGGGCCGTGCGCGCGTGGACGCTAAGGGTGCCGGCGGCTCACCTGGGTTCGTCTCGCGGCTCATCACGCGCTACGACGCCGGGATGCTTGCGCTCATGGTCGCCTCCGCCGCGCTCATCGTCTGCTTCGCGCTGGGGCTCGGGCCGCTCGTCGCCATGGCGGTGGTGCTGCTCGCTTTCGTGTGCTCCGTCATGAGCGCGCAGTCGGTCGGCCAGTCGGGCATCGACCCCATGGAGATCTTCGGCCTTATCGTCCTGCTGTTCGTGGCCGCCTTCTCCGAGGCGACCGAGGTGCAGCTCTTCTTCGTCGCGGGCGTGATCGCCGTGGCGTGCGGTCTTGCGGGCGACGTCATGAGCGATTTCAAGACGGGTCAGATCATCGGCACGAGCCCGCGCTCCATGTGGATGGGGCAGGCCATCGGCGCCGTGCTCGGCACATTCGTGGCCGTGGCGGTCCTGGTCGCGCTCGTGGGCGCCTACGGCCCCGACGCATTCGGCCCCGACGCGCTGTTCGTCTCCGCCCAGGCGAATGTGGTCGCCACGATGGTGTCGGGCATCCCGAGCGTCGGGGGCTTCTGCGCGGGCCTCGTTGCCGGCACGGTGCTCTACTGCGCGGGCATCCCGTCAATGATGCTCGGTCTCGGCGTGTACCTGCCGTTCTACATGTCGCTCACGACGGTGCTCGGCGCCGTGGTGCGCTGGGTGTACGACCGCGTGTGCGCCTCGCGCGGGCTTGACGCGGAGGCATCCGAGGAGACGGGCGTCGTGGTGGCGTCGGGCGTGCTCGGCGGCGAGAGCATCGTCGGGGTTATCGTGGCCTTCGCGACGGTCGCCGCGGGGCTCGCCGGCTGACGGCGCCAAACCGGGTATATTGCATGGGCTTTTTTGGGGAGCGTATCGAGAACCGCAGGCGGGGAACAGTTCTTGGTGTCATGATATGATAAACGCTACCTGCGTGCATTCTCCTGTGCGCATCACTGTAGGAAAGGAGCCCTTGTGGCCGTTAACGAACAGCTTCTGCTCGCCGTGCTCGACGAGATCCGTCCGAATCTCCAGGCCGACGGCGGCGACATGGAATATCACGGTGTGGATGACGACGGTGTCGTCTCCCTCGAGCTCACCGGTCATTGCGCCGGCTGCCCGATGAGCCAGCTCACGCTCTCCATGGGCATCGAGCGCATCCTGAAGGAACATGTGCCCGGCGTGACGCGCGTCGTGGCCGTCAACGACATGAATGGCGGCATGACCGACCTGTACGACGAGTACGCGCCGTTCTAAGCCTTCAAGCAACGTGAACGAATGGGGCCGCGTCAAGCGGCCCCATCGCTGTTGAGGGGCTATGTCCGCCGCGGGGCGCACATGACCCGGTGCGGGCGGCAAGGAGGAGTTATGGGCAAGCGCGATCGCAATACGGCGCCTGCGGCATCGCGCAATGACGCGGCGCCCCAGATGACCCGGGTCGCCCCGGGCGCTGCGGTGGGGCATACGGCCGGGCGAGACGTTGCGCCCATCGACCCGAAGGGTCCTGACGGCGTGGCGCGCTGCTGGGAGGTGCGCGGCTGCGAGGGTGTGTACGGCTTCACCGGCTATATGGTCGACGAGTGCCCGCACAACGTGGCCGACCGCTATTCACCCTGTCCGGCGACCTGCGTCTACACGCACTGCCAGCGCCCCTGGCATGCGGAGGCGACCTCTCTTGAGGACCTGCTCGATCCGCGTGTCGACCGCATGTCCGCCATCAAGGAGGAGTGCCGCCGCTGCCTGCATTTCATCCGGCGCGGCCCGGCGGCGCACCCGCGGGACGCCGGTGCCGTCGACGCCCAGAACGGCGATTGACGCGTATCGCCTGCAGGCGCATCCTCGGACGCGATGCATCGCAGGCCGGTGTCGCCTTCCGTGCCCATCCATCTGAAAGGGGGATCTCGTGCTGAACGAGCTCTACCATAGCCTGGACCCCGTCGCGTTCTCGGCGGGCCCGATCACCATCTATTGGTACGGCATCTCCTATATCGTCGGGGCGCTGCTCACCGGCGTGGTGATGTACCGGACGCAGAAGCGCTGGGGGCTGAACATCTCCGTCGACGACCTCATGACCGTCGTCGTCTGCGTGGTGTTCGGCCTGCTCATCGGCGCCCGCCTGTTCTACGTGCTTTTCTACGGCGACGGGTACTACTTCGCCCATCCGCTCGAGATCTTCGCGGTGAACCACGGCGGCATGAGCTTCCATGGGGGGCTGGTCGGCGGCATTCTGGGCGGTCTTGTCGCCTGCCGCATCTGCCGCCTTTCCGCCTGGACCGTGGCCGACCTCGCCGTCATCGGCGCGCCGATCGCGCTTGCTTTGGGACGCTGCGCGAACTTCATCAACGGCGAGCTGTGGGGCAAGCCCACCGACCTGCCGTGGGGCGTGGTGTTCGAGAGCGGTGGCGACGTGGCGCGCCATCCCTCGCAGCTCTACGAGGCGCTGCTCGAGGGCGTGCTGCTGTTTGTTGCCATGCAGCTGCTGTCGCGAAAGCGCCCGCTTCTGCCGCAAGGCACGTTCATGGGCGGCTTCATCGCGTGGTACGGCGTCGCGCGCATCCTCGTCGAGTTCGTGCGCGTGCCCGATGCGCAGCTGGGCTATCTCTTCGGCGGCTTCGTGACCATGGGACAGCTGCTGAGCCTGCCGCTGGTGATCGTCGGCGTCGCGTTGATCGTCTTCGCGCTGCACGCGAAGCGCCCGCAGCGCGGCTACCTCGACGAGCGCGCATAGGCGCTGCACCGGACATATACATATAACGGCGCCCCGGCTGGGTTTGGACCTCGCCGGGGCGCCGTCATGTAGAGGGGGCGCGATTACCCGCCTTGCGGTTATGCGAACAGGCGCCGGATGCCGTCTTTGCCCTCGCGGCTGCAGAACAGCACGGCCTCGTCGCCCGCGCGCAGAACGGTGCGTCCGTTCGGGACGGAAAGGCTGCCGGCCCGGTCGACCGCCACGACGATGGTCTGCTCGGGAAACTCGATGTGGGAAAGCGGCATCCCATCGACCCTCGAGCCGGGCTTCACGGTCGCCTGGACGATGCTGTGCTCGTCGCGGCCGAGCTTCATGAGGGTGAACATGTCGCGCAGGCTCATGCCCTCGCGGATGAAGCGCGTGAGGATCTCGGCCTGGTTGACGCCCGCATCGACGCCGTTTGCCGGCGTGAACATCCAGGCGTTCGCCGGGTCGTTCACGCGCGCGACCACGCGCGGCACGGAGAACTCCATCTTGGCGAGCATGGCGATGACGAGGTTCACCTCGTCTTTACCGGTGACGGCCGCCATGACATCTGCCATATGGATGCCGGCGCGCTCGAGGGCGCGCGGGTCCGCAGCGCTGTCCTCGATGATGGTGCAGTCCGGGCACGTGCGGCGCAGGCGCTCGACGGCATCCGCGCGCTGCTCGATGACGGTGACGGTCTCGCCGTCTGCGCACAGCTGGCTGGCCAGGTGGGCGCCGATCTTGCCTGCGCCCGCGATGATAATCTGCATAGCTATCGCCTACTCTCCGATGCCGAGCATCTGCTTGAACTTGCGGTTCGCCGAGGTGGCGACCGCTGCGTAGATGATGTCGCCGTCATTCAGAACAGTACCCTGCGTGGGGATGAACGTCTCGTTGTTGCGCGAGACGGCGACGATCTGGACCTCGCCGAGTGCGGTGAGCTCGCGCACGGTCGAGCCGCCGAGCAGCGCCGGGATGTCGGCGCGAACGAGGTGCACGTCGCCGGAGCCGACCTCGTAGACGCCGTCGAGCTGCCCGTAGGTCAGAAGTTCGCAGACACGCGAGATGCCCCACGAGTTGGGGGAAATGGTCTGGATGTCGAGCCGGCGGTAGGTTTCGGCCTTGGAGAGGTCGTGCAGGCGCGCGATCACGCGGGGGACGCGGAACATGCTGCGCGCCACGTGCGCGACCACGATGTTGGCCTCGTCGGAGCCCATGCACGAGACGAGGGCGCTGGCGCGCATGATGCCCGCTTCCTCGAGGACGGCGCGATCGAATCCCACGCCCAGGACCTTCTTGCCGGTGAAGGAGGCGTCGAGCGCGTCGAGCGCCGCGCGGTCGCTATCGATGGCGGTGACGGAGAAACCCTGACGGGAGAGGCGCCGCACGAGGCCTGCGCCCATGAAGCCGACTCCCACGACGATGACGTTCATAGTGCATCACCTTTCTTGACAAAAGGGAAAAACGATTCAAACGAGCTGACAGCCGATATGGACGGGTCCATGGCTACCTCGCCTGCCCACGGCGTGCGTCGCGGTGGCGCAGCCATGCCTTGCGCGCCTCCTCGATCGCGATGACGACCGGTGGGATGCAGCAGAGGAAAACGTAGTCCTGCCAGCCGAGCGGGGCGGTGTGGAACACGCTCTGCAGCGGCGGGAACACCGTGAGGAACACGATGAGGGCAACCTCGAAGACGATGCCGATGACGATCTGGCGGTTGGCGAAAAGGCCGATCTTGAAGACGGAAGTCTTCTCGGTGCGGCAGTTCATGACCTGGCCGATCTGGGCGAACACGATGCCGGCGAGCGTCATGGTCGTCGCCTGGATGTAGATCGGGTCGGCGTCGTTGCCCACGCCTGCGAGCGGCACGGCCGGCCAGCCGTTCAAGATGTTCACCAGGAAGTAGCCGACCATGGCGGCGATGGAGCCCATGAGGCCGTACCACAGGAAGGCCTTGACGAGCACGCGCGGGTTGAGCAGGCGCTCGCCCGGGTCGCGCGGGGGCTGGTCCATGACGGTGCCCTCGGGCGGCTCGGTGCCGAGGCCGAGCGCGGGGAGCATGTCGGTGCCCAGGTCGATGGTGAGAATCTGCATCGTGGTGAGCGGGAGCGGCACGGAGCCGCCGGAGAGCAGGTAGACGGCGTTCGGGACGGCCTCGGGCGCGTTGGAGTTCAGGATGTAAAGGAGGAACTTGCGGATGTTGCTGTACACCGCGCGGCCCTCCTCGATGGCCGCCACGATCGAGGCGAAGTTGTCATCGGTCAAGATCATGTCCGCGGCCTCCTTGGCCACGTCCGTGCCGGCGACACCCATGGCGACGCCGATGTCGGCCTTCTTGAGCGCCGGCGCGTCGTTCACGCCGTCTCCCGTGACCGCCACGATCTCGCCCATCTCCTGCAGGGCGGTGACGACGCGGAGCTTTTGCTCGGGCGCCATGCGGGCGAAGACCACCTGGCCGCCGAGCTTGCGCTTGAGCTCGTCATCGTCCATCTGCGAGAGTTCGAAGCCAGAGATGACCGTCAGGTCGCCGCCGTCCACGATGCCGATGCGGCGCGCGATGCTCGCAGCGGTCAGGCCGTAGTCGCCGGTGATCATGACGATGCGGATGCCGGCGCGACGGCACTCCGCCACGGCGGCGGCGACCTCGGGGCGCGGCGGGTCCATCATGACCTCGAGGCCCACGAACGTGAGGTGGCACTCGATGTTGTCGGGCGTGTAGGAGCTTAAGGATGCCGGAACGCCCTGCTTGGCCGCCTCGGAGCCGAGGGGACGGTAGGCCACGGCGAGCACGCGCAGGCCGTCGGCGGCGTAGCCGTCGTTGGCGGCCATGATGCGGCCCCGCAGCTCCTCGGTCATGGGCATGACCTTCCCATCGACGCGGATGTACTCCGCGAGGCGCACGACCTCGTTGGGGGCGCCCTTGACGAAGGCGATGCGGCTCGCCCCGTCGATGGGGTCCTCGAGACTGTGAACGGTCGTCATGCGCTTGCGGCGGCTTTCAAAGGGGAGCTCCTTCACGCGCGGCATGCGGCGCTCGAGCTCGACGGGGTCGATGCCGCCCTTCTGGGCGGACACGATGAGACACGCCTCGGTGGGGTCGCCGTAGACCTCGTAGCGCCGACCCGCCTCCTCGGGCGCATGCAGGCGGGCGTTGCCGCACAGCAGGCCGCCTTCGAGGAGCAGCTCGAGGTCGGGGTCGTCCACGGCGCGATACGCGGTGCCCGCGGCCTCGATGGTGCCTTCCGGCGCGTAGCCGACGCCTGTGACCTCGTACTCGCGGGTAGCGGTCCACAGGTGGTTGACCGTCATCTCGTTTTGGGTGAGCGTGCCGGTCTTGTCGGTGCAGATGACGCTCGTGGAGCCGAGTGCTTCGACGGAGTTGAGCTTCTTCACGAGGGCGTTGCGCTTGCTCATGCGCTGCACCGCCATGGCGAGCGACAGCGTCACGGTCGGCAGCAGCCCCTCGGGGATGAACGCCACGACCATGCCGAGTGCGAAGATGAACGACTGCGCGAAGGGTTCATGCACGACGAACAGGGAGAGCGCGAAGAAGGCGAGGCCCATGCACATGGCGAAGATGGTGACCTGCTTGGTCAGGCGATCGAGGTCGCGCTGCAGCGGGCTTTCGGCATCCTCCATGTTCTGGGTGAGGCTGGCGATCTTGCCGAACTCGGTGGCCATGCCGATGCGAACGACGACGGCGCGGCCGTTGCCCTCCGACACGCTCGTGCCGGCGAACACGAGGTTCGGGATCTCGGCTGCAGACAGGCCCTCTTCGAGGACGGCGTCGGACGTTTTGCGCGAAGGGTTCGACTCGCCGTTCAGCGTCGATTGGTTCACCTGCAGATCGGAGCTCGCGATGACGCGGGCGTCCGCCGAGATCTTGTCGCCCTCGGCGAGCAGCATGATGTCGCCGGGCACGAGGTCCTCCGCGAGCACCTTCTGCTCCTGGCCGTCGCGGATGACGTTGGTGTAGGCGGGCAGCATCTTCTTCAGCGCCTCGGTCGCCTGGCTTGCGCGATATTCCTGCCAGAAGCTGAAGACGCCGTTGATGATGTTGACGAGCCACACGGCGCAGCCCAGCTCGGGCAGCCCCGCGAGAAACGCGATGATGCCCGCCGCCCACAGCAGAATCGCCATGAGGTGGGTGAAGTTGGACAGAAACGCGAGCACGGGCGAGCGTTTCTTGCCGGATTCGATCAGGTTCTTGCCGAAACGCGTCTGGCGGCGTGCGGCCTCGTCGCCCGAAAGGCCGCCGGGGCCGACATCGAGCCTGTCGAATGTTTCGTCGATCGGTTGTTTTCTGATGATTTCAATGAGGTCTCCGGAATCCATTCCGGATAGATTGGCACCCTTGGGCGCAGTGTGCGCACCCGAGCCTGTGCCAGCCGCATCCTGCGGCGACGCGGGGGTTTGCGTTCCCATAATCCCCATCCTTTCCTGCACCGTAAACTGGTCTTTCGGTGAGAAAAAAACGAAACTTATAGGCCACGGGGCTCGCGCATGCTCTCGTGGTGGCACGCATCATAGTCATGTGTTCGCGTGGGTGCAAGACTTTTTTTCGGGATATTTTTTTCACCCGCTTTCCGGTCGCAGCCCGAGCGGTCGGATGCAGGGGCCGAAAGGTGCCATCGGACCGGTCGCATTACACGCTCATGACGGCTGGCGGCGCGAATGCGCCCCCGACGGGGTTCGTGCGCGGCGTTACGCCTGCGCGCGGGCGGCAGCGGGCGGTGCGCGCAGGCGGCTGCGAAGGAGTGCTCGCCCGCTGTCCCGACAATGCTGTTTACGTGGCAGGGCGTGCTTGCTCTTTTGCGCGGGGCGCAATCGGTATATCATGCCTTATCGTGTGTTTCTATGGGCCGGGGCACAAGCGCCCTGTGCGCGGCTGCCGGCTGGATCAGATAGAAGGAGCTTTGCATGTCCGGACACTCTAAATGGGCAACCACCAAGCATCGCAAGGGCGCGCAGGATGCCAAGCGCTCCGCGCTGTTCTCCAAGCTGAGCCGCAACATCACCGTTGCCGCCCGCCTGGGCAACGACCCCAACCCCGACAACAACGCCAGCCTGGCCGCCGCCGTGGCCAAGGCCAAGGCGCAGTCCATGCCCAAGGATAAGATCAAGAGCGCCATCGACAAGGCCTTCGGCACGGGCGCTGACGCCGCCGTGTACGAGAACATCGTCTACGAGGGCTACGGTCCCGCCGGCGTCGCCGTGTACGTCGAGTGCCTGACCGACAACCGCAACCGCACCGCCGCCGACGTCCGCTCCGCCTTCAGCCACGCGGGCGGCAACCTCGGCACCTCCGGCTCCGTCGCGTTCCAGTTCGAGCGCAAGGGCCAGGTCGTGGTCTCCAAGGAGATTGTCGATCCGAACGACAAGAAGGAGAACATGATGGCCAACGGCGCCGCGGGCGACGAGGAGGAGTTCATGATGGCCGTCGCCGAGGCCGGCGGCGAGGATTACGAGGACGCCGGCGAGGAGTGGGTCGTGTGGACCAACCCCGGCGACCTCATGGCCGTCTCAAAGGGTCTCGAGGAGCAGGGTATCGAGGTCAAGGGCTCCGAGCTCACTATGGTCCCCACCACCCCGACCGACGTGAGCGCGGCGGACGCCAAGAAGGTCCAGCGCCTCATCGACCGCCTCGAGGAGCTCGATGACGTCCAGGACGTCTACAGCACCATGAACATGACCGACGAGGTCATCGCCGCTCTGGAGGAGGAGTAGGCGCGCGCGGGTGCGCCCGCGTCGCTTTGACTTAGAGACGGGCCGGGTCTCGCGGATGCGAACCCGGCCCTTCGTGTATGGACGCCTGCGTACGCTGTGTCCGTTTCGGGTATACATCACCGCAGGCAGACCGAATACACCGAGGGGAGCTGACATATGCGCGCGATCAGGAAGATCATCGCTGCCATATATCTCGTGGCAAGCGCCTGCGTGGTCGCGGTGCTCGCATGCCGCCTGATGGAGGTCGACCTCGGCCGCTTCGAGCGGGCCCTCGAGAGCTCAGCGGGTCGCATCGCGCTGCTCGTGTGCGCCGCCATCACGGCGGCGGGCGCACTCATCATGGCCATCCGCGCTTTCGCCGAGCGCCCCGAGCCCACGTGCGTGCGCGTGGCGGGCAACCCCAGCATCGAGGTGACGCTCGCCGCCCTCGCCTCGACCGCGTGCCGTGCGGCGCCGGGCGGCGACGACGTGATGATCGAGTCGGTGGAGGGCAAGGTCTCGGGGCGCGACCGCAGCGAGGCACGCCTGACCATCGAGGCCATCGCGTTTACCGACCAGGGGCTCGATGAGCTCGCCTGCCGGATGCAGCAGCGTGTGCGCGAGGCGTGCGAGCGCCTGCTCGGCGCCGAGGGCGTGACCTGCCGCGTGCGGTTCCTTCCCAGTAAGACCACGATCGTGACCAAGGAGGTCTAGCGTGAGCGATACGGCGAAATCCGAGGGGCGCAAGACGGCGCCCAAGCTGACGATCGACCAGACACCCGAGCCGGATGTCGATGAGACGCGCTCCGACGCCGCCTCTGACGTGCGTGCCGCGGCGTCCGAGTTCGGCGAGGAGGCGGCGGGCTTCATCAAGGGGGTCGGCGCCTCGCTGTGGGCATACGTGCGCACCCATCACTACACGGTGCTCTACGGATGCATCGGCTTTGTACTCGCCATCCTCATCCTGACGCTCGGCCTGTGGTCGACGATCGTGATCGCGGTGTTTGCCGGCGTGGGAGCCACGCTTGGCCAGATCCGCGACGGTGACAACGGCATCGTCAACTTCTTCCGCCGGTTGTTCTCCGGCAAGCGCTAAACCGTCAGGTGCGGCCGAGCCTGTGCGCGGAGCCGTACACGAGAAAGGGGACCACCCATGACCGATGAGCTCAAAGTGGAAGTCGAGACCGCCGACGAGGGCACCGCGCCCGCCGCGGACGCCCATGACGCCAAGCCGGCAGAGGTCGAGCAGAAGGAGGCCGACCACAAGGATGCCGAGGGCGAGGAGCTGGATGACGAGGAGCTCGACTCCGAGGATTCGCTGACCTACTCGAACGGTGTGATCGAGAAGATCGTCGCCATCGCCACGCGCGAGGCCGACCACGTGCTCGGCATGAAGGGCAACCTTATGCACTTCGTGCAGGAGACGCTCGGCGCCGAGAACCTCACGAAGGGCGTGTCCGTCGAGGTCACCGACGACAACCGCGTCATCGTGAACATCTCGGTGATCATCGAGTACGGCGCGTACGCGCCCTCGATCTTCGAGGACGTGAAGGAGCGCGTGACCACGCAGCTCACCGCCATGACCGGTCTTGAGGTCGCCGGTATCAACCTGCGCATCGAGGACGTGATGACGCGCGAGGAGTACGCCGCGAGCCACAAGCGCGCCCAGGAGGCGGCGTCCGAGTAACGTCATCAGCCGATTCGGGTGTCCTCATCGGGGACGGGGTAGTTTGGAGACATCATGCGCCCGGCCGGGCGCATGATGTCTCCAAACTACCCCGTCCCCGATGAGGACACCCTTCTATATTTCGATGTTTTTACGACGAGTGGCTTGAGGTTGCATCGGCGTGTATGCCCTGTTAGGCTAGGCTTCATGTTTACGACTTCCGCACATACGATGATGGTCATGATGATGCCCTCGCCCGGGCACTTTGCCATGCCGCGCGATGGTCGCGGGCAGGCCGAGACCGGGCGCCTTCGTTAGGTCGTCTCCGGCGGGAGTCGACCCGCCAGTTTTCAGACCAACTCATCGGGTGGTGTTCTCGTGATACAAATCAAGCATCTTTGCAAAGCGTATGAGGGCGCTGAGGGTCCCGCACGCGCTCTCGATGACATCTCATTCGATATCGCCGACGGCGACATCATGGGGATCATCGGCATGAGCGGCGCGGGCAAGTCGACGCTCGTGCGCTGCATCAACCTGCTGGAGCATCCCACGTCGGGCCAGATTATCGTCGACGGGCAGGACGTGACGAGTCTGTCGGGGGCGGAGCTTCGCAGCTATCGCCGTCGCGTGGCCATGATCTTCCAGAACTTCGGCCTGCTTGCGCAGAAGACCGTGCTCGACAACGTGTGCTTCCCCTTCCTCGCTGCGACGGGCAAGGTCACCTCTGACAACCGCACCCGCGCGCTCGAGCTGCTCGACATGGTGGGGCTGAAGGAGAAGGCCTCCTCCTATCCCTCTCAGCTCTCCGGCGGCCAGCAGCAGCGTGTGGCCATCGCCCGCGCGCTCGCATGCGGTCCCGAGTACATCCTCTGCGATGAGGCGACGAGCGCCCTCGATCCTGCGAGCACGAACACCATCCTGAAGCTTCTGCGCGACATCAACCGCAAGACGGGCGTCACGATCATCGTGATCACGCACGCCATGAGCGTCGTGGAGAAGA
This sequence comes from Collinsella tanakaei, assembly GCF_016902615.1. Classification (GTDB taxonomy): domain Bacteria; phylum Actinomycetota; class Coriobacteriia; order Coriobacteriales; family Coriobacteriaceae; genus Collinsella; species Collinsella tanakaei_A. The sequence goes on from NZ_JACJMB010000011.1 coordinate 66,791, forward strand.
TCTGCCGCAACGTCGTGGTGCTGGAGCACGGACGCGTGGTGGAGCAGGGGAGCGTGGCGGACGTGTTCGCCAACCCCGTGTCGCAGGCCGCGAAGGTCCTGCTTGAAAGGGTTGATTGGGATGCTTGATGCCGTGAACTCCTTTATCGCCGAATACGGCGAGCTGCTCGCCGAGGGCACGCTGAGCACCATCATCATGGTGATCGTGCCCACGCTCATCTCCTACATCATCGGCACCGCGCTCGGCGTGGTGCTCTACCTCACCGCCCCCGGATCGCTGCGCCCGAGCCCCAAGCTGAACGCGGCGCTGGGTTGGGTCGTGAACATCCTGCGCTCCTTCCCGTTCATCGTCCTCATGGTGTTCATCATCCCCTTCACGCGCTTCATCATGGGCACGGGATCGGGCATCCTGGGTACCATCCCGCCGCTTGTGCTGTCCGCCTCGCCCTTCATTGCGCGCATGATCGAGCAGTCGCTCGCCGAGGTGCCGCGTGAGAGCGTGGAGGCCGTCGAGGCCTGCGGCGCGAGCGTGCCGCGCATCGTGTTCTCGGCGCTGCTGCCCGAGGCCCTACCCTCCATCGTGCGCGGCGTGGCTGTCGTCCTCATCTCCGTGCTGGGCTACACCGCCATGGCGGGCGCCATCGGCGCAGGCGGCCTCGGCGACATCGCCGTGCGCTACGGCTACTACCGCCGCGTGGACGAGGTCATGATCGTCGCCGTGATCATCCTCGTGATCATCGTCCAGGTCATCCAGAGCATCTGCGATCTGGCGGCTCGCAAGGTCGACCATCGCGGTGCGCGCAAGGCCAAGGCCTCGAAGCGCGCGAAGGACAAGCGCGACGCCTAAGGGGCGCAGTCTCCAGCTGCCTTCATCGAGTTTCCGACAAGACCGTTTGCATCTCCTTATTCAGAAAGGTTTTCCCATGAGCATCAACGCTTCCATCTCCCGTCGCTCCTTCATCGCCGCCGCTGCAGGCATCGTCGCTGCCGGATCGCTTGCCGCCTGCGGCAACACGTCCGATAACGCGGGTTCCGCCGAGGTTGTGGGCGCTACGACCACGCTGACCGTCGCCGCGAGCCCGAGCCCGCATGCCGAGATCCTGAATGACTTCGCCGCCGAGAAGCTCGCCGATGAGGGCATCACGCTCGAGGTGAAGGAGTACACTGACTACATCCTGCCGAACCAGGACACGACTGCCGGCGAGGTCGACTGCAACTACTTCCAGCACCTGAACTACCTCAACAACTACAACGAGGAGAACGGCACCGACCTCGTGAGCGTCGGTAAGATCCACTTCGAGCCGATGGGCGTGTTCGCCGGCAAGTCCGACGACCTCGCCAACATCGCCGACGGTGCCACCATCTCGGTGCCGAACGACGCGACGAACGAGGGCCGCGCCCTCATGCTGCTGCAGGAGCAGGGCATCATCACGCTGGCTGATGGCGCCGGCGTGACCGCGACGCCGAACGACATCGTGGACAACCCCCACAACGTCAAGATCCTCGAGCAGGAGGCAGCCATGCTGCCCTCCACGCTCGCCGACGTGGACTTCGCTGTCATCAACGGCAACTACGCCATCGACGCGGGCCTTGCGCTCGCCGATGCGGTCGCGCAGGAGAGCGCCGACTCCGATGCCATCAAGAACGAGTACGCGAACGTCATCGTGACCACGCCCGAGCTCGCCGACGATGAGCGCATCCAGGCGCTCGTGGATGTGCTCACGACCGACGAGTTCAAGGAGTATCTCTCCGAAACCTTCGGCGATTCCGTCCAGGCTGCGTTCTAGGTTCGGACTGGGCCTAATCGTCACATAGTCCTGAACGGCGTCCTGTCTGTCCCCACGTGGGATGGGCGGGGCGCTGTCTTCATTGGGGACGGGGTAGTTCGGTGCCACCCTGCGCCCGACCGGGCGCAGGGTGGCACCGAACTACCCCGTCCCCAATGAAGACACCAGAGGTGCTCTATCTGCGCTACAGTTACACGAAGGGATTATTAGACACCTCAGGCGCGTCTCGTGCGCCGCGTACGAAGGGGGAGAGATGTACTGCAATAAGTGCGGTAGCCCGATGGCGGAGACGGCGCGATTCTGTCCGCGCTGCGGGGCGCTGAACCCGCGCGCCGCCCAAGCGGATTCACCTGTCCAGAACGCTGCCCCCACCGCGTCGACGCCAGTGCCCGAGGCGGGTTCTACTGCCTGGTCCTCACCGTCAGTCGCTTCCGCGGGAATGCCGTCAGGTGCCTATCAGAAAGGATGCCTCGCCCAGGCGTTCGACGACATCACGAAGGTGCCGGCTGCATTCCAGCGCGTGCTCAAGATCGCGTTCGTTCCCGGTATCATTGCCGTCATCTCGACCATCGCCTTCATCATTCCCGTGGTGGGTTGGGCTGTCGGTGTGATCGGGTTGGTGCTGTCGGGGTTGGCGAGCCTGTGCGCCGTCGGCTATGCAATCGAGTGGGGACGTGCGCTTCCTCGCGGGCGCGGCTTCGAGGAGAATGCCCCGCTTTTGCGAACATCGCTGCTCTCCCTCGGCTTTTTCAGCAACGCGTTGAACGGGCTGTTCGTCGTGTTGTCGTCCGTGCCGTTGATAATCGGAATCGTGTTCTTCCTCTTTACCGTTGGCACCGGCGCGACCGCGTCGATTCTGGGGTACGGTGTGTCGAGGAGCATGGCAAACTTCGTTTCCGGCTTCGTGATGCTCGTCCTTGTCGTGGCCGTTATCATCTCGATCGTGCTGAGCGTCCTGCTCACCATGTTTTCCGACGCCACCGTCATGCACATGGCGGTGTCGGGGCGCGTCGAGTCCACGTTCTCTTTGGGCAAGGTGTTCGCGGCATATAAGCGCGAGCCGGGGAAGCTCTTTTGTGCATCGATCCTGCCCGGTATCATCGTGGGGATTGTCCAGTTCATCGTGGATCTGATTCTGGGCGCGTTCGCGTCCGGGGCGCTCGGTGCGTGGCTGCAGCGCAACACGTTCGGCGATTCGTTTGGCGCTTTCATCGCGCTCATTCCCTTGCTGGTCTCGGTCGCCCTGCTGCTGTTCGTGACGATGTGCTCCGGTGCCTTTACGAGTGTTCTCAAGTTCCGCGCCCTCGGGTACTGGGCCGAGCGTTACGCACCGGCGTGGTTGCATGAGGGTGACGACGACTTCGCCCTTCCCCTGTCCGGCACGACGTCCGCGTCCTCGACCTCTCGATAGATTGGAGCATGTGGTATGTACTGCGCGCATTGTGGAGCTCAGATTCCCGACACCGCCTCGTTCTGCCCGCGCTGCGGCTCGCCCACGGCAGCCGGTGCGCGTGCCCGGGCGGCCGCGTCGACGGATGCCCAGGCGGCTGGCGGGCCGGCGATGCCCCAGCAGCCCAGCGGACCGACGATGCCCCAGCAGTCCGGTCCCACCC
>NZ_JACJMB010000012.1 GCF_016902615.1 Collinsella tanakaei
GCCCGGACGGGCGCCGCGTGGCACCAAACTACCCCGTCCCCGATGAGGACACCGCCATCTGGCGGAAACGCCCCCTCGACGTTTCGGTACCGATTGCGCTAGAGTTAAGGGCTGCTGCATAACGTTGCCATCTCAAAGGAGAGGCTGACATGACCCAGAATTCGACCGCTTCTGCGGCGCCCGCGTTCAAGAGCGCCCATTTCGTCGGTATCGGCGGCGCCGGTATGAGCGCCATCGCGCTCATCATGCACGAGCGCGGCTACACCATCACCGGCTCCGACCTCAAGACCTCGCGCTATATCCGCCAGCTCACCCGCGCCGGCATCGATGTGCGCATCGGTCATGACCCGAAGACCATCGACGAGCTCAAGCCCGATGTCGTCGTGGTCTCCACCGCCATCCCCGACACGAACCCCGAGGTGATTCGCGCGCGCGAGCTCGGTATCCCCGTGTGGCCGCGCGCCCGCATGCTGTCGGTGCTCTCCAACGGACACGTGACCGTGGCTGTCGCCGGCACCCATGGCAAGACGACGACTTCGTCCATGTGCGCCACGATGCTCGATCGGATGGGGCTCGACCCGAGTTTTCTGATCGGCGGCATCGTCGAGGGGTACGACACGAACGGTCGCAACGGCTCGAGCGCCTACTTCGTCTCCGAGGCCGACGAGTCCGACCGCTCCTTTCTCTATCTCGATCCCAACATCGTCGTCGTGACGAACGTCGAGGCCGATCATCTCGATCACTACGGGAGCCTCGAGGAGATCGAGCAGACGTTCGTGAAGTTCATGGGCCTCGTGGGCGAGGAGGGCACCATCATCGTGTGCGGCGAGTCCGCGCACCTGGTGGACCTGGCGCGCTCGACGGGCCTCACGGTGATCACTTACGGGTTCGACGAGGGCTGCGACGTCGTGTGCACCCCGACCGCCGCGGGCGCGGCGCTCGCCTCCGCCTTCACGGTGACGCTTCCCGACGGCGCGGTCCGCGAGGTCGAGATCAAGTCCAACCCGGGCCGCCACAACATGCTGAATGCGAGCGCGGCCCTGACGGTCGCTTGGGCGCTCGGCCAGGACACAAAGGCCGCAGCGACCGCGCTCTCCTCGTTCGAGGGCGTGCGCAGGCGCTTCACCCATGTGGGCGATATACGCGGCGTCACCGTTGTCGACGACTACGGTCATCATCCCACCGAGATCAAGGCGACCCTGGCTGCCGCCAAGAGCCTCGATTTCGATCACGTCGTCGTGGTGTTCCAACCGCATCGCTACAGCCGCTTGCAGGCCCTGGCCGACGACTTCGCCGACGCGTTCGCGAACGCTGACGCCTTGATTCTCATCGACGTCTTCTCCGCAGGCGAGATGCCCATCCCGGGCGTGACGAGCAAGATGCTCGCCGACCTGGTCGCCGAGCGCCATCCGGCAAAGCGCGTCGTCTACGCGCCCGATCGCCCTGCCCTCATGGCTGCGCTCGACGAGCAGGCTGCGGCCGGAGACCTGCTCATCACCATGGGTGCTGGCGATGTCACGCAGGTCGGCCCCGAGTACATCGAGCATGTGGCCGAGTCCGAGAAGGGTGTCCGATAGGAGATGGGGCTGTTCAATGCGGTCCTGTCCCTTTCGGGAGCCATCGACACCGACGTCGTAGAGGACGAGCGCCTGGCGCGCCATACGAGCTACCGCATCGGCGGGCGCGCGGCGCTGTTCATCACCTGCCATAGCTACCACGCCCTGCGCCGTGCCGTGGAGGCGCTCGTGCGCGAGCAGGTCCCTTGGGTCATCATCGGCAAGGGGTCGAACCTGCTCGTGTCCGATGCGGGGTACAACGGCGCCGTCGTCACGCTCGGCAGGGAGTTCCAGCGCTCTGTGCTCGCCGAGGACGGCGTCACGCTCACGGTGGGGGCTGGCGCCATGCTCGCGCGCGTCGTGAACGCCGCGCTGTCCCGCAGCCTCTCGGGCCTGGAGTTCGCCGTGGGCATCCCTGGCACCATCGGCGGCGCGGTGTCCATGAACGCCGGCACCCGCGACGAGTGGATCGGGTCGCTCGTGGAGGATATCGTGACGTACAAGCCGGGCGAGGGCCTGCGCCACTACGGGCACGACGATGTCTTCTGGGCGTACCGTGAGACGGGCATCCCGCGCGACGAGATCATCCTCGAGGTCACGCTCAAGCTGCACCCGGGCGATAAGTCGGAGATCCGCTCCAGCATGGAGCGCTCGCTGGTGCGCCGGCGCCGCACCCAGCCCATCGGGTCCGCCTCGTGCGGCTCGGTATTCCGCAATCCGCCCGACAGAAGTGTGGGAGCTATGATCGAGGAATGCGGATTGAAGGGTTTTTCGATCGGCGGGGCCGAGGTCTCGCCCCTTCACGCTAACTTTATTGTGAACAACGGCACGGCGACCGCGAGCGATGTGGTCGCGGTCATCCAACACGTGTACGAGAAGGTTAAGGAAACGTATGGCGTCGCGCTCAAGCCGGAAGTCAAATTCCTCGGCTTCTAAGCAGAAGCCCACGTTCCGTCGTTCGAGCGGCGGGGCTTCTGCACGCACGTCATCGACAAAGGCGACCCCCGTGGCACCGGCGGCGCGCGTGCGCACCGCGCCGGTGCGCACCTACGTCGCGCCGACGAAGAAGGCCGCCTCGGATCTCGTCTCGTCCTCCCGGCGCGTCCAGAAGAAGAACGTCGCGCGCGCGGGCGCTCCGCATCGCCGTTCCGCTGCGCCGACGGTGTCGGCCCGAAGCGCCGGCGCGGCGGCAGCGCGCTCTTCGCGTAAGGTCGCGGCTCCCTCGCAGGCAGCCGGACGCACGCAGGTGCTTCCCGCGATGAACCAGAAGGCGGCCAAGCAAAAGCCTACGAAGCTCAAGCCGGCAAAGCAGAAGCGCGCCGTGACGCGTCCCGCCGCTGCGGCGCAACCCTCCCTCAAGAAGGTGCCGGCCGCCAAGCAGGGCGGGCTCAAGCTGCCTGTTTCCCTGGGTGCCAAGAGGCTCGCGGGCAACACCGCGCGCGGCGTCGAGCGACCGCGTTCGGGCGCCGCCCCCTCGCTGTCCTTCCTCCATATCGCCGTCGCGGCGGTGCTTGCGGGCATCGTCGTCATCGGCATCGGCGCCGCCATCCTCGTGAACTCCGGCTTCTTCGCCATCACGGAAGTCGTGGTGAACGGTTCGGCGCACGTGCCCCAGGCGACCGCGAGCCAGCTGGTCGACGTACCGGAGGGCGCGACGCTGTTCAACGTGAATGACAGCGAGGTGACGGAGGCCCTGGAGCAGAATCCCTGGGTGGAAAGCGTGCATGTGGAGCGGCGTTTCCCGCACACGCTCGTCATCACGCCGCAGGAGCGCACGGTCGCGGCCATCGCCTACATCGTGTCCGACGACGTCGCCTGGGCAATCAGCTCCGAGAAGACCTGGATCGCGCCGCTCTCGCTGTCCGTCGCGGCGGACGACGCATCCTCTCAGGCAGACGATGCCGCTGCTGATGCCGCGGAGGGTGCCGACGCGGACGATGCGGACGACGCCGCGGATGGGACGGACCAGGCGGATACGGCCTCCTCGTCGCAGGACCTTACGGGACTCGATGCCGCCATCGCCTTGGCGCGCGCGTCGAACGCTGTGCTCCTCACGGATGTCGGCACGGACGTCGACCCCTCGAGCGGCAAAGAGGTCACCTCCGAGGTGGTGCTCGCGGGCCTCGCGTACGCGATGGGGTTCAGCCCGGAGTTCAGGGCCCAAATCAAGGACATCTCCATCCCGTCCGTGGAGGCGATCTCGGCGAACCTCGAGAACGGCGTTGAGGTCTCGCTCGGCAAACCGGAAGATATCCAGCAAAAAGAGCAGGTCGTCAAGCGTCTGCTCGAGCAGGAGCAGGGGGTTACCTATATCAACGTGCGCGTGGCGGATGCCTATTCGTTCCGCAGCGTACCGGTAAGCTAGATGTCCCTTTGTGTTCGATTCGGCCGTTTGCCTGCCGTGAACGGTTTGCTGCTCTACCTGCGGATTTCATAAAGCTTGCGCGCTGACGTTGACTTTCTCCCTGATTCTGTGCAAGGATATAGCGGTTTACCTCGACATTTAATCTGTACTTGAGGGTTATAGTCGATAAGGCCGCCAAGCGCTTACACCGGATGTTCGGAGGACCGTAACATGCACGAGAACGAGATCAACAACTACCTTGCCGTCATCAAGGTTGTCGGTGTGGGCGGCGGCGGCACGAACGCTGTCAACCGCATGATCGAGGAGGGCATCCGCGGCGTCGAGTTCGTGGCTATCAACACCGATGCCCAGGCGCTTGCTATCTCCGATGCTGACATCAAGGTGCATATCGGCACCGACCTGACGCGCGGCCTGGGTGCCGGCGCGAACCCCGAGGTCGGCCGCAAGGCCGCCGACGAGTCGCGCGATGACATCGCCGAGGCGCTCGCAGGTGCCGACATGGTCTTCATCACCGCCGGCGAGGGCGGCGGCACCGGCACGGGCGCCGCGCCGATTGTCGCCGACATCGCCATGAACGACGTGGGCGCGCTGACCGTCGCCGTCGTCACGAAGCCCTTCACCTTCGAGGGCCGCAAGCGCAAGGCGAGCGCGGAGGAGGGCATCCAGACCCTGTCCGAGTGCGTCGACACCATGATCGTCATCCCGAATGACAAGCTGCTCGATATCGCCGAGAAGAAGACCACGATGCTCGAGGCCTTCGCCATGGCCGACGCCGTGCTGTCGCAGGGCACCCAGGGCATCACGGATCTCATCACCGTCCCCGGTATCATCAACCTCGACTTCGCTGACGTGAAGACCATCATGAAGCAGGCCGGCACGGCCATGATGGGTATCGGCACCGCCTCGGGCGACACCCGCGCGGTCGACGCCGCCCAGCAGGCCATCTCCAGCCCGCTGCTCGAGAGCTCCATCGACGGTGCCACCCGCGTGCTGCTCTCCATCGCCGGCTCCAAGGACCTCGGCATCCAGGAGATCAACGACGCCGCCGACCTCGTGGCCAACGCCGTCGACCCCGAGGCGAACATCATCTTCGGTACCGTTGTCGACGAGTCGCTGGGCGATCAGGTCCGCATCACGGTCATCGCCACCGGCTTCTCCGATGCGAACGTGAACCGTCAGGACCAGCTGTTCGGCCAGTCCAGCGCAAGCCGCGCGCCCGAGCCGCAGCGCCAGGCGCAGTCGAGCTCCCAGAGCGCGCCCACGCGCAACATCGGCGGCACGGAGCTGCCGAACTTCGGCAACGACCAGTTCGAGCTGCCCGACTTCCTGAAGCGCGGCAACTTCTAAGGCGACATCCATACGCGCTGACGCGGCCCGGGGCATCCGTCCCGAGCCGCGTTTTTCTTATGCGTCCACGCGGCGGCGCATGGGGTAAGAATAGGATCAGCAAGACGACGTGGCCGCCGGTCGGCCGGATAGGGGGAAGCGATGGAGCTCAGGCGCGCACAGCACGATACGGTCACGCTGGTCGAGGGGAAGCGCGGTCCCATCCGCTTCGCCTTCACGGAGCGCACGGGCGGCGTGTCGAAGGCGCCGTACGCCTCGTTGAATCTCGGCACGCACGTGGGGGATGACCCGGAGGCGGTCGCCGAGAATCGCCGGCGCGTCCTGGCGGCACTCGGGGCCGAAGAGGATCGAGCGCACCTCATCGTGCCGAACCAGGTGCATGGCGACACGGTGGTAGCGATCGATAGCGACACCGATGAGAAGCTCGCCTGGGTGCGCGACCGCGCACTCGAGGGCGCCGACGCCATCGTGTGCACGGCGCCGGGCGTGCCGGTGCTGCTCTGCTTTGCCGACTGCGTCCCCGTTGTCCTCACCGCGCCCGGCGGCTTTGCCGTCATCCACTCGGGATGGAAGGGGACCTTTTCTGGGATCGCCGGCGCGGCGGTGCGCGTGCTCGCCGAGGCTGCGGGCTGCGCGGCGCATGAGATCGATGCCGTTATCGGCCCGCATATCCTCGGTGATGAGTACGAGGTTTCCGTCGAGCTGATGGAGCGCTTCGCCTCGCGCTTTCCCGGCATCGACGCGGGCGCGGGGCGCCTGCTCGACCTGTCGTACGCGATTCGCGCCTCGCTGGTCGATGCAGGGGTCGAGGCGCGCCGCATCGTGGACCCGCAGCTATCCACGATGCGCGAGAACGACCGCTTCTTCAGCTACCGCGCCGAGGGCGGCGTGTGCGGTCGGCACGGTGCCGTCGCCTACATGGCGCGGGGCTAGCGCGCCCTTAGCACCGCCTCGCGTCGATGTAATCAGTTTCCTGCGCTTCCTTTACAAGCTCCTGACACAGGCTCGCTACACTGAGTTGGGTTACCGCGGGTCCTGGTTCCCATAAGGGGCAACGGGGGCGGTTTTCCGCTGCAGGTGCGCACCTGCAGCCATGAGCCCGCTCGAGCGCCCGGGTGGTCGGGCGCCTGTTTCGACTGATTGGAGATATGCAATGCGCAAGATGTTCTCACGCCAGCTCGTCGAGGCGCGCCATGAGATGCTTTCCATCTACGAGGCGGTCGACCTCACGATGCATGACGCGGTGCGCGCGTTCGTGACCGACGATAAGAAGCTTGCGGCGAAGGCCCAGACCAAGACCCTGCAGATCGATGCCCGCTGCGCCAACCTCGAGGCCGTCTGCTACAACCTCATCGCCACGCAGGGTCCCGTCGCGTCCGACTTCCGCCTGCTGCAGACCATCATCAACATCGAGTTCAACCTCCAGCGCATGTGCGACAAGGTCCGTCGCATCGCCCGCGCCGCCAAGCACAAGGTGAGCTCCGATATCGAGCTGCCCGTCGAGCTCGTCGAGATCATCGAGCAGGAGGCCTCCTACGTCTACCGCATCATGGGCACGTGCATCTCCGTGCTCGTGTGCAACGACCTGACCGTCATGCGCGGCCTGCTCATCCAAGACGACAGCGTCCACGAGCTGTACGAGGAGTTCTTCCGCGCCTACAACCGCATGGCGACCATGGAGCTTGCCGACGACAAGACCTACGACGACCTGCGCCGCGCCATCATGGTGTCGCGCTACCTGGACCGCATCGCCTCCATCTCCATCGACGCCACGAGCGCCCTGTCGTTCCTTCTGACCGGCCAGCGCCTGTCCGTGGCGGATATCGCCGACATCGACGATGACGAGCTCGAGGCCATGCGCGTGCCGTCCGGCGAGGGCGTCATCCTGAAGCCGGTGTCCGACGCGCGCTACGTGGCCCAGCTTCCTGCCGACGAGATCAGCGAGGAGCTTCGTTCCCTCATCGAGCGCTCCAAGCTCGACGAGGACGTCTCCGAGGATGAGGAGTAGCATCGGCGCGCATCCATGCGGCAAATGTGAATGACCGTTTTCCGAGCGCGGTCCCGTCTGAGCGGGGCCGCGCTTTCGCGTTACCATGGAGGGGGCCGGTGTGCGGCGCGTCCGCGCACGGGTCTCTTTCGCAGCATGGTAGAAGAGGGCCGATTCATATGGAAAGCTATTCGGATCTGATTGCCGAGCGTCGCGCGGAGATCGTCGAGCGCATCGACGCCGCGCTCGCGCGCGCCGGGCGCGCAGACGAGCAGGTGACGCTCGTGGCGGTCTCCAAGACCGTCGGGGTGGACGAGGTCGTCGCCGCGCTCGGTGCCGGCTATCGCGTGTTCGGCGAGAACCGCCCGCAGGAGCTCGTGCGCAAGCTCGAGGGGCTCGCGCAGATGGGGGACGTTTCCGCGTACCGGTTCGATATGATCGGCAACCTGCAGACGAACAAGATCAACACGGTGCTGGGGCGCGTCGCGCTCATCCACTCCATCGGCTCTGCGCACCTGGCTGACGCCGTGTCCTCGCGCGCCGAGCGCCGCATCGCCGAGGGCAGCCTCGCCGCGCCGGCGCATGTGCTGCTCGAGGTCAACGTGAGCGGCGAGGCCTCCAAGTCGGGCTTTGCCCCCGATGAGGTTCGCGCCTGCATGCCGCACCTTATGGAGCTTTCTGGCATTCATATCGACGGCCTTATGACGATGGCCCCACGCGGGGATAAAGATGCAGCGCGCCGAACCTTCAGCGGGCTGCGTGAACTGCGTGATGAGCTACGGGAGCGCTGGGGCCTGGAGCTGCCTGAGCTCTCCTGCGGCATGAGCGAGGATTTCGAGATCGCGCTCGAGGAGGGTTCGACCATCGTCCGCCTGGGCAGGGTGGTGTTCAACCCGTCCTTTGCACTACAATAAGGGGGTCTGAGCATTTGCTCGACCTGCACCATACAGACGATAGACGCACCACGGGCAGAGAGGAGCCATCGTGAGCTTCCTAGACGAGATCAAAAGCAGACTGTCGGCGCATACGGGCCAGGGGGGCTACGGTGCCGGTTCCTATGGGGACGAAGAGGGCTACGGCGACGGCTACTACGACGAGGATGAGGGCGGCTACGACGACCGCTCCTACGACTCGTCGGACTACGGCTACGACAACCGCGAGACGAGCCACGGCGTGCTCGGCCAGACGCATCGCGGCGAGGCCGAGTCGGTCGCGGTCTACACCCGCAGCGGCCAGCTCGTCGGCGATGCCGACCGCCATGCCACGACGTTCAACCCGCCTGCCCGCAGCACGGACGCCGCGGCCTACCGCCCCGGCGCCTACGACACCCCCTCGAGCTATGCCGAGGCGCGCAGACAGACGCCGGCGCACGCCGCCCCCGCGGCCCCGTCGGCCACGGCTGCCCATATCAACGAGGTGGTGAACGGGACGCCCCAGCTTCCCGCCTACGTTTTGCGTCCCGAAAGCTACGACGACGTCGAGACGGTCGTGCGCCGCGTGCGCACCCGCCAGCCCGTCGCCCTGGTGTTCGTGGGCGTCCGCACCGAGATCGCCAAGCGCGTGCTCGACTTCAGCTACGGCTTCGCATGCGGCTTGGGCGCCACGGTTCGCGAGCTCGGCGATCGCGTCTTCATCGTGCTGCCGCAGGGGTGCGAGGTTAAAGATTCCGATGTGGCCAAGCTGCGCGCCGACGGCTACCTCAAGTAACCGAGGAGTTCGATCACCATTATCACCATCGTACAGGTCATCTCCACGCTCGTTCAGTTCTACGAGCTGCTGATCGTCATCTACTGCCTGCTCACTTGGTTCCCGATGCGCCAGGGCGGCCTGCTGCATGATTTCGCAGCCGTTCTGGACAGCATCTGCGGTCCCTATCTCAGCGTCTTCAGGCGCATCATCCCACCGCTGGGGGGCATCGACTTCTCGCCGGTAGTTGCGCTTCTTGCGTTGAGCCTCGGAGAGCGCCTGCTCTTTAACATTTTGCTGTAAGATGGCACGAAGCGGCCCCGAGCGGGGTTCGCCCACGTGATGAAAAGGAGTATCCACATGGCTATCACACCTGCCGACATCCAGGCCCAGACCTTCTCCGAGGCTAAGCGCGGTTACGATCCCGGCGAGGTCGATGTGTTCCTCGAGCAGGTTTCCGCTGAGGTCGACGCCATGCTCAACAAGATCGTTGACCTGAAGAACCGCCTGACCGCGACCGAGCAGCAACTCGCTGACGCCCAGGCTGCCCTTGCGGCCAAGCCCGAGCCCGCGCCCGCACCTGCACCGGCTCCCGCACCCGAGTACAGCGCGAGCGAGCGCCAGATCTCCGCGGCGCTCATCGCGGCCCAGCAGACCGCCGACAACATCGTCGCCGAGGCGCGCGAGAACGCCGAGCGGATTCGCAACGAGGCCGACGCGAAGGCGCGCGAGGTTATCCGCCAGGCGCTCGCCGAGAAACAGAACGAGATCGAGGAGATCGACCGCCTGAAGGCTTCTCGCGAGGAGTTCAAGAGCGAGTACTTGAAGCTCATCCAGCACTTCATGGACGATGCGCAGAATTCGTTCCCGAACGACCTGCTGAGCTCCACCCCGAGCGGCTCTGCTGCCGCCCCCGCCGTCGACCCGGCGCCCGTGGCCGCCGCCCCCGTTGCCGACCCGTTCGCCCCGGTGGACGATTTCGGTATGGACGACCTCGACTAACGAGGACCGTAGCACATCCTGCCGAGATGGCGCGCACATATTGCCATAGTGCATGCTTGACCCCGGTGTCGCTCGGCGGCATCGGGGTTGTCTTTTTGAAGACCGCTATCGCGGAGGCTGTGTGCCGACCCGCTGCTTATTATTATCGCTATTAGGTTCCCAGTGTGCATACCCTCTCTAAGACTCTCGGGTCCAGGCAGGTTCATCTGGGCTTTTGTTTCAAGTTCCTGGAGCGCTGAGCCGGATCTGTCGGGGTTGCAACCTAAGAGCGGAAATGGGGAGCGTTGCTGCCCGGGCACACGGCCGCTCGGAGCGGCTGGCAGCCGGGGAGGGGAGCGTATGCGTCCTGCAGCCCTCGAGATTGCTGCACGTGCGGCGGTTGGGGGAGGGAGCTCGGGGGCTTCGCGTCCTGGTGGTGCACCCGGATTGCTTTGTCTATGCATGATGCGAAGCGGGCCCGATAAGCCGGGTTCTGTCGTGAGCGATCATTTATCTTGGCGCACGCGTTGCCGCGCGGCTCTTCGCACGCTACCCGAGCGCGGACCGGGCCGGCCCATCGCGCTCCTATTCGCGCTTGCTCCGGATGGGGTTTACCCAGCCACCATGTCGCCACGGTGCTGGTGGTCTCTTACACCACCGTTTCAGCTTTTCCCTTTACGCTTGCGCGCAGGTGGGAGTCTTCTTTTCTGCGGCACTTTCCGTCGGGTCGCCCCGCCTGGCCGTTAGCCAGCATCCTGCCCTGTGGAGCCCGGACTTTCCTCACGCCGGGGTTGCCCCCGGTCGCGCGATCGCCTGGGCCCGCTTCGCAAGCAGGCATTGTAGCACGCTCGGGGCACGGCGGATAGCGGAGCGGCTGCGGGGCCCCGTCGACCATGCGGTCTTCAAGAGCTGACGGGCGCAGGCAGGCAGCCGTATCCGCGCGCATGATGGGGGTGAGCTCCCGGGTCGCGTCGCTGTTCGAGGTGTCCCTGGGCGGTCGTGACGAAACATCATGATGTCCCGTCGATGCCTGTGGGGGGCGAGGATTTGCGTATCGCCCATGATGGGCTAGAATGGCCTAGGCGGGCACACGAAGAGGCCGCGTAGCTTACAAAACCATTACAAACCGAACTGAATGTAATCTGTTGGCTAAGAAACAGTAAAGTGATACCCTTTATGCGCGCATACGCGCAGGAATTCGGGCTGTTCGTCATACGACGCCCGCCACACGGTGCGCCCTTGGCGTGCCGTCGGCGCTTGGTTGCCGCCGGCATGTACGACAAGGCTCGCACACGTCACGACGGAGGAGTGGGCGTCTTGGAAGTTTCCCTAACCCAATTCATCGAGCAGGTTACGACCAACCCGATCATGGCGATATCGGTCCTTTTGACCTTGGGCGTCATTTTCGTCAACGGCTGGACCGATGCGCCGAACGCGATCGCGACCTGCATTTCCACGCGCTGCATGAACGTGCGTCCAGCCATCATCATGAGCGCCATCTTCAACTTCCTCGGCGTCTTCATCATGACGCAGGTGAACTCATCGGTCGCCTCGACGATTTCGAACATGGTCGATTTCGGCGGTGACACCCACGAGGCGCTCATCGCGCTGTGCGCGGCGCTGTTCTCGATCGTGGTCTACAGCGTGGGCGCCTCGTTTTTCGGCATTCCGACCAGCGAGAGCCATAGCCTGATCGCCGGCCTCACGGGTGCGGCGCTTGCCATCCAAAACGGTCTGGATGGCGTCAATGGCCAGGAATGGGTCAAGGTCCTCTACGGTCTCGTGCTGAGCCTGGCGCTCGGCTTCGCGCTCGGTTGGCTCATCTGCAAGGGGCTCTCGATACTATGCGCGGGCGTGGATCGAAGACAGGCGAACGGAGTCTTCAAGTACGCCCAGATCGTCGCCGCGGCGTCCATGAGCTTTATGCACGGCGCGCAGGACGGCCAGAAGTTCATCGGCGTGCTGCTGCTCGGCGTGGCCTTCTGCAACGGCCAGTCCGACGTCTCGGGTGCCATCATCCCGGTGTGGCTCATGCTGCTGTGCTCGACCGTCATGGGCGTCGGCACGAGCGTGGGCGGCGAGAAGATCATCAAGTCCGTCGGCATGGATATGGTCAAGCTCGAGAAGTACCAGGGATTCTCCGCCGACCTCGCCGGCGCCTTCTGCATCCTGCTGTCGACCGTGTTCGGCATCCCCGTGTCCACGACGCACACCAAGACGAGCGCCATCATGGGCGTCGGCGCCGTCAAGCGCCTCTCCGCCATCAACTTCTCGGTGGTGAAGGACATGCTCCTCACGTGGGTCTTCACGTTCCCGGGATGCGGTGCCATCAGCTTCGTCATGGCGAAGCTCTTCATGATGCTGTTCTAACTCAATCGCTCTGTATCGGTGCCGCGAGGCAAGAGGCGCGGCACCGTTTTTCGTACCGCTAGGCAACAACCTTTTTGGGGGGATCATCCAGTGGCCAGGAAAAACGATGCATTCTACTTCGATTCGTTCATCGCGTGCGCGGAGCTGTCGAGTCAGGCGGCGCGCCTGCTCGCCGACATCATGCGCTCTTTCGACCCCGATAAGATCGCTGAGCGCATCGACGAGATGCACGCCATCGAGCAGGCTGCCGATGAGCGCAAGCACGAGGTGCTCGATGCGCTCGTGACCGCGTTCGTCACGCCGATCGAGCGCGAGGACATCGCCGTGCTCTCCGACTACCTTGACACGGTGGTCGATCGGATCGAGGGCGTACTGCTTCGGCTGTACTTCGACAACATCCGCGAGATTCGTCCCGACGCGCTGAAGATGGTCGAGATGATCGAGCGCGCCTGCGACGAGATGGGCAAGCTGCTCGGCGAGCTGCCGCAGTTCAAGCGCTCGAAGGCTCTGCGCGAGCACGTGATCAACATCAACTCCATCGAGGAGGAGGCCGACCACGTCTACATCGCCTCCATGCGTGAGCTGCACACCGGCTGTGACGATCCGCTGCAGGTGTTCACGTGGCACGAGGTGTACACGTTTTTGGAGTACTGCGTCGACTCCGTCGAGCATGTGGCCGATACGGTCGACAGCATCGTGATGAAGAACAGCTAAGCGCATCTGATCGATCGTGCAGAGCGGCTCTTCCCCTGTAAGGGCCCATGGGTATGCCCCGCGCGCGTCCTCGGCTGTTGGCCTGCGGAATGCGCGCGGGGCATACCCATGGGCCCTTACAGGGGAAGAGCCGTGCGCTATCGGTCAGAAAGATGCGGGAGCGAGATTCGGGTGGGGGCGATGTTGCCGTTCGGCCTGTTGGGGCGACGTGGTCCTCGCGGTTTTTGTGGGCCGGTGCTTTTGCGTAGAATGGTGCGCATGTCGTTCTTGGAAGGATGGGGCTGTTAGGTGGAGAGCTATATCACGATGCGGGCGGGTGTTGAGGCGACTGGGGAGTTCGAGGACCGCAAGAGCCGCTTTATCGCTCAGCTCGTGCATGTGGAGACCGAGGAGGAGGCGTCGGCTCATCAGGCGGCGGTGCGCGCGCGCCACTATGATGCGCGCCACAATGTACCGGCGTGGATTCTGGTGGACGGGCGCGAGCGGGCGAGCGATGACGGCGAGCCGCAGCGGACGAGCGGATTGCCGACGCTTGAGGTGCTGCGCGGGGCGGGGCTGAAGGATGTCTGCTGCGTCACGACGCGCTATTTCGGCGGCACGCTGCTCGGCCCCGGCGGCCTCGTGCGGGCCTATACCGCGGCGGCCCAGGCGGCGGTCGAGGCGGCGCGCGCGGCGGGGCAGCTCGTCGAGATGACGAGCGTGGTACCCGTCGACGTTCAGGTCGCCTATCCCTCCTACGAGCAGGTGCTGCGCTTGGCCCAGGGGCGCGGGGCTCATGTGGCGTCGACCGATTTCACCGACGAGGTGTGCCTGCATCTCGTCTTTCGCGCGGGCGAGCAGGACGCTTTCGCCGCGGCCCTGACTGAGCTGCTTTGCGGCCGTGAGCGCCTGCAAGAGGGAAAGGTGCGCTTCGCGGAGTTCTAGGGGAGCGCGGATGCAAGGCTTTTTGCGGTTCGGCACCCGCGGGCGGGGCGCCTACGGGTTCCGAGCGCTCTGGGCGTTTGTAACAAGCGGTGCCGTCTTGGTGTCCCTCCGGCCGCATTGCAGTATCCTGTTCTGTGCACCTACGACCGAAAAGGAGCTCGCGTATGACAGAGCATATCGGGACCACCTGCGTCCAGGGCGGCTACCGCCCTGGCGATGCCGAACCCCGCCAGATCCCCATCTACCAGTCGACCACGTGGAAATACGACACGTCCGAGCATATGGGCAAGCTGTTCGACCTCGATGAGGCCGGCTACTTCTACACCCGTCTGCAGAATCCCACCAACGACTACGTGGCTGCCAAGATCGCCGAGCTCGAGGGCGGTACGGCCGGCATGCTGACGAGCTCCGGCCAGGCGGCGAACTTCTTCGCCGTCTTCAACATTGCCGGTGCCGGCGACCACGTGGTGGCGAGCTCCGCCATCTACGGCGGCTCCTACAACCTGCTTGCGCACACCATGCGCCGCATGGGCCTCGAATGCACGTTCGTTTCGCCCGACTGCACCGATGAGGAGCTGGAGCGCGCATTCCGTCCCAACACGAAGTGCGTGTTCGGCGAGACCATCGCGAACCCCGCGCTCGACGTGCTCGACATCGAGCGCTTCGCCGCCGCTGCCCACGCCCACGGCGTGCCGCTGATCGTGGACAACACGTTCCCGACGCCCGTGATGTGCCGTCCGATCGAGTGGGGCGCCGATATCGTCACGCACTCCACCACCAAGTACATGGACGGCCACGGCACGGCGGTGGGCGGCGCTATCGTCGACTCGGGCAACTTTGACTGGGATGCCCATGCCGACAAGTTCCCGGGTCTCACGACGCCCGACGAGACCTACCACGGCGTGGTCTACACTGAGAAGTTCGGCCAGGCGGGCGCCTACATCACGAAGGCGACCTCGCAGCTCATGCGCGACCTGGGTTCCATCCAGTCTCCGCAGCACGCCTTCTATCTGAACCTCGGCCTGGAGAGCCTGCACGTGCGCATGCCGCAGCACGTGAAGAACGGCCAGGCCGTGGCCGAGTACCTGTCTCAGCACCCGAAGATCCGCTTCGTGAAGTATCCGGGCCTTGAGGGCGATCCGTGGCACGAGCTCGCCCAGAAGTACATGCCGAACGGTACCTGTGGTGTCGTGAGCTTCGGCTTCAACGGCGGGCGCGCGGCGGCCGAGCAGTTCATGAAGAGCCTGAAGCTCGCGCAGATCGCCACGCACGTCGCCGATGCGCGCACCTGCGTGCTGCACCCGGCCAACGCCACGCATCGCCAGATGAACGATGCGGAGCTCGAGGCCGCCGGCATCGCGCCCGACATGGTGCGCCTGTCCTGCGGCATCGAGACCACCGAGGACCTGATCGCCGACATCGAGCAGGCGCTCGAGACGGTGTAGCGCTGCCCTGTGCTGACAGGCCTCATTGCAGCGAAGCCCCGTGCGGATCGGTTCCGCACGGGGCTTCGTCTATACGGGTTCGAGGACGCACCGGCGCGCGTCATGGGAGGGATGAGCCGGCTTGAGGGCGGTGCGGCATATCGCTGTCCGCGGGCGCGCGCCATGGGGAGGGGCGCGAGGGCCGCTAGCCGCGGGCGCGCGTAAGCTCGATGGCCTCCTTGCCGCTGAGCCGCACGACGGCGAGCTCGATCATGGCCGTCTTCGCGAACTGGTCGGCGATTTCGGCAGCGCGCCCCTCGGGCAGCTTCGGCGAGTACTTCTCGGCAAGCGCTTCGAGGGCGCGCAGGCGCTCGGTGTCGTGTTCCATCATGCGGGCGTAGCCGAAGGCCATGGCACTGCGGAAATAGGTCGTGTACTCCTCGGGGACGATGAGGTCCTGGTCGATGACGGTAAAGGATGCGCGGCCATCGGCTGCGATGGCGTCGAGCTTCGTGCCCGAGCGGGCGCCGTGGAAGAAGATGCGGCCCACGACCGGCTCGTCAGCTGAGGGGAGCCATGGGGAGAGGCCGTCTGCCCCGAGCGTGCGGCCCCATGCCGCATCGTCCAGGTACACATAGCTCAGCGGGATCCCGTAGGCGAAACCCCCGGTCGCATCGCAGCCCGACAGGGCGAGTACGCCGGCCGTGCCGTGCTCCATGATGGCGTGCGTATCCTGTTCGTCCAGCTCCTGTCGGGAACGGCGCATTTTGGTGTACATGGCTCTCCTCTGGTGGGTGCGCGCTTGCGCGACATCGGTTGCTGCGGGTGGGTGGTCGGTTTTCGGCCCTGTCGATTGTACCGTGTTTCGGCGCGGGGCTATCGTGCAGCAGGGCTCAGGGCACTTTCTGCGCCATTGTCCTACGTCGCCGGCGGGCGGCGGGCGCGCGCGATGCCTGGGGCCGCACGGTGCCGCCTCCACCTGTTCCGAGCGGTTGGCTGGCATCACCGAGTTGCTCCCTATGTCCGGTATTAGGCGCGTTTACGGGCGGGTCCCGATCCGAGGCACCTCCTCGATGACAAAAAGCCCTGATGGGTGCCGCTTATTCGGTTCGCTTCTGAGGGCGGCGGCCGTATGGGAACCTAATATCGGCGAGAGCAAGCAACAAGCGGGTTCGGACCCTCCGCGCCCGATGTGCCGCCTGCACAGCGAACGCTGCAGACGGGCGTCTCTCTTGGACGGCGACAACGTTTCGCGCGGATGGGCGGCACATCGTCTTCTGTGGCGGCTTGGTGGGGATGCGGCTGCTCGAACGCGCCTGTATGGTGCGCCCTGCCGGTTGCCGATACGGCAGGGCGCACCGTGCGGGGCACGCTAGGATGTGGGGAAGCGAGAGATGCCATCTGTATGAGGAGCCCGCATGAGAACCTGTGCCCTGTCATATCCGAGTGCCGACGGCGCGTCGACCGTGCGCGCGTGGCTGTGGGAGCCGGACGAGAGGGAGCTGAACGGCCGCAGCCGCCCTCGCGCACTCGTTCAGATCGTGCACGGCATGTCGGAGCACGCGGGACGCTACCTGCCGTTTGTCGAGTTCCTCTGCGCTCAGGGCTTCGCGGTGTGCGCGCATGACCATGTGGGGCATGGGCGCACCGCTGCCGGTGCAAACGACCTGGGGCACATGCCGCTGCGCGACGGCGAGGACATTCTCGTGAACGATGTGCAGGCGCTTCGCATGCAGGCCATCGGGCGGCTGGGCATAAAGATGCCCTATGTGCTGTTCGGCCATTCCATGGGCAGCTTCATCGCGCGTGTGTACCTCACACGCTACGCGTTCGGGGTGCGCGCCGCCATCATCTGCGGAACCGGTCAGCAGCCCCTCATCATGACGGGGGCGGGGAGGTTTCTCTGCTGCGTGATGGCGCGCCTGCACGGTGAGCGCCGTCACAGCAAGCTCGCCCATGCGCTCGGGGCCGGCGCGTTCGCCCGCTCGGTGAAGGACGCCCGCACCGATGCCGACTGGATCTCGACCGACGCGGACGTTGTCGATGCCTATCTGGCAGACCCCTTGTCCGGCCAGATGTTCACGGTGGGCGCGTACGGCACGCTGGCGCAGCTTGCGACCGATGCCCAGCGCCGCCGGCTCGCCGCGCGCATTCCGCACGGCCTGCCGATGCTCTTCGTGGCGGGCGCCGACGATCCGGTCGGCGAATACGGGCGCGGCGTGCACCGGGCGGTCGAGGAGTACCGCGCTGCGGGCGTCGAGACCGTCGACGAGATCATCTATCCCGGCGCGCGCCATGAGATCCTCAACGAACCGATCGCGGCCGACGTGCAGCGCGACATCCTCAACTGGCTCGAGCGGCGCGGGCTGTAGGGCGTCGCATGCGGCCGTGAGGGAAGCGGCTGCCCGGCTTGCGTCCGACGCGTCGCTTACGCATCGAGCGCGTTTTCGTATCCCGTGAGCTTCGAGGTGCAGTGCGGGCAGCGCGTGGCGTCCTCGGCGATCTCCTGCTTGCAGTAGGGGCACGTTCGCGGCTCGGGTGCGGCGTTGTCTTCTGCCGCGCCGGCAAGCCCCGCCTTCTTCACGGCAAGCTCCTTCAGGTCGTTCATCTTGTTCACGGCCTTCACGATGGCGAACACGGCGATAGCGGTGATCAGGAAACTGATGGCCGCGGAGATGAACGCGCCGAAGTCGATGGTCTGGCCGTTCAGCACGACCGAGAGCCCCTTCACCTTGGGGCTGCCGCCGATGGCGGAGATGAGCGGCTGGATGATGGAAGAGACGAGCGAGTTCACGACCGAGGTGAACGCGCCGCCGATGATGACGCCGACCGCGAGGTCGACGACGTTGCCGCGGTTGATGAACTCGACGAACTGCTCGACGATGCCCTTCTTGCCCTGTGCCATGGGCTCCTCCTTGTGTTGCGACAGCTATGCGGCGGTCTGCGTTTCGCGCCCCGCCGCGATGCAAAAACGGCGGCCCCGCTGAGGGCCGCCGATGAGGTACAGCTCTTGTCCGTGGTCTCGACTACTCGTCGCCGAAGCTGATGCCGAGCGCCTTGGCCTCGCGGATAAGGTCGCAGTCGGGGTCGACGTACTTGAGCTTGCCGGCGACCTCGGACAGCGGCGTGCGGGTCATCTTGCCGCCGACCTGGGCGATCATGTAGCCGAACTCACCTTCCAGGCAGCCGAGCGCCGCCTCGGCGCCGCACTGCGTGGCGAACACGCGGTCCTGGGCGTCGGGCTCGCCGCCGCGCTGGGTGTGGCCGGGGATGGCGACGCGGGTCTCGCGCCCCGTCTCCTCCTCGATCTTGCGGGCGATGTCGTAGACGATGGAGGGGGAGGTGCGGGCGGCGACCTTCTTCTTGTATTCCTTCTTGGAGAGCTTCGCGTCCTCCTTCGTGATGGCGCCCTCGGCCACGGCGACGATGGTGAAGCGGCTACCGCGCTCCATGCGGCGCTCGATGGTGGCGATGACGTTTTTCATCTCGAAGGGGATCTCGGGAATGAGGATGACGTCGGCGCCGCCCGCGACGCCCGCGTACAGCGGGATCCAGCCGACCTTGTGGCCCATGATCTCGATGACGAAGACGCGGCCATGGCTGGAGGCCGTGGTGTGGATGTCGTCGATGCACTTCGTGGCGATGTCGACGGCGCTCGTGAACCCGAAGGTGCGCTCGGTGCCCCACGTGTCGTTGTCGATGGTCTTCGGCAGGGCGATGACGTTCAGGCCCTCCTGCGACAGGCGGTTGGCGGTCTTGGTGGAGCCATTGCCGCCGAGCATGAACAGGCAGTCGAGCTGGAGCTTATGGTAGGTCTGGATCATGGCCGGGACCTTCTCGACGCCGTCGGCCTCGGGGGTGTCGAGCATCTTGAACGGCGTGCGGCTCGTGCCCAGGATCGTGCCGCCGCGCGTGAGGATGCCGCTGAAGTCGCGCGGCGTCATGACGCGGAAGCGGCTGTAGATGAGGCCCTGGTAGCCGTCCTCGAAGCCGTAGATCTCCAGATCGTTGGCGCCGACCTTGTTCTCGAGCGTCTTGACGATGCCGCGCATGGTGGCGTTCAGCGCCTGGCAGTCGCCGCCGCTGGTGAGAAGACCGATCCTCAGCATTGAATCCCCCTTTGTGAGATGGCCAGAGTGATAGTGCGAGTGTAGCGCACTTGCGGTCCGTCCGACGCGTCGCGGAAGATGAAATATAAGGTGCCTTGGCGATTGGGCGGCATCGCGGTATGTCTCATGCCCCCGGCCGATGTGCCGGCGCCAAGGTGCCCCGTGGGGGGATATTCCCCCAAGACGTGCGGAATTTGCTGCCGGCGCAGCGCGTATGCGCGCAGGACGCATCGGTCGTGGTATCCTGCATGCAATAAGTTGGGCACGAGAGGCTGTGTTGCTGCTGAGGGGGCATACCATGAAGGAACTTGAGGATCGCATCCGCCGGGACGGCATCGTGAAGGCCGGCAACGTACTCAAGGTGGACGCTTTTCTCAACCACCAATGCGATGTCGAGCTGTTCGACCACATGGGCGCCGAGTGGGCCCGCCTGTTCGAGGGCACACCCATCACGAAGATCTTGACGATCGAGGCGTCGGGCATCGGCATCGCCTGCGTGGCGGCGCGCCATTTCGGCAACGTGCCGGTGGTGTTCGCCAAGAAGGCGCAGTCCATCAACCTCGATGGAGAGCAGTACTCGACGACCATCTACTCGTTCACCAAGAAGCGCGAGTTCCCGGTCATCGTCGGCCGCAGGTTCCTCTCTCCGGGCGATCACGTGCTCATCATCGATGACTTTCTGGCCAACGGCTGCGCGCTGGAGGGCCTTATCTCCATCGTGGAGAGCGCGGGCGGCACGGTCGAGGGTATCGGCATCGCCATCGAGAAGGGTTTCCAGGGCGGCGGCGACCGCCTGCGCGAGCGCGGCTACCGCGTGGAGAGCCTCGCGCGCCTCGTGAGCATGGACGATCAGACCGGGGAGCTTACGTTTGCCTAGGGACGACATCGCATTGAGGATTTCTCTGCCTGGCCGTCATGCCGTGGCGCACGTGCGCGAGGAGCGAGGAGGGCGTAGCGCCGCTGCGCCGTCGCTGCCCGAGCGCGCAGGCGCGTAAGGTGCGGCGGCTTTCAGCCGTGCTGTGTTGCATCGGTGTCCCCTGAGGCGCGTGCCGTCTGCGCTGCCCGCACCGAGCTGGAGTATTCACAGGAGGGCGCCATGGGGAATAGCAACCTGACACCAGATGCATATGCCGCCTTCGCGCGGCTATCCGACGATGAGATCGCACGCGCCTGCGAGGTGCAGACCTTCCATGCGCATGGTCCGGGCGGCCAGGGTGTGAACACGGCGGACTCGGCCGTGCGGATGCGCCATGTGCCGACGGGTATCGTGGTGGTCTCGCGCGAGAGCAGAAGCCAGCTGCGCAACCGTGCGCTCTGCGTGGCCAAGCTGCGGGCCATCTTCGAGCGCCGTGCGCGCCCGCGGCGGGCGCGGAAGAAGACGAAGGTTCCCGCCGCGGCCAAACGCAGGCGCCTGGCCGACAAGCGCCTGCACGCCCAGAAGAAGGCTGCCCGCCGGCGCGTGACGGGCGAGGGGTAGGCGCTGCGGCGCCCGTCCCCGTTGCGACCTTGGTGAGGGTGACCGCGGCGTTCGGATCGGCCAAGCGCCTTCCGAACATCCTGGTGGCCGAAACGTCCGCATCGTGCGCGGGACATCCAGAGAGAGAGGTCCGCGGCGCGCGCTAGCGTTCCTTCTTAGGCACGAGCACCGTGAGCGCGCCGGGCAGGATGCCCACCGCGACGCGTACGGCCTCGATGCGCTCGCCGTCCGCTTGCGCGGGGTAGGGCTCGTCTCCCTCGAGCGTGAGCGTCACGGACCGGGCACGCAGAAGGTGCGCGTGCGCGTCGTGCACGTGCTGGCCGACCTTCGCCGAGAGCAGCAGGGGCAGGGCGTGCGCCCGCGCCAGCGGTCCGCTCACGTAGCAGATGTCGAGCATGCCGTCTGTCGGGTCGGCGTTCGGGCAGATCTTGAACCCCGAGCCGTAGGTCGGTCCGATCTGGATGGCGAAGGTGACCGCGCGCATGCGCTCGGACGGCGCGGCGTCGATCGAGGCCATGAGCGGGAAGTCGCGGTAAGCCCTCGTCAGCGCACGCGCGCCGCTGAGCAGATAGAGAGCGTCCCCTTTGAGGCCGGTGGCGCGGCGCACCTCGTAGGTGCCGAGCGCGATCTCGGCGTCCATGCCGACCGAGAACGTCTGGACGAAATGCTCGAGGGCGACGGAGCCGTCGGCGCGCGTGAGCTCGAGACGGCCGATGTCGAGCGGCGTGCGCACGCACGTGAGCAGGCGCGCCATGTCGGCGTCGCGGGACACCTCGGGCATGCCGAGGGTACGCGCGTAGTCGTTGCCCGATCCCACGGGCACGATGCCGAGCGCCGGGCGCGCCAGGGGGCGGATGCCCATGAGGCCGTTGGCGACCTCGTGGATGATGCCATCGCCGCCGACGGCGAGCACCGTGTCGTAGCCGGTGGCGCCCCGGGCGAGGGCGGTCGCGTGGCGCGGGTACGCGGTCAGCGCGAGGTCGAACGATGCGGGGCCGTGCAGGTAGAGGCGCAAGAAGCGCTGCAGGCGCTCGCCGATCTCCGCCGCGGCGCCGGATTGGGCCGCCGGGTTCACGATGATGAGAGTGCGCCCGAGGGGATTTTCTGCAGGAGCGCTTTCGAACCGCTTCATGCGCCATCGCCCCCGTCCGCCTCTTCGCGATGGCGCTCGATGGCGCGCTCGACGGTGATGCCCTCGTCGTCCTCGAGCGAGCGGCGCTTCGGGGTGACGATGCGCTGGGCGGGGTAGACGCCGCGGTGTCCGGCGACCAGGTAGCTGATGAACGCGACGATGACGAAGTAACCCGCGGCCTCGCCGCCGAACATGTCGACCGACAGCATGATGGTGGTGATGGGGACGTTCAGCGCGGCCCCGAAGACCCCGATCATGCCGAGGGCGGCCATGAAGCTCGGCTCCATGGCGGTAAGGTTCGCGATCCAGCCGCCGAGCGCGGCGCCGATGCCGAACAGGGGCGTGACCTCGCCGCCCTGGTAGCCCGCGCCCAGCGTAAGCGCGGTGCAGACGAGCTTGGCCACGACGTCGAAGGGGCCGACGTCGCCCGCGAAGCCGGCGGAAACGAGCCATTCGGACAGGCCGCCGTAGCGGAACAGGTCGAAGACGACGTAGACGCCGAGCAGGACGAGCGAGCTCACGAGGGCCGCCACGAGGTAGTTTTTGATGCGCATGCTGTAGAAGCGCTTGACCGTGCGGATGGAAAGCGAGAACAGGCGCGCGGCCAGGCCGAAGGCGACGGCGGCGGCGACCACGATGGCCACGGTCGCAGGTTCCATGACGGGCACGCTCTCGATCGCGTTGAACGCATGGGTGCAACCGAGGGCGCGCGCGGTGAGGTCTCCGGTGAATGAGGCCACGAGGCAGTAGAGGCCCGCGCTGTAGTTCAGCTTGCCGATGGTGCACATCTCCATGCCGAAGAACGCGCCGGCGAGCGGCGTGCCGAACACGGCACCGAAGGCCGCGGAGATGCCGGCGAGCATGAGGTCTTGCCGGTCGCGTCCGGACAGGTGGAAGAGGCCGGCGACGTTGCTCGCGATGGTGCCGCCGATCTGGACCGCCGTGCCCTCGCGGCCGGCCGACCCGCCGGCCAGGTGCGTGGCGACAGAGCACACGAAGGTCAGGGCCGCCATGCGGGCGTGGATGGGGATGCCGGTGAGCGAGCTGTCGATGACCAGATTGTTGCCGCGCGCCGCGTGCAGGCCGTGGTTGCGGTAGATCCAGGCGGTGGCGAGGTTGACGACCGGCAGCAGGGAAAACAGCCACAGATGGGCCTCGCGCGCACCGGTCACGATGGAAAGCGAAGTCAGAAACGCCCAGGCCGCCACGCCCATGAGGACGCTCACGACGAGGGTGAGGGCGAGCGTGCGCAGGCTGGCGCGCATGTTGCCGAGGTCGCGGGCGGTGTCGCCGGCGAGCATGTGCTCGGCATGGGCGAGCTCGAGCCCCAGCGTGCTCAGGAAGCCCGTGCCGTGCCGGCGAATTCGGCGAAGACGGTCAGGTGAAATGCCGGGCATGGGTCTCCTCGCTGCACAGATGGGATGGTACGGGTGCATTATACGAGTTTTGCTATCGGGCCGGTCGCAGTGTCTTATTGCTCCACGAATGTGGAAGGTGCAGGTGGGCGCCGGTATTATACTTTTGTCAGAATATTTACGTGCATGGTCGCCGGGCCCGCTGCGGACTCGGCGTGCGAGGAGGACCCCATGGCAGAGAACATGATCGCGCTCGAGACCGCGCGCTCGATCGTGCTGGAGCACGTCGAGCCGACCGAGGTCGAGACGGTGGAGGCGTGGCGCGCGGTGGGGCTGCCGCTGGCCGAGGACGCGGTGACCGACATCGATCTGTCGCCGTTCGCGAACAGCGCCATGGACGGCTATGCGGTCCGCTCGGCCGACCTTGCGGGCGCGGGGCCCGAGAGCCCTGTCGCGCTCGAGGTCATCGGGCACGAGGCCGCCGGCCACGTGTTCTCCGAGACAGTGGGGGCGGGTCAGGCCGTGCGCATCATGACCGGCGCACCCGTGCCGGCGGGTGCCGATGCGGTCGTGAAGTACGAGATCGTCGAGGTTGAGGGTGGCGATGGCAACGAGGGGTCGCGCGCGGTGTTCCGCGCGCCCGCGCCCGCAGGCGACAACGTGCGCGCCGCCGGTCTTGAGGCGCATGCGGGCGAGGCCGTCATGCGCGCCGGCGAGGTCGTGAGCGCGGCGGGCGCCGGCCTGCTCGCGTCTGCCGGCTGCAGCACGGTTGCGGTGCGCCGCGCGCCGCGGGTGGGCATCATCTCGCTCGGCACCGAGATCGTCTCGCCTGACACCGTGCCCGCCTTCGGCCAGATCCGCGACGCGAACGCCTCGGCCCTCATGGCCTCTGCGCTCGCCGCCGGCGCGGAACCGCGCTTTCTCGGCATCGCTCCCGATGACGAGGAGTCCATCTGCAAGCTGGTGCTCGAGGCGGTGGCGTCGTGCGATTTCGTTATCACGAGCGGCGGCGCGTCGGCGGGCGACTACGACTACGTGGGCGCGCTCGTGCGCCGCGAGGGCGAGATGCTGTTCGATCGCATCTCGCTGCGCCCGGGCAAGGCCATCACGTTCGGGATGCTGCGCGGCGTGCCGTTTTTGGGCCTGTCGGGCAACCCCGCTGCCGCCTACGTGGGCTTCGAGATGCTTGCGCGCCCGGCCATCCGTGCGATGCGCGGCTATAGCGACCTGGCACGGCCGGTCCAGATGGTCCGCGTGGAGCACGATGTGCCGAAGCGCCAGGAGCGCCGCTTCTACAACCGCGCGCGCGTCGAGCGCGACGAGGCGACCGGCGAGCTCGCGGTGCGCGAGGCCCACTCGCAGAACTCGGCGCTCTTGGGGACGCTCCATCACGCGAACTGCCTGCTCATGGTGCCCGAGGGTCTCACGGGCTATACGGCGGGCGACGAGGTGCCCTGCGTGCGCATCGACATCGACGAGGGCACCGTTCTGTAGCATCGCGGCCGACCCCGTTCGCACACGCGGCGGACGTGGTTCGCTTTTTCGCGCATCGGCATTTCTCAGGAGGTAGCACATGGATATCCGCATCGCGATCGTGACCTGCTCGGACACCCGTGACATGACGGCGGACGAGGCGGGCGCGGCGCTCGAGGAGCTCATCGCGCAGGCGGGTTGGACCCGCGCGGGGCGCGTGGTCGTACACGACGACGTCGACGAGATCGCCGCGGCGATCGTCGATGCGGCCGAGGGGGCGCGGGCGGATATCGTCATCACCTGCGGCGGCACGGGCCTGTCGCTGCGCGACGTGACGCCCGAGGCGACGCGCGCGGTGTGCGACCGCGATGTTCCCGGTATCGCCGAGGCCATGCGCGCCTATTCCATGACCAAGACGCGTCGCGCGATGCTCTCGCGAGCCGTCTGCATGCAGCGCGGCGGCACGCTCGTCGTGAACTTCCCGGGATCCACGAAGGCTGCGCGCGAGTGCTGGGAGGGCATCGCCGACCAGTTCGAGCACGCCGTGAAGATGACGGCGGGCGGCGGTCACTGACGTTTTTCGTACGGGGCTGTCCTCATCGGGGACGGGGTAGTTTGGAGACATCCCGCGGCCGACCGGCCGCGGGATGTCTCCAAACTACCCCGTCCCCGATGAGGACATGCATCCCGATTCCGCTCAATATTATTCTGAGCTGTAAATAATACGACGTGAATATATTCCCAAAAGAGTATAATGATGACCTGCAGACATGGGTTATATCCCGTGACGTGCTTTGCATGATGCATATGAGGAAGGATGTGCGAAATGGTACGCATGGAAATGAGCAGACGTGTCTTCACGGCGATGGGGGCCTCGCTCATGCTCGCGGCTGCCCTGGGCGGCTGCAGCGGCGGGACGGATGCTGCAACCGGATCCACGCCGGCTGGCAGCGGCGAGACGAGCGCGGCGACCGAGCAGGTCGAGCTCCAGATCTTCGCCGCGAATTCCCTCGAGAAGGCCATGCCCGAGGTCGAGGCGCTCTACACCGAGCAGACCGGCGTCACGTTCGCCGACACCCAGTACAAGGGTTCCGGTGACCTCGTCGAGCAGATGCGCGGCGGCGCCCCGGTCGACATCCTCATCACCGCGTCGTCGGGCACCATGGACGATGCCGTCGAGGCCGACCTGGTGGATGAGTCCACGCGCCAGGACATGTTCGTGAACGATCTCGTGATCGTGCGGGGCGTGGGTTCCGACATCCAGATCGATTCCCTTGAGGATGTGGCAAGCGTCGAGGGCAACATCGCCATCGGCGAGCCGGGTGCGGTGCCCGCGGGCAAGTACGCCAACCAGTCGCTCGCGAGCGTCGGCCTCTACACGAACGCCGACGGCGGGGGCGGCGAGTACGCGCCCGAGATTGCCGATAAGGTGAGCCTGGCCGACAAGGTCGGCACCGCTGCGCAGTACGTGTCGACCGGCGACTGCGCCATCGGGTTCGTCTACACCTCCGACGTGTACCGCTATGATGGCATCGAGGTCGCCTACACCTGCCCGGACGACTCGCACAAGCCGATCGTCTATCCCGGTGCCGTCTCCGCGAGCTCGAAGAACGCTGACGCTGCCGCCGACTTCCTCGAGTTCTGCATGACGGACGAGGACGCGCTCGCCATCTGGGCGGAGTACGGCTTCGAGCTGGCGTAGCGCACATCGCGTCAGGTGCGGTGCGCCGGGTTGCTATACTCGATGCGCATCCCGATGATGCGGGAAGATCCGTATGGGAGCGGCCCGGGACCTGTTCGTTCCGGGCCGCGTTTGCGATAGCGGGCGGGCGCGGGTCCGGATCGGGCCCGCGCCCCGGCACGAGGGAGGTGGCCGCGATGGTCGAGAGCGCTCGGCGCCGCGTGGTGATATGCGCGCTGCTTTTGTTCGCGTGCGCACTCGGACTCGCTTGCGTCCCGCGGGCGGCGCTGGCGGCGGACGAGACCGCGCAGGCGCAGGCGGACTCCGCCGTCGACGAGCAGGCGGGTTTCGGCCTGAACGGGTTCACCCGCTACATGCGCGGGGCCCAGCGCGCGGTTGACGGCGTGGACATCGGCTATCGCTTTCCGGTGCCCGAGGGCGCCACGGTCACGGTCATCAACACGCCGCAGAGCATCTGGGTGCACGTTGAGGCCCAGGCAGCCGCTGCGGCGGGGTTCGATGCGGACGACGCGAAGGACACGAATGCGTTGATCGCGCTCATCAAGCAGCTCGACGAGACGCATTCCCGCGGCGGGACGGTGCTTGCCGACGAGGACAAGCCGTGGCATGTCACCACGGACGCCGACGTCATCGAGGGCGCCTGCCGCTATGTCTTCGCCCTTGAGATGGGGGAGAGCCGCTACACCGCCGTGCAACCCGCCGAGATCCCGGCGGGATCGACGCCCGCGGAGGCGGCGGAGGCGGCCGGGCTCGACCTGGGGGACGCGGTCCTGTGGGTGGATGACGCCGAGCTCGTGGCGGCAGATGAGGTCGTCCGCGAGGCGGCTCCCACCTGGATGGACCGGCTGTACGAGTTCTTCTGCGGCATGGACTACCGCCCGTTTTGGGTCTCGCTCAAGACGAGCGCCGTCGCGCTCGCCGTGACGTTCGTACTCGGCCTTGTGGCCGCATGGAAGACCATGGGGACCTCGAGTCGCCTGAAGGGCCTGCTCGATTCGGTGTTCACCATCCCGATGGTGCTGCCGCCCACGGTCTGCGGCTTTCTGCTGCTGCTCGTGTTCGGCCAGTCGACGCCCGTGGGGCGCTGGCTGATCGATCACGGCATCGCGCTCGTGTTCACGTGGCCCGCTGCCGTGATCAGCGCCATCGTGGTGAGCTTCCCGCTCATGTACCGTACCGCACTCGGCGCCTTCGAGGGGCTCGACGCGCAGATGCTCGATGCGGCGCGCACGCTCGGATGGTCTGAGGGACGGATCTTCCGCCAGCTCATGCTGCCGCTTGCGTGGCCCTCGATCGCGGCGGGCACCGTGCTCGCGTTCGCGCGCGCCATGGGCGAGTTCGGCTGCACCCTGTTTTTCGCCGGCAACTACGCGGGCGAGACGCAGACGATCCCCATCGCCATCTATTTCCAATGGATGAGCGGCAACACCGACGTCGCGCTGTTCTGGGTCATCGTCGTCATCCTGTTCAGCTTCCTCGTCATCCTGTTCATCAACATCTACACGGCCCGCTCGCAGCGCTACCGCACCCGCGGCATGGCGGGCGCGTCCGCACGCGTCCGCACGCGCGAGGCGGCCTCTGCGCACGGTGACGGGCTGGAGGAGCACGGCGGCGACGCGCTGCGCATCGACCGCGAGGCGCTCGCGGAGCTTCTGCTCGGCGACGAGGACGCGGGAAGGGGGTAGGTCATGTCGCTTTCGATCGATATCCAGAAGCGCTATCCGGCCTTCGAGCTTTCGGTTGCCCTCGAGGCGGGCGAGGAGCGCATCGGGCTGCTCGGCGCCTCGGGGTGCGGCAAGAGTTGCACGCTGCGCTGCATCGCGGGGGTGGAGACGCCGGATGCGGGCAAGATCGTCGTGAACGGCGTGACGTTTTTCGACTCCGCCGCGGGTATCAACCTGTCGCCCCAGCAGCGCAAGTGCGCCCTGCTCTTCCAGAACTACCGGCTCTTCCCGAACCTTTCGGTCATCGATAACGTGCGCGCCGGCATGGGGGACACGCATGATGCGGCCCGCCAGCGCGAGGACGCCCTGCGCTTTCTGCAGATCTTCGGCATGGCGGACTTTGCAGACCGCTATCCGGCGAACCTGTCCGGCGGTCAGCAGCAGCGCGTGGCGCTCGCCCGCATGCTCGCGGCCCGCCCGGGGATCCTCATGTTCGACGAGCCGTTCTCCGCGCTCGACTCCTATCTGAAAAGCGCGCTCGAGCAGAACCTACTCGACGTGTTCTCCGTCGTGCGGCGCACGGTCCTCTACGTGAGCCACGACATCGACGAGGCGTGCTGCCTGTGTGAGCGCATCGCCGTCATGCACGACGGGCGCGTGGAGGAGGTCGGCACCGTCTCCGACCTCATGGAGCGCCCCGCCACGCTCGCGGCGCTGCGCCTCACGGGCTGCAAGAACACGAGCCCGGCGCGCAAGGTTGCTTCTTCGGTCGTCGAGGCGCTCGACTGGGGCATGACGTTCGACGTGGGCCACGAGGTGTCCGACGATGTCGCCTATCTGGGCGTGCGTGCGAGCTATTTCCACTTGGATCGCGAGCGCGCCGAAGGGGAGCGCGGCCGCAACAGCTATGAGCTGAAGGTCGCGCGCGTGAGCGATACGCGCTTCGAGCGCTTGGTGCTGCTCGACGTCCCGCGCGCCGATGCGCCGAGCCGCCTGCAATGGCGCGTGAACAAGGTCGGCAAGACCGAGGCCGAGCTGCCGCACGAGGGGGATGTCCTGCGCATGCATTTCGACGCGCGGCGCATCCACCTGGTATCCCGCTGAGGGGGTCCGCCCCCGGCATCGCGCACTCGACCCGTCCCGTTCGGGGTGGCCGCGGCTGCGGGCCTTCAGGCGACCGTGCGCCGGGCGCCGTCGCATCTAGCTGATGTAGACCGGCGTCCCGTTCGGGAGGTTGTCGTAGAGCCATCGGGCGTCGGAGACGGTCAGGCGCACGCAGCCGTGCGACGCGGGGTGCCCGAGCCGCCTGCCCTCGGCTGCCAGATAGGCCCCGCTCGAGTCGATCGGCACGCTGTGGAACAGGTAGTCGCCCCAGAACTGCACGTAGTAGCGCGCGCCCATGCCGTAGCTGTTCAGAAACGACGCCCCGCGGCCGGTGACGCGGAAGATGCCGCGCGGGGTGCTGTCGTTCAGGCCCGTCGAGCAGATCATGGCGTAGAGCACCGTCTCGCCGTCGCGCACGAGCACGACCTGGTTGGCGATGTCGACGCGCACGTTGAGGGCGCCCCGCCCGGCGAGCGAGGGGTAGGCGCCCCCGCTCGCGCCCATCCAGTCGGACATGGGCATGGTGGCGCTCCAGCGCCCGCCCACGCGGTCGAAGTAGCGCCAGGTGCCCCATTCGGGCACGTAGGTCATGCCGTAGCTCACCCCGCCGTCCGTGGCGTCCAGGTAGTACCATGCGCCGTCGATGTAGGCGAGGCCGTGCACCATGATGCCGGTGTGTTCGTCGTAGTAGACCCAGCGCGCGGCATCGCCTGCGCCCACGACGGCGAAGCCGTACTGCATCGCGCCGGTATGGGCGTCGAACAGGTACCAGCCGGTATGCTCCGCGTCGTAGTCGACGTAGCGCTCGCCGTGGGCCATCTTCCCGTCGATCCAGTCGTAGTACACCCATTTGGGGCCATCCGCGCCCTCGAGGTAGGTCATGCCCTTCGACATCGCCCCGGTCACCTCGTCGAAGTGGTACCACGCGCCGTGGCGGAAGTCCTCTCCCTTGACCATGCGCGCCTGCTCGTCGAAGCGCACCCACTTCCCGCCGGCCTCGCGGTCGTTCTCGTCGACGGGGATGTAGACGTCCTTGTCGCGCGCGATCGTGCCGTCGGCGTCAGCCCAGTACCATGCGTCTGCTTCCGGGTCGTAGAACGCGTGGTCGCGCACCATCTCGCCGTTCTCGTACCAGTGCTCGCGCGCTGCGTCCCAGCCGGACTCGGGTGTCTGTTCAGGCTGCGTGTCGGTGTCGGGGTCGGAGCCGGCATCGGGGTCGGGGACGGCGTCGGTGTCGGAGCCGGCGTCGGGGTCGGCGTCGGCGTCGGGCTGCGGGTCGCTCTGGGGTTCGGGCACATCAGCCGCTGCGGGTTCGGCGTCGGGGGCGGTGGCTGCCGCGATCCCCGCGCGTCCCTCCTGAACCGGCTTCGACCATGCGCGCGCAGGCAGGGCCATCGTGACGGCGAGCGCGTACGCGGCGAGGAGGACGAGGAGGCGCCGCTTGGGCGGGGCAGGCGGCGCGAAGGGGGTATGGTGGCGTGTCATCGGGTCTCCCATCGTCGAGGCGGGCCGGCGCTGCCGGCGAGGCGCGCGGCGGGTGCCGTCCGCAGAGGTATCGCGGGCGCCGGGAAGGCTGCTGCTATCCAGTGTAGGCCGGCTCCCGGCGCGCATGGGCGCACAATCGGGGAGCGACGCCGCGCGCGGCGCTGACAGGTGGTCGGTGCCGCCGGTTTCCGCGCGACTGCCGTTTGCCGACCGATGGGGCGAATTGCCGACAGCGCGAGAATAATTTACTATCATTATCCTCACATTGAGGATAATGAAGGGCCGATGGGGTCCGGCCCGCGCTGCGTGGCGCCACGGCGCTGTCCTGCGCGCCCGCCCCTACGCTTCCGTCCTCCCGTATCACCACGACGAAAGGTTCGACCATGACAGATCACGACCGCTACCCGCTTCCCCGCACCTTCGAGGAGTTCAACGAGCAGCGCCGCGCGAGCTTCGTCCGCGTGAAGGACTTCAAGCAGGCGGGCGGCCGCCTGGTGGGCTATCTGTGCAGCTACACGCCGCTCGAGGTCATCGACGCCGCCGGCGCGTCGGGCGTGGCGCTGTGCGGCACCTCCGATGAGGTGATTCCCACAGCCGAGCTCACGCTCCCGGCGAACCTCTGCCCGCTCATCAAATCGACCTTCGGGTTCGCATCCTCGGAGAAGTGCCCCTTCACCTACTTCTCCGACATCATCGTGGGCGAGACCACCTGCGACGGCAAGAAGAAGATGTACGAGCTTCTGGGCGAGCTCAAGCCCACGCATATCCTGCACCTGCCGCAGGGCCGCGACCGCGTCTGGGAGCGCGACGCCTGGTACGGTGAGGTGCGGCTGCTGAAGGAGCGCCTCGAGGAGCTCTACGACATCGTCATCACCGATGACGACCTACGGGCTGCGGCCCGTCGGCGCAACCGCATGCGCCGGGCCATGTGCGAGCTGTACGACCTGCAGACCAGTGCGCCCCCCGCCATGAGCGGCGTGGAGCTCATGAGCACGATGTTCGCCGCCACCTTCAGCTTCGATGTGGAGGAGTTCACCGGAAAGCTCGAGGCGCTGGCGGCGAAGCGCCGTCAGGAATTCGAGGCGGGGGAGCGCCCGGTCCCCGCGGATGCGAAGCGCATCCTCGTGACGGGCTGCCCCATCGGCGGCGTGATCAACAAGATCGGCAGGACGGTGGAGCGGATGGGCGGCGTGGTCGTGTGCGTCGACGACTGCTCGGGCGAGCGCACGCAGGCGAGCCTCGTCGATGAGGATGCCGATGACATCCTGCGCGCCATCGCCGACCGCTATCTGGATATCAACTGCTCGGTCATGACGCCGAACGCGGCGCGGATGGACAACACGCTCGCCATGGTGGAGAAGTACCGGGTCGACGGCGTGATCGAGAGCGTGCTCACGGCCTGCCACACCTTCAACGTCGAGTCGACGCTCATGGAGCGCGCCGTCGAGGGGGCGGGCATCCCCTACATGAAGGTGGAGACCGATTACAGCGCGGGCGACCAGGGGCAGATCGACACACGCGTCGCCGCATTCATCGAGACGCTTTGATATCGGTCGGGACGGGTTCCGTCGCGCGCGGGGCGCGGCGGGTGCGCGGGCCTCAAGGGAGGAGGATGCCTCACATGGCGGGGATTTTCGGAGTGGGCGTCGACATCGGCTCGACGGCCACCAAGGTCGCAGTTCTCGACGGGGAGGGCGCGCTCGTCCATACCGCGCTCATGCCGACGGGGTTTTCCAGCGTCGATGCGGCACGCCGTGTCGAAGAGGAGCTTGCGGGCGCGGGCTTCGCGCCGGACGCCCCCGGCACGCGCGTCGTGGCGACGGGCTACGGTCGCGTCGCCGTCCCGTATGCCGACAAGGTGGTGACCGAGATCACCTGCCACGGCATCGGCGCGACGCGCCTGTTCGGGCAGGCGGGCACCGTGATCGACGTCGGCGGGCAGGACACGAAGGTGATTCAGCTCAAGGGCGGCCGCGTGGTGAAGTTCGCCATGAACGATAAGTGCGCCGCCGGCACGGGGCGGTTCCTAGAGATCATGGCGGACAGGCTCGGCGTGTCGCAGGAGGAGCTCTCGGCCCTTGCGCGCACGGGTGCCGAGACGAAGATCTCGAGCATGTGCACCGTGTTCGCGGAGTCCGAGGTCATCTCGCTGATTGGGCGCGGGGTCGCGCGCGAGGACATCGCGCGGGGCGTGATCGACTCGGTGGTCTCCCGCGTGGCGGCGCTCGCGGGCCAAGCGCCGGGCGGCCCGTTCTTCCTCACGGGGGGCCTGTGCGAGAACGGCTACGTCATCGAGCGGCTCGGAGTTGCGCTGGGCACCCCGGTGCGGACCTGCCCCAAGGCTCGCTACGCCGGCGCCCTCGGGGCCGCCGAACGCGCTCGGGCCCTTGCATAGCGCCTGCATCCGGTATGTGGGATTGTTCCCACATGTTCGAACATGATGTGATAGGATATCCCGCGTGTGAAATGTCTCGCATCGCATGAGGGGGGCCATGCCAGCAGGATTGCTGCCGATCATCTACCTTGCGTTCATCAGCCTCGGGCTTCCTGATTCGGCGCTGGGGTCCGCGTGGCCCGTCATGGGCCCCTCGCTCGGCGCGGGCCTGTCGTGGGTCGGCATCGTCACCATGATCATCTCGGCGGGCACCATCGTGTCGAGCCTCATGTCCGTGCGGGTGGTCGACCGCTTCGGCACGGGCAGGGTGACCGCGGTGAGCGTCGCGCTCACCGCGCTGGCGATGCTCGGCTTCTCGCTCGCCCGGGAGTTCTGGCAGATCCTGTTGCTGGCCATACCCTACGGCCTCGGCGCGGGCGCGGTCGACGCGGCCCTCAACGCGTTTGTGGCCGTGCATTACAAAAGCCAGCACATGAGCTGGCTGCACTGCATGTGGGGCGTCGGTGCGAGCGGCGGGCCCATGATCATGGGCGCCTGCCTGGGCTTCGGCACCTGGGGCGACGGCTTCCGCGCGCTCGGGTTTTTGCAGCTTGCCGTCGTGGTCGTGCTGACCCTGTCGCTTCCGCTGTGGCGCGACCGCACGCTGCCGAAGGGGGCGGATGCGGCCGGTGAAGGGGGCGCCTCCGCCCGCCATTCCCGCCGCGAGCTTCTGCGCACCGACGGCGTCGTGGCCGTCCTCATCTCCTTCTTCTGCTACTGCGCGCTCGAGAGCACCTGCGGCAACTGGGCGTCATCGTATTGCACGCTCGCGGCGGGCGTCTCCGCCGAGACCGCGGCGATGTGGGCGTCGCTGTTCTACATCGGCATCACGGTGGGGCGCCTGGTGAGCGGTTTCCTTTCGTTCAAGATCTCCGACGCCGGCATGATCCGCCTGGGCCAGGTGCTGGTCGCGGCAGGTATCGCGCTGATAGTTCTGCCATGGGACGGTACCGTCCTTATAGCCGGCCTCGTGCTGGTCGGTCTCGGCTGCGCGCCGATCTACCCCTCGATCATCCACGCCACGCCCGCGCGCTTCGGCGCCGACGTCGCTCTCGAGCTCACCGGCATGCAGATGGCGTTCGCCTACGTGGGATCGCTCGCCATGTCGCCGCTGTTCGGGCTTATCGCGCAGACGATCGATATCTCGCTGTATCCGGCTTATCTCGCCGTGCTGCTGGTGGTGATGGTCATCGCGGCGGAGAAGGTGAACCGCGCGACACGCGCTCGCGTGAGGTGCGCCCATTAGCTGTGGTGGAAGGATGGCTGCAGCTAGGGGCGCGAATACGCCGAGGTGCGGTGTGGTAAACTTTGAGTATGGCGCAGGGCGTCCCGTTTCCGTGTTTGGGCCGACTCCTGTTCCAACTTTTGAGGCTGGGAAGTGGCCTCGTTCGACGGCAGTCGGGTGGGGCTTTTTCCCCTTCTACCGATGTGGTAGCCGAGGGCTATAGCCGAGATTACAAGAGCAAGAAGGTTTATGGCCGTGTCTACGCTCATGTCGTAACTCCGTTCTCTTCGATCGGAGTCGGTACCCTGCGTCATTATCAGAATATCACTGAGTGAATATTGAACAATGTAAAACATACTGAATTACGGAATAGCTGATTGTTCGGGTGATCTTGAGGGATCCTCACCCCGTCTGGGTGTGCGCAGTTGCGTCGTTTTCGGTGGAGCCGAAGCCCCAGACTTGGATGCCCCGCCTGGCTCGCCTTGCTTCGCCTGAAGGCGCGCCTACAATCGCTGAGGTCATCCTCCTCGTCCACGCTGTTCACGATGATGACCGTGGCGTGCAATAAAAAACGGCGGCGAGCGCTGTGCTCGCCGCCGCCGGGGATTCGCTACTTCCCGTCCTTGAAGTCGGGGACCTCGTGCCAGCGCTGGCGGAAGTAGTGAGCTGCCAGCTTGGGCTTGCGATCGCGCGTGAACAGGCCCTTCTTGTTGCCCTGGACGCGCAGCAGGCCGGGCACGGTGATGAAGTCGGCGAAGTTCCAGACCTGCTCGCCGCAGACGAAGTCGTGCGCATCGAGCACGGCGTTATTCTCCTTGTAGTACTTCACCTGGTACTCCTCGGTGTAGAGGCTGGGGTTCGAGGAGGTGTCGTGCAACCCTATGACGGTATCGGCGCCGTACTCGGTCATCATGACCGGCTTGCCCAGTTTGCCCC
Organism: Collinsella tanakaei; assembly: GCF_016902615.1. Lineage (GTDB taxonomy): Bacteria > Actinomycetota > Coriobacteriia > Coriobacteriales > Coriobacteriaceae > Collinsella > Collinsella tanakaei_A. The sequence goes on from NZ_JACJMB010000012.1 coordinate 35,451, forward strand.
ACTCCTCGAGTTCCGCCGCGAAGGCCTGGCTGGCGCAGTCGAGTTCGTTGCCCATGGTGTACCAGCCGTAGTAGCGGTTCAGGCGGATGACGTCTGAAAGCTTGGAGGCCACATCCTGGTCGACCGGCTTGCCGCTCTGGACGTCTACGAGCGTGCAGGGACGGCTCTGCGGGTCGAGCTCGTGCGCCAGGTCGAAGAGCGGCTTGAAGTGCTCATAGGCGCCCTCGCTCGTGGAATCGGGCTCGTTGGCGATGGACCACATGACCACGCAGGCATGGTTCTTGTCGCGCGCGATGAGGTCGCGGATGATGTCCTTGTGGTGCTCTTGGGTCTTGATGCCGTTCACCGGATCGTAGGTGGACACGCCCTGTCCGGAGAAGTTCGCGCCGCCGCCGAAGCTCGCGTTGATGCCCACGGCCGTGGTCTCGTCGATGACGACGATACCCTCGGCGTCGCACAGGCGCATCATCTCCTCGGAGTAGGGGTAGTGGCTCGTGCGGAAGGAGTTCGCGCCCTGCCAGTGCATGAGGGAGATGTCCTTCGCGTACGTGGGCACGTTCTGCCCGCGTCCCGCCGCTCGTGTACCGGTGCGGGGCTTTCTGCCATTGCGGGGTCTTGCGGGGGGCACGGGCCCTGCGGTGCGCGCCCTGTCGGCGGGGCGCTGCGCGCATACGAAAACGATCCCGGAAGCCTGCGGCTACCGGGATCGCGAATCTCCTGGAGCGGGCGACGGGAATCGAACCCGCGTCATCAGCTTGGAAGGCTGGGGTTCTACCATTGAACTACGCCCGCGTGTATGGTCGGGACGACAGGATTCGAACCTGCGACATCCTGCTCCCAAAGCAGGCGCGCTACCAAACTGCGCCACGTCCCGAAGGTGCTGAGCAGCTAGGGGTTGCATCTCACCCTGCTTGTCCCAAGGCGGAACAGATTATAGGGGATGCGGGACTCCTCCGCAACACGGCCCACATTTCCTCCGGGGAAAACCGCGTCGCGTCGATTGCCAGGGGGATTGCCGGGGCGCTAAAGTAGCCGGTGTCTTGCTATGGGCATGGGAGAAAGGTTTATATGTCAACAGAGGTTTTGTCGCCGGCTCAGGTGGAGGAGAAGGTCGAGGCGGTCGCCCAGACGAAGGCGACCATGCCGCTCGCCAAGATGTTCGTGCTCGCGATGCTCGCGGGCGCGTTCATCTCGTTCGGTGCCCTCTACTTCACGGTGTTTCTGTCCGACACGACGCTTTCCTGGGGTCCCCAGCGCGTCGTGGGCGGTCTGGTGTTCTGCTTGGGCCTCGTGCTCGTGCTGCTGTGCGGCGCGGAGCTCTTCACGGGCAACTCGCTCATGGTCTGCGCGCTCGCGTCGCGCAAGATCAGCCTTCGCGGGATGCTGCGCAACTGGGTGACGGTGTGGCTCGGCAACCTCGCCGGCGCGCTGGTGGTCGTGGCGATCGTGTTCTTCGCGGGCATCTACCAGATGAATGGCGAGTCGGTCGCGGCGACGATGGTCTCCATCGCCGCCGGCAAGGTGACGCCCGATGCCGTGACGCTGTTCTTCCGCGGCATCCTGTGCAACATCTTCGTGTGCCTGGCGGTGTGGATCGGTTTCGCGGGTAAGACGGCCGTCGACAAGGTCGTCGGCATCCTACTACCCATCTCCGGGTTCGTCGCCTGCGGCTTCGAGCACTGCGTGGCCAACATGTACTTTCTGCCCATGGGCGCGGTCATGGTGGCCAACGGCTACGGCGCCGATGTCGCCGGTGAGGCGTCGCTGAACATGTCGGGCATCGTCTACAACCTGTCCGTCGTGACGCTCGGCAACATCGTGGGCGGCGCGGTGCTCGTGGCGCTCGCGTACTGGTTCGTGTACCACCGCGACAACTAGCGCGCGGGCGCCTGCGCGCCGCGGCGCATCCGGCGGCATGCGAGCCGCCGGATGCGCTTCCTATGTCAAACGTGAACGGCCAAGCGGGTCGGGGTACAGCTGCGCCCCGGCCCGCGTGCGTAAGGAGGCCTTCGGGGGCGGCCGCCCTTGCCGCATCGGAACCTCATGCGACCTTCTACCGATAAACTGGTCGTTGACGGGTTCCATGTAAGGGAAATTTATTATTATGATTATCCTCAGAATAAGGATAATCATACTCGCCGTAGGCGGGTGTGCGCTGTTGGCGAAAGGATTCTCATGGTCGAGCTCAACTGCTTCGGGGAGACATGCCCCAAGCCCGTCATCCGTGCCATGAAGGCACTCCAGGAACCGGGATCCGCCGGTGCGGTGCGCGTGCTCGTGGACAACACGGTCGCCGTCGAGAACCTGAAGCGCCTCGCGGCGAGCAAGCAGGGCGCGGTGTCCGTCGCCGAGGTGCAGGGCGGATGGGCCGTCGAGATCTCCGGCGTCAGCGAGGCGGATGCCGAGTGGCCCTCCGGTGAGGAGGCTGCGCTCGCCGAGGCGGGCATCGCGTGCCCGGCGCCCGAGGCGGCCCGTCAGCAGGTGACGGTGTTCGTCGGGTCGCGCGCGCTCGGTCAGGGATCTCCCGAGCTCGGTGACATACTCCTGAAGGGCCTCGTCTACGCCATGGCGCAAGCCGAGGAGCCCCCACACCGCATCGTCTTCTTCAACGACGGCGCCGCGCTCACCTGCGAGGGCTCCCCGCTCGTCGACGACGTCCGCGAGCTCGAGCGCCGCGGCTGCGAGGTGCTGACCTGCGGGACGTGCCTGGATTTCCACGGCCTGCGCGACCGGCTCGCCGTGGGCGGCGTGACGAACCTGTACGCCATCTCCGAGTTCGTGCTCGGCACCGACAAGGTCGTCACGCTCTAGGGGAGCCTCGCGGGCTTCGGGTTCGGTTCGCCGCCCGAGCGGCTGCCCCGCGCCGCCTCGATGCTCCTCATTTCCGCTATTAGGTCCTTCGCGGGGTGAGGCCGCTGAAGCCGCTGTCCGCCAGCCCGAAAATCCCTGGTGAACTCTCGGGTCTCAGGTGCCCGCTCGGGCGCCGGCGCACGGGAGGACCTAAAAATCGGAAATACGGGGCAACAAGCGGGCGTGCGCCCTCCTCTTGGCGGCGGGTCCGGCCGCTGCGTCCCCGACTCGCCGTGTCTGCCGACGTTTTGCATCTGAAAGGGCGAAAGACGCCATGATCTACCTGAACAACGCCGCCACCACCATCCAGAAACCGCCCGAGGTCGCCCAGGCGGTCGTCGCGGCCATGGCGGGCGCGGGCAGCAGCGCGCGCGGGGCGTCTGCCGACGACCTCGCCGCGGCGCGCTCGGTCGCCGGTGCGCGCGTGCACCTGGCGCGCCTGTTCGGGTTTTCGCACCCCGAGCGCGTCATCTTCACCATGAACGCGACGATGGCTCTGAACATCGCCCTGTTCGGCCTGCTCAAGCCGGGCGACCACGTGATTACGACGGATTTCGAGCACAACTCCGTGCTGCGCCCGCTGCACGAGCTCGAACGCCGCGGGGTGATCGGGCTCGACTACGTGAGGGCCGATGCCGCAGGGCGCCTGCACACCGAGGAGCTCGAGGGGCTGTTTCGCCCGAACACCGCCGCCGTCGTGGCGACGCACGCCTCGAACCTCACCGGCGCGCTCACCGACGCGGCGGCGCTCGCCGCGTCCGCCCATGCCCACGGTGCCCGTTTCATCCTCGATGCGGCGCAGACGGCGGGCGCGCTTCCGGTGGATGCGGCCGCGCTCGGGGCGGATATCATCTGCTTCACCGGGCACAAGGCCCTGATGGGGCCCCAGGGCACCGGCGGCCTGCTCGTGGCGCCCGATGTGGAGCTCGCCCCGCTCATCCTGGGCGGCACCGGGGTGAAGAGCGCCGATCCCTTCCAGCCTGCGAGCTGGCCCGAGCACCTGGAGGCGGGCACCCTGAACAGCCAGGGCATCGCGGGCCTCGACGCGGCGGTGGGCGTTCTGCTCGATGTGGGCGTCGAGCACGTGGCCGCCTATGAGGCGAGGCTCCGCGAGCGCTTCTGCGCGGGCGTGGGGGATATCCCCGGCATCACGGTCTATGGCGCGCATGACGGGCAGGCGCACACCGGCGTCGTGGCGCTGAACCTCGCCGGTATGGATTCGTCGACGCTGGCGGACCGGCTGGCGCAGGACTTCGGCATCGCCACGCGCGCGGGCCTGCACTGCGCCCCGCGCATGCACGCGGCGCTCGGCACCCTCGAGCAGGGGGCGGTGCGCTTCTCGTTTTGCTGGTACACCAGCGCGTCCGACATCGATGCGGCCGTCAGCGCGCTGCGCGAGATCGCGCGCGCACGGCGCTAGGAAGAAGGGGAGGTAGGGATGCCTCGAGCAACCGAGCCTCGCATCGTCGTCTCGTTCGCGAGCACGTTCGACGCCATGGAGGCCGAGCGGCTCTGCCAGCAGGCCGGTGTCGCCGGGCGCATCATCCCGCTGCCCGTGGAGATCGATGCGGAGTGCGGCCTCGCGTGGGCCATGCCCGCGACCGAGGCGGCGCTCGCCGCCTTCAACGATGCGGTCGCGGGACATCTCGTACCCGAGGGCATCTACCGACTCATGCTGTAGCAAACCAGGCGCCCGCAGCCCGAGGCGGAGCGGGCGGGCGCGCGTCCGAAAGAAGGATGAGCCCATGGAGACCACCGTCAAGCTCACGAAGCTCGCCGATTGCGCCGGGTGCGGCGCGAAGGTGGGGGCAGGGGAGCTCGCGAGCCTGTTCGAGGGCTTTCCCGACGTGCGCGACCCCAACCTGCTCGTGGGCTTCGACCATGCCGACGACGCCGCGGTCTACAGGCTGCGTGACGACCTCGCCATCGTGCAGACGCTCGACTTCTTCCCGCCCATCGCGGACGACCCGTACACGTTCGGCCAGATCGCGGCGGCCAACGCCCTGTCCGACATCTACGCCATGGGCGCCCGTCCCATCACGGCGCTGAACATCATGGCGGTGCCGGAGGACATGCCGAAGGAGGCCGTGCGCGAGATCCTGCGCGGCGGCGCGTGCAAGGTCGCCGAGGCGGGGGCCGTCGTGGCGGGCGGCCACAGCATCTACGACGACGAGCCGAAATACGGCCTGTCGGTCACGGGCGTCATCGACCCGGCGCGGCTGCTCAGAAACGACACGGCGCGCCCCGGCGACGTTCTCATCTACACCAAGCCCGTGGGCATCGGCGTCATGACGACGGCGCTCAAAGGCGGCCTGGCCGACGAGGAGGCGCGTTCGCGCGTCGAGGGGATCATGTGCACGCTGAACCGCGCCGCGGCCGAGGCGGCACGCCCCTTCGCCGTCCACGCCTGCACCGACATCACGGGGTTTGCCGTGCTCGGGCACGCGCTCGAGCTCGCTCAGGGCTCGAACACCCAGGTCGTGCTCGATGCCGACGCGTTCGCGTTCTTACCGGGCGCCCTCGATTTCGCCGCCATGGGCATCCTGCCGGCGGGTGTCTACCGCAACCGCCGCTACGCGGAGTCCGAGGTGGATATCGACGCGCGCGTCCCGCTTGCGGTGGCGGACCTGCTGTTCGACCCGCAGACCTCGGGCGGCCTGCTGTTCTCGGTCGACGCCGCCGACGCGGATGCCCTCATGGCGGCCCTTGCCGGCGCGGTCCCCGCGGCGCAGCGCATCGGGCGCGTCGGGGCCTACACCGGCGGCGCGCGCGTGCGCGTGCGGTGAGGCGCGCCTGCTCACAACCTGCTCGGACGCGAAACACGTGTGAAACGTATTCGCAACACGCAGTACACAGTGGGGTCGTTGAACTGGGAAAAGGTATCGGATGCCTGCGTTTGCACACCATTTTGCATATAGGTGCTGCACCGCGCCGTAGTACCATGGGTCCCGTTTTTCGGGAGTTAATCTAAAATTCGGGAGGTATCCATGACGTATTCCGAGAAGGTCATCGCCGAGCTGCGCGAGCGCTACGCCGACCAGCCGGAGTTCCTGCAGGCGGCCACCGAGGTGCTCGAGACGATTCAGCCCGCGCTCGACGCGCACCCCGAGTTCGAGGAGGCCTCACTGCTCGAGCGCCTCGTCGAGCCCGAGCGCGTTGTCATGTTCCGTGTGCCCTGGGTCGACGATGCGGGCAAGGTTCAGGTGAACCGCGGTTTCCGCGTCGAGTTCAACTCCGCCATCGGTCCCTACAAGGGCGGTCTGCGCTTCAACCCCACGGTGACGCTCGGCATGCTCAAGTTCCTGGGTTTCGAGCAGATCTTCAAGAACGCCCTGACCACGCTGCCCATGGGCGGCGGCAAGGGCGGTTCGGATTTCGACCCCAAGGGCAAGTCCAACCGCGAGATCATGGCCTTCTGCCAGTCCTTCATGACCGAGCTGTCCCGCCATATCGGCCCGAACACCGACGTGCCCGCCGGTGACCTGGGCGTGGGCGGCCGCGAGATCGGCTACCTGTTCGGCCAGTACAAGCGTCTGCGCAACGAATGGAGCGGCGTGCTCACCGGCAAGGGCCTCACCTTCGGCGGCTCGCTGGCGCGCACCGAGGCCACGGGCTACGGCCTGGTGTACTTCGTGGACGAGTACCTCAAGAGCGCCGGCGACTCCTTCGAGGGCAAGACCGTCGTCGTGCACGGCTCCGGCAACGTCGCGATCTACGCGATCCAGAAGGTCTCGCAGCTCGGCGGCAAGGTTATCGCCGCCTCCGACACCAAGGGCTGGGTCGAGGACCCCGACGGCATCGACTACACGGTGCTCGAGCACATCTACAACAAGAAGCGCTCCGGCCATGACGCCGGCGTGAGCCTGGCCATGTACGTCGACGAGCGCCCGAACGCCATCTGGCATGCCGGCGACGGCCGCGGCGTGTGGCAGCTGCCCTGCGACGTCGCGCTGCCCTGCGCGCGCGAGAACACGCTCACCCTCGAGGACGCCCAGGCGCTCGTCGCGGGCGGCTGCAAGGTCGTGGGCGAGGGCGCGAACATGCCCACCACGCCCGATGCGACCGTCTACCTGCAGGAGCACGGCGTGGCCTTCATGCCGGGCAAGGCCGCGAACGCCGGCGGCGTGCTCGTGTCCGGCCTCGAGATGAGCCAAAACGCCGAGCACCTGTCCTGGACGTTCGAGGAGGTCGACGGCAAGCTCGAGAGCCTCATGCGCGGCATGTTCCACAACGTGGACGACACCGCCCGCTCCTTCGGCCATGAGGGCGACTTCGTCATGGGCGCCAACATCGCCGGCTTCCTGAAGGTCGCCGACGCCATGATGGCGCAGGGCGTCTGCTAGGTCGCTGCGGTTTTTCCTGACATAGGTGCCTGATTTCCGGGCGTCCCGCTGCATCCGCGCGGGGCGCCCGGTTTCATGGCAGGGTCGATGTGCCCCCGGTAGAGTGGCAAAGGAGGCGCCTCGGGGAACAGGCGCGTTGCCGTGTCCCGAGGCGCCGCCTGGAAAGGGGCCGTTGCGGTCGCTACAGCGCCTCGGCGCCGCGCTCGCCCGTGCGAATGCGGACGACTTCCTCGACGGGGGAGACGAAGATCTTGCCGTCACCCACCTCGCCGGTGCGCGCCGCACGACAGATGACCTCGATGACGTCTTCGACCTGGGTGTCGCTGACCACGAGGTCGAACTGCACCTTCGGGATGGTGTTCAGCAGCACCTCGGTGCCGCGTACATACTCCTTCCAGCCGTGCTGGTTGCCGCAGCCCATCACCTGGACGATGGTCATGCCGCGCACATCGGCGGCGTACAGCGCGTCCTTGAGCGCCTCGAGCTTCTCGGCGCGCACGATCGCGGTGATCCGTTTCATATCGCTTCCTTTCCGAATCGATTCTCAGCGTGCGGCGCCTGCTTCGTACAGAGACGCCGCATCGCATGCGGTTGCTATCCGCTTCAGCCTCGCGCGGCGCCTGCGCACGCGGCCCCATCTGCAGAGCAGGCGGACAGCAGCGCTGAGCATTGGAGGTACGCGACGAGCATCGAGGGCTGCTCTGCGCGCATACCCGTGCCGTGCTCCGACGTCGACGCGCGCTTTGCGGCGTGCGGGACCGCATGGGGTGTGAGAGAGGTTGCAGTGGGAAGGGTTTGCAAGTCGGTGCGTTTCATGATTATCAGTCCAATCCACTGAATGCCGGATAGGCGCTCTCGCCGTGCTCGGAGATGTCGAGGCCCAGCGCCTCGTCTGCCTCGTCGACGCGGATCTTGCCGCCCATGATCGCGCGCACGGCAAACGCGATGAGAAGGTCGAGCACGATGACGATGGCAAGGGTCACCACGATGCCGAGGACCTGGTCGATGAGCAGCGCGGGGTCGCCGGTGTACAGCAGGCCGCCGTGATCGGTCCAGGAGAGCTCCGGCACGCAGAACAGGCCGGTGAGCACGCCGCCCAGGATGCCGCCCACGCCGTGGCAGCCGAACGCGTCGAGCGCGTCGTCGTAGCCGATGCGGGCCTTCAGGTGGGAGATGGCCAGATAGCACACGGGGGAGACCATCGCCCCCATGACGAGGGCGGCCCAGGGCTCGACGAAGCCGGCGCCCGGCGTCACGACCACGAGGCCCGCCACAAGTCCGGTGCTCGCGCCCACGAGCGTGGGCTTGCCGGTGCGCACGCGCTCGACCACGAGCCACGAGACGAGCCCTGCGGCGCTCGCGGTCACCGTGTTGAGCACCGCCAGCGCCGCGATGCCGTCGGCGGCGAAGGCCGAGCCGCCGTTGAAGCCGAACCATCCGAACCACAGAAGGCCGGCGCCGAGCGCCACGAACGGCACGTTGTGCGGCCGGTAGCTCATGACGCCGAAGCCGCGGCGGCTGCCCACCATGAGGCAGAGGATGAGGCCGGTGACGCCCGAGGAGATGTGCACGACGTCGCCGCCGGCGAAGTCGAGCGCGCCGATGATGCCGCCGATGAGCGAGCCCTCGCCGCCCCACACCATGTGGGCGAGCGGCGCGTAGACCACGAGCACCCAGATGCCCATGAACAGCGCGAGGGCGCCGAAGCGCACGCGCCCCGCGAGCGAGCCGGTGACGATCGCCGCGGTGATCATGGCGAAGGCCATCTGGAAGGCGATGTCCACGATGCCAGGATAGGTCGCATCGGCGGGCGGGTTGGCGGTCTGGGCCAGAAGGGCCGAGACCGTCGGCAGCGCGAGCAGCTGGTCGAAGCCGCCGAAGAACGGAAGCGAGCCGTCGCCGCCGTAGGCGAACGACCAGCCGGCGACGATCCACAGCGCGCCGACGAGTCCGATGATGCCGAAGCACATGAGCATCGTGTTCACGACGTTCTTGCGACGTGCGAGGCCGCCGTAGAAGAACGCGAGGCCCGGTGTCATGAGGAACACGAGCATGGTGCAGACGAGCATGAAGGCGGTGGAGCCGCTGTCGTACATGGTCACTCCTATCGGTCGTGGGATGCAGGACGCGGCCATGATGGCACGCCGGGCGAGCAGTGTTTCAGGCCTGTCGCGAAAAGCCGAATCGTAACGAGCGCGAATTCGTCTCTCATCGGAATCGAAATCGAACCGCAACGTTGGAAACGAGAAATTTATCGCGTTGCTGCATGTCGGGTGGCTGCGGGCGGCGGGCGCGGCACGGCGGGCGGGGGTTGTCCGCTGCGGGTTCGCTTTCGTGCCGTCGGCGGGCCATCATGGGCTGCCGCGTGCGGCCAGGCGCGCATTTTGTGCTCGCACCGACGCTTGAGCGCACATGTTGTGCCGCTCCGGTACACTTAACGAGTTCTGCCAAGGAATCGACCTATCTTGAGAGATGGGGGAGGAATGCTCAGATTCGGAAGATATGTCCGAGCAGCCAATGTCGAGGACGCGCTGGAGGTGCTCCGGTTTCGCAAAGGGGCGCAGATCCTGGGCGGCGGCATGTGGATGCGCCTGTCCGACCGCACGATACCCTGCGTGATCGACCTGTCGGACTGCGGCCTCGACAAGATCGAGGAGACTGAGGACGAGTACCGCATCGGCGCTTACGTGACGCTGCGCGACCTCGAGTGCGCGGGCGTGCTGAACGACGCCTGCGACGGTGTGCTCGCCGCAGCGGTCCGCGACATCGTGGGCGTGCAGTTCCGTCGCTCGGCGACCGTCGGCGGCAGCGTCTTCGGGCGCTTCGGCTTCTCCGACGTGATCTGCGCGCTGCTCGCGCTCGACACCGAGGTCGAGCTCGTCGAGGCCGGCCGCGTGCCGCTCGCCACCTTCATCGACATGCCCTACGAGCTTGACGTCCTCACCCATATCATCGTGAAGAAGCACGACTATCAGGCCTCCTACCAGTGCCTGCGCAAGGCCGCAACCGATTTTGCGACCGTCAACGCCTGCGCCGCGCGCTGGGACGGCGCCTGGCACCTTGCCGTGGGCGCCCGTCCGGCCAAGGCGCGCCTGCTTTCGGGCGCCGAGGCGGGCGTCGTCTCCGCGGAGCCTTCCTGCGACGAGCTCGCGCACGCCATCGAGGCCGTGCGCGGCCTGACCTATAGCTCCAACCTGTGGGGCTCCGAGCGCTATCGCCGCCATCTGGCCGGCGTGCTCGCGGCGCGCGCCCTTGTCGAGGCCGCCCGCTACACCTCGCCCGAAGGCTTGGAGGCGGCCCGCGCCGCATGCGCCCGTGAGGAGGCTATCCGATGAGCGGAAAGACGATGGACATCTCGATCAACCTGAACGGCAAGCGGGTCGCCGCGAGCGTATCCCCCGACCTGTCGCTGCTCGCCTTCGTGCGCGCCCAGGGCTGCAAGTCCGTGAAGTGCGCCTGCGAGACCACGAACTGCGGCCTGTGCACGGTGTGGCTCGATGGCCAGGCCGTGCTCTCGTGCGCCGTGCCCATGGCGCGCGCGAACGGCCACGCGGTCATGACGCTCGAGGGCCTGCAGGCGGAGTCCGCCGACTTCGCGCGCTGCATGGCCGAGGAGGGCGCCGAGCAGTGCGGATTCTGCTCGCCCGGCCTCATCATGAACGTGCTCTCCATGGAGCGCGAGATCCGCGAGCGCGCCGCGGCGGCGGGCGAGGAGCCGCAGATGCCCTCCGACGAGGAGATGGACTCCTATCTGGCGGGCAACCTGTGCCGCTGTACGGGCTATACAAGCCAGCGCCGCGCCATCCGCCGCTATATGGCGAGCCGCTTCGCCGCGTGCGCGCAAGCCGTCGTCGCCGGACAGGAGGAGTAACCCATGAGCATGATCGTGACGCGCGAGAGCGAGCGCGCAAACCTCTCCTGCGTGGGCGCCCCCGTCGTGAAGCGCGACGCCGCGGCGCTGCTGTCCGGCAAACCGGTCTTCACGAACGACCTGGCGCCCGCAGACGCCCTTATCGTGAAGATCCTGCACAGTCCGCACGCCTTCGCCCGCATCCGCGACATCGACACGTCGCGCGCGCTGAAGGTGCCGGGGGTCGTCGCCGTCTACACCTATAAGGATGTGCCGAACAAGCGCTTCACCCTCGCCGGCCAGAGCTATCCCGAGGCGAGCCCATACGACCGCCTGATCCTCGACCAGGTCGTGCGCTACGTGGGCGACGAGGTCGCCATCGTGGCCGCCGAGACCGAGGACGCCGCCCGCAGCGCCTTGAAGCTCATCAAGGTCGACTACGAGGTCATGGAGCCCGTGCTCGACTTCACGCGCGCCAAGGGCAACCCGGTCGTCATCCACACCGAGGACAACTACCATGTCAACGGGGCGTGGATCAACAACGACCGCGCCCGCAACGTCGTGGCCTCGGGCCTGTCGGCCCATGGCGACCTCGAGGCGGCCTTCGCCGAATGCGACATCGTCGTCGACGAGACCTACCACACGCTTGCCGACAACCAGGGCATGATGGAGACGTTCCGCTCCTTCGCCGAGATCGACGCGTACGGCCGCATCACCGTGACCGCCTCCACCCAGGTGCCCTTCCACGTGCGCCGCATGGTCGCCAACGCCCTCGACATCCCGCAGTCGCGCGTGCGCGTGGTGAAGCCGCGCATCGGCGGCGGCTTCGGCGCCAAGCAGAGCGGCTGCAACGAGATCTTCTGCGCGTTCGTCACGGCCAAGACCGGTCGTCCGTCGAAGGTCGTCTACACGCGCGAGGAGACGCTCGCGTCCTCGAACTCGCGCCATGAGATGCAGATGCACGTGCGCCTGGGCGCGAAAAACGACGGCACGATCGTGGCCATCGACCTGTACACGCTCTCCAACCAGGGCGCCTACGGCGAGCACGGCCCCACGACCGTGGGCCTATCCGGCCACAAGAGCCTGCCGCTGTACAACCACGCGAAGGCGACCCGCTTCGCATTCGACGTCGTCTACACGAACACGATGCCGGCCGGCGCCTATCGCGGCTACGGTGCGACGCAGGGCCTGTTCGCTGTCGAGTCCGCCGTGAACGAACTCGCCGACCGCCTGGGCATGGACCCCTGCGAGATCCGCTTCAAGAACCTCGTGACGCCGGGCGAGCGCCTGGCGCAGTACGACGACAACGAGCTGTACTCCTGCAACGTCTCGGCGTGCCTGCGCCGCGCGATGGAGATGATCGGCTGGGACGACAAGCCGCTCGCGCGCGATCTGGGCGACCGGGTGCGCGGCCTGGGCGTCGCGCTCTCCATGCAGGGCTCGGCTATCGCCAAGATTGACATCGGTTCGGTCGATCTGCGTTTGGAGGAGACCGGCTTCTATACGCTCTCCGTCGGCGCGACCGACATGGGCACCGGCTCCGACACGATCCTTGCGCAGTTTGCCGCCGAGGCGCTGCGCTGCGACACCGATCGCATCGTCGTGCACGGCGTCGATACCGACGTGTCGCCCTTCGACACCGGCTCCTATGCGAGCGCATCGACCTATCTGACCGGCATGGCGACTATCAAGGCCTCAGAGCGCCTCATCGCCGAGCTGCGCCAGCGCGCCGCCGGCTTCATGGGCGTCGATGCCGACGACGTGCTGTTCGACGGTGAGCGCCTGCTTGCGTTCGCCCCCGGCACGCTGGCTGAAGGGGGCGCCGACATCCCCGAGTTCTCCGGCATCTACGACGACGTCGAGGCCATCGCGCGCAGCTACCGGTTGGCCGAGCGCGCCCCGGAGGCTGAGCCTGTGGCCGAGATGACGCTTGCCGAGCTCGCGAACAGGCTCGTCGCGGGCGGCGACGGCGACTGCCTGACCGCGCACGCCGCGGCGAGCTCGCCCACGAGCCCCCCGCCGTTCATGAGCGGTATCGCCGAGGTTGACGTCGACAAGGCCACCGGCAAGGTCACGGTGGTCGACTACGTGAGCGTTGTCGACTGCGGCACCGTCGTGAACGAGAACCTCGCGCGCGTGCAGGCCGAGGGCGGCATCGCCCAGGGCATCGGCATGGCGCTCACCGAGGACGTGCAGTACAGCGGCCGCGGCCGCATGCGCACCCGCTCGCTCATGACCTACAAGATGCCGACGCGTCTCGATGTGCCGGACATCCGCGTCGAGTTCGCCCCGAGCTACGAGCCCACGGGCCCGTTCGGTGCGAAGTCGATTGGCGAGGTCGTCATCAACACCCCGTCGCCGGCCATTGCGAGCGCCGTTGCCCACGCGACGGGCCACTACGTTCGGACGCTGCCCATCACGCCGGAGAAGGCGCTGTTCGGCGAGTAGGATCCACATCGTCTTAAGGCGGCCTTCCCGCGCAAGGAAGGCCGCCTTGCGTTGCGCCAGGGCCGTGCAGCCGCCGGGCGCCCGCTACCCTTACGGCGAACCGAGGTGCGCCATAGCCGAGCCGGCGCTTCATTGTCTTCGTGCGAAAGGCACACGAGGGGCGGCTACGTGTGCCTTTCGCACGAAGACAATGAAGGGGGCTGTCGGGGCCCCGCTCTCGGACGGGGTGGGGGCGGCTCGCAGCCGGGGTTGCGGGTGCGTATCGCATCATGTGCGCGGGGTGTGAGCGCGCGGGCCGCGCTCGAGCTTCATCGTCCGCATGCTGGTCGTATCTGCTATCATTCAGAAACTGTGCGTAAAATGCGGGCGTGGCGGAATTGGTAGACGCGCTGGATTTAGGTTCCAGTGGGCTTCCCGTGAAGGTTCGAGTCCTTTCGCCCGCACCATAGCGCCATCAAGTGTTACCCAAGGGTCATCGGCACCCACGATATGCCGACGTACTGTAAGAGGAGGAACGTTGAACATCACTTCAGACGTGAAGGACGCCAAGCTCACCGCGACGGTCACCATTCCGGCCGCCGACGTCGATGCTGCCATCAAGAAGGCCTACAAGGATGCCGCCAAGAGGTACCGCTTCCCGGGCTTCCGTGCTGGTCATGCTCCCCGTCCCGTTATCGACAACATGCTCGGCGCCGGCGCCGTGCTCGCCCAGGCCACCAATGACATCATCGGTGCCAACGAGTCCGCCGTGCTGAACGAGCTCGACATCGTCCCGGTCAAGCCCGCCGACTACGGCACCATCGACTCCATGGTCGCCGACCACGAGGACTACACTTACACCATCGAGCTCCAGCTCCGCCCGAGCTACGAGCTCAGCTCCTACGATCCCGTCGAGATCGAGATGCCTCCCGCGGAGGTCACCGAGGGCGAGATCGACGCGCAGATCGAGCAGCTCATGGGCTATCACGCCACCTTCAAGGACGCCGAGCGTCCCGTCGCCGACGGCGATTACGTCACGGTCGACATCGAGAACGTCAAGAACGCTGAGGCGCTCGCCGGCGAGGGCCGCATGATCGTGGTCGGCTCCGGCAACCTGCCCAAGGAGTTCGACGAGGGCATGGTCGGCATGAACGTCGACGAGACCAAGGAGATCTCCTGGACCCCCGAGGTCGAGGGTGCCGAGGAGGCCGCCGTCAAGGTGACCGTCAAGAACATCAAGGAGCGCATCCTGCCCGAGCTCACCGACGAGTTCGCCAAGACCTCCTTTGGCTTCGACGACATCGCCGCGATGCGCGACGCCGTCAAGATCGAGCTCGATGCCGACAAGACCTCCAAGCTCCCCGGCATCAAGGAGAACCGCGCCGTCGCCAAGCTCGCCGAGCGCCTCGAGGCCGAGACCATCGACGAGGACTACGAGCAGTCCGTCTTCTCCGAGCTGGGTCAGAACTTCCTGCAGAGCCTCTCCGGCCGCGGCATGACGCTCGACTCCTGGCTGAAGATGTCCAACCTCTCCACCGAGGCCTTCCTCGCCGACCTGCACCACCAGGCCGACGACGTCGCCCGCGAGTCCCTCGCGCTCGACGCCCTCGCGCGCAAGCTCGAGATCGAGGTCACCGATGAGGACGTCGACGCCGAGTTCGAGCGCGCCGGCATCCAGGACGTCGAGGCCTCCAAGGCCCAGTTCATCGCCGAGGGCCGCATGCCGGCCGTGCGCGACTCCATCCGTCGCTCCAAGGCGGTCGACTGGCTGGTCGACAACGCCGTCGTGACCGAGGTCGACGAGTTCGCCAAGGCTGACGACGCCGAGTAAATCTGTCCCCGCGAGGGGGTACCATACCGGGAGACCGGACCTGACGTTACGGTGCATCGACTCTGCGCGCGTATCCGCGCCGAGCGGGCACCGTACGTCATATGTAACGATGAGAATGCGAAAGGGGAATGCGTCATGTACCGGATTGATTCCGCGCTCGTGCCCTATGTCATCGAGCAGACGCCGCGCGGCGAGCGCAGCTACGACATCTATTCTCGCCTGCTGAACGACCGCATCATCTTCCTGGGCGAGGAGATCAACTCCACGACCGCGAACCTCGTTATCGCGCAGCTGCTCCACCTCGAGAGCCAGGATGCCGAGAAGGACATCTCGCTCTACATCAACTCGCCGGGCGGCGAGGTGTACTCGGGCCTTGCCATTCTCGACACGATGAACTTCATCAAGCCCGATGTCTCCACCATCTGCGTGGGCATGGCGGCGAGCATGGCCGCGGTGCTCCTCGCGAGCGGCGCGCGCGGCAAGCGCTTCTGCCTGCCGAACTCCATGATCATGATCCATCAGCCGAGCGGCGGCGCCCAGGGCCAGCAGACCGAGATCGAGATCGCCGCGCGCGAGATCAAGGAGACCCGCAGGAACCTCAACCAGATCCTCTCCGACGCGACGGGCCAGCCGTTCGAGAAGGTCGAGGCCGATACCGAGCGCGACCACTATATGCGTGCCCAGGCAGCCCTGGAGTACGGTCTTGTCGACCGCATCGTGACGTCGCGCGCCGCGACGCAGGGAAGCGAGCAGTAAATGGCCAGCAACGATACCCGTGACCAGATGGGCTTCGGCCCGATCCATTGCTCGTTTTGCGGCAAGACCCAAGACCAGGTGCGCAAGCTCGTGAAGGGCCCGAGCAACATCTTCATCTGCGACGAGTGCGTCGCGGCGTGCTCGGAGATCCTCGAGGAGTCGCTTGCCCAGGACTTCCTGGAGCAGCAGCGCAACATGCCGTTCCCGCCGGAGGGCATGGGCTACATGTCCGAGCCCGAGGCCGTCGAGGACCTCGACGACGAGCATATCGCCACGAGCCTCATCAAGCGCGTGCCCACGCCGCATGAGATCTACCGCGAGCTCTCGGAGTACGTGATGGGCCAGGAGGACGCGAAGCGCGCCATGTCCGTCGCGGTCTACAACCACTACCGCCGCGTGCTCGAGCGCGAAGCGGCCGACAGCGGCGAGGGTGCCGCCGCAAGCGATTCCGATCTCGAGGACGTCGAGCTCGCCAAGAGTAACATCTTGCTGCTCGGCCCCACGGGCACCGGCAAGACCCTGCTCGCCCAGACGCTCGCGCGCATCCTCGAGGTGCCGTTCGCCATCGCCGACGCCACGGCGCTCACCGAGGCGGGCTATGTGGGCGAGGACGTGGAGAACATCCTGCTCAAGCTTATCAACGCTGCGGACGGCGATGTGGCCCGCGCGCAGATCGGCATCATCTACGTCGACGAGATCGACAAGATCGCGCGCAAGGCGGAGAACCTCTCCATTACGCGCGACGTGTCGGGCGAGGGCGTGCAGCAGGCGCTCCTGAAGATCCTCGAGGGCACCGTGGCGAGCGTGCCGCCCACCGGCGGCCGCAAGCACCCGCAGCAGGAGCTCATCCAGATCGACACGACGAACATCCTGTTCATCTGCGGCGGCGCCTTCGTGGGGCTCGACAAGATTGTCTCCGACCGCGTGGGCAACAAGGGTGTGGGCTTCAACTCCGAGATCGCCGGCCCCACGTCGGCCGACGAGAACGACCTGCTCAAGCAGGTGCTCCCGCAGGACCTGAACGCCTTCGGCATGATTCCGGAGTTCGTGGGTAGGACGCCGGTCATCACGCAGACGAACGCGCTGACCGAAGACGATCTCGTGTCCATCCTGACCGAGCCCAAAAACGCTATCGTGCGCCAGTACCGTCGCATGTTCCAGCTCGAGAACTGCGACCTGGAGTTCGAGGACGAGGCGCTCCACGAGATCGCCCGCCTCGCGCTCGCCCGCAAGACCGGCGCGCGCGGCCTGCGCTCCATCTGCGAGAACTTGCTGCAGCAGACGATGTTCGACCTGCCTTCCGAGGAGGGCGTGGCCAAGGTCATCGTCACCGCGGCCTCGGTGCGCGGCGAGGAGGAGCCCCGGCGCGTGCCCGTCGCGGCATAGGAGGGAGGCTCGCGGTTCGCACGCGAAGCCCTCTTCGTGTTTCTTGCGCGCCCAGCGGATGCCGAGTCCGGCGGCCGCTGGGCGCGTTTGCCTGTTAGTATGGATACGTCAAGGCATCCGAATCCAAAGGAGCTGAGGTATGAAGGGCATCATCCTCGCGGGCGGCAGCGGGACGCGTCTCTATCCGCTGACCCTCGTGACGAGTAAGCAGCTGCTGCCCGTCTACGATAAGCCGATGATCTACTACCCGCTGTCGGTGCTCATGATGGCGGGCATCCGCGACATCCTGATCATCTCGACGCCCACGGATCTGCCGAATTTCGAGCGGCTGCTGAAAGACGGCTCGGACTTCGGCGTGAACCTGTCCTATGCCGAGCAGCCGAGCCCCGACGGCCTGGCGCAGGCCTTCCTGATCGGCCGCACGTGGATCGCCGGCGAGCCCTGCGCCCTCGTGCTCGGCGACAACATCTTCTTCGGCAACGGGCTGTCGCGCCACCTGCGCCGCGCCGTCGAGCGCGCCGAGCGGCGCGGGGGCGCCACGGTGTTCGGCTACCACGTGGACGATCCCGAGCGCTTCGGCGTCGTCGAGTTCGATCGGGAGGGCCGCGCGCTCTCGATCGAGGAGAAACCCGAGCACCCCAAGAGCTCGTATGCGGTGACGGGCCTGTATTTCTACGACGGCCGCGTATGCGACATGGCCGAGCAGGTGCGCCCCTCGGCGCGCGGCGAGCTCGAGATCACCGATCTCAACCGGATGTACCTGGAGGACGGCAGCCTCGATGTCGTGACGCTCGGGCGCGGCTACGCGTGGCTCGACACCGGCACGATGGAGAGCCTGTACGAGGCGGGCGAGTTCGTGCGGGCCGTCGAGCGCGCCCAGGACCAGCCGGTCTCGGTGCTCGAGGAGATCGCCTTCGAGAACGGGTGGATCGACCGCGCCACGCTGCTCGCCTGCGCGGAGCGCTACGGCAAAAGCGTCTACGGGCAGCATCTGCGCAAGGTCGCCGAGGGTGCCTACGTGACGTTTAGGCGCGAGGAATAGGAGCGGGCCCGGCGATCGATCCCGGAAACCACGGGTGTTTTCGGGTCGTGATATGACATGGCGGGTGGCAGCCGTGCGGCGTGCGCCCTGGAAAGTTGATGCGCCCGCATGCCGCGGGTGCGGAAGGGATGACGATGGGGGAGACCTTCGAGCCCAAGCGGATCATCGTGACCGGCGGCTGCGGGTTCATCGGCAGCAATTTCGTACATTTCGTCGCCCGTGAACATCCGGAGGTCCACGTGACCGTGCTGGACAAGCTCACCTACGCGGGCAACCCGGAGAACATCGCGGGGCTGCCCGCGGACCGCGTCGAGCTCGTCGTGGGCGACATCTGCGACGCGGGGCTCGTCGACCGCCTGGTTGCGGATGCTGACGCCGTCGTGCACTACGCCGCGGAGTCCCACAACGACAACTCCATCGCCGACCCTGCGCCCTTCGTGCGCACGAACGTCACGGGCACGTTCACGCTCATCGAGGCCTGCCGCAGGCACGGCGTTCGCTACCACCACGTCTCGACCGACGAGGTCTACGGCGACCTGGCGCTCGACGACCCGGCGCGCTTCACCGAGGAGACCCCGTACCGCCCCAGCTCGCCCTATTCGAGCACGAAGGCGTCCTCCGACATGCTCGTGCGCGCGTGGGTGCGCACCTACGGCCTGGCGGCGACGATCTCGAACTGCTCGAACAACTACGGCCCCTACCAGCACGTGGAGAAGTTCATCCCGCGACAGATCACCAACATCCTCGACGGCGGCCGCCCCAAGCTCTACGGCGACGGCAAAAACGTGCGCGACTGGATCCACACCGAGGACCACAGCTCGGCCGTGTGGACCATCCTGACGCGCGGGCGGGTCGGCGAGACCTACCTGATCGGCGCCGACGGCGAGAGGAGCAACATCGACGTGCTGCGCGCGATCCTGCGCGCCATGGGCCGACCCGAGGACGACTTCGACTGGGTGCGCGACCGCCCGGGCCACGACCGCCGCTACGCGATCGACTCGACGAAGCTCCGCCGCGAGCTCGGCTGGATGCCCGCCCATACCGATTTCGACCAGGGCCTCGCGGCGACCATCGCGTGGTATCGCGACCATGAGAGCTGGTGGCGCCCCGCGAAGGAGGCCACGGAGCAGAAGTACGCCGCGCAGGGCCAGTAAAGGGGGTTTGATCGATGCGGATTCTCATCACCGGGTGCAACGGGCAGCTGGGACACGAGCTGCAGCGCCTGCTCGCAAGCGGCACGGCCGAGATCGGCCCCATCCCGGAGGCGTATGCGGATGCCGACATCACGGCGGTCGACGTCGCCGACCTGGACATCACCGATGCGGCGGCCGTCGATGCGCTGTTCGCGCGCGAGGCCTTCGACATCGTCTTCAACGGGGCGGCCTATACGAACGTCGACGGCTGCGAGGCCCATGAGGACCTCGCCTACGCGGTCAACGCGACGGGCGCTGAGAACCTCGCGCGCGCGTGCGCAGCCACGGGCGCGAAGCTCGTGCACGTCTCCACCGACTACGTGTTCTCCGGCGCGGAGCCGGGCGAGCGCACCGAACTCGACGAGCCGGACCCTATCTCCGCGTACGGCCGAACGAAGCTTGCGGGGGAGCGGGCGGTGCGCGCTGCCTGCGACCGCTCGTTCGTCGTGCGCACGGCGTGGCTCTACGGGTACGTGGGCAAGAACTTCGTGAAGACGATGCTGCGCCTGGCGGACAGCCTCGGCGCCCTGACCGTGGTCGACGACCAGCTGGGCAACCCCACCTCGGCAAACGACCTTGCCTACGAGCTGCTGAAGATCGCGCTGACCGACGACTACGGCATCTACCACTGCACGAACAACGGCATCTGCTCGTGGGCGGCCTTCGCCCGCGCCATCGTCGAGCGTGCCGGTTACGACCCGGACATCGTGTCTTTGTGCACCTCCGAGGAATATGCGGCGGCCCATCCGGATGCGGCGCGCCGCCCGGCGTACTCGGCGCTCGCGAACGCACACCTTGCGCAGACGATCGGTGACGAGATGCGCCCGTGGGACGTGGCGCTCGACAGCTTCATGGCCAACCTCGGAAAGCTCGGTGCCTGATGCCGGCAGCGGGGATTACGCACGCGTTCGCGGTCTGCGCCTACGGTGAGAGCCCGTATCTGCCGGAGTGCCTGGACTCGCTCGCCGCGCAGACCATGGACGGAAGCGAGGTGTTCATCGCGACGTCGACGCCGAGCGCATGGCTCTCCGACGTCGCGGGGTCGTACGGGCTTCCCGTGTACGTGAACACCGGCGCCTCCGGTATCGGACAGGACTGGAACTTCGCATACCGCCAGGCGCACGCGCGCTTCATCACGATCGCGCACCAGGACGACACCTACGAGCCGGGCTATGCCGCGGCGGCGGTCGCTGCGCTCGAGGCCGATCCCGCCTCGATCATCTACTTCAGCGATTACGGCGAGCTGCGCGCCGGCGAGAAGGTGGACGACAACCGCCTGCTGTGCGTGAAGCGCACCCTGCTGCGTCCGCTGCGGTGCACGCCCGCGCAGGCGAGCGCACGCTGGCGCAAGCGCGCCGCCCTGCGCTTCGGCTCCGCGATCTGTTGCCCCGCCGTGACGTTCAACGTCGAGCGCTGCCCGATGCCCCCGTTCGTGGTGGGCATGAAATCGAACCTCGACTGGGCGACGTGGGAGTCGCTCTCGCGTCTCGAGGGCTCGTTTCTGTACGACCCCGCCGTGCGCATGCACCATCGCATCCACGAGGAGTCGGCCACCTCGGAGCTGATCGCCAACCACCAGCGCGATGCCGAGGACCTCGCCATGCTCAAGCGCTTCTGGCCCGCTCCGATCGCCGCGCTCATCGAGCGCTTCTACGCGAAGGGAACCGAGAGCAATGACCTGTGATGCGGCGGCACCGCTCGTATCGGTGCTCATTCCCGTCTACAACGCGGAGCGCTACCTTGCCCGCTGCCTGACGAGCATCTTGTCGCAGGACTATCCTGCCCTCGAGATCGTGGCGGTCGACGACGGTTCGCGCGACGGCTCTCCCGCCCTGCTCGACAGGTTTGCGGCAGAGTATCCCGGGCGCGTGCGGGTGGAGCACAAGCCGAACGGCGGTGTCGCGTCGGCGCGCAACCGCGCCATCGAGCTCGCGCGCGGCGCGTATCTGATGTTTGCCGATAACGACGACTTCTTCGAGCCGGGAGCGGTGCGCACCCTGGTGGATGCCGCGCTCGCAGTCGACGCCGACCTCGTGTGCGCGGGGTTCCAGCGCCCCGATGGCGCCGGCAAGGTCGTCGACGCGATCGTGCCGGACCCCGCGAGCGCCTGGGCGCCCTATGCCATCGTCGCCGCCTGGGGCAAGCTGTTTCGCACTTCGCTCGTGCGCGACCACGGTCTGGCCTTTTTCGACACGAATATCGGCGAGGACCTCGTGTTCACCCTGCCCGCCGTCGAGCTGTCGCGCAAGACGGTCGTGCTCGGTCAGGTGGTCTACAACTGGTTCTACAACACAGAGAGCGTCTCGTCGACGGCGCACCGCACCTCGGCGGGCCTGAACTTCGAGGGTACGCTCGATGCGCTGCTCGCCGAGCTCGCCCGCCATGGGCTCGCCGTGTCCGATATGGTGCGCCATTACCTGATCCGCTTCGTGGTGTGGTACCTCATGTACACCTGCGCGGGCGACGGCGCGAAGGTCGCGCGTGAGCAGCGGGAGCACTACGTCGCCTGGCTCGATGCCAATCTGCCCGGCTGGCGGCGCGATCCCTTGGCGACGCCGACGCGCCCCGTCTCCGATGCCGTGGCGAACCGCGTGGCGGTGTGGCTGTTCGCGCGCCATCCCCATCTGTTCAGCGTGGCGGAGGGCGCATACCTTTTGGCGAAGCGGTAGCCGATGCGCCCGGCGCATGATCGCCGCTATTCGCCGTGCCGTGCGTGCTCGCGCTCCAGGTCGTGCTCCATTTCGCCCAGCCGGTCGCGAAGCGACCGCTCCAGCAGGGCGTTCTCCTGAGCGAGCTCGTTCACGCGGTGCTTGAGCAGCGAGATCTCGGAGGAGTTCGCGAACATCTTCGCCATGAGGACCACGATGACGAACAGGAAGATGAAGTTCGAGGGGCTCGCGATGCCGAACAGCTCGGAGCAGAAGAACGCGATGTCGGGGAAGACCGCCAGGATGATGAGCAGGAGGGCCAGCGCCACCCAGAAGATGGCGTCGCCCATGAGGACGGTTGACTTGCGGATGCGCTGGGCGACGAAGAGAAACGCGAGAATCGCGCCGACGACCAGCAGGGCTCTCAGAGCGAGGGACACGGCACACCTACCTTAGCCATTGGAACAACAGGATGGACAGACACGTGCGCCCCATGTAGCTCACAATGTGCGGCAGGTCTAAATAGCTCGTGCCGCCCTGGCGCTCCTGCATCTTTGCGGGGATCTCGACGATGGTCTTGCCCTTGCGCGCCATGAGGGCGACGGTGTCGGGTTCCGGCGCGATATCGAAATCCTTGGCGAAGTGCTCGATCATCGAGCGGTTGAACATGCGCATGCCGCTCGTGGGGTCGGTGATCGTCATTCCCGTCGTGAGCTTGATGAGCGCCGTGATCAGGCGCTGCCCGACGCCGCGCGCGCCCGTCGGCTTCGTGCCGTCGAGGAAGCGCGAGGCGATGACGATGTCGGCGTCGTGCTCCTCCATGGCGGCCGCGAGCTTGGGGATGTAGGAGGGCAGGTGCTGCCCGTCGGCGTCGAACTGCACGACCGCGTCGAAGCCGTGGCGCCAGGCGTACTTCATGCCGCAGCGGAAGGCGGAGGTGAGCCGCGTGTTGATGGACAGGGACACGTAGCTGAACCCGTGCGCGCGGCACAGGTCCGCCGTCGCGTCCTTCGAGCCGTCGTTGACGACGAGATAGGAGATATCCGGGCATTCGCGACGCAGCCATTCGACCGTGTCGACGATGCAGGCTTCCTCGTTATAGGCCGGTATGACCGCCAGGATCTTCATCGTGGGGTTGCTTTCTTTCCTCAGATTGCGCTCCGGACTCCGAAGACCTTGCGGGAGCAGGGGGTCGTGCCTATGGCGGGTCCGATGCGAGACGTACAGAATCGATGGTAGCACACCTGCGAGAAGGCCGGACGCGCGCGGCGCCGTGCATATCTTTTGGAGCGAATCTCCGGCGCGTATACTGTCATAGGTACATTCGAGGTGGAGGGACCCTATGGCAGAGTCGGTAACGTCCGGTAATTTCACATTCATCCCGACGAGCATCGAGGGGGTCGTCCTGGTGGACTGCACGTCCTTTGGCGACCGGCGCGGCTCGTTCATGGAGACCTATAAGCGCTCAGACTTCGTGCGCGGCGGCATCGACGCCGAGTTCGTGCAGGATAACCAGTCGTGCAGCTCGAAGGGCGTGCTGCGCGGCCTCCACTTCCAGATAAACCATCCGCAGGCGAAGCTCGTGCGCGTCATCTCCGGCGAGGTCTTCGACGTGTGCGTCGACCTGCGCCCGGGCAGCCCCACGTTCGGCAAGTGGGAGGGAGCGGTCCTCACCGGCGACAACCATCGCCAGCTCTTCATCCCGCGCGGGTTCGCCCACGGCTTCTTCGTGCTGAGCGACACCGCGACGTTCGCCTACAAATGCGACGACGAGTACCACCCGAACGACGAGGGCGGCCTTATGTGGGATGACCCCGAGATCGGCATCGAGTGGCCCATCCCGGCCGACGTCGAGCCGGTGCTGTCCGACAAGGACCGCGTCCACCCGACGTTTTCCGCGTGGCGGGCGGCCGAGGAGGGCACGCGATGAAGGTCATCGAGAACGCCGAGCTGCTCGCGCCCGAACCCGTCATCAGCATCCTGTGCATCACGTTCAACCAGATCGACTACATCGCCGGGGCGCTCGACAGCTTTTTGGCCCAGGACGTCGACGTGCCCATCGAGATCCTCGTGAACGACGACTGCTCGACCGACGGCACGACCGAGGTGCTGCTCGACTACCAGCGGCGCCACCCCGATCTGTTCCGCATCGTCACCCATGAGGAGAACCAGTACTCCCGGGGTGTGAGCCCCATGGGGCAGTTCCTGGTCCCGCTGGCGCGCGGCCGCTTCATCGCCATGTGCGAGGGCGACGACTACTGGACCGACCCCACGAAGCTGCGCCTGCAGCTGCACGTCATGTCCGAGCGTCCCGAGATCGCCGCGTGCGTGCACGCCAACGAGAACGTCCAGGCTGCCACGAAGCGGCGCATCTCCACGGTGCGCTACGCCGAGGGCGACTGCATGATCGCGCTTGCCGACATCGTGTCGCGCTCCCAGTGCTACGCGACGAACAGCCTGTTCGTGCGCGCCGAGGCCATGCGGGCCTACCACGGGTCGGCGTTCTTCCCGCTTCCGGCCGACGGCGACCACAAGATGCTCGTGCACTTCGGCCTTATCGACGGCGGCATCTACTACATCGACCGCGTCATGAGCGCCTACCGCGTGCTGTCGAAGAATTCCGTGAACCGCACGATGCTTCTCGGGCCGAACACGGCGAAGGTGGCGAAGCGCAAGCACGACAACCGCGTCGAGCTGCTCGAGCTTGCCGATCGGGAGACCGGCGGCGTCTTCCACGACGACATCGAGCGCGGTATCGACTGCATTCACTACGCGTACTACCGTGACATCCGCGACCTGAAGACGCTGCGTGCGCGCTGGCCCGAGCGCCTGGAGATGGAGGGGCCGCTCGCTCGCATCGACCTGTTCCTCTACACCTACGCCCGCCCGCTTCACAAGCTCGCACTCAACGTATACTGCAGGCTCTGACGGCGCATCGTCACCCCTGCCAAACGAAAGGGTTTTCGGTTATCGGTCCATGGCTAGCTTGAAGGAAAGAACGATCGGCTCGCTGTTCTGGAAGCTGTTCGAGCAGGGCGGGTCGGCGGCGATCACGCTCATCGTGCAGATCGTCATGGCGCGCATCCTGGCGCCCGACGAGTTCGGCATGCTCGCCATCATGCTCGTGTTCGTGAACGTGGGCAACGTGGTGGTCCAGTCGGGACTGAACACCGCCGTCATCCAGGCGCCCGACGTGACCGAGCGCGACTTCTCGACCGTGTTCTGGATGTCGTTTGCCGTCTCGCTCGTGCTCTATGCGCTCGTGTTCGCCTTTGCCCCGGTCGTCGCGGCGTTCTACGGGATGCCCGGCATCATCGCGCCGCTGCGCGTGCTCGTGCTCATCTTGATCGTCAACTCCTACAACGCCATCCAGGAGGCGATCGTGGCACGCCGCCTGGAGTTCTACAAGACGTTTCGCTCGACGGTGAGCGCCGCGGTCGTGTCGGGCTCCATCGGCATCGGGGTGGCGCTCGCCGGCGGCGGCATCTGGGCGCTCGTGATCCAGCAGCTGCTCTACCAGCTCTGCAAGTGCATCGTGCTCGCCCTGCAGGTGCCCTGGAAGCCGCATCTGGTATTCGAGCGCGACCGCGCGCGGC
Source organism: Collinsella tanakaei (assembly GCF_016902615.1). Classification (GTDB taxonomy): domain Bacteria; phylum Actinomycetota; class Coriobacteriia; order Coriobacteriales; family Coriobacteriaceae; genus Collinsella; species Collinsella tanakaei_A. The sequence goes on from NZ_JACJMB010000012.1 coordinate 61,373, forward strand.
ACCTGTTCCGCTTCGGCTGGAAGCTTCTGGCCTCGGGCCTGCTCGACCAGCTCTACCAGAGCCTGTCCGACCTCATCATCGGCAAGCTCTTCGACAGCACGCAGCTCGGGTTCGTGTCGCAGGGCAAGAAGTACCCGCAGGCGCTCGGCACCGTGCTCGACGGCGCGGTGCAGCCCGTGATGCTGTCCGCGGTGGCGCACGTGCAGGACGACCATGCCCGCGTGCGGCGCCTCGTGCGGCGCGCGCTCAAGACGAGCACGTATTTCATCATGCCCGCCATGACGCTGTTCGCCGTGGCTGCCGACCCCATCGTGCGCCTGCTTCTGGGCGACAAGTGGGCGGCTTGCGTGCCGTTTCTGCAGGTGTACTGCTTCGTCTACGCGCTGCTGCCCATCCACAGCACGAACCTGCAGGCTTTCAACGGCGTGGGCCGCAGCGATCTGTTCTTGAAGCTCGAGATCGTGAAGAAGATCATCGGCCTTGCCATCATCTGCTTCACGGCCTTCGTGCTCCACGACCTGACCGCCATCGTGTACGGCTACGCCGTGAGCGGCGTCATCTGCACGTTCGTGAACGCGAGCCCGTCCAAGCGCGTGCTTGGCTACGCCTATACCGAACAGCTGCGCGATATCGCGCCGGCCTTCATCCTGTCGCTTGTGTGCGGCGCCTGCGTGTACCCGATCATCCTGCTGGGCCTGCCCGCCCCGCTCACCATCTTGGCCCAGTGCGCGGCCATGATGGCGCTCTACCTTGTGCTCTCCAAGCTCTTCCACGTGGAGGAGCTCTCGTATCTACTCGACACGCTCAAGGGCATGGCGCGCCGCCGTCGCGGTGCGGACACGTCCGCGGGCGTATGATGGGGACACCCGAAGCTGACAGGAGACGCTATGTCTGATGAGAGAATCCTCGTTACCCGCTCGTCGATGCCGTCGTTCGAGGAGTACGTCAACGAAATCGCCCCGCTGTGGGAGACGCATTTCCTCACGAATATGGGGGAGAAGCACCAGCAGCTCGAGCGCGACCTGATCGACTACCTCGATGTCGACAACATCACGCTGTTCGTGAACGGCCACAACGCGCTTGAGTGCGTGCTCGAGGCGATGGATTTGCATGGCAAGGTCATCACGACCCCGTTCACCTTCGCCTCGACGACCCACGCCATCGTGCGCAAGGGGCTCACGCCGGTGTTCGCCGACATCAAGCCCGATGACTACACGCTCGATCCGGCAAAGATCGAGGAGCTGATCGACGACGAGACCTGCGCGATCCTGCCCGTGCACGTCTACGGGAACCTCTGCGACGTCGACGCCATCGGCGAGATCGCCGCACGCCACGGCCTCAAGGTGATCTACGACGCCGCCCATGCGTTCGGGGTGCGCCGCCGCGGCGTATCGTCTGCGATGTTCGGCGACGCCTCCATGTTCTCGTTCCATGCGACGAAGGTGTTCAACACCATCGAGGGCGGTGCGGTGTGCTATCGCGACCCTGCGCTCAAGGAGAAGCTCGACCATTGGAAGAACTTCGGCATCTCCGGCCTCGAGGAGGTCGAGTACGCGGGCGGCAACGCCAAGATGAACGAGTTCTGTGCGGCTATGGGCATCTGCAACCTGCGCCACCTGCCCGACGAGATCGAGAAGCGCCGCCATGTTGCCGAACGCTACTGGGATAACCTTGAGAACGTGCCCGGTATTGTCGTTCACCGTCCGGCTGCGGGCATCGAGTCCAACTACTGCTACCTGCCCGTGGTGTTCGAGGATTCGTTCGGCGCGACGCGTGACGAGGTCTACGCGGCCCTGCGTGCCCAGGAGATCTACGCGCGCAAGTACTTCTACCCGCTCACCACGCAGTTCGATTGCTACCGCGGTTTGTTCGACGGCTACGAGACGCCGATCGCCGCGCATGTGTCCACGCATGTGCTGACGCTGCCGATGTTTGCCGACCTCGCTCTCGATCAGGTCGACCGCATCTGCTCCATCGTCCGCTCCTGCGCCCGATGAGGACGCCCCGTACCAAACGAAAACGCGTGCCCCGGCAAGACCGAGGCACGCGTTGCTGTATGCAGGCTGTCGGCGCTGGCTAGTGGATGGGGGAGCCGCCGCCGATGAAGTCGTAGTCGAGCGGGCCGATGGTGACGCCGATCTTCACGCCGTTGACGATGTGGCCGGCGGAATGGATCATCTCCTGCACGCCGGTCTCCTCGTTCACGCCGAGGTAGATGCCGGCGTGGCGGAGGTTATCCCACGAGGGGCCGAAGAACAGGATGTCGCCCGGCTTGAGCTCGTCGGTGCTGTACTTCAGCTTGCCGTGTTCGCGCAGCCACTTGGACTGGGCGACGTAGGACGTATCGGCCATCGACTCCCAGAGCTGATAGCCGGCTTCGTTGTAGACCCAGTAGGTGAAGCCGTCACAGCTGAACTCGTTCGGGCCCAGCCCGGCGTGCTTGTAGGGGCAGCCGAGCTTGCTCTGCGCGATGGAGAGGATGCGCGCCTCCTCGGCGGTCGCGTCGCCCACCATGCCCAGCTGCAGCGCGCCCGTGACGGGGTCGAACTCGTACTGGACGCCGTCGATGACCTGCGTGCCGAACAGCATCCAGCCGACGGTCGGCTCGAAGTAGACGGTCTTGGTGCCGCCCTCGCCGTCAGGGATGTTCTGGAAGCCCTTGAGCATCTCCCCGGTGAAGGTGTCGAAATACCAGGTGTGCTCCTCGCCGTCGATAGGGGAGACACGGGTGTCCTCGCCGTAGATCATGTGGCCGCGCTCGTCGTAGCGCACCCACTTCAGGAGGCCCGGGATGAGCACGTCCTTGTCGAAGGCGAGCGTGCCGTCGGCGTCGAACCAGTACCAGGCGTTGGTCTCGGGATCGTAGACCTCCTTGTACTCAGCGCGGATGCCGTAGTCGTACCAGTACATCTCGCCATCGTCGGCGCGGGTCCAACCGTTGTAGTTCATATGGTTGTGGACCTCGCTGTCGGGGATGACGTTCTTGGCGCCGCAGTCGACTGCAAGGGCCTGGGCGGGCGTGGCCATGAGGGCGCACGCGACGCCTGCGCAGGCGATGAGCGATGCGACGGGCAGTTTCGGTGTGCGGATATTCTTCATTGAGCCTCCCTGTGGGGTCGGATGCTTCGTGCGAGATGAACTCGCCGGGCGTTCGCGTGGCGTCTCTTAGGCATGGACGGCGCGCGGGCACCTCTGGAATCTGGTGGCCCGGATGGCCGTCTGCGACTTTGCAGACGATTCCTAAAGCATAATAATACCTGTATGCCTGCACGATATGCTGTGCGGCGTCTGCGAACGTCGTCGTCTTCAAGATTTTCGTGCAGCATATGTCCATGTTTCGTTGCAACCGACCGTTGAATGGGTAATGCGTTCATGCCTCATCTCATGCTCTCCTGTGTCGTCGCCATCATCCTGCTCATGCTGCCCGGAGCGCTTGCTGCTCGCGTGCTCGGCTGCCGCGGGGTGGGTACGATCGCCCTGGCTCCGCTCATCACGTGCGCCGTCTACGGCATGCTGGGCTGCGCCTATGCCATCGTGGGCATGCCGAGCGGACCTGTGACGCTGTTTGCGGTCCCCTCGGTTATCTTCGGGGCCGGGGCCTTCGTGCGGAGCCGTATCGAGCGGGGGCGTGCGGGCGCTCCGGCGGTGGGTGCCCATGTGCGCGGGCGCGCCCCGCGTGTCCATCCGCTCCGGGAGCGGGCGCTGACACTTTTCGGCCATGACATCTCCTGGGCGGCGTTTGCCGCCTCGGTGGCGGTCATCGTCGGGCTCGTGACATGCGCGACGGTCTTTTTGCCGAGCCTGGGCAGTCCCGACGCGTTCTCGCAGAACTACGACAACGCCTTCCATATGAGCCGGGTCCGCACCTTCATGGACACCGGGGTCTACAGCTCGCTCGCAGGTGGGTTCTACCCGTCCGCCTGGCACTGCCTGGCGGCGCTCATCGGCGTCACCTGCCAGGCGTCCGTGCCGATGGCCATCTCCGCCTCGATGGTCGCCATTGAGGGCGTCGCGTATCCTCTGAGCATGTTCGTCCTGCTCGCCGCGCTGTTCCCGACCCGCCCGCGCCGGGTGGTGCTGGGATGTCTCGCCTGCACGATGATCGCGTACTTTCCCTGGCGCATCATGCTGTTCGGCCCGCTCTACCCGAACGTCCTGTCGTTTTCGCTCATGACGGCGGTCGCGGGGGTGTTCGTGGTGCTGGTCGACACCGAAACCGAGCGCCCCCGCCGCATCCGCGCGGCAATCCTGTTCGTGATCGGCGGCATCTCCTTGGCGCTCGCGCAGCCCAACGGCGTCTTCTCCGCCGGCGTGTTCCTCATCCCGTGCTGCCTGGTGGCTGCGGCCCGCTGGGCGCGCGCCGCCGGGGCGAGCCGGGGGCTTTCCGTGCTTGCTGCGCTCGGGTGCGCCCTGCTGATCGTCGCCATCTGGGTCGCTCTGCTCTGCCTGCCGTTCTTCAAGCCGATCGTCACCTACCCGCGCGACACGCCCGTCAACTGGCTGCAGGCCCTCAAGTGGGCGTTCCATTTCTCGTTCGTCATCAAGCGTCCCCAGTTCATGGCCGGCTTCATCGTCGCGCTGGGCGGCCTGGGCCTCGTGGTCGAGCGCCGCGGCCGCTGGGTCGCCTTCGGGTACGCGCTGACGGTCGCCCTCTATGTCGTGGCCATCAGCTTCAGCGGGCAGCTGCGCGAGGCACTCACGGGATTTTGGTACAACGACTACCACCGTCTTGCTGCTGCTGCCGCCGTTTTCGCCATCGTGCCGCTTTCAGTGGGCCTTGACTACGTGGTGGGCGCCATCTACGCCATCGCCCGCAAGCTCGTCTGCGTGAAGAAGGCGGGTGCGCTTCCGCGCGCGGCCGCCGTCGTTTGCGGCCTCGTGGCGTGCGTCGTGCTCGCTGGCATGTATGTGCTCAACAGCCGCCCGGTCAGGTTTTTGCCCGAGCAGTACAAGTCCTATGGCTACGATGCGGTGATGTATGAGATGCGCGACATGTACGGATGTGGCGAGTACGGCGAGACCGGCCCGCTCGACGCCCCGGAGCGCGCATTTTTGGACCGGGTGGCCGATGAGGTCGGCCACGACGCCGTCATCGTGAACCAGCCTTATGACGGCAGCGTGTTCGGGTACGCTCTCGACGATCTGAACCTGCTGTTCAAACAGTACAACCCGCCCGATGACCCCGCGGTCGCCGAGATCTGCCTGCATGCGCGGGAGCTCGCGACCGACCCTGCGGTCCGTGTGGCCATCGATGAGGTGGATGCTGCTTACGTGCTGCAGCTCGATCAGGGTGCGGGCCCGCAGGACATGAACGAGAAGGGCTCGTTCTACCTGAACGGCTATGGCAAGGAGAGCTGGGAAGGCATCAACCTCATCAACGATGAGACCCCTGGGTTCACACCGGTGCTTGCCGAAGGGGACATGCGGCTCTATCGCGTCGAGGCGGAGTAGTGCGCTGCGGGCAGCGGGATTTGCGTATGCGGCCGCGAGACTGGTTCCCATCCGCGTGGTATTGAGATACAGCTTGGACGACCGCGACTGAGTGCGGCAAGATCCGCGATGGGCGGCGCCGATCTTCGGGTCGCTTCTCAGGTTCGGCCGCGCTGGATGGCCGGGGCGGTTGCGTCGCGGGGAGGGTCTGCGCCCGCCCGTTGCTCGCCTACGCCGGTATTAGGTTCCTGTCTCGGCGCCTCGCGACAGAGCTGCCTGTCCGATCGGCGTTCAACAGGGCTTTTCGCATCGTGATGGTGGCGATGGGAGGGGGTCGTCCGATGAGGGGCCTAATACCGTCAATAGTGAGCAGCTCGGGGTGGTAAGGCGACCGCTCCGAATCGTGCTTCCGGGACGGAGCCCCCTTGACGAAAAAAGAAGGGGCCCCGTGTCACACGTCGTTGAACTGCGCCCCAAATCTTGGACGCGATAAATCATAACCGCTACGCGGCCTTCCGAAGGGCCTGCTCCCGGAACTCCGCCGGGGTCAGGCCCTTCAGCTTGACCTGC
>NZ_JACJMB010000013.1 GCF_016902615.1 Collinsella tanakaei
CGAGCTCCCTGAGCTTGCGGTCGTGCCTGCATCGTAGGCCGACGGACATGAGAAAGCCTCCCATCTCTCGGACTTTTATTTCCATGTCCAAGAAATGGGAGGCAGTTCACGTTGTGACACGGGGCCCCGAGCGTTTTGCCGGTTGTTTTGGGCTACACCTCGAAGTGCGCGCCCATGAGCTTGGCGAACTCACGGCAGATCGCCGTGTCGCCCGGCCATGCGGGGGCGGTCACGAGGTTGCGGTCGACGACGGCCTGGTCGGTGTCGACGGGCACGTAGGTGCCGCCCGCAAGCGTGATGTCCGGCCCGACGGCAGGATAGGCCGTTGCCTTGTAGCCTGAAAGGACGCCGGCTGCGGCGAGAACTTGCGGGCCGTGGCAGATGGCGGCGACGGGCTTGTTTGCGGCGAAGAACTCGCGCACGATCTCGAGCACGCGCTCATTCAGGCGGATGTACTCGGGCGCGCGGCCGCCGGTTATGAACAGGCCCTCGTAGTCCGCGGTGTCGACGGCGTCGAAATCGGCGGTGAGGGCGAAGTTGTGGCCGCGCAGCTCGGTATAGGTCTGCTCGCCGAGGAAGTCGTGGACAGCGGTCGCCACGGTATCGCCGGCCTTCTTGTCAGGGCATACCGCATCAACCTGGTAGCCGATCATGGACAGCGCCTGGAAGGGCACCATCGTCTCGTAGTCCTCGGTGAAGTCACCGCACAGCATGAGGACCTTCTTGGTCATATCGAGCTCCTTTCGCCGAGGGCGGGTCTGCGCCGTCGCCTGATGGACACGTGCGGGAGGTGCGTGACGCCAGCCGAACCTTTGGATTCGGCGGAGTCTGCCTTGTCCCGTGTGGACCACCATACCCCACTCGCGCGTACTTGATTCTGGCGCGTCGTGTCTGTGGCCGCGCCAACTAGGCGAACGGCGCGCGTGCACATGTTGCATAGCGTTGCGCAACATGTGGGAGGATGCTGGAGTTACGATAGCTGTGCTAGTATAAAGGGCGTTGTACGTCCGGGTTCGCTCGGACGTTTTCGCATCTGTAGAAAGGTTCTGTGCTATGGCAGATTGTTCCACTTCTTGGTGGCGCCGCAACGCGGTGAAGCTCGCGCTTGCGTCCACCATGTCCGTTGGCCTTGCCTTCGGTGCGACCGCTGCGTACGCCGCCGAGCCGGCCACCACCTCCGATGTCGCGAAGATCGAGGCGACCTCTTTCGCGGTCGTCTCCGAGACCGACCAGGTTGCACTCAGCGCTACCGAGGTCGAGCCTGCTGTCGAGACCGAGTCCGAGGGTTCCGCCGTCACGGAGACGCCTGTCGAGACCCCTCAGATCGATGCTGCAGGCGACCCGGAGAAGCCCGCTATCCTGGGCGAGGACGAGATGGCCGATTCCGTCGCCGGCGATATCGAGGTCGCGACCGACCCTGATGAGAACGAGACCGCGACCGGCACGAACAAGGGCGACGATGAGGACGCAACCTCCGATAAGGAGGAGGCCGATCCCGAGACCGACAAGTCCGAGGGGGACGAAACCGACCCGGATGCCGAGGAGAAGCCCGGCGAGGGGGAAGAGGGCGAAGAAGGCGACAAGGATCCTGAGGAGGACCCCGAGGGCGACAAGGACCCCGATCCCAGCGACCCGGACAACAAGCCCGCGGGCGGCACGGGTTGGAGCACCGATGCCTCCGGCAACAAGTACTACTACGAGAACAACGTCCTCGTGTGGACCGTAGACAAGAGCGGCAACCGCACCTACTACAAGAACGGTGTCGCCACCAGCCCGGACTGCGTGTTCTTCGAGGACCCGACGACGGGCACCCGCTATTGGTACGAGGGCGGCAAGACCGTTTCCAGCCACTCGTTCTATGATCCGGCGACCAATAACTGGTATTGGGCCGATGCTGATGGCACCATCGCGCGCAGCAAGGACGCGTTCATCCCCACCGACAGCTCCGTGGACATGAACCTCTTCCTGAGCGATACCGCCTATCGTGACTCGCATGGCAAGTGGGTCCGCTTCGATGACAACTACGTCATGGTCAAGGGCGAGAACCTCTACGACGGCGGCTGGTATTACTTCAATCCCGTGACGAGCGAGATGGTGAAGCACTTCGCCTACATCACCCCGAAGAACAGCACCCAGGGTAAGTGGGTCTTCTACGACGAGATCACCGGCCGTATGCTGTATGGCGAGCAGTACAAGACCTCCAACAAGACCGATAGCACCTACCACTGGTACTACCTGAACGACTACACCGGCGCCGTGACGTACGGTTGGTGGACCATTCCCACCTCCGGCAAGCTCGTGTTCTACGATCGCGTCGCGGGTTGGATGATGTACAACTGGGTCGACACGGGCGACAACGCCGTCGGCACCAACACGAACTGGCATTTCTTCAACCGCTACACCGGCGAGTGCATGACGAAGGATGACCGTGGCAACGCCGCGCACGACAGCTGGCTGCGCATGTACGACGGCACGAGCAAGACCGATAAGTACATCGTCGTCGACAAGGACAACTTCCGCACCATCATCTTCCAGCGCGTGGGCAACGATTGGGACGTCGCGAAGGTGTTCCGCTGCGGTCTGGGCCGTCCCGACGCCAACATGGGCCGCGGCACGCAGGAGGGCGTGTGGACCCTCGGCGAGAACGTGCCGTCCTACCCGGTGCCCGATGAGCTGTGGCGTGCAAACTATCCCCGCATGGAGAATGACACCACCTCCGGTGTCCGCTGGAGGATCCACTACATCTGGGATCAGGGCTTCCACAGCACTGTGTACACGAGCTCCATTCCGGCTGAGCAGCAGCTCGAGCGCTACATCTCTGATGGCTGCGTGCGCCTGCTCGACGCCGACGCGAAGTGGCTGTGGGATAACTGCGCGAACGGCACGCGCGTCTATATCTGGCGTCGCTACTAGCCAGAGCGCCTGCGCCCATCATCTTTGAGCGCCTATGCGACCCCGTCTGCTTGCAGGCGGGGTCGTTCTTTTTAGATGTCCTCCGCAGGGACGGGGTTATTTGGTGCCACGTGGCCCGCATGCGGGCCACGTGGCACCAAATAACCCCGTCCCCCCGGAGGACATCCACGGCTGTGTCATAATGGGGATAACGTCAATCGTTATGGGAGGGTCTGATATGGCCGCTACAGTGGAGAATAATCTCGATGCGATGCTCAAGCGGGGCTTCTCGAAGAAGATGGCCACGCTGTATCTCAACAACCTCGAGCGCGAGAAGCGCGACGGCTTCTTCGACGCCGACTATCTCGCCTGGGCGCATGAGCACGGCTTCTACGGCGAGTCGGCGACCGCCTATAACCTCACCGAGGACACGATCGACAACTACCTGTCCGATTACGACTACTGCCGCGTCTGGCCGCTGAACGACTGGCAGCGCATCTGGATCAACGACAAGCTCACGTTCGCCTACATGTTCTGGGGCACGAAGTTCCAGAAGTACCTGCCCGAGTCCTATTACTACTGCGCGCAGGACCGCCTCGTGCCCCTGCTCGACAGCCAGATGGACCCGACCATCGACGGCTTCCTTTCCCTGTTGCGCGAGAAGGGCGAGTATGCCGCCAAGCCCTGCAACGGCGAGTGGGCACGTGGCTTCCACAAGCTCAGCTACGTGGATGGCACCTACTTCATCGACAACAAGCCCTCAGACGAGGCGCACGTGCGCGCGTTCGTGGAGGAGAAGAAGAACCTGCTCTACACCGAGTTCTTCCATCCGAGCGCCGAGATGGCCCGTATCGACCCGCTCATCCACACGCTGCGCATCCTCATGGTCAACCGCGACGGCGCGCATCCGTATCCGGCGTCCGCCTACCTGCGCTTCGCCATGGGCACGGGCGGCGACGACTCCAAGGCGAACTACCATCGCCCTGAGTCGCGCGACATCAGCTCCTACAACGTCGGTTTCGACATGGAGACCGGTCACTTCGGCGGCGGTCACATCATCTACGGCTACAAGCGCATCGATACCGACCTGCACCCCGACAGCGGCGTCGAGGCTGCCGGCACCATCGAGGAGTGGCCGGAGATCCGCAGCATGCTCACCGAGATGTCGCTGCGCATCGGCCCGCTCGAGTACCTGGGCTACGACGTGGGCATCACCGACCGCGGCGTGAAGCTCATGGAGATTAACTCCCACTCCGGCTGCAAGTACCTGCAGGTGTTCCGCCCGTACCGAGTCGACGCCTTCATGAACGAGTTCTTCTCCGATAAGCTCGCCAAGATCGACGCGCTCGACGAGGCGGGCATCGCGCGCCGCAACGCGCTGGCGCGCTAGGATACGGGTGTTTGACGCCATGGAACGCGAACAGCGCTCGATTCTTCTGCTCGGGGGCTCCCGCCAGCAGGTGGTGGCAATCGAGTGCGCCAAGCGCTTGGGGTATCGCACCATCCTGTGCGACTACCTGCCCGACAACCCCGGCCAGTTCGCGGCGGACGTGTTCTATCAGGAGAGCACGACCGACCGCGACCGCATGCTCGAGATCGCCCGCGCCGAGGGCGTCTCGGGCGTGCTCGCCTATGCATCCGATCCCGCGGCGCTCACGGCGGCCTATGTGGCTGAGGCGCTCGGGCTTCCCACGAACCCGCTTGCGGCGGTGGAGACCCTGAGCACGAAGCACCTGTTTCGCGCCTACCTCGCCGACCACGGGTTCCCGGCGCCGGCGGCGCATCCCGTGCCGGTCGGTTCGGATGCGGACGAGGTGGCCAAGATCGCCTCGCACATGCGTCAGCCGGTCGTCATCAAGCCGACCGACTCGAGCGGATCGAAGGGCGTGAGTGTGCTCGACCATCCGGATGCAGACGCCGTGTGGGATGCGCTCGAGGCGGCCGCGACTTTCTCGCGCAACGGCGTGCTGCTGCTCGAGGAGTACATCCGCGCGGCTTTCCCGCGCGTTATCGGCGGCGACATCTTCGTCGTGGACGGCATGGTGCGCTTCTGGGGCCTCATGTCATGTCTGCGCGACGAATCGCTCGGCGGCCTCGTTCCCATCGGCGAGCGCTGCCCCTCGGGGCTGTCCTGCGCCCAGGAGCGCGCGGTGCGCGACCAGATCCAGGCGCTCGTGGACTCGCTCGGCCTTCGCTTCGGCGAGTTCAACGTCGAGATCATCGTGGGGGAGGACGATACGCCCTACTTCCTCGAGCTCGGTGCGCGCGCTGGCGGCAACATGATCCCGGTCCAGCTCTCCGACATCTCCGGCATCGACCTCATCGAGGCGAACGTGCGCGCCGCCATGGGAGACGCTGCGCTCGATGTCGCTTTCGACGGCTCGGACGCGGCGGCGGCCACCTATGTGCTGCATGCCGACCGCGCGGGCACGCTGGCGGGCGTGGATATCGCCCCCGAGATCGCGCCGTGCATCTACCGCACCGTCATGTACGTTGAGCCCGGTCAGCCGGTCGAGCGCTTCGACGGTGCCGGCAAGGCGCTCGGCATCTTCTTTTTGCGCTTTGACGACGTGGCGCACATGGAGCGCCTGCTCGACGGCATCACCGCGCGCATCCGCGCGGTGGTATCCTGAATCAGTTGACCTGTCAGACGCCAGGCGCTCGCGCGCAACAGCCGAGTGCCCCGCACAGATTACCTAACCATTGGAGGCCCCTCGATGCATCGAGACGCCCAGTCGCTTGTTTCCGTCATCATCCCCATCTATAACGTCGAGAAGTTCCTCGATCAGTGTCTCGCGAGCGTGCTTAACCAGACCTATCGCAACCTCGAGGTCCTGTGCATCAACGACGGCAGCACCGACTCCTCGCCCGAGATCATCCGCCGCTTTGCGGCCGCCGACCCCCGCGTCCGCCTGATCGACAAGGAGAACGGCGGTTACGGCATGGCGTGCAACCGCGGCCTGGCCGAGTCGCGCGGCGAGTGGATCTCCATCATCGAGCCCGACGACTGGATCGATCCGGGCATGTACGGCGACATGCTCGCGTTCGCCGCCTCGTTCGACGAGACGATCGACATCGTCAAGTGCCCCTGGACCGATATCGTCGACTGGGATGACCCCAAGAAGCAAGACGAGGTTCGCTGCACCCTCGACGGCGTGTACCCGACCTCGACCGCGCCGGCGCCGCTTACGGCCATGCCGCGCCTCATCGAGATGCACCCCTCCATCTGGTCGGCCATCTACCGTCGCGGCTTTCTGGAGGAGAAGGGCATCAAGTTCATCGAGTATCCCGGCAGCGGCTGGGCGGACAACCCCTTCCTCGTGGAGGCGTTTTGCCAGGCGGATACCATCGTCTACCTCGACAAGCCCTACTACAACTACCGCTGCGACCTGCGCGGCTCGACGTGGAACCACAAGACCGAAGACCTCATCGCGCGCCCGTTCGACCGCTGGATGACCATGACGAAGATCATGCGGCGCATCGGTGTTGCGGACCGCGGCGTGTGGGAGGCCCACTACATGCGCGGCTTCAACTACGTGCGCGGCGCCATCACCGACGACGGCGCGGACAACCCCGTCGTGCGCAAGAAGACCCGCGAGCTGTTCGACATGATGGACGACGATCTCGTGCTCTCCATGGTGAGCCTCAACAAGGGGCGCAAGAAGTTCTACTTCGAGGTGAAGGGCGAGGCCTGCCCGAAGCTGAAGCTCACGGGCGAGCGCATGCGCTACCTCATGAGCGAGGGCATGCACGTGCTGCACCTCTACGGCGTATACGGGCTGGCGCTACGCGTGTTCCGCCGCATCCGCCGTATCGGCTTTTCCGAGGTGGACGTCGCGCAGAAGCGCTACCGATAGCGACGGGCTCAACCGCATTTTTTTGCACCATGAGGCCGCGCGGGCATACGCTTCCCGCGCGGCCGTTTTTGTGACATATCGCACCGCCCTTCTGCGCCGGCGGGACTTCGTGGTAACCTCGATGGTTGAAAAATTCGCCAGCAACCTCCATTTCCGACAGCGAGAGGAAGCATTCATGGAAGAGATGCCCAAGACATACGACCCGGCGGAAAACGAGCCCAAGATCCTCCAGAAATGGCTCGACGGCGGGTACTACCAGCGCCGTCCGGGCGTGGGCGACTGCACCGTCACCATCCCGCCGCCCAACGTCACCGGCAAGCTCCACATGGGCCACGCCCTCGATGACTCCATCCAGGACGCCATCGTGCGCGAGGCGCGCATGCGCGGCCGCTCGACGCAGTGGATCCTCGGCACCGACCACGCGGGCATCGCCACGCAGACGAAGGTCGACAAGAAGCTCAAGGCCGAGGGCAAAAACCGCCTCGAGATGGGCCGCGAGGCCTTCATCGACGCCTGCTGGGACTGGACACATGAGTACGGCGGCACCATCAAGGAGCAGATCAAGCGCATGGGCTGCTCGGTTGACTTCGAGCACGAGCGCTTCACGATGGATGCCGACTACGCCGAGGCGGTTCGCAAGGTCTTCTGCGACTGGTACCACGACGGCCTGATCTACCGCGGCAAGCGCATCGTCAACTGGTGCCCCTCCTGCACGACGGCCATCTCGGATGACGAGGCGGAGTACAAGGAGGAGTCCGGCCATCTGTGGCATCTGCGCTATCCGCTGACCGAGCCCGTGTGCGGCCAGGACTACATCGTCGTCGCCACGACGCGCCCCGAGACCATGCTCGGCGACACCGGCGTCGCCGTCTCGCCGAAGGACCCCGAGAAGGCGGCCTTCGTGGGCAAGACCGTGATGCTGCCCATCGTGAACCGCGAGATCCCCATCTTCGAGGACTGGCATGTCGACGCCGGCTTCGGCTCCGGCTTCGTCAAGGTCACGCCGGCCCACGACCCGAACGACTACGCCATGGGCGCGGCGCACGACCTGCCGCAGATCAACATCTTCGACGAGCACGCCGTCGTGGTGGACGGCTACGGCGAGTTTTCCGGCATGACGCGCGACGAGTGCCGCGAGGCCGTCGTCGCCTGGTTCGAGGAGCACGGTCTGCTCGACCACATCGAGGACCACGACCACTCCGTCATGCACTGCTACCGCTGCGACACGACGCTCGAGCCGTGGCTCTCCGAGCAGTGGTTCGTCGCTGTGGACAAGCTGAAGGGTCCCGCGATCGAGGCCGTCGAGTCCGGCCGCGTCCGCTTCAACGCCGACCGTTGGCGCCAGTCCTACCTCACGTGGATGGAGAACCTGAAGGACTGGTGCATCTCCCGCCAGCTGTGGTGGGGCCATCGCATCCCGGTGTTCTACTGCGAGGACTGCGGTTGGGAGGACGCCCTCATGGAGGACACCGACGTGTGCCCGAAGTGCGGCGGCCACCATGTGCATCAGGACGAGAACGTGCTCGACACCTGGTTCTCGAGCCAGCTGTGGACCTTCGCCACGCAGGGCTGGCCGCAGCACCCCGAGGCGCTGCGCGGCCATCATCCCACGACGGCGCTCGTCACCGCGCGCGACATCATCGCGCTGTGGGTCGCCCGCATGATCATGAGCTCTGAGTACTTCCTGCACGAGGAGCCGTTCCACGACGTCGTCATCTACCCGACGATCCTCGCCAAGGACGGCAGCCGCATGTCCAAGTCCAAGGGCAACGGCGTGGACCCCATGGACCTCATGGACAAGTACGGCGCGGACGCCATGCGCTTCAACCTGCTGTCGCTGTTCACGAACAACCAGGACGTGAAGTTCGACGCCGACATCGACAAGAAGACGCACGAGTTTCTGGGCAGCCCCCGCACCGAGCAGGCGCGCGCCTTCGTGACGAAGATCTGGAACGCGAGCCGCTTCCTGCTCATGAACATGGAGGGCTACACGCCCGGCGAGCCCGCGGCCGAGACCGCGGCGGACGCCTGGATGTTCAGCCGTCTGGCCAAGACCGTGAAGAGCGTGACGGAGGGCATCGAGGGCTATACGTTCGGCGATGTTGCCCGCAGCATCCAAGCGTTCTTCTGGAACGAGGTCTGCGACTGGTACGTCGAGGTCACGAAGTCCCGCCTGAAGGACGCCGACGCCCGCCTGCAGGCGCAGCGCAACCTCATCTTCGTGCTCGACACCTCGCTGCGCCTCATGCACCCGCTCATGCCGTTCGTGACGGAGGCCATCTGGGACGCCATGCCCGCGAGCTGCCTGGATATGGACGGCAAGCGCGCCGAGGCCCTCATGGTCGCCGCCTGGCCCGAGCCCGCTGACTTTGAGCGCTGGATCGACGAGCCCGCCGAGCGCGCCTTCGAGCTCACGCGCGCCGTCGTGACCGACGTGCGCTCCACGCGCGCCCGCTATCGCATCAGCCCCAAGGAGGCGCTGCGCTGCGTGGTCCGCGCGAGCGGCCTCGAGGTCCGCGAAGCGATCGAGGGCATGGCGGACTTCATCTGCGCGAACGCGAACCTCGCCGAGCTGGCTGTGCTCACCGAGGCCGAGTTCGTGAAGCCCGAGGGGTCCATCGCGCTCGCCGGTCCCGACTTCGATGCCTACGTTATCGTGGGCGACCTCGTCGACTTCGCCGCCGAGCGTGCGCGTATCGAGAAGACAATCGCCAAGAACGAGAAGGAGCTTGCCGGCGCCAAGAAGACCCTGGCGAACGAGGGCTTCATCGCCAAGGCGGCACCCGAGGTCGTCGCCAAGAAGCGCGAGCGCGCAGAGGAGCTCGAGGCCGAGATCGCGGCCCTCACCGCCCAGCTTGCCGACTTCGCATAAGAGCGGCCGGTATCGGGGAGCGACCATGGATGCAGGGGCGCAGGCCGAAGGCGGTTCTGCGCCCCTTTCTCGTGGCCGCACGGGCGGGGGCAGGCGGCGCACATGGGTTTCCGCCCGTGCGCTCCGTGCTACCATCGTTGCCGCCGAAACGGCTTATTTGCGGACACGAGATTCGACACACTCCGGATCACATGACACGTAGGAGTTGATTGCACATGCCCAAGCGCACGCACGCGTACGCGGTGCCCTTCGAGGTGCCGGAGCTTCCCTTCGATGAGGCGGTCGCCCTGGCCGCCGATACCGGTCGCATCTCGGGCGACGCCGGGCCCCTGCTCGAGACCGTCGTGGACATGCTCGAGGAGCTCGGGCGGCCCGACGAGCATTACGATTGCATTCAGGTTGCGGGCACGAACGGCAAGACGTCGACCACGCGCTTTTGCGCCGCCATCCTTCGGGGCGAGGGCCTGCTGTGCGCGCTTTACACCTCGCCGCAGCTCGTGCGCTACCCCGAGCGCATGGAGGTCGACGGCCGCGTCGTGAGCGATGCGGTCTTTGCCCACGGGGTGTCTGTCGCTGTGGAGGCGGGCAGGCGCGTGAACGCCGCGCGGGTCGCGGCGCGCAAGCAGGCCTATACCATCACGCCGTTCGACCTGCTGACCGTCGCCGCCCTCGTCATCTTCGCCGAGGCGGGCGT
The DNA here is from genome assembly GCF_016902615.1 of Collinsella tanakaei. Taxonomy (GTDB): domain Bacteria; phylum Actinomycetota; class Coriobacteriia; order Coriobacteriales; family Coriobacteriaceae; genus Collinsella; species Collinsella tanakaei_A. The sequence goes on from NZ_JACJMB010000013.1 coordinate 10,316, forward strand.
CGACGCGGCGGTCCTTGAGGTCGGCATGGGAGGCCGCTGGGACGCCACGAGCGCGACGGACCCGGTGGCGGTCGCCATCACGGGCATCGGTCTCGATCACATGCGGATTCTCGGTGACACGCTCGCCCAGATCGCCGCGGAGAAGGCGGCCGTCATCAAGCCGGGGCGTGCGGTCGTGCTCGGGGAGGGGACGCACGAGCCGAGCGTCCAGCGCGTCATGGATGAGCGCTGCGCCGCGTGCCACGTGGACCCGCTCGTGGTGGCGCACGAGGTGATCTCGCTGCCGGGCTTTCTGGGCGACACCATCACGTTTGCCGTCCGCACCCCGCTCGCAAGCTATGAGCTGAGCATCCCGAAACCGAGCTATCAGCCGCAAAACGCCGCCTGCGCGGTCGTTCTCGCCGAGGCCTACCTGGGCCGTGCGCTCGATGAGACGCGCCTGCAGGCAAGCCTCGCCGCGTGTCCGACGCCGGGGCGCTTCGATGTGGTCCGCATCGATCCGCTTGTGCTCATCGATGCGTGCCACAACCCCCAGAGCTGCGAGAACTTCGTCGACGCCCTGAACGAATTCGGCCAGGATGTGGCGAGCCGCCCGTGCCTGCTTCTCGCCGCGCTGTCCGACAAGGACGTCCGCGGCATCGTGCGCGCGCTCGTGCCGGCGTTTCCGCGCGTCGCGGTGACCGCGACGGCTTCCGAGCGCGCGCTGCCGCCCGAGGACCTGCGCGACATCGTTGCATCCGAGCTCGCCGAGGAGGGTAGGGCGGCATCAGACCTCGCGGGGGTGTATCCCACGGTCGCCTACGCCCTCCAGGCGTTCGAGGAGGCGGGGGAGCCGCTGGTCGCTGCGGGCACGATCACGCTCGCCGGCGAGGTCGCGGGCCTGCTGCGCGCCGAATGACGCCGGATTCTGCCCCTCCATGCGAGGGTGGCGCACGGGTGCGGAGGGCCCGCGCCCGCCTGTTGCTTGCCCTCGCCGATATTAGGCGCCCGTGTTCATGCGGCCGGCGTGGACGGACTGGACGGAAGGCGCCCATCTGGGCACATCTGCGCTCACGCGGTGCCTTCGGACAGGACCCGCTCACAGGGGTGCCTAATATCGGAAATGGGGAGCATTCAGGCGCCGTGGGACGACCGCTTGCACCGGGCGGGCAGGTCTGGCGGCCCCGTTTCGCATCGGGAACGGGAAGGGGACGTCCTTTGGGCGGCGACGCGCTTCGTCTGCCGTCCGCGTGGGCCGCACCTCAGAAGCGAGGCCCCGCCGATCGTCATGCTCAACGCCTCGCGTTGGGCTCGTGTGCCCGTTTTGCGTTTCCTGCGCGCAAGGTGTGGTCAAACCGTCAAGTTGAACTTTAGGGTGAATGTCTGCTCTATACTGAAACCGTTGGTTTACCGATTGGAGCGGCACTACCGTATGAGTACGTTCTCACCTTCGCGTCGGGCGGACGCCCGCCCGTTTGCACGCATCGCCTGCACTGCCGGCCTCACGGCGGTCCTCGCATGCGCGGGCGCCCTCGGCCCCTGGACCCAGGCGGCCTATGCCGCCTCGGAGGAGACGACAGCAGAGCTCGAGCAGCTGGGCGCCCAGGTGCGCGAAGCCGCCGCAGCGCATGATGCGGCGATCGCCGCGGCTTCCGACCTCGACAGCCAGATCAGCGCGCAGGCGGCCGAGATCCTTCGTATCGAGCAGGAGGTTCTGCCGGCCCAGCGCCAGCGCGCCGCGCAGGCGGCCGCGCACCTCTACAAGATGCGCGAGTCGTCGGGCAACATCGTCTCGATGCTGTTCTCGACGAACTCCCTCACCGATTTCATCACCTCGATGAAGTACCTGACGACCATCCAGGACGACAACGTCGAGATCCTGCAGGACCTCGAGGAGACGAGCGCCGAGCTGTCGGCGCGCATGGCCGAGCTCTCGTCCATGAAGGACGAGGCGGTCGCACAGGAGCAGACCGCCTCTGCCGCCCTGTCGCAGGTGTCCGCAGCGCAGCAGGCCATGCAGGAGCGCGCCGACAGCGAGGATGCCGCCGAGGCCGAGGCAGCGCGCCGCGCCGCCGAGGATGCCGCCGAGCTGCAGCGTCAGATGGAGGAGCGCCAGGCAGCCGAGCAGGCGGCTGCAGCCGAGGCCCAGCAGCAGCAAGCTCAGCAAGAGCAGGCGCAGCAGGACGAGCAGGCAGCCGAGCAGCCGCAGGCGCCCGACCAGAACACCGCGGCCGAGACGCCGTCTCAGTCCGAGCAGGACGCGACGACCGGGCCTGATGACACCACCGACCAGGAATCCACCGATACATCTGACTCATCTGGCTGGATGACCGGCGTCGCCTCGCATTACGGTACGGGCGACGGCCTGATGGGCGGCACCACCGCGAGCGGTGACATCGTGACCGAGACCTCCATGGGCGTGGCCATGCTCAACGTCCCGCTCGGCACCTATGTCGAGATCCGTTATGGTGGCAAGTCCGTCATCGCCGTCGTGAACGACCGCGGGCCGTACGCACACGGCCGCGTCATCGATATGCAGCCGGCCGTCGCCCGCGCGCTCGGGTTCCTCTCGGTCGGCGTCGGTACGGTCGAATACCGCTTCCTGTAGCAGGGCGAAAACATGCCCGTCAAGCCGCGGCTGCATGCGCGAGCAGGCGTATGCAGCCGCGGCTTTTTGTCGCGAATGTCGTGAGGCGACTCTTTCGGTCCCGTGTAGGGGTGCGGCGCGCTTCGGGAGCATCGCTTGCACGCGACGGGCCCGCGCGGCGCACCCTGCGCTAGAATGGGCGCGAACGCAAGACGGCCGAGAGAATCGAGGGTATCGTGGCGAAGGTTGATGAGGCGCGCGTCGCGCGCGTGATGGAGCGGTTGGGGAGAGCGCATCCCGAAAGCCAGCTGCTCGTGACCGATCCGTGGTCGATCTTCTACCTCACGGGCTTCTTTGCGGAGATGTTCGAGCGCTTCTCCGGTGTGCTGCTCGCGCCCGGCGCGCGCCCGGTGATATTCGACAACGCCCTGTATCCCATCGATACCTACGACAACGCCGACGTCGTGGTGTTCAACGACACCGACGACCTGTCCGAGGTGCTCATGGCGCATATCGACCCGACGCTTCCGCTCGGCGTCGACGCGCAGATGCGCTCGGGCTTCCTGCTGCCGCTGCAGGAGCGCGGCGCCGCCTCATCGTTCTTCCTCGGCTCGTATACCGTCGCCGAGACCCGTGCGCACAAGGACGAGCGCGAGCGCGAGCTCATGCGGCGCTCGAGCGCCATCAACGATGCCGTCATGGCGAAGCTGCCCGAGCTGGTCCACGAGGGCGTGACCGAGCACGAGATCGCCGCGCAGATGCTCGATTTGTACCGCGGGCAGGGGGCGGAGGCCTTTTCGTTCCCGCCCATCGTGAGCTTCGGGGCGAACGCTGCGAACCCGCACCACGAGCCGGACGCCACCGTGCTCGCGGACGGCGACGTCGTGCTGTTCGATATCGGCGGGCGCTACCAGAGCTACTGCTCGGATATGACGCGGACGTTTTTCTGGGGCGAGCCCGATGAGGAGTCGCGCCGCATCTACGACATCGTGCGCCGCGCGAACGAGGCGGCCGAGGCCCTGGTGGCGCCGGGCGTGCGCATGTGCGATCTCGACCGGGCGGCGCGCCGGGTCATCGAGGACGCCGGCTACGGTCCCTACTTCACGCACCGACTCGGTCACTCCATCGGGTTGGAGGACCACGAGCCGGGCGATGTGTCGGCGGCAAACGATGCGATTGCGGAGCCGGGTATGACGTTTTCCATCGAGCCCGGCATCTATCTGCCCGGGCGCACCGGCGTGCGCATCGAGGACCTCGTGCTCGTGGGCGAGCAGGGTGCCGAGATTCTGAACGCCTATCCGAAGGTGCCGCAGCGCATCGACCGGTAGGTGAGGGGCGCCTGTTGCCTTCGCATATCGTGCGCAGCACGATACACTATGTCGAAAGCGTGTCATCTGTCGGGTATGCCGCGGTGCGCGTTAGAATGAAGCACACTGTGTATCTCGACCGGGACTGAAAGGTTGTTCTGTCATGTCTCAATACATCCAGGAGATCATGTCGCCCGAGCTCATGGGTGCCATCTACGCGCTCGTCGGCTTCATCGCCGCGCTGTACGTGCTCTCCGTCGTGTACGTGTTCATCGACGCCAAGCGCCGCGGCGTGGGTGTCTTCTGGCTGTGGGGCATCGTCGCGCTCATCCCGTTCGTCGGTCTCATCGCCTACCTGGTGCTGCGCCCGAACTCCTACCTCGCCGACCGCGAGGAGCAGGAGCTCGACATGGCCCTGCGTGAGCGCCAGCTTGCCCAGTACGGCACGTGCCCGCAGTGCGGTAGCCCCATCGAGAAGGATTTCGTGGTGTGCCCGGTGTGCAACACGCAGGTCCGCAACGTCTGCCCGAGCTGCCATCGCCCGCTTGACGCCCATTGGAAGGTCTGCCCCTACTGTCGCACCCATATCCAGTAGCACTGCGCCCTCCGCATCCCGGAGGGCGTTTCTGTCTCCATCGGGGACGGGGCGCCTCGGTGCCCCGCCCCCGATGGAGACGACGCTAGACCTTGCACGCCATCAGTGGTACAACTGATGCACCAACGACCCGAAGGAGCTTGGCCCCATGCCCTGTGCGCTTGCACATATCGCTCGAACTCAGACTATCTAGGCGTCTGTCGTATCCTATGGCCGGCAGGCCACGGACAGGCGCCGCATAGCGCTCGCCGCCATCCGTCATGGCGCGAGCGTTTTTGTTGATTCGCACATACCCGATGTCTTTCAGAAAGAGGATTCACATGAAAGCGCTGTATAACGACGGCACGGTTGCCGAACTGCCCGCAGACGAGGTCACGCACGTCATCCGTCACTCCGCCGCTCACATCATGGCGCAGGCCATCAAGCGCCTGTACCCCGAGGCCGACTTCGCCTACGGCCCCGCGACGGACAACGGCTTCTACTACGATGTCGACCTGGGCGACACGAAGCTCTCCGAGGACGACCTGCCCGCCATCGAGGACGAGATGCGCAAGATCGTGAAGGAGAACCTCAAGTTCACGACGTTCGAGCTCGACCGCCCCGAGGCCATCAAGCTCATGGAGGAGCGCGGCGAGAAGTACAAGGTCGAGCACATCGGCGACCTCGATGAGGACGCTCGCATCACGTTCTTCCAGCAGGGCGAGTACATCGACATGTGCGTCGGTCCGCACATCACCTACACGAAGGCCCTGAAGGCCTTCAAGCTCACGGGCGTGTCGGGCGCCTACTGGAAGGCCGATAAGAACAACAAGATGCTCACGCGCGTGAACGGCACCGCGTTCGCCACGAAGGAGGAGCTCGAGGAGCACCTGCGCATGCTCGAGGAGGCCAAGAAGCGCGACCACCGCAAGATCGGCCGCGAGATGGACCTGTTCATGATGCGCGACGAGGCGCCCGGCTTCCCGTTCTTCCTGCCCAACGGCATGATTCTCAAGAACGAGCTGCTGAACTACTGGCGCGAGATCCACCACAAGGCGGGCTACGTCGAGATCTCCACGCCGCTCATTATGAACAAGCAGCTGTGGAAGACCTCCGGCCACTGGGACCACTACAAGGACAACATGTACTCCACGATCATCGACGACGAGGAGTACTGCATCAAGCCGATGAACTGCCCGGGCGGCGTGCTCGTGTACAAGAGCCGCCCGCACAGTTATCGCGAGCTGCCCATCCGCGCCGGCGAGATCGGCCTTGTGCATCGCCACGAACTCAAGGGCGCGCTGCACGGCCTGTTCCGCGTGCGCTGCTTCAACCAGGACGATGCGCACCTGTTCGTCCGTCCCGACCAGCTGACCGACGAGATCGTGGGCGTGGTGAACCTCATCGACTCCGTCTACCAGAAGTTCGGCTTCACTTATCACCTCGAGCTCTCCACGCGCCCGGATGACTCCATGGGCTCGGATGAGGACTGGGAGGCCGCCGAGGCGGGCCTGCGCGAGGCTCTGGAGCGCCTGGGCAAGGAGTATGTGGTCAACGAGGGCGACGGCGCCTTCTACGGCCCGAAGATCGACTTCCACCTGGAGGATTCGCTCGGCCGCACCTGGCAGTGCGGCACCGTGCAGCTCGACTTCCAGATGCCGCTCAACTTCGACCTCGAGTATGCGGATGCCGACGGCACGAAGAAGCGCCCGATCATGCTGCACCGCGTCTGCTTCGGCTCCATCGAGCGCTTCATCGGCATCCTGATCGAGCACTACGCCGGCAAGTTCCCCACGTGGCTCGCGCCGGTGCAGGTGAAGATCCTGCCCGTCTCCGAGAAGAGCCGCGCCTACGCGCATACCGTGGCCGATCAGCTCGACGCCGCGGGCATCCGTGTGGTGGTGGACGATCGCGACGAGAAGATCGGCTACAAGATCCGCGAGGCGCGCAGCATCGACCGCGTGCCCTACATGCTCATCCTGGGCGAGAAGGAGGCCGAGGCCGGCAACATCTCCGTGCGCGACCGCACGAACGAGACGCATGAGTCCTCGGTTGAGGATTTCATCGAGAAGGTTTCCGCCGAGATCGCCGAACGCCTGAGCTAGGTTCGATCAGGCTTGAAAGCGTCCCATCGGGCACTGTGCCCGATGGGACGCTTTTTGTCTCCTTCGGGGACGGGGCAGTTCGGTGCCACGCTGCGCCCGGCCGGGCGCAGCGTGGCACCGAACTGCCCCGTCCCCGAAGGAGACACCGTTTCCGTCAGGTTTTCTGCCGTGCGGAACGCGCGAATCTCGCGATACCGACGGGAGGGGACAGCGCGGCAGGTATACTGAGCAGGTACGAAAACAGGGGAGGGGGAATCGGCTGTGTCGCAGGCGTCATCTATGCTCGCGCGTGAGTTCTCCCGGGCGGAGTGTGCCCGCGCCTCGTGGTTCGTTGCGGCGCGCAACGTGCCGGAGGCCATCGCGAAGCTCGGGCTTATCGGCCCGTCTGATCGGCTCGTTGTCCGCGCGAATGACTTCGCCGATGCGTTTTTGCGCTCTTTCGGCTCCCGCTCGCTCACCTTTGCCCAAGATGTCACGCCCGAGGCTTTCCGCGCTGCGACCTGGGCACCCGTCCATCCCGCAGCGACCGGTTCCATGGAGCCGCGCGAGGCCGGCCATGTTTCGTACGCCGACGGGGCGGGCGCGCGCTTCGACCGCGTGTTCTGGTTCGTGAACTCCATCGGATGCCGCGGCCTTGCGGTGCCCGACCTGCGTGCTGTGGCTGAAGCTGCCCGCGAGGCGGGCGCCATGCTCCTTGTTGATAACACCGTGGCGTCATCGTTTTGCTGCCAGCCGCTCGCGCTCGGTGCGCACGTCGTCTTCGAAGCGCTCGACCGCGTGGCGGAAGGGCGCCTGTTCAGCAAGGCTGTCGCTATCTCGGTGGCGCGCGATGTCGTCGGCAAGGGCAGGAAGCAGCACGCCGAGCCCTTGGCCCACGATGCGTACTGCCTGCTCGCGCAGCGCCTGGGCGGGGAGTTCTCCCAGGTGCGCTTCAACGTGGCCGAAGATGACCTGGAGCGTATCGCGCAGGGCATGGAGACGCTCGATGCGCGCATGCAGCGCCACATGGACAACGCCCGCGTCATCGCCGAGTACCTCGCCGCCAGCCCCTTCGTGCCCCGCGTTGCCTATCCCGGGCTCAAAAGCCATCCCTGCCATGAGACGGCGGCGCGCATCCTGCAGCACGGCTTCGGCCCCGCGCTCGATTTCGAGCTGCCTTATGGCGTGACGGCCGGCGGGTTCCTGAAGCGCTGTAGCCGGTCCGGCCGGTCGTATGCCGCCGGCGGCCCCCATACCCGCATGTCCGCTCTTGATGGCGACGATGGGCACTATATCCGCCTGTTCGCCGGCGTGGACGATCCGCTCGACATCGTCGACAGCCTCGACCAGGCGATGCGCCTGTACTGCAATCCTCCTCACGCCTGATGGGCGGCGGGCAGCCGCCCGCGCCCGACAACCGGATACGCTCGCTTTTCGATCCATGCACCGGGGAGGATGCAGTGGACGCTTCGTTTTCCATCGCCAATCTCATCGAGGCGCTCGTCCTGGGCGTCGCGCTCGCCATGGACGCTATGGCCGTCACGCTGTCGAACACGCTGTGCGAGCCGGACATGCCGCGCTCCAAGAAGCTCGCCATGCCCATGGCGTTCGCCCTGTTCCAGATGGCGATGCCCATCGCCGGCTTCTTCGGCGGGACGCTGATCGCGCCGCTCATCGACGCCTACGCCGGCATCGTCTCGCTCGCCATCCTCGCCTTCGTGGGCGGAAAGATGGTCGTCGAGGCTGTCGGCGAGATGCGCGAACCCGAGAGCTGCAGCACGGCTCGGCTCAGCTGGGCGACCATCGGCATGGAGGCCGTCGCGACCTCCATCGACGCCTTCGTCGTCGGCGTGTCGTTCGCGGCGAGCGGCAAGGACATCGTTCTTTACGGGGGCGCCATCGGTATCACGACGCTTCTGTGCTGCTTGGCGGTGCTTGCGATCGGAAGGCGCCTGGGCGAGCACTTCGGCGCCCGCGCCCAGCTCGCCGGCGGTATCGTCCTGATCGTCATCGGCCTGAAGGCGTTTTTGGGGTAAGGCGGGCCGTTTTGCGGGCGGGTCCTGACTCGCCTGCGCCCGGCGCGGGACGCGCAGGATGCGAGACCCTTCGCGCTGCCTTTCCCTACGGGCGCGCCTTAAGCGTCGCGGTCGAGCCCCAGGAGCTGAGCTTTTCCACGGATGCGAACCCGCCGGCAAGCAGCGCCTCCGTCTCGTGAGGGACGGTCAGGGGGCAATCGAAGTGGTAGGGCTCGTCATCGCCCGCGCCCTGCTCGCGCCTCAGCCGGGCAAGCTCGCCTCGCAGTTGCGCCTCCTCCTCTTCGGTCCGGGCGAAGTAGTCGGTCAGGATGAGGTAGCCGTCCGGCGCCAGCGCGTCGCGCACCCGCCGGTAAAGCGCGATCTTCTGCTCTTGGGTGAAGTGGTGGAGCGACTCCACCGACACGGCCGCGTCGAACCGATTCCGACCGAGCGGCACCTCGAAGTACGATCCGCAGATGAGCTCGATGTCGCGCTCGCGGAACTTCTCGCGCAGGGCCTGCAGCATGCCGTGCGCGAGATCGATGCCCGTGACGCGCGCGGTGGGGTTTCGTCGGAAGTACCACTCGAGCTCGAGGCCTGTCCCGCAGCCGAGGTCGAGAACGCGCGCGCGGGGATGCGTCGGGAGCAGGCTTGCGGTAAACGGGTAGAACTCCCGGGCGCCCTCTATGGCGGTGAGCTGGTGCTCGTCGTATATATCGAGGCGCGAGTCGAAGAACTCGCCCATCTTCTCGAGCATGGCCGTCCTTTCTTTTCGATCGAGGTCGCGTGCTCCCTAGTGGGTCCGGCCCTTCCGCGGCGGAGCGGGCTGGGCGAACCGCCAGAACGCATCCTCGACGAGCTCGGCGACCGTGTCGTCGGGGATGTCGATCTCGCAGGAGACGATCTGGGTGGCGATGCCGTGCGAGAACAGCCAGACCTTGAGGAAGGTCGCCCTCGCGTCGGCGTCGGTGCCGCCCGTGACGGCTTGGACGTTCTCGATGGTCGCACGGTTCCATTCCGCCTCCGACACCCCCTGCAGGGTCGAGCCCGCCATCGTGCAGTTCATGAACAGCGCGTTGAAGATATGCGGTTCGGTGCGGGCGAACGAGATGTAGGCGATGCCCTGGCTCACCAGCCTGTTGCCATCGGTCATCCGCTCGTCCATATAGGCGTTGTAGTAGACGTTGAGCTCGTCGATGAGGTGACGTTTGAGTTCGTCCATCCCCGTATAGAGCCGAAACAGCGGTTTGGTCGAGGTGTCGAGCCTGGCGGCAAGGGACCGGGCGTTCACGGATTCCAGCCCGCTGGCGCGGACCAGTTCGACGGCGGCGGCGATGGCGGTGTCACGGGTGAGTTTGGGTTGCGGCGGCATGGTACCTCCTCAGAAGTTCGCCTCTGAATAGTAACACATGTTGCGCAACGTATGGTGCTCAATATCGAGCTCTCATCGCGGCATGGGAACCGAGAGTTGAAACGGATGCGATGCCGGTGGATGCGACGCTTCGCGTGTGTGGCGGGATCAGGGCGCAGGGGGAGTGCGGGACCTGCGACGGCGCGGCGCGGCAGGGTCCATGCGTGCCGGCGGGATCCTGCCGGCGCCGAGCTGCGACGCGCCCGCCCCCTTAGCGTCCGTGGCCGCGCTATTTCCCTTGGTCGTCGAAGACGCTTTCCGGCTCGAGCTCATGGGCGCGCCGGCACAACAGCTCGTCCATTTCCTGCTGGATGCTGCGGTAGACCTCCAGGGCGCGCTTGCCCTGCGGGGTGAGCGTCGACCCGCGCGCGCCGTCGCGGGCGAGCAACTCATAGCCGAGTTGCGCCTCGGCCTCCTTGATGATGCGCCAGGCCTTCGAGTACGCCATGCCCATGCGCTTCGCCGCGCGGTTGAGTGAGTGCTCCTGCTCGACACCCTCCATGAGAAGGGCGATGCCGTGGCCGAATGCGCCGGGCAGATTCTCATCGCTGATGAAGGTGAGGCGTGTTTTCGGCTTGATCGTCATCCGGTGCGCTCCCTTACGCTAAAGCCCTCGCTCGCATTTTGCCACACACGCCGCAAAATCCGCGTGAAGTTCCTACCCATAGCATTGTAGCAGCGGCGATTGCTCTACAATAGCCGAGGACCGCTCATACGGTCCATCCGCGAAACCGTGCGGCGTGGCACGTGCCGCTGTGCTCGTGCCTGGATCGCACCACGATCTGAAGAGGAGTACCTATGGCAATGTTTTTCCCCGGCGAGTCCCACACGTTCTCTGAGTATCTGCTGGTTCCTGGTTATTCGTCTTCCGAGTGCATCCCCGCGAACGTTTCGCTCAAGACCCCGCTCGTGCGCTTCAAGCGCGGCGAGGAGCCGGCGATCAGCCTGAACATCCCCATGGTTTCCGCCATCATGCAGTCCGTCTCCGGCGAGCGCATGGGTATCGCGCTGGCCACCGAGGGCGGCATGTCGTTCATCTACGGCAACCAGACCCCCGAGCAGGAGGCGGCCATGGTCAAGGCCGTCAAGGACCACAAGGCCGGCTTCGTCGAGTCCGACTCCACCCTCACGCCCGACATGACCATGGAGCAGGTCATCGCCCTGAAGAACAGGACCGGTCACTCCACCATGCCCGTGACCGACGACGGTACGCCGCGCGGTCGCCTGCTCGGCATCGTCACGAGCCGCGATTACCGTCCCTCCCGCGACGACCACTCCAAGAAGGTCGCGGAGTTCATGACGCCGCGCGAGAAGCTCATCGTGGGCGATAAGAACATCACCCTCAAGCGCGCCAACGACGTCATCTGGGACAACAAGCTGAACGCGCTGCCGTGCGTCGACGAGAACGATCACCTGGTCGGCATCGTGTTCCGCAAGGACTACGATTCGCACAAGACCAACCCCAACGAGCTGCTCGACGCCAACAAGCGCTACATGGTCGGCGCGGGCATCAACACGCGCGACTACGCCGAGCGCGTGCCGCTGCTCATCGAGGCGGGCGCCGACGTGCTGTGCATCGACTCCTCCGAGGGCTTCTCCGAGTGGCAGAAGCGCACCATCGAGTGGATCCGCGCGAATTACGGCGACTCCGTCAAGATCGGCGCGGGCAACGTCGTCGACGCCGACGGCTTCCGCTTCCTTGCCGACTGCGGCGCCGACTTCGTGAAGGTCGGCATCGGCGGCGGCTCCATCTGCATCACGCGTGAGACGAAGGGCATCGGCCGCGGCCAGGCCACGGCGGTCATCGACGTCTGCCGCGCGCGCGACGAGTACTTCGAGGAGACCGGCATCTACGTGCCCGTGTGCTCCGATGGCGGCATCGTCTACGACTACCACATGACGCTTGCGCTCGCCATGGGCGCCGACTTCATGATGCTCGGCCGCTACTTCGCCCGCTTCGACGAGAGCCCGACCGAGCGCGTGAACGTGAACGGCCAGTACATGAAGGAGTACTGGGGCGAGGGCTCTGCGCGCGCCCGCAACTGGCAGCGCTACGACCAGGGCGGCGAGACGAAGCTCGGCTTCGTCGAGGGCGTCGACTCCTACGTGCCCTACGCCGGCTCCCTGAAGGAGGGCGTGCGCCAGACGATCTACAAGATCAAGTCCACGATGTGCAACTGCGGTGCGCTCACCATCAAGGAGCTGCAGGACAAGGCGCGCCTGACGCTCGTCTCCTCGACGTCCATCGTCGAGGGCGGTGCGCACGACGTCGTCGTGAAGGATTCGCAGCAGTCGGTGAGCTACAACTAGGATTTCGCCATCCTGCGCATCCGTTTTTCTCTTTGAGTGCGTAACGGGGTCTGCGGCATATGGGCCGCGGACCCCGTTTTCTATGCCGATCTAGCTGTTCGTGCGGCCATGTCGCTGGGGTGGTTGTCCGCGAGGTTGCGGGACGCGTCCGTGTTGCTTCTCTACGACGATATTAGGTCCATGTTTTTAGGGGCTTGGGCAGAAGGCATGTAAGTCAGGCGTGTTTGCGCAGGTCGGAACTGTCAGGAGGGTGTTCTTGGATTCGATGCGCCGCTGAGAGCGCCTAATGTCGGAAATAGCTTGCACATCCCGGCCCGGTAGCCTCCTCGTGAGGTGGGCCAAGTGCCGCATGTCCGACAGTGTAGGGCTCTCGGCATGAAGTATCAGAAAAAAAGAGATATAAAACGTAAAACAAAACATAAAGCAGCAAAATAATATGCTATATTCAATCCATGAAGTGCATTGTCTCACATACATCGGCTTGCGCGTGGCTCGTCCATCATGCGACTCCTCGCACCACGGGGGACCGTGCGTCGCGCGCCGGCATCACCGGCGCGTGCGTTCCGCCTGCCTCGTATCGAGAGAAGCTTCGCTTCATGCTCGATCTGCATGATGGGCCGGTAGACTTTCTCGTGGAGCGGCCGGGCGACCTGCGCCGCAACGCCGATGCGGTCGCCCATCTCTGCACGTGCGACCTACCGGCCGGATCGTTCATTCAGGTCCCGAGCGGCTCCATTGACGTGGAGCTCTACGTCACCAGCCCGGAGCTGACGTATGTCCAGCTCGCCTACGGGGCATCGATGCAGATGGCAGCGTATGTCGGCATGGCGCTTTGCGCCGACTACCGACTCGATCCCTTCTCTGTGGGCGGCGTGCTGCAGCGCCAGAGCTCCGATGCTCGCGTGACGACGGTCGCGCGCTTGAGGAACTATGTCGAGCGAGCGGCTCGCGTCTGCGGCCGCAAACGGGCGGCGGCCGCGCTCGATTTCGTGTGGGAGCGCTCGCGGTCTCCCAAGGAATCGGGGCTGGCGCTGTTTTATGGCATGCCCGTTCGTTTCGGGGGCATGAGCCTGGGGGATGTCACGATGAACCCGCGTGTCCGGGTGTTCGGGGGCGTCGATATGCTGGGGCATGCGCGCTATGAGGAGCGCTATCCGGACATTTTGATCTCGCGGTCCCTGATCGACGGCGGGCTCCTTGCCGTTGCGTTCGATTACGATGCCGACTCTGTGCATGCGGGCTCAGAGAAAGCCCTCGAGGACCGGCGGCGGACGAACTCCATCGCCACGGTCGATAACCTTCTCCATTTCTCGGTATCCACCACCGACCTAGATGACATCACCTACCTTCGGCTGTTGGGTGATCGCGCCCGACGTGCCCTGAAGCTCCGGAGCCGGCCCCCGTTGCAGGTCGCCCGCGGCAGCGCGGAGGGAAGACGCCTTCTTGCGGAGTACCGCGAACGCCAGGAGCGGGTGTGGCAGGAGGTCGTGGTATCCCGGATGCCCTTCTAGAAACGCTGGTCAATGCATCCTGCAGCTGGCGCGCTCGTTGCGGGTGCGCGGACGCGTGCAGCGCCGGCGCCCTGCCTATGCGTCTTCCTTGCTTCTCGCATGCAGCCGTAACGTCTGCAGCTCCGCCAGCGAAACCCGCAAGCCTGTGTTTCCCGTGGCGGGAGTCTTGCCGGGGGAGGAGGATGACAAGGCGACTGCTACGTATTGACGGTATTAGGCGCCCGATTTCGACCTTTGGGGACCTGGCCACCGCAAACGAACCCCTGCACGTGATTTACCTGCGAAAACGAGGCCCCCTTGAATGCCGTGAGTACGAGCGTTGAATCTGGCCAACCTAATAACGGTAATACGTTGCACATGGACCGGCGTCACCCTCCGCGCGAAGGGCGGCCAGGGCGGTTGGGCGCGATTTATGGCTGCCGGGCGGGGCCGGGCACCCGCAAGCCCGCGCCCGTGCGCCCCATCGATCTTTAAATAACCGGGTCGTCGCGTGCGGTCCATGCAGTTTTGCTAGAATCTGGAACGTTACCGTATCGACGGCGGACGGGGCCGTGCTTTTCGTTTCGCCGTATCCGCAAAGGAGCCCGTATGTGCGACTGCACCGACCATAAGGAGATCCCCGCCTACGACGCGGCTGCGATCGAGGCCAAGTGGATCGAGGCGTGGGACCGCGACAACGTCTTCGCGGTCGACATCGATCCGAACAAACCGAAGAAGTACGTGCTGGAGATGTTCCCGTACCCGTCGGGCGATCTGCACATGGGCCATGCGCGCAACTACACCATCGGCGACGCCATGGCGCGCCAGGCGCGCATGCGCGGCTTCGACGTGCTGCACCCGATCGGCTTCGACGCCTTCGGTCTGCCCGCCGAGAACGCGGCCATCAAGCACAACACCCAGGCCGCCGCGTGGACCTATAAGAATATGGACCAGGCGCTCGCCACCATGAAGCGCATGGGCTTCTCCTACGACATGGATCGTCTCGTGAAGACCTGCAGCCCCGACTACTACCGCTGGGGCCAGTGGATTTTCGAGAAGATGTGGGAGCGCGGCCTCGTCTACCGCAAGAAGAGCCCGGTCAACTGGTGCCCCACCTGCAAGACGGTGCTCGCCAACGAGCAGGTGACCGACGGCCAGTGCTGGCGCTGCGGCTCCGAGCCCGAGAAGCGCGACCTGGAGCAGTGGTACTTCAAGATCACCGACTACGCCCAGGAGCTGCTCGACGACCTGGAGAAGCTGCCCGGCTGGCCCGAGCGCGTCAAGCAGATGCAGGCGAACTGGATCGGCCGCTCCGAGGGCGCCGAGGTCGACTTCACGCTGTGCGACGCCGAGGGCAACCCCATCGAGGGCGACGAGGGCAAGATCACCGTCTTCACGACGCGCGCCGACACGCTGTTCGGCTGCACGTTCTTCCTGCTCGCTCCCGAGTACGAGGGTCTTCACGACCTGGTGTGCGGCACCGAGTACGAGCACGACGTCATGGCGATCGTCGAGGGCGCGAAAAAGATCTCCGCCGTCGAGCGCGCCCAGGGCACGCTCGAGAAGCACGGTGCGTTCACCGGTCGCTACGTCGTGAACCCGGTCTCCGGCACGAAGGTGCCCGTGTGGGTCGCCGACTACATCGTCTCCGACTACGGCACCGGTGCGGTCATGGCCGTGCCCTGCGGCGACCAGCGCGACTTCGAGTTCGCCCGCAAGTACGACCTGCCCATCGTGCCGATCATCCTCATGGACGACGAGCTCGCTGCGCTCGAGGAGGCCGGCGAGTCCATCGACACCTATCATGCCGAGACGGTTGACTGGGACAGCGCGCATGCCGCCGAGGGTACCCTCGTGCAGTCCGGCAAGTACACCGGCATGCGCGGCGGCAAGCACTCCGAGGGCGAGGCGGCCATCGTCGCCGACCTCGAGGCCGCCGGCACCGGTCGCCGCAAGGTGGAGTACCGCCTGCGCGACTGGCTCATCAGCCGCCAGCGCTACTGGGGCAACCCCATCCCGGCCATCCACTGCGAGCATTGCGGCATCGTGCCGGTGCCCGAGGACCAGCTGCCGGTCATGCTTCCCGACAACCTCGACCTCGGCGCGGGCGAGACGCTCGCCGAGTGCGCGGAGTTCTACGAGACGACCTGTCCGGTCTGCGGCCGTCCCGCCCGCCGCGAGACGGACACCATGGACACCTTCACGTGCTCCAGCTGGTACTACCTGCGCTACTGCGACCCGCATAACGAGGAGCTGCCGTTCTCGCGCGAGGCGGCCGACCGCTGGATGCCCGTCGACAACTACATCGGCGGCATCGAGCACGCGATCTTGCACCTGCTGTACTCGCGCTTCTTCACGAAGGCGCTGCGCGATATGGGCATGCTCGACGTCGACGAGCCGTTCACGAACCTGTTGTGCCAGGGCATGGTGAAGGACGAGAACGGCGAGACCATGTCCAAGTCCAAGGGCAACGTCGTGCCGCCCTCGAGCGTCATCGAGCCCTACGGTGCCGACACGATGCGCCTGGCGATCCTCTTCATCGCGCCGCCCGAGAAGGACTTCGACTGGGATCCGGACGCGGTCGCCGGCGCGAACCGCTTCCTGAAGCGCGCGTGGCGCATCGTCTGGACGCTCGCGAACGCCGCCGATGCCGACGCTGCGCTCGATAAGGGCACACTGTCCGCCGCCGCGCTCAAGCTCTACCGCGAGCGCCATCGCACGATCGCCAAGTGCACCGAGGATTTCGACCGCCAGCAGTTCAACACCGCCATCTCGGCGATCATGGAACTCGTGAACGCCGCGAGCGCCTATATCAACGCGGGTGAGGAGCTCGACGGCGCGCTCTGCCAGCTGGTCGCCACCGACATCGTGTCGGTCATGGCGCCGATCTGCCCGTTCTGGGCCGATGAGCTGTGGCACGCCGCGCTCGGCCACGACAGTTACGCCTACACGGCGAGCTGGCCTGCGTTCGATCTGGCGGAGACCGTCGAGGACGAGGTGGAGATCGCCGTCCAGGTGCTCGGCAAGATGCGCGCGCACACCACGGTGCCCACGAACGCCACGACCGAGCAGATGCAGCAGGCCGCCATGGAGGCTGCCGCCAAGTGGCTCGAGGGCAAGACGCTCGTCAAGGCCATCTGCGTGCCGGGCAAGCTCGTGAACCTCGTGTTGAAGTAGTCCGTCTATCCAGCCAAGGTGCATAAAGGGCCGGGTCGCGATTCCGTAGCGCAACGGATCGCGGCCCGGCCCCTTTGTTACATTCGCGTGTCCCAAGCGACCGTTCACCCATCAAATGGGTTCAAACGGTGATGATAGTTCTAAGATTTCATTATCAGATGCAATAAATTCTTATTGCCTGTATCACGTCATCGGAAAAGGGAAGAGGGGATGACATGCATCTTCAGACTCAAGCGCTGGTCATCGTAGTGGTCTACCTTGTGGTCATGCTGGGCATCGGCTTCATCGTCGGCAAGCTCAACATCAAGAGCAGCGAGGACTACATGATCGCGGGCCGCAGGATGGGCCTGTTCTTCGTCGCGTTCTCGCTGTCGGCCAACAACATCGGCGGCGGCTCCACCACCGGTCTCGCGCAGCGCGCCTATGGCGACTGGGGCATCAGCGCCGTGTGGTACGTGCTCGCTGCGTCGATCGCCATGATCCCGCTCGCGTACTTCGCGCCGAAGATTCGCAAGACCATGGCCGTGACGATTCCTGAAGTCGTCGGGCGCCGGTTCGGCAACGTGTCGAGCTCCATCACCGCTGTGCTGTCGGTCCTGTCGCTGTTCTGCCTGACCTCCTCGCAGATCGCCGCCGCCGGAAGCGTCGTCTCCACACTGCTCGGCATCCCCACGAACGTCGCACTCGTCGCCGCGGGCTTCGTCGTGATCTTCTACACCACGTTCGGCGGCATGATCGCCGACCAGGTGGCCGACCTCATCCAGTTCTGCGTCATCCTCGTCGGCCTCGCCATCGCGACGCCGATCGTCATCAACGGCTGCGGCGGCTGGGAGGCCGTGTCCGCGGCCCTGCCGCCGGCGAAGCTCGACTTCACGACCATCGGCGTCGTGACGATCATCGGCTACATCTTCAACTACTTCTGCACGTTCTTGGCCGGCCCCGAGATGGTCTCGCGCTTCGAGTCCGCCAAGGACGAGAAGACCGCCACGCACGCCGCCTGGCTGTCCGCCGTCCTCATGGCCGCCATGGCGTTCTTCCCGACCCTGCTCGGCCTGTGCGCCGCCGCCACCATGCCCGATCTGCCGAATGCCGGCGCCAACGCCATGCTCGAGGTCACGACGACGCACGCTCCCGAGTTTGTCGCCGGCATCGTCTGCGCGGCCATCATCTGCGCCACCATGTCGTCGGCCGACTCCAACCTGCTGTGCATGTCGACCATCATCATGAACGACCTGTACCTGAAGTACGGCGGCCGAAAGCTCACCGATAAGCAGACGGTGTTCTACACCCGCGCCTGCAACGTCGTGTTCGCGATTATCGCCATCGGCATCTCGATGTTCGGCGTCCCAATCGTGACCATGAACACGTTCGCGTTCGGTATTCGCTGCGCCGGCCCGTTTGCCGCCTACGGCCTGGGTCTCGTGGTGAAGAACGCCACGAAGAACTCCGGTATCATCTCGCTGATCGGCGGCACCATCGGCTTCGTCTTCTGGCAGATCCTCTCCGGCGGCGACTTCCTGTTCGGTATCCTGCCCGTCGTGTTCGGCTGCGCGGTCTCCGTCGTGGTGTTCTTCATCGTGAACGCCATCGAGTGGAAGCGCGGCGTGCCCGCAGCGCCGTCAGCCTACCTGGAGAAGTAGCGTAAAGCGCCGTTTACCCATACGGACCACCGAAGCCCCTGCCTGCGCGGGGCTTCTTGCTGCGTGTGGATAGCGCGCCGTATCCTCATCGGGGACGGGGCAGTTCGGTGCCATCGGGGCGCGGCTGCGCCCCGATGGCACCGAACTGCCCCGTCCCCGATGAGGACAAGTGCTTACCGTAAACTTACCTGGTATCAGCAGGTCGGAGCCGATATCATGTCTTTGGCAACATGCTGCGTGGATTGTCGCGTAGTTGGTCATATCGAGCTACAGAAGGCCATATGTTACCCCTGTGCTATCAAATCGCACTTTTCTTGGTTCTATGCTATGGTTATGGACTGAAGGTACGTATAGTTTACGTTTGAATGCGGTAAGGTCTCATGTGTGATATGATCGGATTCCGAGACTTTGTTCGCATCCGTTCGGAAGAGAGTAGAGGAGAGCAGCCCGTGGCTTCGCCTCAGCAAACAAAAAATCGTAATGGGTGGGGGTCGCTCCATACGGTAGGTGCTCGCGCTGCTTGCGGAGTATCCTGCGGAGCGGTTTTCTCATTCCCGGTACATGAGAGCACGGCACTGCCTCTCTTGGAATCCACCCGACAAATCAATATGTGCGCACCTGGACGCATGGGCTGGGGGAGTGATGTCGCATGACGCTCCTCGAGTTGCTCACGCTTCTTCGGAAGCATCTCAAATTCGTGATCGTGCTTCCCGTGGTGTGCGCGGTCGCCATGTTCTTCGTTGCGTATTTCATGATGGCAGACGAATATACGGCCGTCACGAGCATGTACGTGCTTGCGTCATCGGAGGATCAGGGCGGATCGGCTCTGTCCACGGACCTGTCCGCCAGTCAGATGATCACCAACGACGTTGCCACCTTGCTGACGAGCAACCGTGTGGTGGCTGATGCGGCGCAAGAGCTAGGCCTCGAAAATCTCGGTGACTTCGACATCTCCGTTTCAAGCGAGACCACGACGCGCGTGCTGTCGGTATCCGTGACGGGCGAGAACCCCGTGGTCGCGGCGGATATTGCCAATGCCCTGGCAACCAACGTGTCGTCGATCGCTCAGGAAGTCATGAACGTCGAGAGCGTGAACATCGTCGACCTCGCCTCTGTGCCCAACAGCCCGAGCGGCCCGAACCGTGTGCTCTACGTTGCCGTTGCCTTCATGGCCGGTCTGCTCGCCGCTGTGGCGATTGTTGTTCTTGTCGACATGCTCAACACGCGCGTTCGTAATGCGGAGCAGGTCGAGGAGCTGTTGGGTCTGCCCGTGATCGGGCGCATTCCCCAGGTGAAGGGAGGTCGATAGCGCATGGGACGCAGAAGGAACGCTGATGCCGACGAGCGCGCTCTGCAAAATGCTGCGAGCACGCTTCTGGCGAACATCCGCTTCGGCGGTGTGGATAAGCCGATCAAGTCCATCGTCGTGACCTCTTCGGTTGCTGATGAAGGCAAAACAACGGTCACCTATCACCTTGCTCGCGCTATTGCCTCAAGCGGCAAGCGCGTGCTGGTGGTCGAATGCGATATGAGGAATCGCTCTGCAGCTCATGTTCTGGGTACGACCGCCCGTTTTGGAATCTATGCCGTGCTGTCCGGCAAGGTCGAGCTGGAGCAGGCGGTCGTCCAGACCAAGTGGAGTAACCTCTATTTCCTCGATTCCGAGCCTCAGATTCCGAATCCCTCCGACATCCTGTCCTCCATGCGCTTCCGTAGCCTTATGAGCGTCATGGAGCAGAAATTCGATTACGTGCTGCTGGATACGCCGCCAGTGGGGGCGTTCGTCGACGCTGCCGTCATCGCCGAGCTTGCCGATACGACCGTGATGGTCGTGCGCGAGAACTTCGTCAAGCGCGGCGAGCTCGTTGCCGCATACGATCAGCTCATGAAGGCCGGTGCGCATGTGGCGGGTGTCGTCATGAACATGTGTGATATGGAGACCAACAGTTATTACTCCTATTACGGCAAGGATGGCAAGCGCGGGTCAGCTGGGGGCAGCGGTCATGAGGGCCCGTCACTTCCGAAGGACCAGGGTGTCGACATGAACAAAGTCGCCGCCCAACCTGTTGTCGCTCAGCCAAAGCAGGTACGTAAGGCTGATCCCGGCGCAACGCTCGAGTATGCATCTCTCGTAACGAATTCGAGTGCTGCCGCGGGTGTCGAGCCGGTGGTGCAGCCGGTCGGCAGGCATAGCGGTACGGTCGGTCAGCGGATGGCACCCGGCCGCTCGGTGTGAGGCGGTAAGGCATGAGAGACATGCATTGCCATATCCTTCCCGGTGTGGACGACGGTGCGCGCGATCTGGAGGAGAGCCTCGAGATGCTACGGGCGGCGAAATCCGCCGGCATCACCGAAATCGTGTGCACGCCCCACTGTCGCGACCCGTACTTCGACTATAACGCGATGTGCGAGGCCTTTGAGCGGCTTCGGGCCCATGCCGACGGCTTCCCCCTCAGCTTGGGCTTTGAGGTGTACCACAACAAGTTCATGGAGCTTGGGATGGAGTGGGCCGATCGGCTGGCATTCGAGGGCACGCGGGAGTTCCTTCTCGAACTCCCCGTCGGTGCGGATTCCAGGGAGTACCGCATGTTCGAGCAGACCATTTTCGAGCTGCGTGGACGGGGTTACAGCGTCATCATCGCGCATCCCGAGCGCTATCGGGCCATTCAGCAGGATCCGGAGGTGGCAAGGCGTCTGGTCCGTCAGGGATGCGCGCTGTGCGCGTCGGCTGACTTCGCCGCGCTCTCACCCTTCGATCGGACGCGGCGATCAGCAAAGCATCTGCTCGACGAGGGGCTCTATCGCCTTATCGCGAGCGACGCCCACTGCCCGGCTCACTACCGAACCTTCGAGAAGGTGAAGGGGCGTTATGGCGAGCGGCTGGGTGGACCGGCCAGCAGGTAGGGGAGTCAGTCAGTTATCCGCCGCAAGGAGACCGCCACGTTACGCATGGTCTCTTTATGGCAGATAACTGCCTTGTGCAGGGAATCTGCATGACATATCTCGATGGTGAGCAATCGTCGCCTGGCGCGCGTTGTGTCTCCACGGGGGAATGAATATGCCGTGTGCGCTTAGGCTCGCCGTGGGCGGAGCCTTGCTTGAGCTGGAATTCGAGCAAGGGGGTGATGCCATGCGTACGTATGTGTTGCAGGTTGTAACCGGCCGGGAGCACAAGACCGTGGCAGAGCTCGAGCATCTTTTGGGCGATCGGCTGCGGGGAAAGCTCTTCGTGCCGCGATATCGTTTCAAGAAAAGGATCAAAGGCACCTGGGAGATGACAGAACAGCTCCTGACGCCGGGCTACGTATTTATCGAATCCTCAATGACGGATATCGAGGATATTGCCCGTGTTATTCGAGAGGCGCCCGCGTTCGCGCGGGTGCTTGCGCAAAACGGCAGAATCGTTCCCCTCAGCGCCGATGAGACGCAGTGGCTTGATAAGCTGACCGGGACTTCACGTGTGGTGGATCCATCGGTCGGGTTTATCGAGGGCGACCGCGTCGTTATCACGCAGGGACCGCTCGTCGGCCTTGAGTCGCAGATCGTGAAGATCGACCGGCACAAGCAGCTCGCCTACATCGAGGTGCGCCTACTGGGGCGCGTCAAGGTTGTCAAGGTTGGCGTCGAGATTGTCAGGAAAACCTAGACGGCAGGAGGAGAGAGATTCTTCCTGCATAAGTCGTTTAAGCGAAACAAGGGTTTCGCTTTACGGATAGAAAGGAATGGCCGATGAAGAAGAAGGTATTGTCGGTTGTCGCTACCGCAATGGTCCTTATGGCGTCTCTGCCGGGCGTTGCGATGGCGGCCCAGTTCAATAGCCCGAACGGCACGACGGTGACCGCTCCGAACACGAACGTTGCCCTCTCTGTTTCGGGTGACGTGACGAGCGCAAGCGGTAGCGGCTACATCTCGGTTGAACCGGTTTCCACCGTTGCCAGCAATGTACCTGCTGGCGTGACGCCGCTGGCGAGCTTCGAGGTCGTTGCCGTGGGCGACGTCCAGTTCACCAAGCTGACGCTGACCTTCTCTGTTGGCGCCCAGTATGCCGGTGCAAAGGCGACGGTGTACATCACCCACAGCGATGGTACCAGCGAGGTCGTGGAGACGACCGTTGCTTCCGATGGTACAGTCACGCTCGATGTCGACCGTCTGTCCGTCTTCAGTATCGTGGTCGACGAGTCCACGGTTTCCGCTGATGGCGCTTCCACCGGTTCCACTTCTGCTGCCGGTACCACCGGCACCGTGAAGGACACCTCGGCCACTTCTCCGGCGACCGGCGTTGTCATTCTTCCGATCGCTGGCGTGACCGCTGCCGCCGCTGCCGGCGCGGCCGCTGTCGCCGTCGAGCTTCGCAAGAAGATCTCCAAGTAGGTTTTCGCTGCGCATGTTCATGCATCCTGGAGTTCATAGCCGGTAGCACCGTGTCCAGTAGAGACAACGGATTGAGGACCGCGTGGATAAGAATTCAACGTCAGAATCGTCTGAGAACGAAACCACGGGTAAGCGTAAGGGCATCATCCTGTTGGTTGGTGCCCTTATTGTCCTTGTGCTGATTGCCGGGGCAGGTGCGTTCTACCTTGTTTCTTCCCATATGTCTGCCGAGCGGGATATCGAGCGCCAGCAGGAGCTGGCAAGGCCCGAGGAAGATGCCGAGGAAGAAACTACTGAGGATCTGCCCGCCAATCCCATTGACTTCGCTGCGCTCCAGGCTGAGAATCCCGATGTGTATGCATGGATTACTATCCCTGGGACGAATGTCGACTACCCCGTTGCGCAGAGCCAGGTGGATGACAACTACTACCTGCGCCGTAATCTCGATGGGGAGTTTTCGGAGTACGGGACCGTCTATAGTCAGAGCATGAACGCGACTGACTTTTCAGATCCGGTGACGGTGCTGTACGGGCATAACTCCATCGATGGCATGATGTTCGGCACGCTTCACCGGTTCGAGGACAAAACGTTCTTCGATGAGCATGAGGAGATGTACATCTATACGCCGGGTCACATCCTGACGTATCGCATCATTTCCGCGTATCGCTATGATGACCGCCACATCCTCAACAGCTTCAATATGAGTGATGTGGACGTGCGGCAGGAGTACTTCAATTTCGTGCTCGCTCCCACATCCATGGTGGTGAATGTTCGCGAGGGGGCTACGCTCAGCGTCGACGACAAAATCGTGCAGTTGAGCACTTGCCCCACTGAAGGATCTGCGAGCGGAAATCGCTATATCGTGACAGGGGTACTTGTTGACGACCAGCAAACATCCTAATGACATGGGAAGCAAAATGACATCGGGTGTGGATTTTGACCCCATGCATAACGATAATACTTCGCGACACGCAGGACGTCACTTCAAGCAGCCATCTTCACAACAGATGGTTGATGCTACGGTTTCGTCGGATCTGGGCGGTGTAGTGGCCTCAGAACGGAAGCCTGATTCTCCTGCGGTGGAAGAAGCCCCTGTCAGAGGAAAGCGTTTCAAGCGCGCGGCAACCACCCAAGATGGCAACGAGCCTCAGGGCGGTGAAAGCTCGAAGGTAGTTGTGCGCACAGCGGAGGAGACATCTCAGCTAGAACGTTCTTCTCGCGATGTGTCCGGTGGAGGTTCTGGCTTCGCGGTAATCTCTGAATTGCCGGAAACCAACCACGCAGGGACGAAACGTAGAAGGCGCCGCAAGATGCCTCTTCCGGCAAAGATTGCGATTATCGTTGTCGCCGTTTTGCTGGTCACGGGCGGTGGTACTGCCCTTGCCCTGCGATTCATGGTCGATCAAGGCGCATCGGCGATTCGTGAAGCATCTAATCCGGAAGACATTCAGACGGCAGAAGATGCCTCCACTGAAGACAAGGGTTTGACGGTTGAGTACAACGGCACGACGTATCGCTACAACGAGAACATCGTTTCAATCGTTGTCATGGGATACGACCGTCGCGCTGATGTGAGCGTCACCGGTGCTGCCGGACAGGCTGATGCCGTGATGGTGGTGGCATTCGATACCGAGACGGGCGGCATGCGTGTCATCGGTATTTCTCGTGACACCATGGTGGATGTGGATGAGAAGGTTGGCGATGCATTTATCGGCCAGGATAGGATGCAGCTTGCCTTGTCGTTCAGCTACGGCGATGGATACGGGACGAGTGCAGACAATGTCGTTCGTGCGGTGTCTCGTATCCTGTACAACATGCCCATGAATTACTATGTGGCGCTCGACATGAGCGGCATCGGTCCTCTTAACGATGCCATCGGTGGCGTGACGTTGACGCCGTTGGCTACGATTCCCGACACATCAATTATCGAGGGTGTAGAGACGACGCTTTACGGATATGAGGCGATGCGATATGTGCAGTATCGCGACACTTCGTATTTGGAGAGTTCGCTCGATCGTCAGGCACGACAATCGCAGTATTTGCAGGCGTTCTTCTCGCAGGCTCTTTCCGCTGCGAAGGGTGATCCCGCGGTACTTATCGGACTGTATCAGACGGCGCTTGAGTATGGATTCACTAATCTCGGGGCAAGTGAGTTTGCCTATCTGGCAAGCTTGCTCGTTGAGCATGGTATGGACAGTCTTGATGTGACTACGCTTGCTGGTACGCCTTCGAAGGGTGTCCAGTATGTGGAGTATGAGCTGGATCAGGCGAGTGTCTATCAGACGGTGCTTGATGTGTTTTACACGCCGGTTGCTGAGGAGTGACGGAGCGCGGCGTTCGTGTGCGATGTGGTCGCCATGTCGTTTGCGTGCGTTGGTGAGAGCTGAGAACTTAGAAATATGCAAAGAGCCGTTCTTAAGTACTTCTGTTTTCTGAGTTGGCATGAGCATCGATGTTTGTATCCAAGAAGAGTTAACGGTCGAGCGGCACTATAGATTCTAATAAGACAAATGAAGTGCTGAGACGCTTGTAAAAACGCAAATTAGGGTTTGAGACTTTGAAAATGGAATTATTTGGTCATTATTCGCATACTGGTCATGATGGAGGGGAGGCTATCGACGCGTCACTCGAGCAATTCAAGGCCAACACGTTGCTTCCCTGCCAAGCAGACCCGGTACCTTTCCTGGTTACGCAAGCCCATTCTAGCAGTTTTCAATACCTGTATTTCGCCGTTTTCGAGGGTCACGGGGCCGCCTGGGACGGCCTCTCTGCGCCTGTGATGCGGCTCCTTTCAAAGTCTTTATGGTGGTGGCATAGATGACGAATGACGTCATGAGGAGGACCGCGGCTGCCACGGCCCGGGACGATGACGCCTTGATTGAGCTCGGCGATCTCACCGGTGGCCAAAGCGAAGCATTTTGCTGCCATGACTCCATGATGGCCAATGCAACTGACACTGAGGGATACGACCCCGAGGTCGTGGCCGCCGCCGAGAGGCTCTCGAGGCGTTACGCATACCGCTTCGTCAAGCGCGCCTTCGACATCATCTTCAGCTTGATAGTCCTGATCTGCTTCTGTTGGCTCTTCGCCATTGTTGCTATCGCCGTCAAGCTCGACGACCCGAAGGGCCCTGTCCTCTTCAGGCAGAAGAGGGTCACCAAGGACGGGCGGGAGTTCACCATCTACAAGTTTCGGAGCATGTTTGCTGACGCCGAGGAGCGCCTCGCAGAGCTCAGAGCCCTCAACGAGAAGACCGGGCCTGTCTTCAAGATGCGTGACGATCCGCGCGTGACACGCGTGGGCCGCGTGCTGCGTCGCGTCTCGCTCGACGAACTGCCTCAGTTCGTCAATGTCCTGAAGGGCGACCTCTCGGTGGTGGGTCCTAGGCCCGCATTGCCCTCCGAGGTCGCGGAGTACACGCCGTACCAGCGCCAGCGCATTCTCGTGAAGCAGGGTATTACCTGCTATTGGCAGACGCGCAGAAACCGCGACTCAATCACTTTCGACGAGTGGGTCGACCTGGACCTTCTCTACATCAAGAAGTGCAGTCTCTGGACCGATTTCAAGCTTATTATCCAGACCGTGGGCTGTGTCCTTACCTTCCAGGGGGAGTAGAGCGTGCGCATAGCGATGATCGGACAGAAGCGCACGGGGTCGCGCGAGGGCGGCGTGGAGGTGGTGGTGACCGAGCTTGCTCGCCGTATGGCGGTGCTCGGCCACGAGGTCACCTGCTACGACCGCTCGGGTACCGACGTCAACGGCAGGCCTGCGCCGAGCGAGCCCTACGAGCTCGACGGCGTCCGCGTGGTGCCGGTCCGTACCATAGATGCCAAGGGCATGGCGGCACTGAGTTCAAGCTATTTTGCTACGCTTGCGGCGATCAAGGACCATCCTGACGTCATTCACTACCACGCCGAGGGCCCTTGCGTCCCGCTGCCGCTCGCGCGTCGCGCGGGAATCCGCACGGTCTCGACCATCCACGGGCTCGACTGGCAGCGTGCCAAGTGGGGCAAGCTGGCGAGCGCCTACATCAAGATGGGGGAGAGGAACGCCGCCCGTCGCGCCGACGAGGTCATCGTGCTCTCCCGCTCGGCCCAGAGCTACTTCAGAGAGGTGTATGGACGTGAGACCCGCTTCATCCCCAACGGCATAGAGCCCAAGGAGCCGCGTCCCGCGCGCGTCATCGCCGAGCGCTGGGGGCTCTCACGAGGCTCTTATGTGCTCTTCCTCGGACGCATCGTGCCCGAGAAGCGCCCCGAGCTTCTCATCAAGGCCTTCCGCGGTCTCGACACCGACAAGCGCTTGGTCATCGCCGGCGGGTCATCGGATACCTCTGAGTACCTTGACGAGATCGAGCGGCTCGCCGCCGGCGACCCACGGATCATCCTGACGGGTTTCGTCCAGGGGGAGGCCCTGGAGGAGCTCTACTCCAACGCCTACTGCTACGTGCTGCCCTCCGACGTGGAGGGCATGCCGATGAGCCTTTTGGAGGCCATGGCGTACGGGCGCTGCTGCGTCACGAGCGACATCCCCGAGTGCGCGGACGTGACCGGGGGGACGGGGATCACGTTCCCCAAGGGAGACGCAGAAGGGCTGCGAGGGGTTCTCGCCTTCCTTCTTGCAAACCCGGAGGAAACCGAGGTGAAAGGCGACTCCGCACGGATGCGCGCCCGCGAATCCTTCGGCTGGGACAACGTCGTTCGCTGGACGCTCGAGCTCTACGGAGGAGATCAGTGAGAGTACTGCTCGTCAACAAGTTCCACTATCGCAAGGGTGGGGCCGAGACGTATTACTTTGAAATCGGCTCTGCCCTTCAGGACATGGGCCATGAAGTTGCCTACTTCTCTATGCACCACCCTAACAATCTTTCGTGCGATCAGGAGAGGTACTTCGTTACCCAGCGCGAGTACAACGACGTTAGAAACCCCTTCAAGGCGGTTGCAGACGGCCTCGCGTTGGTCTACTCGTTTGAGGCGAAGCGCAATTTTCAAGCGCTTTGCGATGACTTCCGCCCAGACGTCATCCACCTCAACAACGTGCACCGGCAGATAACCCTGTCCATTCTGGATGTGCCGTACTTGAATGAGCACCACATCCCAGTGGTCTACACGGCGCATGACTACGTTACCATTTGCCCTGGCTATCTCATGCTTGACGGGCAGGGCAGGGTCTGCGACCGCTGTCTGGAGGACGGGCGCTACCGGCACTGCATCGAGAACAAATGCATCAAGGGTTCTCGTTCCAAGAGCGCGCTTGCAGCTCTCGAGGCTTTCTTCAACCGGTCGAGGCATATGAATGACCGAATTGATCGCGTCATAGCCCCATCGCGCTTCATGGCTGAGAAGCTCTTGGAGGGTGGGTGGCCCGAGGACAAGGTTACTGTTCTGCAAAACTTTGCAAGCGACGCCATTCTCGACCGCGCTCGTACGGGCGGACTGGATCAGACTGATCGAGAACACCCCTACCTTCTCTATTTCGGGCGCATTTCCAAGGAGAAGGGCGTCGGCATGCTTTTGGATGCGTTTCTCGCAGCCATGCCCTTCCTTCAGGGCTGGCGCTTGGTAATCGCTGGAGACGGACCTGAGTTCGGGGCGTTGAAGGATAAGGTCCGCTCGTTAGGCCCTCGCTGCTCCGTCGAGCTTGTCGGCTACCAGAGGAGCGAGAGACTGCAGAACTACGTCGGGCGAGCCTCTCTCGCGGTCACGAACTCCATGTGCCGGGAGAACATGCCGTTCTCGGTAATCGAGGCGTTTGCGGCGGGCACGCCCGTCGTGGGGTCTCGCATCGGCGGCATTCCGGAGCTGGTGTCCGAAGGGGAGACAGGTTTCTTGTGCGAGCCAGGTGACGTCTCATCGCTTACTAAGGCGATTATTCGAGGCGTGTCGTTTTGTGGTGACCTTGACGCGTATCGCGCTATGCAAGGTCGCTGCCGTGACTACGTGGTGGAGAACTGTGACCAAAGTCATTTCATGGAGCGTCTTGTTGAAATATATCAGAAGGAAATCGAAATTAAACGGTGTTAGCGCAGCTTACAGTTGAAAATAAAGATTGGAATTCTTGGATTATCGCGGGTATAAAGAATAACGCTGACTAATACAACGCTTTCTGGGTGATGTTTAGTTCGCACATGTGAAACATATAAGTCTATAGAGTGAATATTGATAAAGTGGCTGATAATATGACTGATAAGAATTTAGAAGAGAAGAAAAAAAAACATATAAGAAGTCTGGAACTTGATGTATATAAACAACTGACCTATTCATTCTTTCTGCTAACGTTCATAGCTAAGGCGTTAACAGATGGAATATTCATTACATTAGGTCAAAAAGGGTTAATTACAAATTCTAAGTATATGGCAATGGGCGGTGTAATTTTTTTTGGCCTGGGCTATATGATAAAAAATCGGAGATTCGATAACTTTTGGAATGAATTTAAGCAATTGTTTGCACTATTTGCAGCTATAGCATTTTTTACGTGTGTGTTAATCATATACAGAAGGAATTATGCAGCATGGCAGATAAGAGATTTATTAAATCTCTTTACGCCAATGATATTTGCATATGTCGTGCTCAACACCCTTGATAGTGGAGATATTGTTAAAGGGATGCGAATAGCATTATATTTTTCAATATGTGGATACGTTATCCAACTAATTTTAAAAGGAACGACTATACAAGAAATTATATCAGCATCAGATTATTCAAAATCGCTTTCGCCCCTTGAGTCTAACGATTTCGCAGCTTTATCAATTATGCTGTGCTTCTTTTTCTGCTATATTCGCGACAATAAAATCGATACAATTGCTTCATTTTTGTTTGCTATAGCTACATTTAAAAGACTTGCAATGATCTTTGCCCTACTCGCCTTTGTTCTTCCAAAAATCATTAATACAAGAAAGGCCATTCCAAGAGGCTATAGATTCTTATTGGTAATTGTTCTTACACTAATAACAATTATATATTTATATCTATTGTTACCATTTAGTCCGGATGTTCAAATCTTTGGCTACAATTTGAAATATCTATCAATGGGAAGAGCTCATTTTCTAACTGAATTATTTATAAACAACTATAAATCTTTTGGCTATGGTTCAGTGGAAGCAACACTGGGTCACAGTCTAGAGATGTATTTGATTCGGCTGTGCTTAGAGCTATCACCTATTGCAGTTATTGTATTTATTACGTGCATGATGAATATTGCATGGACAAATATATACTGTGTAATACTCATAATCTTCCAATTAATCAATTTAATAACAGCAGATTCAATTAGTGCGATATTTGCATGGGAAGTAATGTATATATTGCTTGGTTTAGTTCATGGAACTTGTAAAAATGACACCGGAATTAATTATGCGATTATTGAAATGAATTCTAGAAGAAAGAATTTACCGAGCTAGGAGAATGTATGTTTTCATATATTACAATTTGTACAGACGATACTTACGTTCCAGGAGTAATTGCGCTAAATAAGTCCCTGCACATGGTGGCGTCAAAATATAACCTCAACGTGCTTGTGGATCCTCTTTCTGTGTCAGAAAATTGTATTAGACATTTAAAAAATGCTGATGTATCTGTCATTTTTGCTGAACATGTTGAAATTAATGACTACATTAGAAAACAAAACACACTAAACCAGTCACCTAATTGGAGTAACACTCTTTTCAAATTACGAATATTTGGACTCGAACAATTCGATAAAATAATATATCTAGATTCCGATATGATAATCATTCAAAATATCGATAGTTTATTTTCCCTAGAACATATGACCAGTGTTCAAGCTGGCAATATGTTCGACAATTCTTGGGTTAAGTTAAATTCTGGATTAATGGTAGTACATCCTAAGAAACAACTTGAGGAAGAATTAATCGCGCTTCTATCTAGTGAGTTTCTTAATCAGATGCTTAATGGAAAAGGAATTGGGGATCAGGATGTAATAAATTGGTACTATTCAGATTGGCCACAGATTTCGAAACTTCATTTACCCGAGTCTTATAACCAATTTGTGACATTGTTACCTCAGTACCAACATTATGGTTATTTACATAATTTAAACGATGTCTATGTCCTGCATTATGTTGGAAAAACTAAACCGTGGAATTATGGGCTGTGTGAGTATCTTCATTTGATTGCCAGGGCACTTAGATGGCGATCGATATTAGAGATTAAAGCCGTTTGTATATTTTGGAAGATTATTGGGTAATAGTATGAATACAAGTTCAAGCGTAAAGATACAAAAGAATTTTTATAGAGATATAGATGGGTACAGGTGTATCGCTGCACTTTCAATTATCGCAATGCATGTATATGTTAAAGGCGAGTATACCGATATAGAGCCGTCAATTAGTTTGGCAATTTCGAAACTTGGAATATTTGTAACCCTATTCTTTATAATTAGCGGATTCGGAATGTGCTGTGGGTATTTTGAAAAAATCAAGAATAGCGAAATATCCGTTGAAACATTTTATAGTAGAAGAATAAAAAAAATACTACCATTCTTTTCCTTATTAGTAATTATTGATATTATTGTTGAACGCTTTGCTTCGAGTTCTTTATGGGAGGGCATTGCAAATCTTTCGCTTGTTTTCAATCTATTGCCTGACTTAAACATCCAGGTTATCGGAGTGGGATGGGCGCTCGGTGTAATTTTTCTTTTCTATTTGCTTTTTCCTTATTTTGTGTTTCTTCTTAGTTCAAAACCACGAGCTTGGATTGCTTTTGCCCTGTCTATAATTCTTAGTCTTTCGTGTATATTTTATTTCCATAAGGCCGATGGACAGATCGATGACAGAAGATTTATTTATCAGGCAATGTTTTTTGTGGCTGGTGGGTTACTGTTTCTTTATAGAAATCAAATCGAGGGAATTAGTGGACGAAATTCAATACTTCTTAAAATCCTCTGTATTGGAGTATTGCCGCTGATAGTAATTAGCGTTCCTTCCTGGCTTTCTAACATAAAGCAATTAGTTATATGGATTCCATGGATGATGCTTGCTATTCATAGAGAACATAGATTGTTCACCAATAAATTCACTTCATTTATCAGTCGGATTAGTTTGGAGATGTATTTATCTCATCTATTTATATTTCAAATAGTGAATCTTATTGGAATCCCACATTTGTTTGGATTTGGGATAACGTCGTATATATTCACGTATGTTTTAGTCTTGGTAGGTACAGCTGTGTTTTCCCTCGTTGCTCAAAAAATCATTCAATGTGTATGTGCTGCCGCTTCAAGAAAATAACAATAGTTATGCATTAATCAAAATTAGGAGTTCAAATGAAGGTTTTATTTGTTAACCCGATTTTATATACACCTGAGAATGCTCAGATACCTAAAGTTAATAGCATAGAAGATACGATGGCATGTAGCTTATGCAGAGCATTTGAACGGAAAGGAATTGACGTCACTCTTGCAGCAGCTTCAGAATGGAAACCTTTGCATGATCCAATATGCTCGTATAAAATTATTTGGCTAAAAAGTTATTTCAAGAAGTTTTTTCCTATACATAGGATCCCTGTGAATCTTGGGCTAATTAATACACTGCTTTCAAATAGCTATGACGCCGTTATTTCCAGTGAAGTTTTTTCTATTGATACGTTGATTTGTGTGATATTTGCACGTAAAAAAACAATTATATGGCATGAAATGGCCAAGCACAATCGTATGGGCAAAGGCCTGCTTTCACGTTTTTGGTATAATGTTATTGCAAGAACGTTTATGCGCGGAATTCCAGTGATAGCTAGAAGTGCTCAGGCGCGACAATTTATTTCAAAATACTGCAATAATGTCTCCCCCACAATTATTGAGCATGGTGTTGATTTTGATATATTTTCCTTAGCACAAGGAAAAACTGATACATTTTGCGTTGTTTCGCAACTTATAAAAAGAAAACGTATTGATAAGATCATAATTGCATTCTCCAGGTATCATTACAGCATCAATCAATCATGCAAGCTATATATTATTGGAAGTGGACCAGAGAAAGAAAGTTTAATTCAATTAACTTCTAAACTAGGCATAGCAAATGTAGTGTCCTTTATGGGGCAATTAAATCATTTGAAGCTGCAGCATTATCTTTCAGAAGCTAAAGCTATGCTCGTATATACCGAAAAAGACAATAGTATGATTTCAATCGTTGAATCAATAGCTAGTGGGACGCCCGTTGTCACCACTTCAGTGCCTCTGAATTCATCATATATTCGAATGTATAGTCTTGGGGTTGTCAATGACAATTGGGATGAATCAGATCTAAGAAATATTGACAGCAATTTAAATTTCTACGTTTCAAATTGCTGTCAATATAGAAAAGCAATGTCAACTGATTATAAAGTTAATCAATTTATCAATTGTATCGAAACAGAGTTGAGAATATGAAACGAATAATGGTCGACTGTTATCTGGCTCATAATTTTGGGGATGACTTGTTCTTAATTACCCTTGCATCAAATTTCCCTAAGGTTCAATTTCAAGTAATAGCAAATCAATCTTATAACTTCATAGAAAGGCTTTGTCCCAATATCAATATCTTGCATTGCGTCAATGACAAGTGCTTAAATTTACTGAAGCGGCTTAAGAATAAGCGCGATGAACTATTAATTATTCACAAAGCAGATGCACTTGTCACAATTGGTGGTTCTTTATATATAGAAAAACCCTCAGGTTGTAATCCACGATTGTTAATAGATAAATACCGTAGATATTTTCGAGATGTTGTAAGAGCAAATAATGCAAAGAATTACTATGTTATGGGAGCAAATTTCGGCCCATACTCCTCTAAGTCTTTCCTTAGGTTCTATACTCGCTTCTTTGAAAAATTCTGTGAAGATGTATGTTTCCGCGATAGATTCTCTGCTAATCAATTCTCTAGTGTAACTAATGTTAGATATGCCCCTGATATTTTGTTTGGAGCGGGATTGCCTAATGTCTCAAAGCGACATCAGGTATTTATTTCGGTCATTGATCTACAGAATTGTGATCATTTCGGTAGACTTTCTGAAAAATGTGAAGCATATGAACAAATGATTCTGGAATATATCAAACGATATGCCGATATAGAGTATAAAATAATACTATGTTCTTTTTTTGGGTCTGATGGGGATTCTTTGGCAGTAAAGAGAATTTCTGTCAAAGCTAGTGAAGCTAATATTTCTATCCAAGAATTGTATTATACAGATAATATAGAAGAGATTTTAAGCGAAATTTCTATGTCAGAGATTGTAATAGGTACAAGGTTTCATGCTACGGTTATCGGCTTAGCTGCTGGGGCTGCAGTAGTACCTATTATTTACAGCACAAAGACTTTGCACGTGTTGGATGATTTGGGGTTCAATCGAAGGAATACGATTGATCTCAGTAGTGATGAATGGTTATCCTTAGATTTGAACACGTTGCCTGACCCGCTAACTTTCAACGTTGATCGAGAAAAAGCCCTTTCAAAATGCCAATTCTCTGCACTCAGTAAGTTTATTGAATCTAGCGAATAGCATAAGTTTGCATAGAAGACTAAGGTGAACGATAAAAAGATGAACGATAAAATCATTAGCATCATAATACCCGTATACAACACTGAGAAAGATTACTTACGAAAATGTTTAGAGCCATTTCTTTTGAATGAAGACCCACGAATTGAAATTGTCGTTGTCGATGATGGTTCAAATTCGGAAACGGCTGCATTGCTTTCAAATATGACTTTCGGTTGTGTAAATCAACTTAAGATTGTTCACAGGGCTAATGGTGGCCAAAATGCAGCTAGAAATACGGGCATAAATGAAGCAATCGGAGAATATATAGAATTTCTCGATAGCGATGACTATATTGATTGGAATTCACAACTGGAAATAATTCGCGTTCTTGAGATTTACCATCCTGACTTACTTTCTTTTCGCGCTCAACAAATGAGTGCTTCAGGTAAAACAATATGTACTTGGGGTCCGGTAGCTGAAGGAGAAGCTTATCGAGAAATCTCAAAAAGCGAAATGTTGATGGAGTGTTCATCGTTATGGATGCAGATATATAAGCGCAGTATATTTCGACAGTATGAGATCAACTTGATAGAAAGCATATATATAGGTGAAGATATTGCTGCAGTTGTCCCCCTCATTCTAGCTTCAAAGACGCTCGGAGTTGTCGATAGTATCCTTTATCACTTTGTTGAAAGACCGACCAGTGTCACTCATAAGGTAAATACGAATCGTTTACTCGACATATTGAAAGCTTTTGAATCCATTATTTCTTGGATGAATCAGAATGCTAATATTTGTGAATTCGATTATAAGGAATCGATGTCCTTAGTTGAGAGGCTCGCCATTAAGCACGTTTGTTTTGCAGGGATTGCTAGGGCGGTAGAGTGGGATGGACCTTGCTCGACGGCTATTCCTAAATTGTTATCATGGATGGAACTACATTTTCCCAACTGGAGGAATAACTCCTTGTTTAAATCTGATCCTACTATGCACCATTTAAATTACTACTTGATATTAAATGGTTACTACAGAACATATCTCCTGTTCTTAAAAACAAAGCGTAAAATTAAGTGCCTATTTTTTAGGTGATCTTATTAGTTTCGACCTTTCTTACTGTTTTATGTATTGGGTTGCTTTATGGGAAAATATAAATATTTATTATTAAATACAGGCTTATTTGCTTTAAACTCATTTGCCACTAAATTCATATCATTCTTTTTAGTGCCGCTATATACATCCTGTATGTCGGCAGCCGAATACGGCCTTACTGATATGGCAACTACTGTAATCTCTCTTTTGCTTCCTATTGTCACATTAAATATCTCAGATGCAGCAATTCGGTATATCGTCGAGGATTCTTCCAACGGAGAGAAATATGCTTTCTGGTCTTTTCTTATTACGGGACTATCTGTACTTGCAATTTCGATATTCTCCCCATTACTGGATCTAGAAGTCTTTGGTGGGCTTGGACTATATAAGGCTTGGTTTGTTTTAGATTATGCGGCATATTCATTTATGAACTTATGTGGGGAGATTTCACGCGGTTCTGGCAAAATAAAAATCATTCCTATATGCGCCGTTGTTTCATCGCTGGTTACTCTTATGTGTGCAGTGGTTTTTATTGCTGCTTTAGGTCTAGGAATTATTGGATATTTCATATCTATTTCAGTTGGGCCAATGTTTGCGATTGGCATATACCTTACTATTGGTGACATTGGTAAGGCCGTTATACATGGGGCTAAGACAACACTTCAAGAAGGAAAGATTTCGCTTCGCGAGACCCTTTCCCCAATGGTAAATTACGCGCTTCCATTAATTCCAAATTCGCTATTTTGGTGGCTTGGAACCTCGGTCAATCGATTTTTTATTACAGGAATGTTGGGAATTTCTGCATCGGGCATGTTTGCAGCAGCTGGAAAAGTCCCCGGACTTCTTAACACCGCCTATGGGATATTTCAACAGGCTTGGCAGCTCTCGTCGTTTCAGGAAGCCGGTGAAAAAGGAATCTCAGATTTCTTTTCGACGATTTTTAGAACAATGGCTGGAGCGCTAACAATATTATGTGCGTCTCTCTCTTTATTGTCCCCTGTTTTGGCGAGTATTTTGCTTAAAGGTGAAACATACGGTTCGTGGCCGATGATCCCTCTTCTTCTATTTGCGAATCTACTAAATATATTTAATTCATATTATGGAACTGTTTATACCTCAACGATGAATACAGCTTACATTATGAGAACAACAGTATTTGGGGCAGTTTCTTGCGTAATATTTACTCCTATATTGATAACTGTGTTCGGTATCATTGGCGCCTGTTTTGCTTCTATTATTGGCCAAGGCATTGTTTTCGCATTACGTGCCAGGGATTCTCGAAAATATATTGCTTTTGATCCAAGTTGGAAGACGCTCATTCCTACAATGTTTATATTGATGCTGCAAGCTCTGTTGACAGCTGTTCAATTTCCAGAGTGGACGATTATCTCAACGGTGTGTTTACTATTGGTAGCTCTTATTCAAGGCATTGAGCTGTTCGGTATTTTTAAAAATTTATTCAAACGTTTTCTATGCAAACGCTTCTAAACCACTTTGGAGATAGGGATCACGTGGCGTTCCCCCTCTCCCAGTAGCCCATGTCGTAGCGCGGGACGGCGAACAGGGCCCTCCCGGGCGTCCGGTAGCGGCCGGAGAGGCACAGCCGCCGCACGGCCTCCCGGGCGCCTCCGCCCGCCCTGCGCACGCGCTCGAGCCAGCAGAACCATGCGAGGTAGAGCGGCAGCCTCCTGGTCGACGCGCCGTTCATCCCGCCGAGGAAGCCCTTGAGTGAGTAATCGCGCCTGTTAGCACCCTCGGTATCGCGATTCGGCACCGCTCCATCCATCGCCCGATATTGCCGTTCGGCACCAGCCGTATTCCCGTTCGGCACCGCCTCCGCCTACGCTCGGCTCGCCATGCAACCGAGAGAGAAGGAGGCAAGACATGGCGAGGAAGATTAGGGCCAGGGAGGTCCTGCGACTGCTCGAGTCGGGCATGTCGCGAAACGCGATCGCGAGGTCGCAGGGAATGTCGAAGCACAGCGTCCAGGCGGTGTCCGAGGCCGCCGAGGCGGCGGGGATCGGCTGGGCGGAGGCCGAGGGGATGTCGGATGCGGAGGTCTACGCCGCGCTCTTCCCCGAGAAGGTCCGCGACCGGGACGTCTACCCGGACCCCGACTGGGAGCGCGTGCACCGCGAGCTCGCCCGGGTCGGGGTCACGCTCAAGCGGCTGCACGAGGAGTACCGCGACGAGCAGGGGTCGAAGGGCGAGCCCTTCATGTCCTACGACCGCTTCTGCAAGCGCTACCGCGAGTTCACGGTGAGGAAGCAGGTCGTGAGCCGCGTCGGGCACAGGGCCGGCAGGATTCTTGAGGTCGACTGGGCGGGGCCGACGATGTCGCTCGTCGACCCCGCCACGGGCGAGGTCTCCAAGGTCTTCCTGTTCGTGGCCTGCCTGCCCTTCAGCCGCCTGTCCTACGTCGAGCCTACGCTGGACATGAGAGAGGATACATGGCTTCGCTGCCACGTGCACGCGTTCGCCTACACGGGCGGCTCGACGCCCTGCATAGTGCCCGACAACCTCAGGACCGGCGTGAGGGCCCACCCGCGCGAGGGCGAGGTCGAGCTGAACGAGGCCTATCGCGAGATGGCCGCCCACTACGGCTCGGCGGTGATGCCGGCGCGCGTCGCGACGCCACGCGACAAGCCGAGTGCCGAGAACGAGGTGTGGCAGGCCGCCCTGGAGATCATCGCCGCGCTGCGGGACGAGGTCTTCACCGATTTCAACCAGCTCAAGAGGGCTGTGGCGGAGAAGCTTGTGTATTGCGCGTCTGAATGAACGGCGCACCATGAGCCGTCGAGCGCCGTTCCGTTGAGTACTGCACTTAGTTAGTACCAGCGTTCTGCAAAAGCGGTACCGGCGTTCCACGCAGACGGTACCACGCGACGGTACCTGCGGGCACCAAGTTCTACATCAACGGCAGCGAGATCGACGTGACCGACGAGGCGGAGCCTTCGCTTCTGTTCGACGACGTCGTGAACTCCGACAACACCGAGGGCGCGGGCGCGTATCGCACCGCGCTGCGCGACCGCGCGACCGAGGTCCTTCACCTCGGGGACATCGACAAGTCCCGCCTCAACTTCCAGGAGCGCTATCTCGATCTTGTCGACGCCAACAACGCCAACGTGTGGCTGCGCGCGAGCGAGGACGTGACGGCTTACTGGCCCTATCCCGAGGGCACCGACAGCGACACCGAGTTCCGCCTTGTGCACTTGGAGGGCCTGCACCGCGAGATGGGCACCGACGACGTCATCGACAGCATCGAGAGCGCGAACGCCGTTGAGGTCGACGTGACCAAAACCCCGGATGGCATCCGCTTCACCACGGACGGGTTCTCGCCCTTCGTGCTCGTCTGGACGAGTTCCGAGGAGCCGGACACGCCGGATACCCCCGACAAGCCGGGTGACCCGGGTAATCCAGATGACCCTGACGATCCGGATACGCCGGATGACCCGTATGTTCCCGACAACCCGACCGAGCCCGGGCAGCCCGCCGGTCCCGGCGAACCTTCAGGGAGCATTCCCCAGGCGGGTGATGTCTCCGGCGTGATTAGCATCGTGGCGGCGGCCGGAGCCGCGCTTACGGGTGCCGGCGCGGTCATCTGGAAGCGCCGCCGGTAGTCATCGGTGAGCGCATCTGCCCCGGTATGCCGGGGGCGGGCCCCTGTTCCCTTCTCCTGTTGGCATCGGAAGGGCCTGCCCCCATCCGGCATCGGAGTCGTTCCAATTCGACAGCTGCTCGGCCCCATGACAAGGCGGCGGTCCCTCTTCCAGGGCCGCCGTCTTCTTCGTTTTGGCGCGCTCACGCTTAACACCCGCACGGCTTTGTGTCGCTTCCATGGCCTGTGCCCGACGTTCAGGGTGCGGGCTTATTCTTTGGCCGCCTTACGGAAGGGGCAGATGGTATGGATGACGTGCGAGATGGAGTGGGGCGGGTCGATGAGGGCGCGGTGTGGTTGCATCAGGGGCGGTATTCTGTTCATCGCGCCCTCACTCAGGGGTGTACCGGACGACTTCGGCTTGGCGAACCCCAGCCGCCCGAACCGTGTGCTCATGCGCCGCGACCGGCACGCGCCACCCACTAAAACATCGACCCGGCTGCTAATATGGGGCTATCGAGTCCTGCGGGAGGTGCACGCATGCTGCTTTATCATGGATCAAAGCATGGGATAGAGGGCGATATCATGCCCTTGAGTCGTGATCGATGCGATTTTGGCAGCGGCTTTTATATGGGAACGGATGTCCTTCAGCCCCTGACGCTCGTATGTGGCTATGAAGATGCGCATATCTATACGCTCGATGTCGACATGAGCGGCCTATCCGTTATCCGGTTTGATTCGGATTTGGATTGGGCACTTTATATCGCCTACAACCGCGGTCGTCTTGAACATGTGCGGGATTCGAAGCTCTATCATCGCGTCTCTCATCTCGCAGACGGCGCCGATGTCATCGTCGGAAGTATTGCCAACGACCGCATGTTCGTCGTGTTCGATCGATTCGTTACAGGCCAGCTGACGGATACCGCTTTAATCGCATGCCTGTCCGCACTGAACATCGGGGACCAGTATGTCGCGAAAACCGAGCTGGCATGTCGCAGGGTTCGCGTCGTCGAGGACCGCTGTCTGAGCGAAGCCGAGCGCGCGGAATTCGCCGCCATGAGTTTCGAGAACCGCAAGCTCGGCGTTTCGATTGCCGACCGCATCGCGCGCCAGCATCGGCGCGACGGTAGGTATTTCGACGAGATCGTCGGTGGTGAGGACGCATGATGCTCGATTCGCTTTCGCTTCAGCTGTGCGATATCCAGGGAAGGCTTTTTGCGCTCGCCTGCGAGCAGGGGTGTGCGAGCGTCCCGTTTGTCGAGGCGTTCATGCGCGGGAAAACCGCTGAGGCGCTCGACCGGCCGTACGACCGGGCCCAGTGGATGGGGGAGGAGTACCTCTTCGAAGAGGTCGATGAAGCGGCGGGTGGTCTGCCTCGCACGGATGGCATCTTGGCCGAGGATGTCATGTACTGGATGGGTTACACCTACCGCTACTGGCACTTCTATACCGGTGAGTCGAGTTGCGACATGTACGCTGTGGCAGATGTGCATGTGATGGCGCGCGTGTACCCGGGTTTCCATACGCTAGATGTCGAGGTGGCTATCGACCGCCTGCGGCAGATGGCTGCCGAGGGTTCCGACGAGGGGTCGGGTTCGGCAGAAGCATGAGCACCCCTCGCAATGGGCATGGCGCTGCGCCACCCCTGACGGAATATCATGATGTTCCGTCAGGGGTAAGCGCTTTTATCTGGGAAGATGCCGTTTTGAGGTCCGGAACATCATGATATTCCGGAAGGCCTCCAGCGGTAGTGGGCGATACAGTCGTGCGAAAGGCGCGGCGCGCCGTCGCGTCTGTCCTCATCGGGGACGGGGCTGTTTGGTGCCATCGGGGCGCGCTCGCGCCCCGATGGCACCAAACAGCCCCGTCCCCGATGAGGACGACCTGATCGATTGTGTGCAATTTGTATGGGTGACAC
Source organism: Collinsella tanakaei (assembly GCF_016902615.1). Lineage (GTDB taxonomy): Bacteria > Actinomycetota > Coriobacteriia > Coriobacteriales > Coriobacteriaceae > Collinsella > Collinsella tanakaei_A. The sequence continues at coordinate 51,334 of NZ_JACJMB010000013.1, forward strand.
GACCGAAATCGACCGCTTACGGAGATGTACTACCCATTTCACCTGCATATGCTATGATTGGCACGCAATTGAAGCTGTAACGTGAAAGGAGTGCGGGTCCGCCCGCGCTTCTTTTTTGTTTGGGGAGGTGTTGCATGGTCAAAAGTGCGCTCGAGCAGCAGATCATCGATGCGCTGGAGGCGGTCGCCCCGGCTCACGGCATCGACGTCGTGGATGTCGAGATCGTGGGTGCGACGAAGGCCCCCTGCGTCCGCGTGCGCATCGACCGGGCGGATGGCGATCCCATCTCGCTCGATGAGGTTACCGCGCAGAGCAGTTGGGTAAGCGAAACCGTGGAGGGTCTCGACCCGATCGCGGGCTCCTACACGCTCGAGGTCTCGAGTCCGGGCATGGCGCGCCCGCTGCGCCGGCCCCAGGACTTCGTCCGCTTCACGGGCGAGGCGGTCGAGCTCACGACCACGGCCGTGGAGGGGCGGCGCCGCTACAAGGGCACCATCTCCGCCGTCGACGAGTCGTGCGTGACACTCGCACTCGAGGATGACGACCAGACCGTGACGATTCCCCATGACGAGATCAAGAAGTGCACCTTGAAGCCGGTCTATGACTTCAAGGGCGGAAAGGGTGGCAAGTAATGGCATCGGAGATGATGGAAGCTCTCATGGCGCTGTGCCAGGAGAAGCATATCGACCAGCTCTACCTCATCGACAGGCTCGAGCAGTCGCTCGCCAAGAGCTATGCCGAGATCCTGCACCTCGACTGGGGTGCGAAGGTCACGATCGACCGCGCCACCGGCAAGATCTACGTCTACAAGCTCATTCCCATCGACGACTCCATGGACGAAGAGGGCAACTACACCGAGTTCGAGGAGATCGACGTCACCCCGAAGGACACCTCCCGCATCGCCGCGCAGCACGCGAAGGCCGAGATCAACGCCATCGTGCGCAACTCCGCGCGCGAGCAGATCTACGAGGAGTTCTCGAGCCGCATCGGCGACATCATCACCGGCACGGTGCTGCAGTCCACGCCCGACTTCACGATCGTGAAGATCCGCGAGGGCGTGGAGGCGGAGCTGCCCCACTTCGACCTGCGCCGTTACGAGAACGAGCGCAACGAGCGCCCGCAGGGTGAGCGCTACATGCACAACCAGCGCATCAAGGCCGTCATCATCGACGTGCGCGACCCGAACTCCACGCTGCCGCCGGTCCGCGGCGAGCACTCCCGTCCGCCCATCGTCATCTCCCGTACGCACCCGGCGCTCATCCGCCGTCTGTTCGAGCTCGAGGTGCCCGAGATCTACGAGGGCACCGTCGAGGTCATGTCCATCGCCCGCGAGCCCGGCCAGCGCTCCAAGGTGGCCGTCCGCTCGCTCGACGACCGCCTCGACCCGGTGGGCGCCTGCGTCGGCCCGAAGGGCAGCCGCGTGCGCACCGTCGTCTCCGAGCTGCGCGGCGAGCGCGTCGACGTCATCCTGTGGGATGCGGACCCTGCCGCCTACGTGGCCAACGCCCTGTCGCCCGCGAAGGTGACCCGCGTGCTTATCGACGAGGAGAAGAACTACGCCGGCGTCATCGTGCCCGACGACCAGCTGTCGCTCGCCATCGGCAAGGAGGGCCAGAACGCCCGTCTCGCCGCGCGCCTGACCGGCTGGCACATCGACATCAAGAGCGAGTCGCTCGCCGCCGACATCCTGCGCAACGTCCCCGTCGCGCCTGCGGTGCCCGAGGTCGAGGACCTGCTCGACGACGATGAGCCCGAGCGCTGCGCGTATGTGTCCGAGTCCGGCGTCCGCTGCCGCAACCAGGCCCGTCCCGGTTCGCGCTACTGCGGCGTCCACGACCCGGAGGACATGGGCGACCACGACGCCTTCGAGGATGCCGAGGACCTCATCTAACGGGTAGCGCGCCCGAGGTTTGCGGGCGCACCCGAAGAGTCGGTACCCGTTGAGATTGATGCTGGGCGATTGCGCCCGAGAGGTAGGTGATTGGCATATGGCGAAGGTTCGTGTATCCAGCCTGGCCAAGGAATTCGGAATGACGTCCAAGGAGCTGCTCGAGCAGCTCGCGGAGATGAAGATCCCCGCGAAGTCGGCCTCGAGCGCCCTTGAGGACGCGTATGTGTCGATGGTGAAGAAGAAGCTCGCGCCCGTGCTCGAGGCGCGCGCCGCCGAGATCGAGGCCGCCCGTCGCGCCGAGGAGGAGGCGACCGCCGCCGAGGAGGCCGCGAAGGCCGCCGCCGCCGAGGCCGAGCGCATCGAGGCCGAGCGCCGTCGCGAGGAGGAGCGCCGCCTGTCGCAGGCCGCGCAGGCTGCCGAGGAGGCCGCCCGCGCTGCTGCCGCCGAGGCCGAGCGCGCCGAGCGCGAGCGTGCCGAGGAGGCCCGCCGCCAGGCTGAGCTCGAGGCGAAGCGCCGCGCCGTCCCGGCGTCCGACTCCGGTTCGCGCTTCCGGTCGCTCCTCGACCAGATCGCGCAGCAGGAGGTCGTGCTGAAGGAGAAGAAGGAGGCCGAGGGCAAGAAGAAGGCCGAGGGCGATACCCATCGCGCCGATCGCGGCCGCGGCCGTAAGCACGAGCGTGCCGCCTCCGAGGCGCCTGCTCGCTCGCGCCGTTCCAACAACGCGCCCGCCGTGCCCGCCGGCATGGACGTGCCGGCGCCCGAGAAGGCCGGCCGCAACAACAAGAAGCGCCGCGGCGGCGCCTCCGAGACGCATGGCGACCACTACTCCCGCATGGCCCGCGAGGCGGAGGAATACAGCCGCGAGCGCGTGCTCGAGGAGGCCCGTGCCGCCGTCGCCGAGGCGTCGCGCGAGTCCACCGGCCGCCGCAAGAAGCGCAAGGAGAAGCGCGAGCGCGAGGCAGCGCAGATGCGCGAGGAGAAGAAGCTCGAGGAGGCTATCGCCAAGGGCGTGAACCCCGAGGACCTCGACGCCGTGCGCGTCTCCCAGGGCGTGACCGTCCAGGAGCTCGCCGAGGCGCTCGACGTCTCCGCCAACGACATCATCAAGCGCCTGTTCCTGCTGGGCACCCCGCTCACCATGACGCAGTCCATGTCCGATGACCTCGTCGAGCTCGTGGCCGACGACCTCGGCCGCCAGATCAAGATCGTCACGCCGGAGGAGGAGAACTCCTTCAGCTTCTACGACGACCCGGCCGACCTGAAGCCGCGCCCGCCCGTGGTTACCGTCATGGGCCACGTCGACCACGGCAAGACGTCGCTGCTCGACGCCATCCGCCACACCGGCGTGGCGAGCCACGAAGCCGGCGGCATCACCCAGCACATCGGCGCCTCCCAGGTCACCATCAACGGCCGTCAGATCACCTTCGTCGACACCCCGGGCCACGAGGCGTTCACCGCCATGCGCGCCCGCGGCGCCAAGATCACCGACGTCGTCGTGCTGGTCGTGGCCGCCGACGACGGCGTCATGCCGCAGACCGTCGAGGCCATCAACCACTCCAAGGCCGCCGGCGTCCCCATCGTCGTGGCCGTCAACAAGTGCGATAAGCCCGATGCGAACCCCGACCGCGTGCGCCAGGAGCTCGTCGAATACGGCGTCATCCCGGAGGAGTGGGGCGGCCAGAACATGTTCGTGAACGTGTCCGCCCGCCAGAAGACCGGCATCGACGACCTGCTCGAGACGATCCTGCTCCAGGCCGACGTGCTCGAGCTCAAGGCGAACCCCGATACGTTCGCCTCGGGCTACATCATCGAGGCCAAGCTCGACCGCGGCCGCGGCCCGGTCGCCACGGTGCTCGTGAACCGCGGCACCCTGCGTGTGGGCGACTCGCTCGTCGCCGGCATGAGCTACGGCCGCGTGCGCGCCATGCTCGACCAGCACGGCAACAACGTGAAGGAGGCCAAGCCGAGCGACGCCGTCGAGATCCTCGGCCTGAACTCGGTTCCCGCCGCAGGCGACGAGTTCCGCGTCTTCGAGGACGAGCGCGACGCCCGCGACCTCGCCGAGCAACGCTCGCTCAAGGCCCGCATCGAGGAGCAGAACAAGGTCAAGCACGTCACGCTCGAGACCCTGTTCTCCGAGATGAGCGAAAACGAGCTCGCCGAGCTCAACCTCGTCGTCAAGGCCGACGTCCAGGGCTCCATCGAGGCGCTCGCCGACGCGCTCGGCAAGATGGACCAGTCCGAGGTCCGCATCAACATCATCCACTCCGCCGTCGGCGCCATCACCGAGACCGACGTCGTGCTGGCCGCCGCATCGAACGCCATCATCATCGGCTTCGGCGTCCGCCCGCAGGGTAAGGCCCGCGACCTCGCGGAGAAGGAGAACGTGCAGATCAAGACCTACTCCATCATCTACAAGGCCATCGAGGACATCGACGCGGCCCGCGTCGGTCTGCTCAAGCCCACCGAGGAGGAGGTCCGCACCGGCGAGGCCGAGGTCCGCGAGACGTTCCGCGTGCCCAAGGTCGGCCTCATCGCCGGCTGCATGGTCACCGAGGGCGAGATCGAGCGCTCCGACTCGGTGCGCGTCGTGCGCGACGGCGTCGTGGTGTTCGACGGCTCGTTTGCCTCCATGCGCCGCTTCAAGGACGACGTCAAGTCCGTCAAGGCCGGCTACGAGTGCGGTCTGGGCATCGAGAAGTTCCAGGATATCAAGGTCGGCGACATTCTCGAGGCCTACAAGGTCGTCGAGGTCGCCCGTACGGAGTAGGTGGTAGATGTGAAGCAGACCGCCGCAACCCGCCGCACCGGCGAGCAGCTTCGCGAGAAGCTCGGCTACATCCTGCTGTTCGAGATCTCCGATCCCAGGCTCGACCTCGTGACCCTCACGGGCACCGAGGTGAGCGTCGACCGCACGTACGCCCGCGTGTACGTGTCATGCGAGCCCGAGCGCTACGCCGAGGTCCTCGAGGCCCTGGATAGCGCCCGCGGCCGCATCCGCAGCCTGCTCGCCCGCTCGCTCGACTGGCGCGTCGTGCCCGAGCTCGATTTCAGGATCGACCGCTCGACCGACGAGGCCGAGGCCATCGCCCGCGCGCTCGAGAACGTGCCGGCGACCATGGACGTCGAGAAGGACGAGGACGGCTACCCCGTGGCGCCCGCGGACGATGAGGCGGACGCCGGGGATTCCCTAGATGTCGACCAGGAGGCACATCTCGATGAATAGCTGCTGTGCGAGCATCCCGTCTGAGACGCTCCACGATTATCGACGCATCCTCGAGCTCATCGAGGATGCGTCCTCCATCGCCATCTCGGGCCACACCTCGCCCGACGGCGATGCCTTAGGCTCGGTGCTCGGCCTCGGCCTGGCGCTTTGTGCCCGCTATCCGGAGAAGGACATCGCGTTTCTTCTGGCCGATCGCGGGTGCGTACCGCGCATCTACCGCTTCATGGAGGGCGCAGACCGCCTCATCCCGGCGGCCGAGTACCCGCTCGACCCGGACCTGTTCATCTCGGTGGACTGCCCGGTCGTCGAGCGTCTGGCCGATTCCGCCGCGGTGCTCGCGCGTGCGCGGCACGTCGTGTGCTTCGACCACCATCCGGCACGCGAGGAGTTTGCCGAGGTCAGCGTGCGCTTCGTGAGCGCGGCGGCGACGGCGGTCATCATCGACGAGTTCCTGCGCGCCTGCGAGATCCCCATCTCGAGCGGTATCGCCACCTGCCTGCTCTGCGGGCTTGTGACCGATACGGGGCGCTTCCAGTACCAAAACGCCGACCCGGCCGCCTTCGCGTGCGCCGCGCGCCTGGTGGATGCGGGGGCCGAGCCCTCGGTCGTCGCGCTCGAGGTGTACCAGAGCCAGCGGCTCGAGTACCTGAAGCTCGAGAGCCTCGTCATGGGGCGCATTCACACGGTGGCCAACGGCCGCGTGGCCTACAGCTACGCCTACGCCTCGGACCTCACGTCGCTGCATGTCACGCCCGATGAGTGCGACGGCCTCGTGGACGTCGTCCGCGCCGTCCAGGGGGTGGAGGTCTGCCTGTTCGTGAAGGAGACCGAGCGCTGCCGCGAGGTGCGCGGCAACCTGCGCTCCAAGTGCGACCTGGACGTCTCCGGGGTCGCGGCGCATTTCGGCGGCGGCGGCCACGCCGCGGCGGCGGGCTTCACCTACGAGGGCAGCATCGTCGAGACGCTCTCCGACGCCCTGCCGATGCTCTGCGAGCTCGTGGGCGAGGACCCCACCGGCCTGCGCGTCGAGCTCTAGCGGGGATGCGCATGGCACGTCGCACACCAAGCACAATCAATCTTCTGCTCGCGGTCAACAAGCCCGTGGGCATCACGTCGCACGACGTCGTGGCGCGCGCCCGCCGTGCGCTCGGTGAGCGCCGGGTGGGGCACGCCGGCACGCTCGATCCGCTCGCCTCGGGCGTGATGGTGCTCGGCGTCGGGCAGGCGACCCGTCTGCTTGGCCGCGTGACGCTCGATACGAAGCGCTACCTGGCAGACATCGCGTTCGGCTTCGAGACGAATACCGATGACGCCGAGGGTGAGCCCACGCGCACCGTCGCGCCGGCACCCGAGCTGTTCTTGGAGGAGACGGCCCGCTGCGCCCTGGCTGCTAGCGTGGGCGTGCAGTCGCAGGTCCCGCCGGCGTTTTCCGCCATCTCGGTCAACGGCGTGCGCGCCTACAAGCGCGCCCGCGAGGGGGGCGACGTCGATCTGCCCGCGCGCGAGGTCATCGTGCACGAGGCCGACCTCATCGCCGTCACGGAAGTCGACGGCGCGCCCGTCTGGACGGTCGCCTACACCGTGAGCAAGGGGACCTATATCCGCGCGCTGGCGCGCGACCTGGGTCGCGCGGTCGGCGGTGCGGCGCATATCGCCTCGCTCTGCCGGACCGCATCGGGCTGCGTGGCGCTCGCATCGTGCGCGGCGCTCGACGAGCTTTCGCCCGCGTACGCGCGCGACCATATGCTCGATCCCGTGCGCGTGCTCGGGTGCGCCGCCATCGAGGTGCCCGAGCGCCATGTGGAGGACATCCGCTGCGGACGGCGCCTGCCGAGCGCATTGATCGGGCAGGCCACGGCTCCGGTGGGGGAGGGCGACCCGGTCGCGCTGGTGCGCGCAGGCGAGCTTCTCGCCATCGGTTGCATCACGGGCGGGCGTCTCGCCATGTCCGATGTCTTCCCGCAGCCCATCGAGGGCGTATGCCTATGATGCCTGCAACAAGCGAACTGCGCCGCATCTTTCTGCTGGATGATGGCGGCGCCCCTGTCGTTCGTCTCGACGGGCATCCGACGGCGCGGCGCGCGCCCGCCGTCGTTGCCATCGGGGCGTTCGACGGTTTTCATATCGGCCACCAGGAGCTCGTCGCGAAGACGGTCGCCGACGCGCGCGAGCACGGCGTGGCCGCCTACGTGGTGACCTTCGACCCCGATCCCGACTGCGTGGTGGGGCCCGGCTCGGCGAAGCGCCTGCTGACAACCGACGACCGCCTGGCGATGCTTGCGGCATCGGGCGTCGACGGCGTGGCGGTCGTGCCCTTCACGCCCGCGGTCGCCCACCTCGATCACGCCTCGTTCTTCGAGCGCTTCCTGGCGCCCGTCCTCGACGTGCGCGCCGTCCACGTGGGGGCCGACTTCCGCATGGGCGCGGGCGGCGCCTCGGACGTGGATGCGCTGAGGAGCTGGGGCAGCGAGCGCGGCGTGGCGGTATTCGGCCACCATCTCGTGTCTGCCGACGGCACCGTCGTGTCCGCGACGCGGATCCGAGGCCAACTCGCGTCCGGCGAGGTGGAGGCCGCCGCCTATGAGCTGGGGCGCCCCTACGTCGTGCGCGGGCGCGTGGTGGCCGGTCGCGGCCAGGGCACGCACATGGGCTTTCCCACGGCGAACATCGAGGTGAGCGCCGCGATGCAGATGCCCGCCGACGGCGTTTACGCGGGCCTCGCCCTCGTGGACGGCACCGTGTGGCCCGCCGCGGTGAACGCCGGGCTTCCGCCCACGTTCGCCACCGCGGCGGGCTCGGCGCATCTGGAGGCGAACCTCATCGGGCTTACAGCCAACGTGCGCGGCAGCACCATCGCGCTCGCGTTCACGCGGTTCATCAGGCCCTCGCGGGTCTTCGCGTCGCAAGACGAGCTCATTGCGACCGTTCTGGCCAATATCGATCAGATCCGCACGCAGTACGGGGGAAGCGGGGTGCGCATCGCATGATTTCCGATGAGGACAAGGACCGCGTCCGAGCGGCGACCGATCTGGTGCAGCTCGTCCAGGAGACGGTCGAGCTCAAGCCGCGCGGGCAGGAGTTCTGGGGCTGCTGCCCGTTTCACGGCGAGAAGACCCCGTCGTTCCATGTGATCCCCGCCACCCAGGTGTGGCACTGCTTCGGGTGCGGCGAGGGCGGCGACTGCTTCACCTACGTCATGAAGCGGGAGAACCTCTCGTTTCCCGAGTCCATCCGCTATCTCGCCGACCGCGCCGGCATCGAGATCGCCGACGACGTCGCAGCGGGCGCCCGTCGGGGGACGAAGCGCTCGCGCATCATCGACGTATGTGAGGAGACCTGCTCGTTCTATCACACGATGCTCATGCGCGGCAAAGACGGCCGCGGCCGCGAGTACTTCGCATCCCGCGGGCTCGGCTCGGGCGTGTGCCAGCGCTACCGGCTCGGGTTCGCTCCGGGGCGCGGCGCGCTCGTGTCGCACCTGTCGAGCGCGGGCTTCACGCCCCGCGAGATGGTCGACGCCAACGTCGCCATCCGCCGCGACCGCGGCGGACTGTCCGATCGCTTCTACGAGCGCGTCATGTTCCCCATCTTCGACGAGCAGGGGCGCTGTATCGCCTTCGGCGGGCGCATCATGGGCGCCGGCGAGCCGAAGTACCTGAACACCGCCGAGACCCCCGTCTTTCACAAGAAGCGCAACCTCTACGGCTTCAACTGGGCGAAGGAGCATATCGTCGCCGCGAACGAGGCCGTGGTGGTCGAGGGCTACACCGACGCCATCGGCTGCTGGGAGGCGGGCATCAAAAACGTCGTGGCGACGCTCGGCACGGCGCTGACCGAGCACCACGTGAAGACGCTCGCGCGTTTCGCCAAGCGCATCGTGTACCTCTTCGACGGCGACGCCGCCGGCCAGAAGGCGGCCGAGCGCGCCATCCAGTTCGTGGAGCACGGTTCGATCGATTTGCGCTGCGTCATCCTGCCGGATGACCTCGATCCGGCCGACTTCATCGCGTCCCGCGGCGGCGAGGAGCTGCGCGGGATGCTCGATCGCGCCGAGCCCCTGCTCGATTTCGTGTTCCGCAAGCTCGAGGACAGAAGCGACACCTCCACGCCGGGCGGCCGCGCGCGGGCGCTCGAGGATGCGCTTCGGCTCATCTACCCCCTGCGCGACAGCTACATGATCGACACGTACTACATGCAGATCGCCGACCGCGTGGGCGCCGATGCCGATATGGTCCGCCAGGCGGCACCGCGGGTGTTCCGCACGGTGGAGGCCGAGGAGCGCACGAGGCGCGAGCGCGAGCGTCGCTACGCGGGGGCGCGCCAGCAGCAGGGGGGTGCCCGTGGCGGCGCCGTCGCGCGCGAGGACGATGAGTTTTCCGAGGAGCCCTACGACTACCTGCCCGCGGAGGCGGGAGAGATGCCGGGGGAGCCAGCCGCGCCTGCACGCGCCGCCGCGGCTGCCCCGCAGGTGCTCACCGACCTCGAGCGCCGCTCGCTTGCCGGCGAGCGCGAGCTGCTCTGCCTGCTCACGAGCTATCCGGACAGCTTCCGGCCGTTCGCCGACCGCATCACCGAGATCGACTGGGTCGATGCGCGCGGCGAGGCCATCGCCTGGGCGGTGCTTGCCACCCCGGAGGGATCGGCGGTCCCCGACGTCATGAGCGCGGTGCGCGCCGTCTGCCCGGAGGCGCCCCAGCTCGTGAGCGCGGGCACGATTGCGGTCACGAGCGCGCACCCGACGGAGACCAACATCGAGTTTCTGCTCGACACGCTGGAGCTCTACACGGTGCGCCGGCGCATGAAGGCTGCGCAGGCCCGCCTGCGCAGCGACCGCAGCCTGACCTCGGAGGTGCGGCGCGAGATGGCCATCCAGGCGACGCGCGACGCCGCGCGCGTGCGCGAGCTCGAGCGCGCTGTCGAGGGCGTGGCAGATCCGTTCCGCACGATGGATGCCGCGCAGGGCGGTACCACGTGATAAGGCCGCCTACCGGGATCTGTTGCGTGAACGAGTATGCGGTATGCAGTGCGTTTGCCGTCCATGGGGATAATCCTTGACGCACGAACAGATTTCGGCTAGGCGGGTATAGAACGTTGTGCTAAAGTAATGTGTCCTATGTCATGAAGGGAGAATCTGTGCCTAAAAAGACCGAAAACGCGGCTCAACTCGATAGCTACATCGAGAAGCTCTTGGACCAGGGGTCGACCACCGGCACCGTGACCGAGGATGACATCCAGGTCATGCTAAAAGATGTCGATGTAACCGATGCACAGCTTAACTCCGTTTACCGCAGCCTGAGGGATCGCGGCGTGGAGGTCGTCTCCGCCGCCGAGGACGACGACTCGGCGCTCGGTGTGGACGATACCGACGATGTGCTCGATGATGATGAGCTCGGTGACGAGAGCATCGAGGACCATGAGATCAAGGTGGCCAAGAACGCCGATGCGGAGATGGCGTCGACCAAGACGAAGCGCAAGTCCCGCGTGCGCACCTCGCGCTCGCGTTCGCGCGCCCGCGGCATCGATGCGTCCACGGTCATGCTCACTGGCGACCCGGTCCGCATGTATCTGAAGGAGATCGGCAAGGTCGACCTGCTGACCGCTGCCGACGAGGTCGACCTCGCCATGAAGATCGAGGCCGGTCTCGATGCGACGAGCAAGCTCGAGGCGGCTGACCGCGGCGAGATCGAACTCACCCGCGCCGAGATGCGCCGCCTGACCCGCGTCGAGCAGGTCGGCCTCGAGGCGAAGCAGGCGCTCATCTCCGCGAACCTGCGTCTGGTGGTCTCCATCGCCAAGCGCTACGTCGGCCGCGGCATGCTGTTCCTCGACCTCATCCAGGAGGGCAACCTCGGCCTCATCCGCGCCGTCGAGAAGTTCGACTACGAGAAGGGCTTCAAGTTCTCCACCTACGCCACGTGGTGGATCCGCCAGGCCATCACGCGTGCCATCGCCGACCAGGCCCGCACCATCCGCATCCCGGTGCACATGGTCGAGACCATCAATAAGCTCGTGCGCGTTCAGCGCCAGCTGCTGCAGGATCTTGGCCGCGACCCGACGCCCGAGGAGATCGGTGCCGAGATGGACATGAGCGCCGACCGCGTGCGCGAGATCCAGAAGATCTCCCAGGAGCCGGTCTCGCTCGAGACGCCCATCGGCGAGGAGGAGGATTCCCAGCTCGGCGATTTCATCGAGGACTCCAACGCGGAGGTTCCGCCCGATGCCGCGAGTTTCTCGATGCTGCAGGAGCAGCTCACCCAGGTGCTCGATTCGCTTGCGGACCGCGAGCGCAAGGTCATCGAGCTGCGCTTCGGTCTCGTCGACGGCCATCCCCGCACGCTTGAGGAGGTTGGACGCGAGTTCGGCGTCACCCGTGAGCGCATCCGCCAGATCGAGTCCAAGACGCTGGCGAAGCTCCGCCATCCGAGCCGCTCGAGCAAGCTCAAGGACTACATCGAAAGCTAATGCCCTGTGCCCCCGATACCCTCGGGGGCACATTTGTCTCCATCGGGGACGGGGCAGTTCGGTGCCACCGGGGCGCGAGCGCGCCCCGGTGGCACCGAACTGCCCCGTCCCCGATGGAGACAAAGCGTCTTGTGCGGCCTGCCGCATCCGGGAGGTTGGTTTGCGTCCCGATGTTGCTCTCTATTGACGGTATTAGGTCCGCCGCAGGAGCAGCGCGCGTTACACCCATCCATCGGGGCGGAAAAGCCCTGTTGAGCACGCGTTGAAACAGCCGTCTTCACGTGTGGCGAGGCTCCGGGTGCCTAATATCGGAGATAGATGGCATCGGGAGGGCGATCGTCCGCCGTGGTGAGCGGCCGCTTCAGGCGCGGGGCACGGGTACCTGGCACTGGCCTCTCGATGGGGGCACGCACGGACGTGCGGGACCCATGCCGCTGGGGGAGAGCCGAGGTTCTCACCGTACCCGAGACGAAGCTGAGGGTGCCCGACACGAAAAAGCCCCGCCGGGTGACCGGCGGGGCTGAAACGTTCTGGCTCCTCGAGTAGGACTCGAACCTACAACAACGCGGTTAACAGCCGCGGGCTCTACCATTGAGCTATCGAGGAATCTCGGTTGCCTGTTCGC
>NZ_JACJMB010000014.1 GCF_016902615.1 Collinsella tanakaei
GTTCATCTCCCCGATCAGGTTTCTCTCCATATCGCCCTCCCGTGTCTCTGCACGGTCGAGCGTAAGCCCGTTGGTCGAATCGGTGAAAGTACGTTGGTGCGATCGGCGGGGATGCGTTGGCGGAATCGGCGCCGCCCGTTGGCCTAAACGGCGAATCTTAGATTAGCGGTAACACCTTTTCAGCCTCACGAGGCATGCCGAAAACAGACGGGGCTCGCTACAGGTGGTAGCGGCCGAGCAGCTCGGGGTATCCCTCATCGACGGCATCGTTGAACTGATGCGCGTACAGCCCGATGGCGAGCACCCAGGTGAGGGTCAAGACGATGGCGACAAGGATCGTGAGCGCCACCGCGCTGAACGCAAGCGCCGGCGTCGGGCCCGTGAGCGACCCGGTCATGATGAGCAGCGCCGCCACGAGCACCGCCACGAACACGGTCACCCGCCGGAACGCCCGACGGCGCGCCCGATGGGCGCGCGCGAGCGCCGCGTGCAGCGCCGCGAGCTCGTCGACGGAGAAGCGCCTCTCGACGAGCTTCGCGCGCTCGTGGGCGCTCAGGCTGTTGATGTGCAGCTGCGCCACGGCTCCCCTACCCCTCGAGCTGCTCGCTCGCCTCGAGCCATGCGGTCTCGAGCCCGTCGATCTCGGCGCGCTCGGCATCGATCTCGGCCTGCTTGGCGACAAGCGCCGTGTAGTCGGTCGGGTCGATCTGGGTCAGCGCCGCCTCGAGCTCCTCCAGTTTCGCGCGGCGGCTCTCCATCTTGCGCTCGAGCGAGGAGACCTCGCGGCGCAGGCGCTGCCGCTCGGCATTCGAAAGTCCTGAGGGCTGCGGGCCGGCACCGGACGACTCCGCCGCGCTCGCAGCAGCATCCGCCGTGCGCCCCGCGCGCGCCGCCCCCTCCGTGCCGTCGTGCGCCGCCGCGACCAGGCGCAGGTACTCGTCCACGCCGCCCGCCACATGGCGCAGGCGCCCGTCGATGATGGCGTACTGGCTGTCGGTCACGCGCTCCATGAGGTAGCGGTCGTGCGTCACGAGGATGAGCGTGCCCGGCCACCCGTCGAGCAGGTCCTCCACGATGGCGAGCATGTCCGTGTCGAGGTCGTTGCCCGGCTCGTCGAGGATGAGCACATTCGGCTCGTCGAGAATCGTCAGCAAGAGCGACAGGCGGCGGCGCTGGCCGCCGGAGAGGTCCCCGATGCGGCTCCAGAGCTGCTGCGTGGTGAAGCCGAGGCGCTCGAGCAGCTTCTCGGGGCTCGTCTCCTTGCCGTCCACGATGTAGAGGCGCTTGTAGTGCGACAGCACCTCGCGGATGGTCTGGTCCATATAGGGCGCGAGCTCGTCGAGCTGCTGCGAGAGGATGCCGAAGCGCACCGTAGCGCCGATCTTCACGCGGCCGCGCACGGGCGCGAGCTTGCCCTGGATCACCTGGAGCAGCGTCGACTTGCCCGCGCCGTTCTCGCCGAGCAGCCCGAAGCGGTCGCCCGCGCCGATAAGCCAGGTGGCATCCGACACGACCGGACGAAACGCCCCGGTCTCCTCGTCGGAATAGCCCGCCGTGGCGTCGATCACATCGATCACCTGCTTACCGAGGCGCGAGACCGCGAGCCGCTTCAGCTCGAGCTCGTTGCGCACCGGCGGCACGTCGGCGATGAGCGCCCGGGCCGCCTCGACGCGGAACTTCGGCTTCGTCGAGCGGGCCTGCGCGCCGCGCGAGAGCCACGCGAGCTCCTTGCGCGCCATGTTGCGCCGGCGGTCCTCCGCAGCCGCAGCCAGGCGGTCGCGCTCCACGCGCTGCAGGATGTAGGCGGAGTAGCCGCCTTCGAACGGGTCGACCCGGCCGTCATGCACCTCCCACATGGAGGTGCAGACCTCGTCGAGGAACCAGCGGTCGTGCGTGACCACGAGCAGCGCGCCCACGCCGGCCGCCCAACGCGTCTTCAGGTGCGCGGCGAGCCAGTTGATGGTGCGGATATCCAGGTGGTTCGTGGGCTCGTCGAGCATGAGGACGTCGTAGTCGCCGATGAGCAGGCGCGCAAGGTCCACGCGGCGGCGCTGGCCGCCGGAGAGCTCGCCGACCTTCCCCTCCCACTCGACATCGGCGATCAGCCCGTCGAGCACCGAGCGCACGCGCGGGCTCGAGGCCCACTCGTACTCCGGCGCGTCGCCCACCACGGCATGGTGCACGGTCGCGTTATCGTCGAGCGCGTCCTTCTGCCCGAGCAGGCCCACCGTCACGCCGCGGCGGTGCGTCACGCGGCCGTCGTCTGGTTCCAGCTCGCCGGCGAGCACGGACAGCAGCGTCGACTTGCCGTCGCCGTTGCGGCCGACGATGCCGATGCGGTCGCCCTCGTTCACGCCAAGAGTCACGTCGTCGAAGATATGCTTCGTCGGAAACTCAAGCTCAACCGAATCGCAACCCAATAGGATGGCCATGCGCCGCCCCTTCGCCTCAAGATGTCTTTCCAGCCATCCATCCTAGCACGTCGGCACCTCCTTCCCCCTGAAGGAGAAACGACGCGCATCTCCCTAAGGAAACACTGACTGGCGGCTTCCCCGTCCCCCTTGAGGACAAGCTGCCCCAGTACGATCGCGCGGAAACAACAGCGGCGGCGCACGTTCCCCGAAAGAACGTGCGCCGCCGGGCGAATGTCGAGGTGGGAAGCGGCACGCTAGCGCAGGCTCGCCACCAAGCGGTGCGCCGAGGGCGCCGCGGCGAGCAGCAGCGCGAGCATGATGACGGCGCCTGCGATGGAGGCCGCCCACATGGGGATGAACGACAAGAACGCGTCGAACACCATGCCGCTCATGATGGTGCCGAGCGCATACCCGAGCATCTCGAGGCTCGTGATCCAGCCGGTGATCTTACCCATGTCCTTCGTGCCGTACAGGCGGACCGCCACGAGCGGCGGGGCGACGGTGCCCATGCACGTGCCGAAGCCGAAGAACGTCGCCGCGACGATCGGGCCCACCGTCGTCGCCGGGAAGCACATGCCCGCGCTACCGATCAGGCACGCGAGGCTGCCGATGATGATGCCCCAGCGCACGCCAACGCGGTCATAGAGGCTGCCCGTCACGATCTTGGAGATGAGCACGACGATCATGTTGTAGGAGTAGAACATGCTCGCGAACTCCGCCGTGTGGCCGCCCGTCACGACGGTCTGGCCCTCGACGGTCACCGAGGTCAGGTTCGTGATGGAGTTCGGGATGGCAGCGCCGTTCAGCACGCCCATGACGACGAAGCCGGCAACGAGCATCCAAAACGACGGATGGCTGCGCACGCGCTTCCAGCCGACCTCGACGTCCACGACGGCATCGCCCGCCGCCCCCTTCTTGGCGCCGGGTGCGCCGGAGGCACCCGAGCCGTACGGCTCAAGGCCGATATCGGAAGGGCGGCTGTGGAAGACGGCCACCGTGATGGGGAACGAGATGATGAAGCACACCGCGGCGAGCACGAGGAAGGCCGTGCGCCAGCCGTAGGCGCCGATAAGGCCGTTCACCACGGGGCCCAAGATGGCGCCGCCGAAACCGGAGCCCGAGAGGGCGAGCGCCACCGCGAAGCCCTGCTTGGCCGAAAACCAGTTCGTGACCACGATGGAGATGAGCAGGCGCGTGCCCGCCACGACCACGAGACCGTCGATGGCGAACAGCACGAACAGCTGCCAGGCCGCGCCCGCGCACGCGAAACCGACGAGGGCCGCCGCCGTGATGGCCACCGACAGGCCTCCAAGGATGCGCCCGGGCACGCGGTCGACGACGTGGCCCACCACGAGCGCGCCCACGATCGAGACGAGCGTCGACAGCGAGTTCGCCGTGTTGTACGTGCCGACGGTGATGCCCAGATCAGCCACGATGTGCGGCTGGAAGAGCGACATGCCGCTCACCATGATGGTGTAGCACGTCGCCATGATCAGAAATCCCGCGGCGACGAGCCACCATCCGAAAAAGGGTTTCGTCCCCTTGCCGCCCCGAGCGGCACTCCCCTGCGTCATCGCTCCTCCTCATAGGTCATGTGGCACCTGCCCCCGCGCGATGGCGCTCGCTTCCCCCGGGAAGCGCGCGCCGCGGCGCAAAGGCACGTCAACGGTTTGCAAGCCAGGTCACGGCGGCGGCCGCGTGCATCGCCGCGCCCATCCACAAGACGCTCTCGTCGAGCACCATATGCGGGTTGTGGTGCGGCGCGGCGTCGACGCTACCCGCGCCAAGCTGCACGAACATGCTCGGCACCGCGCGCGACACGTACGCGAAGTCCTCCGTCACGGGCATGGGCGCGTCGATGGTCACGCGCTCCGTCCCCGCCACGGCCCGAAGCGCGTCCACGAGCTCATCGGCGAGCGCGGGATCCGTGACCGTGCACGGGACCTCGAACGTCGCGATGTCGCAGGTTGCCCGCCACGCCTCCGTGTAAGCACGGATGATCTCGGGCAGGCGCTCGAGCGCATGGGCGCGTGCCTCGACGTCGAAGCTGCGCATCCCGAGCTTGAGCTCGGCCGTGTCGGGCAGGGCGTTCGGCACCGTGCCGCCGCCCATGGTCCCCACCGACAGCGTGATGGAGGCCGCCGGGTCGATCTCGCGCGTCATGAACAGGTTCACCGCCTGGTAGATCTGGTTCACGACCATGAGCGGGTCGATGCACTGCTGCGGGGCCGACGTGTGGCCGCCGCGGCCATGCACGCGCACGGCGATGGTGTCGAGCGAGGCGCTCGTGACGCCGGGCGTGTACACGATGCCGCCCGCCGGCGCGTTGGCGATCACGTGCAGGGCGAAGGCGGCGTCGACCTTCGGGTTCTCGAGCAGACCGTCGTCGATCATCGTCTGGGAACCGTACCCGAGCTCCTCGCCCGGCTGGAACATGAGCTTGACGGTGCCCGGCAGCTCCGCCTCGTGCTCTTTCAGCACGCGTGCCGCCGCGAGCACCATCGCCGCATGGGCGTCGTGGCCGCACATATGGCTGCAATCGCGCTGCGAGCAGAACGGCAGGTCGTTTTCCTCCACGATGGGCAGCGCGTCCATGTCGGCGCGCAACAGGATGCACGGGCCGCCGGCGCCGATCGTGGCGACGATGCCCGTCGATGCGGTGATGCCCGGAAAACCGAGCTCCTCGTAGCGCTGCGTGAGCTCGGGCGCAACCGCGCCGCAGGTGCGCCAGGGGATGCCGAGCGCATCCAGGCGGGCGCACACGAACCCCGCCGTCTCGGGCAGGCTCATGCCCACCTCGGGGATCCGGTGCAGCGCACGGCGGTCGGCGACGATGTCATCCTGCAGGCGACGCGCCGTCTCCACCACCGTGGACCTCAGGCGATCGAGATCGAGTTCGCTCATGGCCCGACCCTTCTGGTACGTAAGGCGGTCTCGCGGCACCTATGCACATCGAGACCCGTGCATGGTGGGATAATACCACCGTTCGTGTAGAGCGGCCGTTTTTATGCATATTGTTACGTTTCGGGCATGCGGGCGCCGCCCACGGATGCCGCGCGGACGCCGGCCAGCCTCCCCGTTCACAGGCGCGCCCGTACGCACTATGCTGGATGCAGATGCGAACGACGATGCCGGGAGGCGGACATGAGCGAGACGATTCCGACCAGATTCGAGAACGCGGCGATCCTCACCGAGGACCCCGCCTGCCCCCGCGCGGACACGATGGTCGTCCAGGGAGGGTCCATCGCCTGGGTGGGCTGGGCAGACGATGTGCCCGAGCGCTTCACCGGCGACGCGTGCCGCGCCGTCGACCTCGCGGGCGCCCGCGTCATCCCCGGTTTCGTGGACGCGCACATGCACGCGCTCATGCTCGCCGCCTTCAGCACGCAGATCTCGGCGCTGCCGCCCGCGGTCAACTCCATCGAGGAGCTCGTGGACGCCATACGCCGCGTGCGCGCGACCCAGGACGCCGACATGTGGATCCAGGGCTGGGGCTACGACGAGGAGCTGCTGGCCGAAAAGCGCTCCCCCACCCGCTGGGACCTCGACCGCGGATGCGCCGACGCCCCCGTGTGCATCCTGCGCACCTGCGGGCACATCCGCTGCGTGAACAGCCGCGCCCTCGAGATCGCCGGCATCACGCGTGACACCCCCGATCCCGCAGGCGGCCAGATCGAGCGCGACGAGAACGGCGAGCCCACCGGGGTCCTCAAGGAGACGGCGCGCGACCTCGTGAACCCGTACATCCCGCATGCGAGCCTCGAGGACGACGTGCGCAACCTCGTCGACCTCGGTCGGCTCATGGCCTCCCAGGGCATCGTCGCCGCGACGGACATGTGCACGCTCGACGGCACCGACGCCATGCCCGCGCTGCGAGCCGCCGCGCGCGCCGGCCTGAAGCAGGATGTCGCCACCTACGTGCTGTGGGATTACGTGAAGGACGACCCCGCCTTCCGCATCGATACGAAGGAGACCGACCGGGCGCAACAGGTGTTCTGCGCCGGCATCAAGCTGCTCTCCGATGGAAGCGTCTCCGGCAGGACCGCCTGGTTCGACGTGCCCTACCTGGGCGCCGACCCGTCTGACCCCGACGCGTGCGGCTTTCCCACCTGCACCGATGAGGAGCTCGACGGCGCCATCGCCTTCTGCCGCGACAACACCTGCCAGCTCTCCGTCCACGCCATGGGCACGCGCGCCATCGACCGCGTGCTGGCGCACCTCGACGGTATCGCGCCGTGGTGCGAGGGATATCCGCACGTCCGCATGGAGCACGTGACGGCGCCGTCCGCTCAAGCCGTCGAGACGTTCGCGCGCACGGGCATCGGCGTGGTCACCCAGCCCATCTTCCCCTACGCGGAGATCGCCACCTACCGCGCCAACTGCGGGGATGAGCGCACGCGCACCTACTATCCGCTGCGCACGCTCATCGACGCCGGCGTGAGGCTCTGCATCTCCACCGACGCGCCCGCAACCTCGTGGGCCACGCCCTCCGATCCCTTCCCCAACATCAAAAGCGCCGTCACCCGCCACGCGAGCACGGGCTTCGACTTCGGGGCGTCCGAGCGCATCGACATCGAGGAGGCCCTCGCGCTCTACACGCGCGAGGCGGCGCGCATGGTCGGATTCGCCGACCTCGGCATGCTGCGCGCAGGCTACAAGGCGAGCTTCGTCGTGCTCGACCGCGACATCCTGGCCGTTCCCGCCGATGAGATCGACCAGGTGGGCGTCAGCGCGACCTACATCCGCGGCGAGCGGGTCTTCTAGCAAACCCGGGATCCCGGCGCTCGCGCGCCTGTGGCGGGGTGAGCGCCGGAATGGCCGGGGATATCACGGCATATGAATACAGCGACGACCCGGATGACCGGGCCGCCGCCGCTGCATGGTTGTCCGCTCCGCGCCGGCTGCACCAGCAAGCCGCCGCAGGGGTATGAATATGCGCTCGGCTAGGAGAACATACCGGTGAGGTAGTCGTTCAGGCGCTTGTCGCCCGGGCGCTGGAAAATCTGGTCGGTCTCGCCGTACTCAACCATCTCGCCCATGTAGAAGAAGGCCGTGCGGTTGGAGACGCGGGACGCCTGCTCCATGTTGTGCGTCACGATGACGATGGCGCGGTCCTGCACGATGGAGTTCATCAAATCCTCGATGGCAAGCGTCGAGATCGGGTCGAGTGCCGAGCACGGCTCGTCGAACAGGATGACATCCGGATGCATGGCGAGCGTGCGCGCGATGCACAGGCGCTGCTGCTGGCCGCCGGACAGCGCGAACGCGCTCTGGTTGAGCTTGTCTTTCACCTCGTCCCACAGCGCCGCGCCGCGCAGGGACTCCTCCACCATCTGGTCGAGCGTGTCCTTGTCCTTGATGCCGTGGCGCTTCGGCGCGAACGTGATGTTCTCGCGGATGGACTTATGGAACGGGTTCGGCTGCTGGAACACCATGCCGATGGACTTGCGGAGCTCGTAGAGGTTCTCGGTCTTGGTGTTGATGTTTCTGCCCTGGTAGAGGATCTCGCCCTCGACGCGACAGCCCTTGATCTCACGGTTCATGAGGTTCAGGCTGCGCAGGAAGGTGGACTTGCCGCATCCGGACGGGCCGATGAGCGCGGTGATCTCGCCCTTGTGGAACTTCAGGCTCGTATCGTTCAGCGCATGGTGGTCGCCGTAGTATACGTTCACGTCCTTCGTCTCGAGGATGACCTCGTCGGAGATGGCCACGCCCGTGGTGCGGTGCGCCTTCTCGCTCGAGCCGACACTCTTCAGGAACTGATCGGTTTCTGTCGTCATTCGGCAGTCATCCTCCTCGCGAGCGCGTTGCCGGCAATGCGCGAGAGCACATTGAAGAGCAGCACGCAGATCATCAGAAGCGCGGCGGTACCCCAGACGATGTGCTGGGCCTCGGGGCTGCCCTCACCGTAGATCTTATAGATGTGCACGGCGAGCGACTCGCCCGGACGGAAGATGTTCCACGCGCACGTGGGGCTGGCGAAGTTCAGGGAGAAGAAGTTCAGGCGCGCCGGCGAGCTCATACCGGAGGTAAAGAGCAGCGCCGCGGCCTCGCCGAACACGCGGCCGGCCGAAAGCACCACGCCGGTGACGATGGCGGGCATGGCGGCCGGGATCAGCACGTGCAGCGTCGTCTCCCAGCGGGTGAGGCCCATGGCGAGGCACGCATCGCGCTGGCTCGACGGAACGTCCTCGAGCGCCTGCTGGATCACGCGGGTCAGGATGGGGATATTGAACATCGTGAGCGCGATGGCACCGGAGATGAGCGAGTAGCCCCAGCCGAAGCTCACCGAGAACATCAGGAAGCCGAACATGCCGACAACGATGGAGGGCAGGCTGGAGAGGGTCTCGATGGCCGTGGACGCGACCTTGGTGATGGGTCCCTCGGGTGCGTACTCGACGAGGAACACCGCCGCGCCCAGCGAGATGGGCAGCGAGATGATCAGGGTCAAGATCAGCAGGTAGAACGAGTCGAACAGCTGGTAGGCGATACCGCCCTCAGTGCCGTTCGAGCGGCTCGCCTCGGTCAGGAAGCCGGGCTGGAAGAGCTGGCCCATGCCCTGGGCGAGGATATAGAGGACCATCGCGACGACGATGAGCATGACGATGCCCACGATCAGGGTCAGGATACCGGTTGCGATCCGGTCGTTGCGCATGGAGCGCCTGATACGGGCGTTCTGCGCATCCGTGGAGATGTTAGCCACGAGCCTTCGCCCCCTTCGCGCCGATGAGGTGGATGATCAGGATGAAGATGAGCGACATGCCCATCAGCAACAGGCCGAGCGACCACAGGACGTCGTTTTGCACCGAGCCGGTGGCGTAGACCGCCATGGAGGTGGTGAGCGTCGTGGTGATGGTCGAGGCGGAGTCGAGCAGGCCGTGGGGCATGGCCTCCACGCCGCCGATGACCATGCGCACGGCGAGGGTCTCGCCGAACGCGCGCGTCATGCCGAGGATGACCGCGGTCATGAGGGAGGGCGTGGCGCTCTTCAGCACGACGTGCCAGATGGTCTGCCAGCGGGTGTAGCCGAGCGCCAGCGAACCGTTGCGGTAGCCGTCGGGCACCGCGCGCAGCGCATCGATCGACAGCGTCGTGATCGTCGGCAGGATCATGAGCGCGAGCACGATGGAGCCGGGCAGGATACCGAGGCCCAAATCGACGTTGAAGATCACGCGGATGGCCCCGACGATGACGTGGAAGCCGATCAGGCCGAACACGACCGAGGGGATACCGACCAGCAGCTCGATGAGCGGCTGGAAGTACTTCTTGCCGAACTTCGGCTGAATCTCGACGACGAAGATGGCCGCACCGATCGCGATGGGCACCGCGATGATCGTCGAGATGATCGTAACCGCGAACGAGGTCACGATGAGCGGGAGCGCGCCCGTATTGGGCAGGCCGGTCGCCTCGTTGGTGTTCGCGAGGTTCCAGTCCGTTCCCGTGAAGAACTCTGCTACGTTAACGCCATCCTTGATGAAGGTGGACAGGCCGCGCTGAGCAACCATGAAGATGAGAGCCACAACGACAAGTGTCACGAGCGCGACACAGGCGCCCGTGACACTCAAGCCTACCTTCTCAAGGTTGCGTTTAGGCATCTGCTTCGCCATAGCGCACCTTTCGAAGAATATCTACGTACAGGGGCGTAAACCGGGGATACCCGAGTCTACTTCTCGGTGACGTTGCCCTCGGCGTCCTTGACAACGGTCATCTTGGAGACGGGGATGAAGCCCTGCTCCTCGACGAGGGAACCCTGGACGTCATCGGAGAGCATGTACTCGAGGAACGCCGTGGTGGCCTCGTCGGCGTCCTTCTTGCAGTACATGTGCTCGGTGGCCCAGATGGGGAACGAGTTGTCGCAGACGTTCTCGGAGGTGGGCTCGACGCCGTTGACCTTGATGGCCGTGAACTTGGAGTCGTCGAAGTGCGAGAAGTCAAGGTAGGAGATGGCGTTGTCGGTGGAGCCGATCTGGGTCACGACGTCGCCGGACTTGTCGAGCTCGGCCTTGCCCTTGAAGGTGGACTCGGGCTGGCCGGCGCCGAAGACGGCGGCCTCGAAGGTGGCGCGGGTGCCGGAGCCGGACTTACGGTTCATGACGTAGATCTCGGCGTCCTCGCCGCCGACCTCGGACCAGTTGGTGATCTCGCCGGAGAAGATGCCCTTGAGCTGCTCGAGGGTCAGGTCGCCGACGGTGACGTTCAGGGAGACGACGGGGCCCATGCCGACGACGGCGACCTCATGGTCAACGAGGTCGGCGCACTGATCGGCCTCGAGCTTGGTCTCGGCGAACACGTCGGAGTTGCCGATGCTCACGGTACCGTCGGCCACAGCGGTGAGGCCGGTGCCCGAACCGTTGCCCGAACCGGTGATGGAGACATCCTGGTTCTCGTTCATGAACTGCTCGGCGGCAGCCTCGACGAGGGCCTGGAACGAAGAGGCGCCATCGTAGGTAACCGTACCGGTGAGCGTGGAGCCCTCAGCGGCAGAGGAACCCGCGGCGGTCGCGGCGGTATCGCCACCGCAGCCGGCGAGACCGAGGCCCGCGACGGCGGCAAGGCTGCCGGCGAGACCGAGGAACTGACGACGAGAGCAAGCGTTGTCGAACATAGTTCTCCTTTCGCGAACACACGCGATCCGTGTTTCGCACCATCTGTATTAGGGCGGCCATGCATTCCCGCCCACGTTCCGCAACGTACTGTATCGCGCGTTCGCCGCCCGATTTCGCTCGCTCACGTCTTATTACGATGCTCTGACCAACCATTACGCGGGGATTTCTACCCCCTTACAAGCACCTTACAAACCGCCCCGTCTCCGTGTCTCCATTGGGGACGGGGTAGTTTGGTGCCACTGTGGCACCTGCCGGGACAGACCTTGCCCACGCGACGTCACGGTTCTCAGCGGGGACGGCAGCAGGTGTGCCGAGCGGCACGCCCGCATAGGGCCCCTTCGCCGACGGCAGGCGATGCGCAGGACGCAGCAGCCGCGATGCCGGTGCCGCATCCGATGACGGCCCGTCCGCACCGAAGCCCATCATGCCCCTCGGCATCCGCGCGCCACAAAAAACGGCCCTGACCGCCTGTGCAGTCAGGGCCGTCGGAGCGCTCGAACCCTAGAGCTCAAGTTCCATCAGGCGCACGAGGGCCAAGATGTAGATCTTCAGGGCCTCCTTGAGCTGCGCCTCGTTCGCGCACTCGTTCGGGCCGTGCATGCTGCCGCCCCAGGCGGGCAGCTCAAGGTCGTTGTCCTCCGGGCCGAACGACACGGCGCAGGCGAAATTGCGCGCGTAGGTGCCACCGCCCATGGAGAACGGACGCGCCTCGCGACCGGTCACCTCACCGTATACATCGAGCAGAGCCTGGACCGCCGGGTGGTCCGCCGAGCACGAGAACGGCGGCTTGGCGCGCCCCAGCTCGCACGCGGCGCCGAAGCGCCCGGCAAGCGCCTCGCAGCGCGCGGCCAGCTCATCGGCGGTGGTGCTGTCGGGGAAGCGCACGTCGATGGTCTGGCGAATGCGGCCGCCCGCCACCTCGATCGTGCCGCCGTTCACCGTCAGCGGGCCGAACGCCTCGCTCGCAGTGGCGATGCCCATGGCCTCCCCCGCCGTGTCGGCGTGGATGGTCGCCAGCAGCTCGGCAAAGCGGCGCTCCTCCCCCTCCAGCACGTCCGCCTCGATCAGGTAGCCGACGATGAGGCCGATGGCGTTGAGGGTGCCCTCGGGCAGCGACGCGTGGCCGCCGATGCCGTGCGCCACGATGCGCGCGCGGCCGGGCTCGACGGATGCGATCTCCAGCCGGTCGGCATGGGCCACGGGAGCCGGCAGCTCGGAGGCGTCGATCGCGACCACGCAGACCGACTCGGCGGGAATGGCGTTCGTGGCCTCGGCCCCGCTCCACGAGACGATGCGCCCATCTTCGATGGGTGCGCTCACGAACGTGGCGCCGAAGCAGCCCTTCTCGGCGTTGCCCACCGGGAACTCGGCGTCGGGCGTGAACAGGAAGGCGGGGTCCTCATGGTCGTCGAGGTAGTGGTGCACGTCGGTCATGCCCACCTCCTCGTCGCAGCCGAGCAGCGCGCGGAACGTATAGGGCGCAGGCGCGTCCAGGCGACGCAGGTAGGCGCCGGCGTAGAGCGACAGCACCGCCGGGCCCTTGTCGTCGATGACGCCGCGGCCGAGCAGCCAGCCCTCGCGGCGCTCGAGCGTGAACGGGTCGGTGTTCCAACCGGGGCCCGCGGGCACGACATCCACATGCGCGATCGTCGCGATCTGGCGCGCCGATGCGCCCGGAATGTCGGCGATGCCCACATACCCATCGTCGTCAGACGTCTCAAAGCCCAGGCGCTGCGCGATGCCGAGCGCGCAGTCGAGCGCGCCGCGCACGCCCGGACCGAACGGCGCACCCGCGGTGCCCAGCGACGAATCGGCCACCGATGCCACGCCCACGAGCTGGGCGATATCGGCGACGACGTCCTCCCATACCTCGTCGACGTATGCGTCGACGGAAGCCTCGAGTTCCTTGTCCATCTCTATCCTTTCGATCAAGCAGAACGATCGCGACCCATCATACCCCGGGCACGCCCTGTCCTCATAGGGGACAGTCCCCAATGAGGACAGTGGCACCAAACTACCCCGTCCCCAATGGAGACAGGCTAGAGGCCGAGCAGAGCCGCCACCTCGGGCATGCCATGGGCGATCACGTCCGCGCCCGCGCGCTCGTGCTCGCCGGAGCGCGCCGTACCGGTATAGACGCCGATGCAGGGCACGCCGCACGCATGTGCGCCGATGGTATCGTGCTCACGGTCGCCCACCATGACGGCGTCGTCAGGGCTGGCACCAAGCCGCCGCAGCGCCTCGGCGATGCAATCGGCCTTCGTATCGCGACCGGGCTCGACGCGCCCCGCAACCGTCTCGAACGGCGGCAGGTCCATATGGGAGAGCATCTCGAGTGCCGTCACCTCGAGACGCGACGTCGCGATGGCGATGCGCGTGCCGCGTTCACGCAGGCCGGCGAGCAGCCGCGGTACACCGGGATTCGGCGGGTAGTCGGCGGGCGTCACGGCCACGTTGAAGATCTCGCGGTAAGCGTCCGTCAGCCGCATCGCCTCCGCTCGGTCGACCCCGAGCAGGCCCGCGAAGCCGTCCAGGAGCGGCGGCCCGATCAGATAGTTCAGGTCCCCCACCGAATCGGGATCGTAACCGCAACGCGCCAGGGCCGCACGCGCGGTCGTCAGCACGGCACCCGTCGTGTCGGCGACGGTCCCATCGAAATCGAACAGCACCACGGGACGCGCCGCGAACGGGCACGCCCCACCACCCTTGCGCTCTTCCATGGTCAGCCCCTCTCCTTTCCGCATAGCACCTAGTGCGCCACCGAGTTCAAATTCAGCATGACGACGCCCACGACGCACAGGATCATCCCGATCACGCTCACCGGCGTCATCTGCTCACCGAAGAGCACAACCGCGATCAGGGTCGTGGCGACGATACCCACCGCGCACCACGTCGCATACGCCACCGACAAATCGACCGTCAGCAACGCGCGCGACAGGCACCAATAGCAGGCGACGTAGAACACGACCGTCGCTGCGCTCCACGCCGCATGCGTGAACCCCTGCGAGTACTTCAGGCACGTGGTCGCTACGATCTCACTGCCGATCGCGGCAGCGAGCAGCAGATACCCCGTGTGCGCCATAGTTGCCCTCCATTTGTCGGCACCCGCATCCCCAGGCACTCCCATCTACGCAAAAAGCCCCGACACCAGCGTGCCGGGGCTTCTCATTCTAGCAACGATGCTCACGCATCGCACGCAGCGTCAGCAGCAGATGCTACTCGGCATCCTCGTCCTTCTTCTCGGACGGCAGCGGAGCGACCTCGATCTCGACGCCGAGGGTCTCGGCGGCGGACTTCATCGAGAGGCTGATGCGACGACGGTCGAGGTCGATCTCCATGACCTTGACCTGGACCTTAGCGCCCACATGGGTGACCTGGGACGGCTGGTCGACGTGCTTGTTGGCCATCTCGGAGATGTGCACGAGGCCCTCGATGCCATCACCAAGGTCGACGAACGCACCGAACGGCACGAGCTTGGTAACGGTGCCCTCGACGATAGCGCCCACGGGGTACTTCTTGACGAGCGCGCGCCACGGATCCTCGGTGGTCTGCTTGAGACCGAGGGAGATGCGCTCGCGGTTGAGGTCGACATCCAGAACCTCGACCTCGACCTCCTGGCCGACCTTGACGACCTCGGAGGGGTGGTTGACATGGTTCCAGGAGAGCTCGGAGATGTGGATGAGGCCGTCGATACCGCCCAGATCCACAAAGGCGCCGAAGTCCACGATGGAGGACACGGTGCCCTTGAGGCGCATACCGGCCTTGAGCTTGGAGAGGATCTCGGTGCGCTCGGCCTTGCGGGACTCCTCGAGCACGACGCGGCGGGACAGAACGACGTTGTTGCGGTTGCGGTCCATCTCGATGACGCGAGCCTCGATGGAGGTGTGCAGGTAGGAGCTGAGGTCCTTGACGCGACGGAGGTCGACGAGCGAAGCGGGCAGGAAGCCGCGCAGGCCGATGTCGAGGATCAGGCCGCCCTTGACGACCTCGATGACCTCGCCCTCGACGTTCTCGCCGGAGTTGAACTTCTCCTCGATGCGGTTCCAAGCGCGCTCGTACTCGGCACGCTTCTTGGACAGCACCAGACGACCATCCTTGTCCTCCTTCTGAAGGACAAGAGCCTCGATGGAATCGCCCAGCGAGACGATGTCTGCAGGGTTGGCATCCTTGCGGATGGAGAGCTCACGGACGGGAATGACGCCCTCGGACTTGAAGCCGATGTCCACGAGGACCTCGTCGCGCTCAATCTTCACGACGGTGCCGTTGACCAGATCTCCCTCGTCGAAATCGGTGATGGTGCCGTCGATGAGGCTGTTCATCTCCTCCTCATTCACATCATCAAGGGAGAAAATGGACGAGTTCTGAATCTCACTCAAAGGTGGACCCCTTTCGAACTACGGGGCCCCGATTGCTAGGACCTGCAGATTGCACGAGCACTGGACCTTGTCCGACGCCGTGCGCACCGTTTGGAACTTCTCGGGAGCCGACAGATACTGATGCGAGCGTATGCTCACGTTTGTCTAGGGTACGTGGAAACGTACCGAATTTCAAGCGCGAACAGTGATTTTTACGTAAGCGGCCGGAAATCGCCCCGGCGCTACGGGCTGCCCGCCCTTCCATTCGGCGACATGATGCCGCAGGATTTCGGGCCTGCCTTCATCGACCGATCGCATTTCATGAAACAGAAACATCCATCGTGCAAAAATGGTGGGCATATGGCCCGTTGTCGCACTACATATATATGTGCAGCCTGCGTCCGTTTGATTGTTTCCCGAATGCGACACCGCGCTCCTGCGCTGCCGCCCGTCGTGCTACGATACCCGCCAACCGAACGTAGCGGGACATCGAGGAGGCGCCATGCTCAAAGCCGTCGTATTCGACATGGACGATACCCTGCTCGACATCAATCTCGGCGCCTTCGTCGCCGTCCTCGCGAAAGACGAGTCGAACCTGCTCGCCGACATCGGGCGCAAGAACCCCCTCTCCATGTTCGCCGCCTACACCGCGGCCATGCTCGAGATGAATCGCGCCGAGCGCGACAACACGTGCACGAACCGCGAGCTGTTCGACAGCATTATCGAGCGTCGCGGCGGCGTGGCGCTGCGCGACCCTGTGATCGCCGACGCGCTCGCCTTCTACGAGCGCGAGATCCTCCCCTCCCGCAACGACGGCATCATCAGTGCGCGCCCCATGCCGGGCGCGCGGGAAACACTTGAAGCCGTGCGGGAACGCGGCCTGCGCTGCGCGCTGCTCACCAACCCCTGCTTCAGCGCCGAGTGCATCGAGTGCCGGATGGGCTGGGCGGACATCCGCGACGTGCCGTTCGAGCTCGTGACGACCATGGAGAACACCCGCCGCGCCAAACCGAACGCGACCTACTACCAAGACGCGCTCGATGAGCTCGGGCTGGCCCCGCATGAGGTCCTTATGGTGGGAAACGACCCGCGTCGCGACTTCCCCACCCCCGATATCGGGCTTGCGACCGCCTACGTCGGCCGCGGCACCCCGGTGCGCGCCCGCTGGTGCGGCCCGATTGCCGATCTGGCACGCGATCTCGACCGTCTGATCGAGCAGTTCGCTGAGAGCGGCGACGATGTGCCGGCGGATTGCACCTGATTTCCGATATTAGGCTCCCCCTGTGAGAGACAGCTCTGGCAGCGCCTGTTGTCAGGGTGCGTACCTGCGTATTCGCCGCTTCGGCAGGTGCCGATAACTCCGGTATGTCGTTTTGGGCGCCTAACTGCGGAAATACATTGCAGCTACCGCCGCTGCGGCCTCCTGCGGACACTGCGCCCGGGCGCGCACGCCGCCCCGATCGACCTCCAACCGCAAAACAACCCTGCCCGGACGCTCTCACGGCACGTGTGCCGGGGTGCAACCGGGCCGGGCTTTCTCGCCACGTGAGGTAATGGGCACCGCCTATACGCGCGTCTTGCCGATCATGATGTTGAGAATCTCCACGTCGGTCTCCTTCATGCCGACACGGCCCACGTACCCCATGCTCTCGATGGTCTCCTCGACCGTCTTCTGCACGAGGCCCTCGCCCGCGCGGAACCCGCGCCCGGCCATCGCCATGTCGCAGCCCAGGATAGCCGCATCCACCGCCGCGGAGATCTTCGCCGCGCAGCTCGGCTTCGCGCCGTCGCACACGATGCCGCCCACGTTGCCGAGCGTGTTCACGATCGTCGCACCGACCTGCCCGTGCGTGCCGCCACGCATCCAGCAGATGGCAGCACCTGCGCCGCAGGCAGCGCAGACCACACCGCAAAACGCCGACAGCGCACCGATGTAGCCTTTGACGTGCGCCGCCACGAGATCGGAAAGGGCAAGCGCGCGCACAAGCTTCTCGTGGTCCACTCCCAGCTGCTCGGCGTACTCCATCACGGGCATGCAGGCGGTGATGCCCTGGTTGCCCGAGCCGCACACGATGGCGACGGGCAGGGCGCAGCCGCTCATACGGGCGTCGGAGCCGGCGGCGGCGCGGGCGCGGGCGCGGCAGGCGACATCCTTCTCGCGGCAGGCGAGCAGCGTGCGGCCCACCTCGGCACCCCAGGCGTGCTCCAAGCCCTCGCGCGAGATGGCGTCGTTCAGCGCGAGCTGACGCTCGAGCACCTCGCGTGCGCCCTCGATGTCGCCCGAATCGGCGAAGTCGATGATCGCATCGATCTTCAGCATGTCGTAGGCGGGATTCGCCTCGTGCTCCATGAGCGCCGGATCGGCCTCGCGCGAACCCTCGAGCGTGGCGTCGTCGAGCGCCCGGAAGACCACGTTAGTGTGGTGCTCGGCGATGACGACCTCGGCGGTGTGCCCCGAGGCGTGCGCGCAAACCTTGATATAGAGGTTGGGGACATCCTCGACAAGCTCGACCGTGCAGAAGCCGGGGCGCTCGAGCAGCTCGCGCGTGCGGGCGATATCCGCCGTGCTCACGGTCTCGAGCACCTCGAGCGCGCTGTCGGCGTTGCCGCCCACGGCGCCGAGCGTGGCGGCAGCCTCGATACCCTGCATGCCGTCGGAGTTGGGCACGGTCACGCTCTTGACGTTCTTGATGATGTTGCCGGAGCACCCCACCTCGAGGGACTCGGGCTCCGTTCCCAGCGTGCGCGCCACGAGCGCGGCGGCGTAGGCCACGGCGATGGGCTCGGTGCAGCCGAGCGCGCAGACGAGCTCCTCGTTCAGGACCTCGCAGAACGCGCGATCGCGGATGTCGGTGCAGAACGGGGCTTGCGGTTGCGCCATGGCAGTCTCCCTCACAGGAAAAACTATGCAAATCAACCCCTATTGTATGCGTTTTTCAGCCAAACCGAAACGCCCTCCAGACCCCATGTCCTCATTTGTCCTCATTGGGGACGGGGTATCCAGAGGACATCTGGCATCGTCCGGGACAGCCCTTGCACATGGGGCCAGGTGGCGCAAACGTTCGCGTTCGCCGGATGCGGGCCCCGGCAGTCTTTGCGGGCAAATGCAGGAGCTCCCTCATCCGCCGCTTGCGCCGCACAAACGCAAACTTCGAGGCCGCCCGTTGCCGCCGGGGGCAACATGGCACCAAACTACCCCGTCCCCAATGAAGACAGGGCGCTTCCGGCGGAGACGGGGGCGCTAGGGGTCGCTCCCGTCCCCGCAGGAAGCGCCCTGCGGGATGCGCTTATGTTGGCGAATCTGCCACCGTGCGCCAGCGCGCTAGAACACCGACTGCGTACCGGTGCCCATCTCCACCACGGGGGACAGCGCATCGAGCGCCGCGCGATCGGCGGCGATACCCGCCTCGACCTTTTCCATCTGCTCGGCCACCGCAGACGGGGCGGTGCCGCCGCGCGTCGTGCGCGCGGCCACGATAGCGTCCAGGTCGAACGCGCCCAGCACGTCGTCGCCAAACAGGTCGCTCGCCGCGCGGAACGTCTCGAGCGGCAGCTCAGAGATGTCGCAGCCGGCCTTCTCCGCCTCGAGCACGAGATGGCCCACCACGGCGTGCGCCTCGCGGAACGGCATGCCGCGCTTGGCGAGGTAGTCGGCAACATCGGTCGCCGCGAGGTGCCCGCGGTGCATGACGGCGCGCATGCGGTCGGCGTGCACCGTCCACGTGCTCACCATGCCGCACATCACGGACAGGCACTGCTCGAGCGTTCGCGCCGCATCGAGCGCGCCCTCCTTGTCCTCCTGCAGGTCCTTGTTATAGGCCAGAGGCAGGCCCTTCACCGTCACGAGCAGCTGCACGAGGTCGCCCACCACCCGGCCGCTCTTGCCGCGGATGAGCTCGGCGAAGTCGGGGTTCTTCTTCTGCGGCATGATCGAGGAGCCCGTCGAGAACGAATCGGACAGCGAGATGAAGCCGAACTCCTGGCTGCTCCACAGCACGATCTCCTCGGAGAGGCGCGACAGGTGCACCGCCATGACCGAGCAGGCGTACTCGAGGTCGAGCAGAAAGTCGCGGTCGGACACCGCGTCGAGCGAGTTCTCGATCACACGGGAGAAGCCGAGCGCGTCGGCTGTCATCTGGCGGTCGAGCGGATAGGTCGTACCCGCGAGCGCGGCGGCACCGAGCGGCGAGGCGTCGGCAGCGTCGAAGGCGGCGGACAGGCGGACGAAGTCACGCGCGAGCATCCACGCGTAGGCGAGCAGATGGTGCGCGAAGAGCACCGGCTGCGCGTGCTGCAGATGCGTCATGCCCGGCAGGATCGTGTCGCCCGCATCCTTCGCGGCGGCGACGAGAACGTCTCTCATCGCGAGGTTCTGCTCCATCAGGCCGCGCGCAAGGGCCTTCGCGGCCAGGCGCGTATCCGTGGCGACCTGGTCGTTTCGAGAGCGCCCCGTATGCAGGCGGCCGCCCGCGGCGCCGATACGGCGCGTGAGCTCGCTCTCGATCGCCATGTGGATGTCCTCGTCGTTGATGTCGAACGTGAACGTCCCGGCGTCGATATCGGCCTGGATGCCGTCGAGGCCCGTGCAGATCGCCTGGGCGTCCTCATCGGAGATGATCCCCTTGGCGGCGAGCATGGTCGCATGCGCCTTGGAGCCGGCGATGTCCTGCCGGTACAGATGGCGATCGACCGGCAGCGACGCGCCGAACTGCTGGGTGAGCTCGGACACCGAGCCCTCGAAGCGGCCTCCCCACAGCGCCATCTAGCACGCCCCCTCGAGCTTGTAGACCGACACGCAGGTCATGGCGCCGCCCTGGTGGAGCAGCTCGCGGGCGCTGCCGGCGGCGACGGGCGCGGCGCCGGTCACGGCAAAGCCGGCGACCCGCGAGCGCGGACCGCGGTGGGCGCCATCGGCGTGCACCCACTCCTTCAGCGACGAGGGCGTGGCGTATACGGCGTCATAGTCGAGCTCGGGTACGAGCGCGGAGAGAAAGGCGAACATGGGGAAACTCCAATCGAAAGACGAGGGGCGCAGCGGCCCGAGCGCGCAGCGGCCAGAAAGCGCGGCCGCCCGCAGGCATGAGCGTAGGCGCGATAAGAAGGCGCCGCCCCCGGCAAGTCGCGACCGGGGACGGCGCGGCGGTGCGCACGAGCACCGCAAGAAGGTAGGAGGCTCGGGGCCCCGACGTGTCAGTGTCAGTGGTCGGTCGGAACCAGAGCAGGGAGGTAGCTGGGGCTTAGGCGAGCTCGGACGCGGCGACAGAGGTCGGGCCCTGCATCTTCGCCCAGGTCTTGAGGGAGAGGGTCTCGATGGTGATGAAGCCCTCGGAGGCCTTCTCGTCGAAGGTGGTGTCGCGGTCGTAGGTGGCCAGGCCGAAGTCATACAGCGAGCAGGGGCTCTTGCGGCCCATGACGGTGCAGTGGCCCTTGAAGAACTTGACGCGGACGGTGCCGGTCACGAACTTCTGCGTCTCGGCCATGAAGGCGTCGAGCGCCTTCTTCAGCGGGCTGAACCACTGGCCGTTGTACACGCAGGTAGCCCAGGTCTGCTCGAGGTAGAGCTTCTGGTGCAGCACGTCGCGCTCGAGCGTCAGGTCCTCGAGGGCCTTGTGGGCGTTGATGAGGGTGAGCGCGGCGGGAACCTCATAGCACTCGCGGGACTTCAGGCCCACCATGCGGTTCTCCATCAGGTCGAGGCGGCCGTAGCCGTTCTCGCCCGCAATCGCGTTCAGCTTCTCCACGAGCTGGGCGAGCGGCATCTCAACGCCGTCGAGCGCCACGGGCTTGCCGCCCTGGAAGTCGATGTCGACGTAGGTCGGGGTGTCCGGGGTCTCCTCCGGGTCCTTCGTCATGACCCAGACGTCATGCGGGGGCTCGTTCCACGGGTCCTCGAGCACACCGCACTCGATGGCGCGGCCCCACAGGTTGTCGTCGATGGAGTAGGGGTTGTCGTTGGCGCCCTCGGGCACCGGCACGCCGTGCGCATGGGCGTAGGCGACCTCGTCGGGGCGGCACTTCAGATCCCACTCGCGCACCGGCGCGATGACCTCGAGCGAGGGGTCGAGCGTCAGGATGGACGCCTCGAAGCGCACCTGGTCGTTGCCCTTGCCGGTGCAGCCGTGGGCGACGTACTTGGCGCCGTACTGGTGCGCGACATCAACGAGCTTGGCGGCGAGCAGCGGGCGGGACAGGGCGGAGAGCAGCGGGTACTTGTTCTCGTACATGGAGTTCGCGGCGATGGCCTTCGTGAGGTACTCGTCGGCGTACTCGTCTTTCAGCTCGAGCACGTGGCAGTCAATGACGCCCAGGTCGAGCGCCTTCTGCTTCTTGTACTCGAGGCCGTGGATCTCCTGGCCGACGTTACCGAGCACGCAGATGACATCGAGGCCCTTCTCCTCCTGGAGCCACTTGATGCAGACGGAGGTGTCCAGACCGCCAGAGTACGCGAGAACGACTTTTTCCTTGCTCATGGGAGTTCCTTTCAAATAAATGAGCGGATGGAACCGGATGAGCCCGCCTTGGCAGTGCTTGCGCTGCGCATACGCATGGATATCGAGCTGTTCGAACGAAAACTCCCCTACCGGCCTACGCATAGAGCGCGACCCCGATATGATCAGAGGAGGAAACCCGACGCACCTATCGACGAACCCTG
The DNA here is from genome assembly GCF_016902615.1 of Collinsella tanakaei. Taxonomy (GTDB): domain Bacteria; phylum Actinomycetota; class Coriobacteriia; order Coriobacteriales; family Coriobacteriaceae; genus Collinsella; species Collinsella tanakaei_A. The sequence continues at coordinate 22,028 of NZ_JACJMB010000014.1, forward strand.
TGCACGAGAGTTTGCCCTCATGCGGATCGAGACGACTCGGTTATCGTCGTCGGGAAATCGCACGCTGGCGTCGGATAGCAACCGTGGCGGCATTCTGGCTGGGCATGATGGCGCTTGCGGCCATGCCCTCATATGTTGCCAGAACCGTGTTCACCGGAGTGCTCCCTAGACGTTCCAGTACGTGCAGATACAACCGTGAGCGGTAGCGTGTGTTCGCTGAGCGGTCGTGCCGCCTGTCCGCTTCACGTTGGACGCTACTATACGCTAAAGCGCGTACAGCGTGAACCGAGATTTTTCAAATTCATTGGATTTATTTTCGGCACCCGTGGCGAATACCTAATGCGACCTGCGGGTTTGCACACCTTGATGCCACGTAACAAACAGGAAACTTTATGCACGCGCTCCCCCGAGACGCATAACGCAGCGTCGATATGCGGCCGAGGACGATATGATGCGCGTGTGATGAAGACGGCAGCGTGCCGAAATCGACGGAGCCCGAAGCGCTCCGAAAGCGTCGGGTACGGGGCGCCAAACGCCGCATGCGCAATAACGACGAACTTGCCAACAGTCTCGCTAAGAGGTCTTCTGAGCGAGACTGTTGGCAAGTTCGTCAAGTTGCCCTGGGGGTAGCCGCCCCCGGACCTGTCACGGCACGACGCACTCGCTTCCCTCCCGTGGCGTCGGATGCGCGTACCGGCAGCGGTGCCCTATTCGCCCTTCCCCAAGCGCAGCACCAGGGCGATGAGCGGCACGCCGAGGACCACGCAGCTCGCCCCCACGAGCACCGCCTGCACGCCGAACAGGTCGGCAAGCACCGGCGCGGCGAACAGCGGCAGAACGCCCGCGCCGTTGAAGCCCGCGTTCATGACGGAGTTCACGCGGCCGAGCAGCGACAGCGGCGCGTTGATCTGCACGAGCGTGTTCTGCAGCGGTGTGACCATGCCGAACGCGCAGCCGAGCAGAACCTGGCCGCAGATGGCGCAGATGACGTTGTCCGTCCCCACGTAGAGGATGCAGGCCGCGCCCTCGGCGGCGATCAGCAGCATGAGTGTGCGCACCGTGATGAGACGGTGCGGCACGCGCATGGCGAGCATCGCACCCGCGACGCTGCCCACGCCCGCCGCGCTCGACAGCCACCCCATCCACGAGATCTCGACCTGCAGCACATCGCGGTAGTAGAGCGACTCGAGCGGGTCGAAGGCGCCGTAGCCCGCATAGGCGAGCACGCCGACCAAAAACAGCAGGGCAAGCGAGGGCACCGAGAAGACCGCGCGGGCGGAATCGGCGAAGGTGCCGGCGGAGGACACCTCATCGTCTGCCCGCCCCAGGGCGCGCTCGACAGCCGGCGCGCCGCCGATACGTCGCAGCAAGACGGCAGCCGGCAGGACACCGAGGATCGCGAGGACGCCGGCGAACACGAAGACGCGCTGCACGGGCAGCACGGTCGCGATGATGCCGCCGATGGTCGGCCCCACCACCACCGCGGCGTTCGACACGACCGACAGCAGGGCGTTGGCGCGCTTGAGCTCCTCGGTATCGATGGTGAGGTAGGCGGGGTAGCTCGACAGGAACGTAAACCCGAGGCCCGTGGCCAGGCCGAACCCCGCGCTCATTGCGAGCACGCTCGCCATGCTCACAGAGACGAGCTGGAAGGCAAAGCTCGTTGCGGCGGCGGTCACGAGCGCGACCAGTGTGTGCACCGCGGGACCGCGCGTATCGAGCAGCGAGCCACCGCAGGCGTTGCCGCCGATGATAAACAGGTTGAAGAGCCCGACGGCGAGCGCGATGGCGGCGGTGCTCGCCTCGAGCTCATAGGTCAGCGTGCCGATAACGCCGATGAAATAGGCCGCCTGGACCCCCAGGTAGAGCAGAAAGCGCACGGCGGCAAGCGCGATGGCGCCGCGCGGCAGCCGGGCTGCAGACGATATGTCCATACGGAGCAACCTCCCGAACGTCGATATCTACCGGACAGATGCGCCGGAAATATCAGTCGGTAAGCTCCAGCAGCCGATCGATGACCTGTGCCACACCGCGCTCGTTGTTGGTGGGCGCCACGAAGCGCGCGTGGGCGCGCATGTGCTCCTCGGCGTTGGCGACCACGTACCCGTGGCCCACGGCCTCGAGCATCTGGATGTCGTTGTAGGTGTCGCCGAGCGCCAGCGCGTCGGCAAGCGGGATGCCGAGGTACTCGCACAGACGGCGGATGCCCGTACCCTTGTCGACATGCTTGTTCATCATGTCGATCCACTCGCGCCCGGCGTTCGTGACCGAGAAGCGCCCGCCCCAGGCATCAGCGTAGGTCTCGGCGTAGACCTCCTCGGCCGTCTTGTCCGGGAAGTAGACGGTGTACTTGTTGACATCCACATCGAGGTCGTCGAGCGAGTCGACGTAGACGATCTGCGTGAAGAAGCGACGGAAGAAGTCGTCGTAGACGGCGTCGCAGCGGCGCAGGTAGCCCGCCTCGATGCCGCAGACCACCGGGCAGCCGCGCCCGTCGGCGAGCGTGAAGTCGATGAGCTCGTGGTAGGTGGCGACATCGATGAGATCGGTGAACACGATCTCGCCGGCGCACGAGATGGCCGCCCCGTTGTCGGAGAGCAGCGCCATGTAGTCGGTCAGGTCCGGGAACATGTCGCGCAGCGTGTAGAGGGGACGGCCGCTCGCAGCGCAGAACACGATGCCGCGCTCGGCCAGCGCGCGGATGCGCTCGGCCATGTGCGGCGGCATGCTGCCGTCGTCTGCAAGCAGGGTGCAGTCCATGTCGCTCGCCACGAGCTTCACGCGGGCGAGGTCCGCGTCATCGAACATCGTGGGCATATCGTGGATGGACATACAGCTACCTCTCCTCCGGGCGCCTTCGCAGCAACGCCATCGATTATAGCGTGGCGCAGCCGCACACGGGACGGCTTCGCGCCAAGTCGGCACAGGCGCGGGCGGGCACGCACCCCGAAGGACGCTCGGTACCGGGTGTGCCCCGGCGGCGCACCCGGTACCCCCTCGTGCTACTTGGCGTCAGCCCAGGTGACACCCGTGGAGGCCTCGGCGATCAGCGGCACGCGAAGCTCCACGACGCCCTCCATCTCGCGGCGGACCATCTCCGTCAGACGGTCCACCTCCTCAACGGGGCACTCGAAGTCGAGTTCGTCGTGCACCTGCAGGATCATGCGCGCGGCGAAGCCCTCCTCGCGCAGGCGGCGCGCCACGCGCGCCATGGCGATCTTGATGATGTCGGCAGCGCTGCCCTGCATGGGGTGGTTCATGGCCGTGCGCTCGCCGAACGCGCGCTGCGCGGGGTTGCGCATCTTAAGCTCGGGGATGGGGCGGCGCCGGCCGAACATGGTCTCCGCGTAGCCCTTCTGCTTTGCCTCGGCGACGGTGCGGTCCAGATAGGTGCGCACGCCGGGGTAGGCGCGGAAGTACGCCTCGATCATCTCGCGCGCCTCGGCCATGGGGATGTCGAGCGACTGCGACAGGCCATAGGCCTGCTGCCCGTACACGATGCCGAAGTTCACCGCCTTGGCGCGGCTGCGCAGCTCGCGGGTCACCTCGGACACGGGCACGCCGAACACGCGCGCGGCGGTCTCGGCATGGAAGTCCTCGCCCTCGTTGAACGCGCGCACCAGATGCTCATCGGCCGACAGGTGCGCGAGCAGGCGCAGCTCGATCTGGCTGTAGTCGACGGCCAGAAACACGCGGCCCTCGCCCGCCGAGAACGCCGTCTTCACCGTGTGGCCCAGCTCCGAGCGCGTCGGGATGTTCTGCAGGTTCGGATTCGAGCTCGACAGGCGGCCGGTGGCGGTGATCGTCTGGTTGTAGGTCGTGTGCACGCGGTGGTCGCCATTCTGCTCGGCAAGCGGCCCCAGCGTGTCGAGATAGGTCGACTTGATCTTCGACTTCTCGCGCCACTCGAGGATGAGGCGCACGATCTCGTGGTCGCGCGCGAGGTCCTCGAGCACCTTGGCATTCGTGGAGTAGTAGCCGCGCTGGGTCTTCTTCAGGCCCTTCGTGGGAAGCCCCATGACGTCGAACAGGATGTGCGAGAGCTGCATCGGGCTGCCGATATTGAACGAGTCGTCGCCCGCGAGCGCGCGGATGCGCCCGGCGAGCTCGTCGATCTCGCCGGCGAGCTTCTCGCTCATGGCGTGCAGGCGCACCGGGTCGACGAGCATGCCCGTGCGCTCCATGTCGGCGAGCACCGGCACGAGCGGCATCTCGATCTCGGTGAACACCGCCACCGCGCCCTGCGCGTCGAGCGCCGTCGCGAGCGGGGTCAGCGCGGCCAGCGCGAGCGCGGCGGAGCGGGCGGCGGCGGGCAGCGCGTCGGCGGCGGCACCCTCCTCCCCTGCCGCTGCCGGCAGCGGCGCGTGCAGGTAGGTGTCGGCGATGTAGGCGTCGTCGAACGACGAGCGGGCGGAATCGAGCAGGTAGGCCGCCACGACCGTGTCGAAGATGCGCATCGCGTCGACATCGAGCGCGTCCATGGCCGCGGGCTTAGACGAGTCGGTGGGCACAAGCTCGTGGATGAGCGCCTTCACGTCGGGCGAGACGACCTTGCCCGCCTCGAACAGGCGGCGGAGCACACCGGTGATGAGACCGTCCGCAAAATCGAAGCCAGCGGCCGCCGCCACACTGCAGCTCGCGCCCTCCGGATCCTCGAAGGAGACCAGGGCATCGGGCAGCGCGACCCAGAGGGTATGGGTGAGACCGAAAAGCGCCCCCGCCTCGCGGTCGTCATCGAGCACGGCGGCGACCCACTCGCCCTCCTCGATGGCGCGTGCCACGAGGGCCGCGGCCTTCTCCACGCCCTCGCCGCTCTCGGCATACGCGCGCACGGGCGCGGGCAGCTCGAGGGCGGCCACGGCAGGTGCCGCGGCGCCGGACTCGCCGCCGATCAGCGAGAGGAAGCGGTTCTGCATGGCGTTGATGCCGAGCTCGCCCAGGGCTGCCGAGACCGCCTCGGCGTCGTAGGCCGGGAAGGCAGTGTGCTCGAAGTCGAGCTCCACCGGCGCGTTCGTCTGGATGGTCGCGACCTTGCGCGACAGCAGCGCGTCGTCGATATGGGCGCGCAGGTTCTCGCCCATCTTGCCCTTGACCTCGTCGGCGTGCGCGATGACCTCGTCGAGCGAACCGTACTGGTTGATGAGGGCGGAGGCCTTCTTGGGGCCGATGCCCGGCACGCCGGGGATGTTGTCGGAGGAGTCGCCCTTGAGGCCGTAGAAGTCGGGCACGAGCTCGGGCGTGATGCCGTGGTAGAGGTCCTCGACCGACTCGGGCGTCATGATCTGCACGTCGGACAGGCCCTTCTTCGTGCCGACGATGCGCACGTGGTCGGTGGAGAGCTGGTACATGTCGCGGTCGCCGGTGATGAGGTACATATCGCAGCCGGCGGCCTCACCCGCGCGCGCGAGCGTGCCCAGGATGTCGTCGCCCTCCCAGCCCTCGGCCTCCAAGATGGGCACCGACAGCTTGCCGAGCAGCTCCTTGATCATGGGGAACTGCTGGCGCAGATCTGGATCCATCGGCGGGCGCTGCGCCTTGTACTGGGGCAGCATCTCCATGCGCACGCGGGGCTTGCCGCGGTCGAAGGCCACGGCGACCCCGTCCGGATGGAAGGCGTCGATCATCTTCAAAAACATGTTGAGGAAGCCGAAGATGGCGTTCGTGGGGCGTCCGTCCGGCGCGTTCATGGTCGGCGGCACGGCGTGGAACGCGCGGTGCATGAGCGAGTTGCCGTCGATGACGGCGAAGATGCGGCGGGAGCCGGCGGGGGTATCGGGCATGGGAAACGTCCTCTCTTGTCGTATGCCCTACAGTCTACCCGCCCGCGCGGACTCGCGCTATCGGTGTGGTGGAGGCGAGATGGACGGGGAGGATACATGTGGCATTTCGCGGAGGACTGCAGCGGCGACCCGTTTGGTGACGCGCCGTCCTGGCGAATGCGAGCGCGTGCACCGGGCAGCACGACGCGCGATACAGCAAGGCGGCCCATCCGCTTTGTGGCAGATGGGCCGCCTCTGTGTTGCAGCGGTACTTATGGCGCGGGGCAACAAATGTGCCCGATGACCGCTTACGCCTGGGATGCGGCCTTGCGATCCATGTAGGCGAACACCGCGACGATGATCAGCAGCACCATGGTCACGAAGTTGCTGCCGATCAGCGACGTCACGGCACCGGCGATGCTCCAGCCGAACACCGAGCCGAGCTTCGCCGTGTCGGCGCTGTTGCGCATGGCCTTGGCGCCCGCGACGAGCGCGACGATGTGGCACACGACCAGAGCAACGACCAGCACCACGCCGGCACCCATCAGGACGCTCAGGAAGAACACGGGGTTGTCGGTGAAGGAGAAGCCGTCGAGCTCGATCGATCCGCTGACGGCGCCGAAGGACACCGAATCGGAGAGCGAGGGGTCGTTGATCGCAGCCGTGCCGAACGCAAGACCAGCGGCGACCAGCACCATCAGCACGATGCAGATGGCGGCGACCACGACCGTCGCGATACCCAGACCGCGTATCGCCTTCGCATGAGAGGTATTCATAGTTCAATCCTTTCCGCCAAATGTACGCCTCGAAGGGCGACATCCACTGAGTAATACCACAGCGGTGCCAGACGATGACGAAATTGGGAATGAACGCAGCTGATACGGATTGAACGACGAATGCGGAGCGTTGAGTGCGTGCACCGCTTGCATGCCGCTTCGATAGGCGACGAAATGCGGTGACCACCTAGTGGGCGAAGTGCGCGCCCTCCTCCGACGCCGCAGCAACCCCGCGCTCGCCGGCGACGAGGACCGCGATGATGATCGTCAGCACCAGCAAAACGGGATTGCAGCCGACAAGCGACGCGATGGCGGCAACGATCATCCACACGAACAGCGCGCCGAGCTTTTCCGCATGCCGTGCACCTCGGATGCCCATGATGCCCGCGATAAGCACAATGACGTGGGCGGCTGTCAGCACGCCCACGACAACGCCCAGCGTCTGGATGATCCACTCCACCAAGACGGCCGGATCGCTCGCGGGAATGCCCAAGCTCTCGAGCGTCTGCATCTCATCGGGATTGAGCGCCAGCTCGTACGTCAGCTGGCTGCGCGCATCAGGGTTGTCCATCATGGCACCGGCGAGTCCGAAGATCGCAAGCGCGGTGCTCAAAAGCAGAATGCAAAGCAGCGAAATGACAACAGTCGAAATGCTGAGCCCTCGGATCAGTCCCGCGTGAGATGTCTGCATGGTGCCACGCCCTACTCGGTCGATTCGGATGGTGTGACCATCGTAGCATGCGAAACCTGCAGCTCCGCTGCTGAAGACGGCCAGCGGTACGGCTTGAACCGGGCTTTGGAGCGGGAATCGGACGTGCGCGTCGTCCCCTGGACACCACCGCTCCGCGCGAACAATTGCAATAGGAGTTTGGTAAGCCTCGAGCAGGACACGAGGAGCTTCTCGCGCGCACTCGCACAAAGGCGGACGAACCCTGTCGCATGCCCCACCCTCTCGACGGGGAGATCTGCATGCGAAGGGGCGTCCGCCACTCGACATCGCTTGCGCAAAGAATGCGCTACGCCGTCTGTCCACCCGACAGGCTCGCCGCGCGACGGTCCATAAAGATGAGCATGCCGGTGATGACGAGAAGTATCACGAGAATGAAATTACGTGCAACGACAGACGCCAGCGCGGCGATAATCGTCCAGACCAGCAGCATCGTCAGCTTTCTCCGGCCTGCGCGCGTTGCAGATGCCCAGGATGCCGGCGATCAGCGCAACCACGTGGCATGCAACCGCAACACCCGCCAACGCGCCGCCCGCACCGAGAACAAAGCCGGCGAAGGCGGCATCATCGCCCGCGGGAATCCCGAGGTCCTCGAGCGATTGGACGTCTTCAGGGTCGATATCGAGCTCGTACGAGGCCTGATCGCGCATATCAGGATTGCTGAGCACAACCCCGCCCAAGCCAAATGCCGCCAATACCACCAGAAGAATCACGGTGCACAGCGCGGCGATAACCGTCGTCGCGATGCTCAGCCCGCGAATGACGCCTGCATGCTGGGTTCCCATTTGATCCACGTCCTTTCTATCGTGCCATCTGACCACACATCAAAGGTACGGCAGCAGGGGGCTGGCATTGGCATCCTCTCGCGCCCGAAGGGACACCATTCGCGCCATAAGGACCCCCCTCGTCTTAGCAAAGACGCAGCTTAATAAGCTCGGAATCACCCCCGCATACGCGAGGAACACGAGTTCCCGAAGGACAACCACATCTACGAGCTGGGCTCATCCCCGCATACGCGGGGAGCACAGCCCGGTCCCCGCACTCATCACGCGCTACCGGGGATCATCCCCGCATACGCGGGGAGCACGACTACGCGGGCGACCCGCGCCACTTCAAGGTGGGATCATCCCCGCATACGCGGGGAGCACCTGAAAGGGTTCGACCTCGGCGACCTGGTGGAGGGATCATCCCCGCATACGCGGGGAGCACTCCGCCGCCTTCCCGGCCCTGCCTGCCGCCGCGGGATCATCCCCGCATACGCGGAGAGCACTAGCCCAGCTTGAGGTTGTCGAGCATTGCGTAGGGATCATCCCCGCATACGCGGGGAGCACGGGCCATTGGGTTAAATTGCGTGGCGCTCTCCAGGATCATCCCCGCATACGCGGGGAGCACATGTCCGTTATGAGGGCGGGCCGTTTTTTCATCGGATCATCCCCGCATACGCGGGGAGCACATGGACTCGATGTTCGTGCTCATCTTGTTCGCGGGATCATCCCCGCATACGCGGGGAGCACCTCCCTGTACGGCTTGACGCATTTTTGGTGCGAGGATCATCCCCGCATACGCGGGGAGCACCTTATCGATGGCACGCCCACCACCTACAAGTGCGGATCATCCCCGCATACGCGGGGAGCACAAGGCCGGGTACTCAAGGATAATCAGCTCGTCGGGATCATCCCCGCATACGCGGGGAGCACCCGCGAATATCGAAACCGTCGCCCTGGCAATTGGGATCATCCCCGCATACGCGGGGAGCACGCTCGGCACGGGATTGCCATGCGGTCTGGGCCGGGATCATCCCCGCATACGCGGGGAGCACATCGAGGGCGTCAACAAGGCGGTGGACCCGTCGGGATCATCCCCGCATACGCGGGGAGCACGACGATGGGAAGCCTTGCGAATGGGCCTACGCAGGATCATCCCCGCATACGCGGGGAGCACTCAAGCCGGTGACATTGCTTATTGTCAGAGTGTAGGATCATCCCCGCATACGCGGGGAGCACCAAGCAAGCAACCTGCTTGTGAGGATTTTCGAGGGATCATCCCCGCATACGCGGGGAGCACCGATATCACGCTCACGATGGACGATATTTCTTGGGATCATCCCCGCATACGCGGGGAGCACCTGATTAGGTGGGGCCGGATGCACCGGCCCCGGGGATCATCCCCGCATACGCGGGGAGCACTGGAAGTACGCCTGCAGGGCCGGTGCCGCCGCGGGATCATCCCCGCATACGCGGGGAGCACATCTCGGGGATGGTTATCTCGTCGATGCTGATGGGATCATCCCCGCATACGCGGGGAGCACCGCTCCGCCTGCGACGGGGTCACGCTCAGCGAGGGATCATCCCCGCATACGCGGGGAGCACTCCGCGAATTTCGAGCGGATGCAGTCACGGGCGGGATCATCCCCGCATACGCGGGGAGCACCCGCTCTGCTTCTTGATTCTGTCGCTGTTGCTGGGATCATCCCCGCATACGCGGGGAGCACAAGGGCACGAACATGTGCCCGTACGCCGCGCCGGGATCATCCCCGCATACGCGGGGAGCACGGGGACTACGGCGGCACGTTCTGCATGGGGACGGGATCATCCCCGCATACGCGGGGAGCACCATGGAGGCCACCGTCTCCATCGCAAAGGGCGAGGATCATCCCCGCATACGCGGGGAGCACGAGCCGCTGTACCCGGGCGACGAGCGCCGCATCGGATCATCCCCGCATACGCGGGGAGCACATCCTTCTTTCTATCGGGGCTTGTTATCTGCCGGGATCATCCCCGCATACGCGGGGAGCACTCGGTGCCGATGCCCCCGGTCTTGACGGAGACCGGATCATCCCCGCATACGCGGGGAGCACGCAGTCGGCGCATCTCGAGGTCGGTCAACCTCAGGATCATCCCCGCATACGCGGGGAGCACTCCGTCGATATAGATTGGGACCGCTACAGGCGGGGATCATCCCCGCATACGCGGGGAGCACGTAGTCAAAGAAGACGGTTACGCATCCGTGCGCGGATCATCCCCGCATACGCGGGGAGCACGAGGCCGTCACGAACCCCGAGATCGACGCGATGGGATCATCCCCGCATACGCGGGGAGCACGCGTATCGCAGCATGGTCTGGCGCGCCGCGTCGGGATCATCCCCGCATACGCGGGGAGCACGTCCTCTGCCGCGAGGACGGCGAGTGGGCGGGGGGATCATCCCCGCATACGCGGGGAGCACGCGGGCTCGTCATCCTCCCCGACGCGCTCTGTGGGATCATCCCCGCATACGCGGGGAGCACATCAAGGGGGCCGATGAAGCGCTCCGCGACGAGGGATCATCCCCGCATACGCGGGGAGCACGTACGAAAAGCTGATGGCATCGCAGCAGGCCGTGGATCATCCCCGCATACGCGGGGAGCACAACATCGGGCGGGTAGATTTCCTGCACCGTGACGGATCATCCCCGCATACGCGGGGAGCACTCGACGGTAGCCAAACGAGAGTGCAACCACATGGGATCATCCCCGCATACGCGGGGAGCACTAGGCCTGCTCGGGGCCGGCGACGCTGAGTCTGGGATCATCCCCGCATACGCGGGGAGCACGCCATGGAGAAGGGAGAGATATCCGCCCAAGAGGGATCATCCCCGCATACGCGGGGAGCACGTGAACGACAAGCACGTCACGGTCATGTACCAGGGATCATCCCCGCATACGCGGGGAGCACGTGCTGTGGGGACCGCATACGGCGGCCTACGAGGGATCATCCCCGCATACGCGGGGAGCACTGAGCGGCGTTGCGCGCGTCCTCCGCCGCCGCAGGATCATCCCCGCATACGCGGGGAGCACGCTTCAACGCGGCGACGGGCGCCGTCCCGAGCGGGATCATCCCCGCATACGCGGGGAGCACGTGGGCAAGCTCGATTCCCTGCAACGAGAACGGGGATCATCCCCGCATACGCGGGGAGCACCATCACGTCGACGTACCACGTGAAGTCCATGGTCGGATCATCCCCGCATACGCGGGGAGCACCCGCACGTACACGCCATCAAAGGTGATGGCCGGGGATCATCCCCGCATACGCGGGGAGCACGTGGCCGTAGATAACGCCGTCGGCGGTGAAAAGGGATCATCCCCGCATACGCGGGGAGCACAGCTCGCCGAGGCGGCGCTAGACTTCGCATGGGGGATCATCCCCGCATACGCGGGGAGCACTTCGGAACGTACACCGACATGTACGGCGTTGAGGGATCATCCCCGCATACGCGGGGAGCACGCCGACATGTTGTACGCGATGAGCTGCACGTTGGGATCATCCCCGCATACGCGGGGAGCACAAGGGGCCGGACGGCTCCACGCGCAGCAGCCTGGGATCATCCCCGCATACGCGGGGAGCACGCGTCGGTGAGCTGGTGGTCCTGCTTCCATTCAGGATCATCCCCGCATACGCGGGGAGCACACTAAACGACCTGCGCCGCAAGCCAGAATCCCCTTGATCCCACTTCAGTTTATCAGCCAATCATTGAACGTCAAATCTACGAGCTATATCTTCTCGCCTTATGGCGCTTGCTTGCTGAGCTCCACCCCTTTTGCTTAACGCCAGTCAGAGTTGCGTCGTCCGTACCACGCGGTCGCTTTATCAGTTCAATACCGTCGCAGTCGACAACTTTCCAATCAGGCTGAAACACTTCGAATGAGAAATGTTGCTCGTTTCGGGCGGAATACACCATAATCGCACGACCATCTCTTAGCATGCTTATTACGCGCGCCCACAAACGCTCACGCAGCCTCGCTGAAATCCTGCCAACAAATACGCCCGGCGCAATCTCTAACAGCCATCTGCTCAAGTCGCCCTTGACGCCCGAGGGGCATGCGGTCAAAACCATCACCGTCATTGCCGTCCCCCATCGTCGACTTCGCCATACAATCTTCCAGCAGGAACTTCCCCCACGCGCTCATCCCAAATGCCAACGTGATTGAGCCCCGGATCATCATTTTCCTCTACGGTAAACAAGTATTTGATGTCAGAAACAACCCTATCTAGAATCGGCAGGTCATACATCGCGTCGCGCATCTCGCGCCGCACGACCTGCCCTATATCGACTGGATGATCAGCGGCAACCTTAAACGCTACGGGTATAGACAACTCCGCTTTGTACAAATCTGCGATATCGTAGACAAATGATCGTTCATGACCAGTATGAACGAATCCAAGGCCAGGTGAGCACCCAAGGGCAACGATTGCCGCATGAACAACGCCGTAAAGGCAAGCATGCGCCGCCGACAACGCCATGTTAATATCGCTCGCATCGTCAAAATCGTCGGGGTTGTATTCCCTTCGATTCCACGAAACACCGGTTTCCTTTGCGAGCCTCTGATAGACCTTCCGGACTCGTGCGCCCTCCTTTCCGCGAAGTTGCTGCATAGTCAGTGCGCTGACATCCTCACCGGGAAACCTCATTCCATACATCGCTCTTGCGACTCTGAGCCGAGTCCGAGTGTTTGATACAAGCTTTGCCTGTATCTGGAGCAACGAGCTTGAATGGGTGAGCGGACGACCCGCTGCATACATGCGCACGCCGCGCTCGCCCACCCACACCACTGTCGCACCGCTCTCCCCTATTGTCACCATCGCCTTATGCGTGATGCTTGTACCGGGACCCAACATGAGCACGCTCAGCGAGGCTGTAGGAACGCGTATCGTCCCCTCGTCGTCAATGATGGTTAGAGCGTTGTCCTCCTGATTGATTCGGCAACGATCAAAGTACAGGAACGAAAGTCGATCAGACGACCGCGTAAGGTCCATAACGTCAACAGGGGAAGCGCTCGGCAGAGCGCTTCCCCCTTTGGATTCGCTACCCAACTCATTCATTTTCTCTCCATTCGATTGTCAAGGTACACCGAACAATAAGGCTATACAGGGACGATGGTCATGAGACCGCATCCGAATCCCTTTGCCCGCCCGATGCCGAAACCAAGCGCATGGCGAAAGTGGTCGGCATCGAGAACGCGGAGCACGCCGTCGAATTGGCCCGTTGCCAGCGTCACCTTTGAACCATCACGGCCAAATGCCTCGCGAGCGCGATGAGACACAATGACGTCGGCGGGATCTCCTATTAGCCCAAATCCATGGGCCCCGCTGCGATCAGCGAGCCATTTGATCTGCTGTGAGACGGTCACGTGTCCGAGTACGCTGCCAATGGCTCCCTCGCGCGGCCTTGCAGCCTTGTCGACGAGAACCTTGCGCGCAGGGTTTGCCTTAAGCCGGAAACGCCAAAGGCTGCCATCTTGAATCCGCCCAACAAACGGCGCATAGTCTTTCGAGCGGACACTCTCCTCGGGCACACCGAAGCGATCTGCCACCTCGTGAACAAGCGGTATCTCGGGGCTCACGATATACAGGCGGGCCGTGTCAGCGGTCAAGCCGTCATCGATGCGCCAGAGAATGCGGCAATCGTCATCCTCTCTCAGAGCAAGGGAGGAAAAAGATGCCTCGATGGCGGCATGCGTTCTATACGGGGAAGCTATGACCTTCAGCGTCTGACGTCGCGTCATATCAAGGTCAACACAAGATAGGAACACGAATCGGTCACCTCCAATCTAAAGAACAGCCATGGGATCGTGGTCGAGAGCAGCCCCCGACTTATCCCAGGCGTGCAACTCAGACGCCTGCTCGGGATTGGGGATTCTCAAACGCACGACGGGACGGCAGGCGTAACGGCGACCCGTCAGGCTGAAGCTCAGGGGATAGTCTGCCTGGCTATCGCACGCCTCACCATCATGCGCATCACATACCAGCTCGAGCTCATCGGAAGCGTGCTGGCGGCGATATCGCGCAGAGGCGCACCAGGGCTCCTCCGCGAGCACCGCCCTCACGTCGTCTCGATCTTCCACAAGATGCATGACTATCGGCATGTCGGGGGGGCATGACCTCCGCCCTAAAAAGAGTGGCCAGCGTGGAGCTTTCAGCGCACCTTCCAGGACACGCAGCATCTCTACTGGACCGCCCAGCGCAACGAGAAACTTCGAGTCGCACAGATAGAACCTGTGGGAAAGCGGAAGGGCATCCTTTCCTTCCGGTCGCTCCGTTTGGAAATCGCGAATGATCTTTCCCGGTTGGTCGATCCGGACAGCCATCTCAAGCTGCGCTAAACCATCAACAGGCTCTTCACGCGTCCTTCCCAGAGCAGCCGCAAGCAATCCGACGACACCGCTTTTTGTCGGCTCGCGCCTCGTCAATCGGCGTGTATAGCGCGACTGATCACCCCATGATTGCATAGGGCCCGCGAGCCGGAGCACCAATACAGCCATCAGACCTCCTCAGATGCAAGCGATTTCACTGCTTCATCTTTCACTGCGGCAAGAAGACCGGGCAGAGACATGCGCTCCACGCTGCCATCGAATGCCGTCTCCTTTCCCTGGGTGCTAACGAGCAGCGCACGTACCGGCACGAATCCATATGCCTCATCCACTCGCTTCATCTCGCCCGCAAGACGCTCCTCGGCAATGCGTGAAACCGAAACGCTATCTCCCGGGCGCACTGGATCTTCAAATGCTGCAACGAGGTTGACAGGCTGTTTGTCCCTGAAGACGCACAGCAGGGTACCAGGCAGGGTACGGTTCGCGAAGGTATTCTGCTTTCCCGTCGGCATCGAGCAAGCGAACGCCTCTGCAAAGGCAGCAAGTGCCTCGGCGCATGCCTTGCTGTCTCCCAGCTGGCCGTAAAGATTATTCAGATCGACCGTCGCGTACCGATACAACGTCGACGAGTTGAATTCCACGCTGCCAATCATGCCCGCACCGGCATTATCTTCAGCTGCGCAATCATCAACTGCAGTAAAGTAGTCGTACTCTTGCGTGACGCGATCGACCGAAATCGCATGAGCAACTTGGCAGGCCGCATCGACATTCAGCGCAGGGGCATCGGCAAGCATGCGCCCGAACAGGGCGACGTCGACGGCCTGCACTCCATGGAATGCCTCTCCCGCTGCCTTCTTCATCTCCTTGTCGGGTTTTGCGATGTCCTTACCTGCATCGACCCAATCGATAACGAGGTTTGCAAGGTCCTGAAGCTCTCGATCGGCAATGAACACAAGGTAGTCAGTCTCCTGCTCACCTTCGTTCTCCCCCTTGCGCTTCGAAGGCTTGCACTTGATACCGACGGCACCAAGCACAGCGGTGCCCATGGCGACCGCCCGATCCGAAAGATCTGGCCTTACGGCCACAATTCGGTCCGCAATCAGTGATACCGCAAGCTTCGTCCTGGCACCGAGCTTCTCTTTGGGCAGGAGATCCTTGAACGCCACGCGCATACTGCGCTTCCATGCTTGACTGGATACGCGCGAACGAAGAGCGCCGCCATAGATTGCCGTCTTGGGGCTACCCGTGTCATCACGATTTAGATTGCTGGAGGGAACGGTCTGAATCGCGTAGAAATCAACGAACATTATCGAATCTCCTCTTCCGCAGGGATCGGTCCACCCTGCTCGTCGGTTTTGGACTTTTCGTACGAACGGTAGTAATCACGCGACCAGCGCATGAACACCTCGTCTCGATAGCCGTCAAATTGCAGCAGGTACAGGTCCCGGCCGAGTTGGCAGTAATCAACCTGCACGTCTTCTGCCCGCATAAGCTGGATCAGCCCGCGCAGGCATGTCTCAATACCGGCGAAATCGCGCGCAGCCTCCACGGACGCCATGCGTCTGACGACTCCAGACGCCTCATCGAGATCGTATTCGATGGCGCGACACGACCAGCCAAACGAGCGACGAAACGGTGGTTCGTTCTGCTCATCGTCCTTCTTTGTGATGGCCATAGGCTTCTGCTGCGACTGTTGGTGCAGTGCATACAACTTCAACGCCACCTTGACTGCCCTGAGCATGCGATCCTCGTCTCGTTTAGACAGATCGAGCTCGGGAAGACCAAGAAAAATCTCTCCACCAGCTGTTGCCCACGAGCCACCAGAAGGCTTATCAAGCCTTCTCAGGCGAGCCAGAGACCCGCGAGCGGACGCCGTTGCAGAGCCAGTTCCTAGCAACGCTGATTGCAGACCTGCGACCTTACGCGCCACATACGCGCCTACTTGGAGCGCAGCCTGAGATACCGATTCGGACATATTCCTCCCTCGCAATACTATTGTTCCTGTTCATCGACCAAAGTTCTCGTTGAAACGGTGTCAGCTGATAGGGATCCAAGTTCCCGGTTCAAGCTTCTCCTCAGCTGCTCGAGCGCCCTGCCAGCAGGTATCGTCCCTCCCCCAAAGAGCGGAACTTCAGATTCGGACAAGAAGTCCTCAGCAATGCGGAGAAGCGTTTTATGGACTTCACGAAGCCACAATGAACAATAGTCATACACATCATCGTTCGGTCCAAGATGCGCGATCCGTGCCCTGAACAGCCCATCGAGCTCATCGTACGCTTGCGTCGCAACATCTTGACGCGATGCGCCGGCAGCAGAGTCGCCCTTCGAACCATACCGACGTTTATCGCCTTGAGACATCGACACGTTCACGACGAAGTGGATCAAAGAGCCCACCGCCCTGTCGGTCTGAGAGATGACCTCAAGAGTCTTGACCGTCGCCTCAGCATCATGGCGAAGCATGAGAGCATGAAGTGAAACCGTGTCGTCAACGCCATCGGCATAAACACTATCGTTGGTTCCATATTCCATACCATGAGCCCGAATAGAAAGCGGCATCGCCTTGTCGATTGCGCCCTCGAGTTCGAGCCGTTCTACCCACCGAATGACACCGGGGCGCATGTCAGGCTGACCCGAATCGGCTGAATCTTCGTACGCGATCAGCGAAGAAAGGCCGCGCCAGATGCTCCTGTTCGGGTCGTGTTTGCGAGCCATCCAGGGAACATATGGGAGGGCCCATTTCTTTTGCTGGGCTTCGCTCTTGCGCCACGGCGTCATCATCTCGACACCTTGCTTGTCAATAGGCCTTATGGCGTCTCCGTAACACAAAACAACACCTGTCACACACGTACCCTCGTCATTGGGGATAAGCCGGATGCGCCGGCTCTGCCATGTGAGCATCTGAATAGGCCCCGCCGGTTCAGCCACCGTCATGTCCGGACCGATGTCATCCCGTTCCCACGGTGCGAAATCGCCGTCGATATCAAGAAGTCCGATGCGACTCGAGCGGTCATCGACCATCACCCAGTTCAGCATAAGGGTCTGGAAAAGATTCTCGCCTTCGACAATTGTTCCGCCGATGCCTCCGCACCAACCAGTACCGGGCATGTTCTTCGGTGGATACACCTTCCCCTTGTTGACATGGGTATTGCCAACAACCGGCGTCTTGATGCCCGAAGTGTCGTACCCCTGTGCTACCAAGAGATATCGAGCTGCCTCATCAAAGGCAAGTGTCCCCGCATGCCTGAAAGAGCGCATGGAAAAAAGCGTCTTATCGAGCCTCGTGGGGACATCGGGCATGATTGCGCTGATAGGCGATGGGTCGGCAGCTGTATAGGCGAGTCCTGACACCTGATAGAATGGTTTGTCGCCGAAGAGGTCAAACCGGTCCCGATACTCATCGAGATATTCGGCGACCCCCTCGTGGGGAAAACGTCCAAGCTCCCAAATCTCTCGCCACAAAGTGAGAAGTCCCTGTTCTCCCTGTTCAGGATCTCCATATGTGCAATAGAGAATCGCCTCGCAAAGACGGACCGTTGCGAAATGCATGTGTGTCAGCTCGCCCGATATCGTTCGGATTCGATGCGCTTCCGCAAACAGTGCCTTCAGGCCGAGTTTTGTTGTCCTGCCGTCGAGCATCTCGACTTGGATCCAAGGCTCTTCAAGTAGGTTATACGTTGGCTGCTGAGCTTCCATCTCTCCTCCCTTCCTTTCGTCGGTTTGCCAAATCCCCACGTACGTGGGGAACATTCTGAGAGGAGCTGCAAAAACCAACCACAGCTATGGGTCAACCAGAGGGCGTGCCGAACCCGGGGAGGTTGAACGAGCTCGGCACATTTCTGGAACACGTAGCTCCTACAACAACTAGTCTAACTAGCTTTGTTTAGTTTTTGGTTAGATTCTCCGCGAACGGCAGATAAACCACCCTGTCTGGTATACGCCAGGTTCCAGCCGAGGACCTCCGCGCAAAACATCATCGGCTCCCATTCGCGCAAAACCAGGAGAAGCTCGCCAGCAAGCCAACCGGAATCCTGCCACGCTCCGACATACGGGGCGCTCATATCCTCAAGAGCGTCTAGAAGCGGATCGATACCCCTACCGGGACACATCTCGAGGGGCAATCGTACCGACGACTGGGACAGCACCCTCGCCAGCCTATCTTCGGGCTCATATCCCACGGGAATGTACGAACCCTTTTCAACACCATGGGGTTCATCGCCGATCCAAGGAAGTAGATGGAGCCCGTCTTCCCTTTCGCACGCAAGCAGCACCTCAATGGTCTCTTGCGTATCGCGCACGGCGCGAGGGCCTCTGTCCTCATCGTGACCACGAAGGGCCGAGCTTTCCGCATCAATCATATCGTCGAAGAGCCCGATGAGACTCTTCCCGTTCTCAACCAACTCAGAGACAGATTTGAGCAAGCATGCCTGCGCACGACGCTTCTTCTCTTCCTGATGCGAGCCCCTACGGACAACGGCATCAAGATATCGGTCTTTCCAACTCTCTGGTACGCTCTCATCAGCTTTACCGCCATAAGCGCTTTGAACCAGACGCGCAATATCCCTGGGAAGCTCCAAGGTTGCAGCGTCGCCCCAAGAGGAAATCCCGCAAACAGAAAGGGCCTCGATAAGAGACGCTCGCTCATACACTGCCTCAACACCGCGACTAAAGCCAATTGAATCGCTTGAAAGCTCCTCGATTCCGCGCATATAGCAGTGCGCCCGGCGCAACCCGGCAGGCCTTTCCAGTTCTCCTTCACCACGTCCGTGACGATGCAGGCGTCCTATTCTCTGCATGAGCAGATCGATGGGAGCCACATCGGTGACCATCGTATCGAAATCGATATCAAGCGACTGCTCGATCACCTGCGTACCGACGACGATGAGCCGATCCGGGCGGGTCCCAGCGGAGCGCCGCGCCTTCGGCCCCAACAACCTCCGGAGCTCCTCCTCGTTCTCCATGCGATCGATATCGGTAAAGCGCGAATGCGTCAGCAAGACCTCATCAGTCCCAAAGGTCTGCGACAGTACGGCAAAGGCATGCTGGGCGCGCTTCACCGTATCGCAGACGACGCCCATGCATCCTCCATCGGTCAACAGCTTGCGCGCAAGCGACACCAAAGAACCCTCGTCATCAGCCAAAACTGACAGCTCGATCGAAATGTCACGCGATGAGGGGCTCACCTCCTCGGTCATCGATGTGTCCCCGGCCGTATAGGTAATCAGCGGATACGCACTGCATTCCCGTTCATCATCGTCTACAAGAACAGACCTTTCCGGTGCACCCAAGCGTGCACCGCGCCTGCGCCGAAACGAGCTGCGGACGCTCCTCGCTTGACCGGATCTTTCCTGAGCTTCGGCACCTGCCTTCCGCCCTGACACGCTCCGACCCCTCGAATAAGAAGCGACAAATTCCTTTCGCAAGGAGGCGGGCAACGTTGCCGAGAGCAGCACGACGGGCGTGCGCCAGGAACCGAGCCACTCCAGCACACGATTGAGATACTGCTGCATGTACATATCATACGCATGGCATTCGTCAATGATGACCACCTTGTCCAGAAGCGCAAGGTGACGTAAGGGCAGATGCTTCATTGCCAGAGCCCCCATGAGGACCTGGTCGACCGTACAGACGACAAAATCGGCCAGCATACCTTTCTTTCGTCCGCGCATCCAATCGGACACCTGAGCCACCTCAGAAGCGCTTGTTCTGCCCCGACCATATCCGAAATCGTCATCATCCTGGTTAATGGAACCGTATCGGTCAGGATGGGGCGATCGAATCAAACCTTGAAATTCCTCGTTGAGACCCGCCTTACCGTGAGCCAGGTACACGCTCTCGGGATGCTCGGCGGCACGGGGAAGATTTTCGATCCATCTATGCACACGGCCAAACATAGCATCGGTCGTCGCCATAGTGGGAAGTGCTACGCATACGCCACCCCGTCCATACCGACCGGCAAGGATTTCAGCCGCTGCGAGCGCAGCTTCGGTTTTCCCCTCGCCCATGGGCGCTTCAACAACCATGATTCCGAGGTCATCGACCGTTCGCGCTATCCGCATAGCCGCTTCCTGTACGGGCCGCGGCTTCGCCGTATCCGGCAGATCGAAACGCTCGGCAAACGGAAACTCCAGGCCCAACGACGGTGCACTCCAGCTGGGGAGTATGCCGGTGATCTCCCATGCGTCGCTCGTCCGCCGCTCAAGCCACGACTCCCAATCGTGACCATCGGGCCCCGCTTCCATGGGTTCGAGTACCGGAAGCAAGGGATAATAGCTCTGGTTACTAGCGATCCAGTCAGCCATGATCATCAGACCGACGAGCGCGCTTTCCACATTAACGGGAAGCGACTTACGTCCGCATTCTTCGTGATCGAGAAGGTTCAGGCCCGAAAGCTTTTCTGCGAACTGAATCAATTCGACCTGGACGGCGCGCCAAGAAGCTGCATGGGCCTCATCCCATCCAAGGGCAGTCGACTTTTTGGTTGCCTCGGCAATATCTCTGGAGACCGGCGGCTTGCCATGATGCGCGCCCACCATACTCGAAAGCTCATTCGCTCGCGACGCGCTCCACCCGCATTTCTCGGTAAGGTAACCCGCAAGAATGACCTCGCCAGCAGCTGCATGCTTGGGCCGATGTTCGCGGAACAGAGCAGGATGGATATCAAGTCCTGCTCGTTCTGGCTTCCAAGATAAATCGCCATCCTCAGAGTGAGCGTAAGTGCGTCCGCTCCCCTGAAATAGCGGTGTCGCCTTTCCGATATCATGTACAGCGCCAAGGAACCGGACAAGCTTGCTGAGTACCTGATCGGAAGCCCCGCTTTCGTGCGCAAGCATCTCCTTGACACCGGATGGTATCCAATCGGTCCACAGCCTACCGATGACACATGCGCTGTCGTACATGTGTACAAAGAGCGGGAGCCATTCCTCGCCGATACCATAGTCGGACTTCGCCCAAAGCGAACGCGCCTGTCGGGAAAGCTCTTTTGCGACCATCTGGCTTCCACCTCAATCCCCATCGCAATACGGACCAATCGGCCTTTGACACAGTATCGTTCATCGTGTGGACAAAAAACTTAGCCAGTCGCTCAGATACCGCTCTGACTCGATGAAGCAAAGTGCTCTACCGCCCTCAAATACGGCAGGGTCCCGGGAACGGCGAAGCGCGTACCGTCATCTTGCAAGAGCCTGTGGAAACACATCATGGTCGCGCGAATATCAGACAGTGCGTCGTGGGCGACGAAGTCGACTCCGTAGTGGCGAGCACATTCTGAGAGCGAACGGAATTGGAAACGGCCGAACCTATCGCGACATTGCGCCACGACTGCGTATTCGCGCATCACATCGAATTGCGGGACATCCGGTACCGCAACGCCTGATGACCTGAGAAATTCCAGGTCGAAACGCAAGCTATAGCCAACAAGAAGCCGAGCTCCGTTCAAGGCCGCAACGATTTCATTGCCGCACTGGTCAATAGCCGGACAACGGGCAACGTCAGATGGCGAAATACATGTAAGTCGCTCGGCAACCGGCCATGACGTGTGTTTCATCGGTCTCACGAGGCTACAGAAAAGCTCCTCTCCGGTCCCATCGATAACGGCAACCTGGATTATTTCATCCGATGCCGGGTTCAGCCCCGTGGTCTCAAGATCGACGCCTCGCACTCTCCGAGGATCAAGGCACAGCAGTTTGGAGATTTGCCCCGAGACGTACCACGACATCAAACACCTTCTCTATAACGCGCGAAAACAAGGGATGCATAAGAGGTGCAACCGAATCGCCCAACCAGCAAACGCCCACAATCAGTCATTCTATTTCCCGTTCACAATGCCTAGCCATGAGAATAGCGAAATCAGCTCGTCATCGGACACGATATCAGCGCATCGGCGCTGCCATCGCCCTGAAACGGAAGGGGGCCTCACGGCCCCCTCAGTAGCAATCTCAGCTATGTGCTGTAGCGCCCTTATGCAGCCAGACGCTTCAGGACGTCGACGAGCAGCTCGTAGAAGCGCTCGGCGGAGTCGAGCGACATGCTCTCGTCGGGCGTGTGCACATTCGACAGCGTCGGGCCGACGGCGATGGCGTCGAGTCCGGGAAGCGCCTCGGCGAACAGGCCGCACTCGAGACCGGCGTGAATCGACTCGATCTTGAGCTCGGTGCCGAACAGCTCGCGGTAGCTCTCCTGGAAGACCTCCCGCACGTGCGAGTGCTCGGCATAGCTCCAGCCGGGGTACTCGTTGTCGAACGAGACGTTAAAGCCGAGCGTGTCTGCGAGCGTCTGGATGCGCTCCTTGATCTCCTCCTGAAGCGACGAGATGGAGGAACGCGGCGAGAGCAGCACGGTCACGCTCCCCTCCTCGGTGACGACCACGCCCAGGTTGGACGAGACCTCCACGAATCCGTCGGCGGCGACGTTGCGGCGCAACACGCCGTTGGGCGCGAGGCGGATAAGGCTGATGAGCGCCCAGGAATCCTTGGCGTCCATGGCATCGAGCGCAACACCGTCGGCAACCTCGACCGCGCAGGCGAAGGAGGGGTCGAAGACCTCGAGCTCACGGGAGATATCGGCCGCGACGTCCCGAGCGATGTCGGCTCCACGCTGCGCGTCAGAAGCGTCAGCGAACGCGAGCACCGCCTTGCACTCGCGCGTGATGGCATTGTCCTTGGTGCCGCCGTCGAAGCTCACGAGGCGCGCCGCGGTACCGCGCATGACTTGCTCGACGATGCGGGCCATCAGCAGGTTGGCATTGCCGCGCTCCAAGTGGATGTCGGAGCCGGAGTGGCCGCCCAGAAGGCCGGAGATCTCGATCGTGAGAGAGCTGCCCTCGATGCGCTCGCGCGAGAAGGAGCGCGTAAGAGTCGCCACGACGCCGCCAGCGCAGCTCACGGTTGCCACGCCCTCCTCCTCGGAGTCGAGGTTGATCATGGTGCGGGCTGAGATCTTCGACTTGTCGAGGGTCTCGGCGCCAATCAGGCCGGTCTCCTCGTCGGTAGTGAACACGCACTCGAGCGCGGGGTGCACAAGGGTGTCGTCGTCGAGCACCGTCATCATGAGGGCGACGGCGATGCCGTTGTCGGCGCCGAGCGTGGTGCCGTTGGCGGTCAGGACACCGTCTTTGACGACGAGCTCGATGCCGTCGTGCTCGAAATCGTGCTCGACGCTCGCGAGCTTGTCGCACACCATGTCGATATGGCCCTGCATCATGACGGGCGCGGCACCCTCGGCACCGGCGCTCGCGGCCTTCTTGATGATGACGTTGTAGACGTCGTCCTGGTAGACATCGAGCCCGCGCTCCTGGGCGAAGGCAACCAGAAAGTCGCTGATGCCCTTCTCGTTACCCGAGCCGCGCGGAATGGCGCTGATGTCCTCGAAGAAATGGAAGAGGGCCTCGGGCTTGTATCCGGAAATGATGTATGCCATGTCTACCTCACTGATCGTCGATGGCTTGACCTGACGCCGCGTGCCGCCGAACATGTGCCGACGATTGCGCTGCATAAACACATCATCGCAGATGTGGACATCGCATACACGCGCGAAGCAGGTGAACGGCATGGAGAAGCCGCAGATGACATGCAATATGCAAATTTCGACGGAAACTATGCACTACAGACGGCAATCTGGTTTCGAGAGCCAGAAGCCATAGCAGAATGAGAAACCCTGCACCTCATCGTGCGAGGCAGACCCAGGAGCGAACAGCACGCTTACCCGGTTGCCCCATTACACACCAATCCGCTTGCTACAATTAGCTTCGAATCGACCTTTAGAGATGGGTTGCCTATGGACCGCAATGACCTGCTACAAGCCCTCACTCTCGCAATGATTCGACTGACCGCATGGGAAGAAAAGGGGTTTAATGGACCTGTGCTTCGAGCGTGGAAAGGCTGCGACTGGGGCACAATCGATCAATTGGTCGAAGAGGATTTCATACATACCGAGCATCGTTGGAAATCGATCTATCTCACCGACAAGGGAGAAGCCCGGGCAGATGAAATCCTGAACCATCTCGAGCCTCTTCTTGAGGAGAAGTTGTCTAATGACGCAAAGCGAAATGGTCAGTATGACGTTCTAGCCATCATGACCGTTCATGAGCAGCGAAAGACAAGACAGGATATCTTCCATCCCATTGTCGCGCAACGACCTTTGGTGCCAGCCTTAAATGAATGAGGGCTATCCGCTTAATCATGAAGCATCAGTGCGGCGACGTGATTCTGGACTGTGCCCCATGGTCCCCGGATTCATCATAATAAATGGAGAGATTTTTCACCAAGTGTCCCCTAAAGCAATGCTGGGGGAAATCCCCCCGGTTGCCGTAAGCCCTCCTTGAGTGGAAGACCATTGATTTCTTTTCCGGGCCTGTTTGAAAGCAAAAAAGCTTCATGCAGACAATCTCGAACCCAGCCACGACATCGTTCTGAGTTTCTCCTTAATCAACCAATTGCATTTGGAATGATAGCCGTACCGATTTGGTAACAACCCGTTACCAAATCAGCAAAGAGGCCGCTCGCCATCGCCGCGCATCGAAATCAAGAACCACCTCCTGTCAGACTGCCCCCACGGCTATCATGAAACACAACAAGTTGTTCCCAGGAGGACCCATGGATCCGACGCTCGATGACCTCAGCCGCGAAGTTCGCTCGTTTTGCGATGAACGCGATTGGGGGCAGTTTCACACTCCGAAGGAATTGGCCATCGGCATGGTCACCGAGGCATCTGAGCTGCTGGAACTCTTCCGCTTCCAAACCGATGCGCAGATGCGGGACATGCTCGATGATCCCGATGAACGTGTCCACATCGGCGACGAGCTTGCCGATCAGCTGTACTTCTTGCTGAGGTTTTCCGACCTGTACGGCTTCAGCCTTGCAGACGAATTGGAGCGCAAGCTGAAGAAGAACGCCGTCAAGTATCCCGTAGAAAAAGCACGTGGATCGAACAGGAAGGCCTAACGACACATGGATGACCTTCTCGAACAGGATAACTTCAGATTCCAGAAGCTCCCCTTCCCCCTACCGGCGGACCTGGAAAGCAGCGCGAATTGGCAAGGCCCCTGCACCGCCGCGCTGGACCATACGGAGAGCTGGCCAGTCCTCTATATCCTTTCCAACCGTCGCAACCAAAGCGTCTATATCGGTGAGACCACCAACTACAGGCGCCGCATGGCCCAGCACCGCGACAATCCCGAGAAAGTTTTTGACGAGACGCTGCTCATCGACAGCCCCACCTTCAACCAGTCGACGACCTTCGATTTCGAGAACCGTCTCATCGAACTGTTTCTTGCCGACGAATCCTTTCGCGTAACCAATAAGAACAACGGCTACTGCGCATTCAACTACTACCAGCGCGCCCAGTACCGCCAGCAGTTTCGCCTACTCTGGAGCAAGCTCAGGACGCTCGGCTATGCCACGCACTCCATTGGCGAGATCGAGAACTCCGACCTGTTCAAGTACTCCCCGTTCAAGGGACTCACGCCCGATCAATACGAGGCCATCGAGCGCATCTTGGCCCTTATCTGCCGAGAGAAGAAAACCTGCACGTTTGTCAGCGGTATGCCCGGTACCGGCAAATCGATTCTCGCAATCACTCTCCTGTTCAAGCTGAAGAATGATCCTGAGCGAAACCATCCGCGCGTCGCTCTCGTCTCCCCTATGGATCAGCTTCGCAAAACGTATAAGATGCTCGCCCGCTCGGTCGACGGGCTCAAACCTGGCGACATCATCGGACCGTCAGATGTTGCCTCGCGCGAACCCTATGACGTATTGCTCGTTGACGAAGCGCACCGCATGTATGGCGAAAAAGGCGCTATGAACATCTCGGTCTATCGCAACACCTGCGCCAAGCTGGGGCTCGACAATTCCGCAACCCAGTGGGACTGGATTTTGAAGTCAGCCCGAAACGTCATCTTCTTTTTCGATCCCAAGCAGCAGGTTCGAGCCACGGGCATGGGAGCCGAGAACCGAGAGAGGCTCATCGATCGGCTCGAAAGCGAAGGCACCGAGGTCTATACGATGGAGCTCTCCACGCAGATGCGCGTGCAGGGCGGAGACGAATATCTCGACTTCATCTACGACATCCTTACCGGAGGCCCCGCAGCCACCATCGCCGCCAAGGAGTTCGGCAACTTGTTCTCCTCGACCCCTCTGTCCGAGTCGGCACGCGCAAGGCAGCTCGAACAGGGAACCGCCCCCTTGTACGAGCTGGCAATCGTCGACTCCTTTGCACACTTCGAGAAGCTTCAGCTGGAGAAGGAAGTCGATTGCGGCCTTTCGCGCATGGTCGCAGGCTACGCGTGGGATTGGATCTCGAAAAAAGACCCCGACGCCTATGACATCGAAATCGAGGGCATCCGCAGACGGTGGAACAGCACTTCAAAAGGCAACTGGGTCAATTCCCCCAATGCCGTGCAGGAAGTTGGATCCATCCACACTGTGCAGGGGTACGACCTGAACTATAGCTTCGTCATCATCGGCGACGACCTGAAATATGACCCGGAGCAGGACAAGCTCGTCGTTAACCGCACCGCTTTCAAAGACCGCGGTGCGAAGAAGACCGCAACGGAGGAGTTGCTACAATCAATCGTCATCAACGCTTATTACGTGCTGCTGACGCGAGGGATACGGGGCACCTTCATCTATATTTGCGACCCGGATGTGAAGAGGTACTTCCAACGGTTCATTCCGACCATTTGATGCAGCCGAGCCGCATTGTAATCTTCCGCGATATTGTTCAGCTACGTCCGGTTCTCACCGCATGTCCGGCATGTCCACGGCTATGAGTCACATCCGATCTATCCGAATATGCCTGCGCGGCAATACCAGCGGAACCGAAAAACTGCGCGTCCGAAAGAGATCCGTACTCAAGGTCAAAAGTCAGGCTCGACTAAACACAGGCATATGCTCACCGGCATCGATGTTGCCCGAGAAGATTCTGTCTTCCACCGACCAAGTCATAGCTTCAAACGCCCAGATCGAGGTGCTCTCGCCATCTGAAAGCTACGAGAGGCCAGTGGAGATTGCCTGCCCGCCTGGACAACGCCAGAGCACGACGGCAACCTACTCAGGGCTAATTTTTGGAAAGAGACCCTATGACAAAACCCATAATCCGTCGCATCGCATACAAAGCGATTCCCGCATGCATCGTCGCAGGACTCGGCATCGGCGTCCAAGTCTCCCCTGCCCTTGCGGAGAGCCCAGCAATTAGCACAACCGAAGAGGACGGGGCGGTCAAAACCGAATCAACCTGCACAGGCATCGCTAAAGATACCAAGGAGCCCACTAATCACGACACGCTTGCAGATGCCTTGCGCAAGAATTATAGCTACATACAGCTCAATCGGAATGTTACTGAGAATATCAGGATGACTGAAAACTCAGAGCTCGATCCCTATTATCAAGATACGATCGTCATGAACGGACATAAAGTCGAGGGCACCGACCAAAGCACGCCGACGCTCTACAACGAGAGCAGACTCGAACTAAGAACTGAAGTGCCTTGGGATGTAGATTTAGTCAGAACCAGCAAACTTTCGTCCGCCGCTGGCAAGGACACCAACCCTGTGATCTATAACGGCCCGAAAGGAGAATTAGATACTCGCAATATCGACGTGACGGGCATCGTCGAAAACAACGGATTCCTCAGAATCAACGGCGGCACGTTCTCGGGCTCCATCGTCAATCACGGCAGTGCAGACGGCGACGGCGGCTCCATCTACATCCTTGATGGCGATTTTACCAGCTGCAACATCGAGGAGATAAACGGCGAAGACGGCATCATGGCGACAGGCGGCACATTCTCGTCCTCCTTGACGAAGGATGACATGATTGGGTTACTGACTGAGAGCAGCTGCGTCAAACAGAACGATAACGGCACTTGGACTGTGTACCAACCCCTCAACGAGAAGCTCCAGGAGGGGGACCTACTACGTGGCCACGGACGAACGGCAATGCTACATTACGGGCAACTGTATCGCGCCAGGTTTTCGCTCTTACCACATCGACGACAATACCTATCTGGTCGTTCGTGACGACCTCGCCGAAGGCAGCATCTGCTATATCGAAGGCGAGGGCGGCACCAAAGAAGGGGAATTCTCCTCGCTAGACGCGGCGCTCAAAGCGGCGCAACCCGGCGACACGGTCTGCCTAGCTGAAGACATCAAGGTTAGCGAGCCCATCACCATTCCGGACGGCGTGAGCATCAACGGCAAAGGCCATGAACTCAGGTTCACTGGCGAAATTGGCACCGACGCATTTATTATCGTAGAGGGCGCAACCCAAGACATCTCAATCAAATATTTAAACCTCTACTGCGAGAAGCGCACGGACACCGCAATACTTGTCAAGGACTGCACGGGTCCCGTCGACCTCCATCAGCTCCACGTCTCGGTCCCCATCGACTACGGCATCACCGTTGACAGCTCGAACGTAAGACTGACGAATTCTCTCATCGATCCCTATGGCTATAATGACATGAAAGCCACCATCAACTACCTCAAGGGTGGAGACAACCTGGGCAAAGTGGAATATAGCGGATGCACCAGCACGAATCCTACTTTCCTTCTCATCAACCCAGAAGATCTTACAAAGATCATGAATGACGTTAACGAGCAGTACGGTACCTGCCTTTACAGCCCGGAGCAAGCAGTCCGCTGGCTCAACCGCACAGGTATGCTCGGTGATATCTACTACTGGCCCAGCGATGGGCACGCTGCCGACCATTCCCCGTCCAGCGGCGACGTGCTCGAGCCCGTCGTCGTCTCAAGCTCCGACCATGGCACGGCAACAGCCGACTCCGTCGCGTCGGGCACTATGTCGACCCTCCATATGACGCCCTATGCAGGCTATGAGGTCTCCTCGGTGACGATTAAGGATATCGACGGCAACGACGTTGAAGTTGTTGAGAATGAGAACGGCTCCACGGAATTCAAGATGCCCTATGGCGGCGTGACCATCTGGGTCACCTACAAGTACATTGGTAATCCGACCCCAACCCCCGATCCCAATCCTGAGCCCGAGCCGGATCCCGACCAGGACGTCGAGATTCCCGAGACCGAAGGCGGCGCGGTCGAGGTCGCACCCGTCCCCACAGGCGAGACCGCCACGGTCGTCGCCAAGCCGGACGCCGGCCAGGAAGTCCGCGACGTCATCGTCACCGACAGCGAGGGCAACGAGGTCGAGACCTCCGTCGACGAGGACGGCAACGTGACGTTCGAGATGCCCGAGGGCGGCGCGACCGTCGAGGTCGTCTTCGGCTGCGACGGCGGCGACCTGTGCGTGGCCCATAAGTTCAGCGACGTCACGCATGACGACTGGTTCCACGACACCGTGGACTGGGCGCTCGACAACGGCATCTTCCACGGCTACAACGACACGTCATTCGCCCCGAACGACACGCTCACCCGCGAGCAGGCCGCAACCGTCATGTACAACTACTTCGGCGGCGCTGCCGGCTCCCCCGGTTCCGGCTTGCCCGATGTCGAGGGTGACGAGTGGTACACCGATGCGGTCAACTGGGCCGTCGAAAACAGCATCATGACCGGTTACTCCGACTCCGGCGAATTCGGCATCGGCAACGGCCTGTCCCGCGAGCAGTTCTGCACCGTAATCGTCAAGGCCATGGGCGCAGATCTCTCCGACGTGGACCTCTCGGTCCTCGACCGTTTCACGGACGCGGACTCGGTGTCCTACTGGGCGAAACCGGCTGTCGCCTGGGCAGTCCAGAACGGCCTCATGAACGGCGTCGAGAACCCCGACGGCACTCGCTCGCTTCAGGGTATCCGCGACATGACCCGCGCTGAGATGGCGACCATGATGAAGAACGCCGTCGACGCGGGCGTGCTCACGAAGTAAGCGCGCTGGATATCCGATTATCATCAGCCAGAACGGGAGGGTCCGAATGGGCCCTCCCTTCTTTTGTGCCCTGTTGGGGCGCATCATCTAAAATCACGCCTGCAGGCAGCTCGTTCAGCCCCACCCTATTCAGCAGGGCAATCGAACGGCGCCGCGCCGACCATTCCCTCAGACACGTTCGTTTTACCTGCCAGCGAATCAGGGCGAAGCCCGTCATCTTGCAGCAACACCGCGTTCTGCATCACAGCCAGCAAAAAGAATCCACCCAGCTCTTCCAACCCGTTTCGATCGGGACGCGGAAAACCTCACGGTATTCCTGCCTTATGAAGGCTTGTAGCAGTGTTCGGCGAACTCAACAAACAATCGATTCCAGCCTCACCCATGTGCGTAACGAGATTGAGTCGGTATCCAAGAGACGGGGCTTTCCCCTGACCTCAAAGAGGATTCCATGGGAGACACATTCACAAACCATTCCGGGCGCCCGAGGCCGTTGTCGATGAAGAGCGCCACCACGCGGTGCACCCTCTTGTCGAAACCCGCCTCCATGACGTTGTCGTCCACCATGCTGGTTGGCAAGAGCGATGTTGACGGAGTCCTCTCCGGCTCTTTATTGCATCAGTAGTTTGTGCCACGTTCTCCGTGCGGACATGACGCGAACACGTTACGTTTTCCGTCGGCGCAAACTCCGGAATCCTTAATTTCGCACCCTCCCCTATAGCCTTTCAAACGCCGTCTTCGCCAACTGCGCCATAAGCCTCCTGCGCTCCTCAAGGAACTCCTCGTATGCCATGTTCTCAAAGTCCAGGGGCAGCGCGTGTTCGCGGCAGTTGCGCTCATATTCTTCCTGACCGAGCTCGGCGCGATAGCGCCCGACGTATTCGGCTGGATCATCGTCGGATATGTAGATGTTGGTCGCATAGTCGATGAGCGTGAAGTTGGCCTTGTTGCTACGTTTGGCGAGCTGTCCCTTCTGTTTGAGGAAGTTATCAGGGAAGATATGATGCTTGTCGACCGCCTTCTTGGTCCCAGAGGCACCAATTGTAAGTATCTGAGAGAGTGGCACGGTGCCGAACAGCGATTTCGCACCGAGAATTACCTGGGAGGCAACGAAGCCCTGCCACGCCGGGCCCATGGCCTCATTGGAATCGAGCGCGATAGGCATGGTGATCCGGAAGAAGTCATCGGTAAGCTGGGCTGCAATCTCGCGCTCGAAGTAAGCCTCGAACTCCCCCGCGCTCGACAACTGTTTCACATCGTTAAGCTGCCGCTCAAAGTTGGTCTCAAAGGATCCGACATAGAACGACGTAATGGAACTCGCAAAGAACCAGCGGCTCGCAAGCCTACGAATTGCGAGGGCATCCATTCCGAACTCATATTTGCCGATAAGGTAGAAAGCGTAGCAGAACGCAATGGCATTAGCAGACGTCGCCTGCTCAGAGCAAATGTAACCCGCCTGCCCCAACGCGGTAATGAAAGCATGCCAGTCATTAAGATTGAGCATCTTGGAAAGCGCATCGCCGAACGTTGCGAAGTTCTCCTCGCGCTTAGCCTCGCTAGTGACCTTGGTCTCCAAGTCTCGACCACGTAGAATCTGATACGCATAGCGAAGTCTACCGCGCTTGAAACCGACACCCACTGTCGTGCGGATAACATGCGTAGGTGTGACCTCGACAAGCGGATTATACGAGGTTCCCTTTGCGGGCACATGGCTATCGGCGCAGAACTTCTCGATGCTTTCGCGCATATGGGGCTCGTACACTGAAAGCAACGTCATGATGAAGTCATCCTGCTTAAGTGTCTGGCCTTGCGAATTCACACGTACGAAGATGTCGGACACCATCTCCTCATCCGCTTGAGCGCTGATCTCAAGCGTTGGAATGGGATACCGTTCAAGCGAAAGAAGCTCGTTGAGGCCATTCTCAATCTGGTACTGCTGATCAGTCGAAACGGGCTCTTCGCCCTTTTTCGCGTTCGACTCGTTAAGGCCATCCACAAAAGCCTGTCTGAAGGCCGGCAGAGTCATATCGTGGTAGGCTGCAAAGACTTCCGACACGGATGAGATATAGCGCGGATCGCGGTCCGTAGATGCGTCAGCATTCTTAAATGAGCGGTCAAGCGGGTTGAATGCAATTCGGATGGAACGCGTCTTGTAACTACTGTCGCGCACCTCGATACCGTAAAGCGCGGCAAGCAGGGCGGTCAGTCGTTGCTGGCCGTCGATGACGAGCGACTTAGGAACCTTATACACCTTGTTGTTATCGCCGATGTACTGACTCTTGCCATCCATATCCGCAGGAGAGTCCCAGAGCATGATATAGCCAATAGGATAGCCGCGAAGCATAGAGTCAAGAAGGTCGCGCACCTTGT
The DNA here is from genome assembly GCF_016902615.1 of Collinsella tanakaei. Taxonomy (GTDB): domain Bacteria; phylum Actinomycetota; class Coriobacteriia; order Coriobacteriales; family Coriobacteriaceae; genus Collinsella; species Collinsella tanakaei_A. Next base: position 54,615 of record NZ_JACJMB010000014.1, read on the forward strand.
CGTTCTTCCAAACAAACGGACGCTGCAGGTCGGGCAGGCCGATTCTCCCCGTACGGACATCATCAAGAACGCTGCCGATGGAAAGGCTTCTTGCGTCATAAATGGGATTGCTCATCGCATGCTCCTGGATCACGATCTCATTTCTCTATCGAACTTGAGCCAAGTCACTTTCTAACATGTCAAAAGTGTACGACAGGAAAAGCTGTATATCATTTCACGTAGAACTGGGGAATGAACCAACGGTCGAAGTGATACTCATCCCCCTCGGGAATCCATCTCCGATTGTCGAGAAACATCGAGAAATCATCATCGCCGCATAGGGCTTCAGGCCATTCGTCCCAATCCTCACTTTCAGAAATCGGCTCGCCATCAACGTCTTCCCCGCAGGCATCGACTTCTTTGCTCTTAAGCCATTCGTCGACGGCATCGAACGCGTTGTCTCGGATCACTCGAACGAGAAGCTCCTCAGCAACAGTATGCGCATAGCAATCGTGTCCGTAATGAAGCCGCTGTATTAAATCGTACAGAGCCGCTCGCAAGCGATAGATGAATTCATAATCGTACCGCACGAGAAACTGCTTCGGCATATAGCCGACAATCCAGCTAGAGCCCAGTTGGCCGATATGAGAACCCTTAGACATCTCTTGTAGTTCAGAGAGATCCTGGCTCAATAGGTCATAGACAAAATCGCTCCCCAAAGCAAAGGAGACCGCAGCGGGGCGACCGAATACCTCGCAAAGGACGGGCGACCAGGCCTCGTGCTTCTCGTCAATCGATTCAATCCAGGCATATTCGTTGGAGTCGTCGTTCACGTTATCTTGATCCAACGGTAGCACCGTCCAACCAAGTGCCCTGCAGACACCCTTCACCTTGTCGTTACGAATTGATCCAGCAGATTCATAGCGATACCAAGTCTTAACGCCAATACCGGCACGATTCGCAGCCTCCTCGATACTCAAGCCCAAAGCTTCCCGCCTGTTTTTGATCTTTACAGCCAATTGCGCGTCGATCGTAGTTGTCCTCGGAGGCATAAGAACTCCTTCCACAATTGTCGGTACATGGTTAGTTTATGTCACTATCATTCGAAGACAAGCCGCTCATGATCAGCTATCCACAGGCGGTACGATATCCTGCGCGAGCGTCACCGAGGTAGGACGATTGCATCATCATGACTTCAGCGAGCAGTAACCTAGATTGGCAACGGCAGGGATGATACCGCAGGTCAGCTGTCGACAGCACCGGATGTAAGGCGGCTTGGCACTGCCACCGTTGACCTGCTTGGCACACTATTGTGTACCGACGTTCAAGACAGCGTGAAATTGCTGCTGACTTGCCCCACCCCAGCGGACCGCTGGCGCCCTTGCAGAGGACATCCGCCATCAAGCCGCCCAAGGAGATGGAGACGGGTACTCCCACCCCCTTCCTTCCGATTTCGCTTTGGACCCAAGCTGCGGTTACGAACACATGTAAGCCGCTCGTCCCCACGAGCGGCTCGAAGCCGGAGTAGGGCCAGCCCCCTGACCATCGTTATCGCGTCCTTGCCGTCCATATTTCAAAGTCCCGTGTGTTCGAGTGAAGGAAACGCTGTCGTAATACCGTAATACGGATTTCCAGACTAAAGACAATCTTGAAAGTGCTTCCCGTTATCGCATTGTTCGCATTACCCACAAGGCGCTCTCAAAACTAACGCCACGAGCCTCCTCGAGAGCGCTCGACTTCAGGATGATCTCGGTAAACAAAGAACACTCTATCGCTTCCGCCCGTCCGCGAAATCGTCGACACGCCTCTCTCTCCCATCCATCCCCTCCCCACCCCTCCGTGCTACCATACCCAGCGGAACCATTCCCTACCCACAAGGAGGCATCCCTATGGAGCGTCCGAACGCCTGGAAGAAGTACAGCGAGGCCGATGTCGCTGAGCTCGAGAAGCTCTGCGGCGACTACCGTGCCTTCATCAGCGCCAACAAGACCGAGCGCGAGTGCGTGACCGCGAGCGTGAAGCTCGCCGAGGCCGCCGGCTACGTGAACCTCGAGACCGCCGTCGCCGAGGGCCGCACGCTTTCCGCCGGCGATAAGGTCTACGCCGTCTGCCACAACAAGACCATCATGCTCGTGAACCTCGGCTCCGCGCCGCTCGAGCAGGGCGTGAACATCCTCGGCGCCCACGTCGACAGCCCGCGCCTCGACCTCAAGCAGAACCCGCTCTACGAGGCCGGTGACATGGCCTACCTCGACACACACTACTACGGCGGCGTGAAGGCCTACCACTGGGTCGCCACCCCGCTCGCCATCCACGGCGTCATCTGCAAGAAGGACGGCACCACCGTCGAGGTCGCCGTGGGCGAGGACGCATCCGACCCCGTGTTCTGCATCTCCGACCTGCTGATCCACCTGGCGAGCGACCAGATGAAAAAGCCCGCCTCCGAGGCCGTCGACCATGAGAACCTCGACGTCATCGTGGGCGGCCGCCCCGTCGTCATCGAGGGCGATGACGAGGTGAAGGAGCCCGTCAAGCAGATGCTGCTCGACATCCTCTCCGAGAAGTACGGCGTCGTCGAGGAGGACTTCCTGTCCGCCGAGCTCGAGGTCGTTCCCGCCGGCGCCGCCCGCGAGATGGGCCTCGACCGCTCCATGATCTTGGGTTACGGCCAGGACGACCGCGTCTGCGCCTACACCTCGCTCGCCGCCCAGCTCGCCGTCGACACCGTCGAGCGCACGAGCGTCACCCTGCTCGTCGACAAGGAGGAGATCGGCTCCGTGGGCGCCTCCGGCATGACGAGCCGCTTCTTCGAGAACACCATGGCCGAGATCATCGAGCTCGCCGGCCAGATGAGCCCGCTGGCGCTCCGCCGCTGCCTGGCGAACTCCCGCATGCTCTCCTCCGACGTGTCGGCCGGCTTCGACGCCCTCTACGCTGACCGCTTCGAGAAGAAGAACGCCGCCATCATGGGCCACGGCCTGTGCTTCAACAAGTACACCGGCGCGCGCGGCAAGTCCGGCTCCAACGACGCCGATGCCGAGTACATGGCGCTCGTCCGTGACATCATGGACGAGGCCGGCGTCGACTTCCAGACCTGCGAGCTCGGCCGCATCGGTGCGGGCGGCGGCGGCACGATCGCCTACATCCTCGCCGAGTACGGCATGGACGTCATCGACTCCGGCGTGGCCGTGCTCTCCATGCACTCCCTGTGGGAGGTCACGAACAAGGCCGACGTCTATGAGGCATACAAGGGCTACAAGGCCTTCATCAGCCGCGCCTAGGGACGGCTGGCACCCCGCTCGCACGCGCCCGCACGACCACCCCGGCCGTGTGGGCGCCTTCGTATGCCGAGGCGGGACGCGGGCCGCCGCAACGACGCGCGTCGCCTATCCCTGCCGCGACGCCGCCCTGATAGCGTCCAGGATCTCGGCGCAGCGGACGGATGCGGCAAGCGGCATGATGGGGCTTTCGGCCGCACCCGCGCGCACAAGCTCGCAGAAGTGCGCGATCTGCGGGTAGAAGTCGTCCACCTCATACGGCACGCGCAGCTCGCGCGGCTCGGCATCGGCCGGGCACATGACGCGCAGCGCATCCGGACGGTGCGGCAGGTTCACCTCGATGGCGCCCTCCGTACCCACGACGAGCGCCGACCGCGGGCCGGGGCGGTCGCTGCCGCACTCCAGAAGCGCGCTCGCGCCCCCGGGCGCGGCGAGCTCCGCGCGCACCCACACATCCACCCCGCGGCTCAAGGCGCATTCCGCGCTTGTGACCGCAAGGTCTGCGGGCAGAAGGTCTGCCAGCCAGCTCGCGCAGTATATGCCCATGTCCAGCAGCACGCCGCCCTGCACGGGGTCGAAAAAGTACGAGGAGGCCGCGAGCGCCGCCGGGTCGGATTCGCCGAGCAGCCGCACCTCCACGCGCCTGACCTCGCCGATCGCGCCCGCATCCAGCAGGCGGCGAAGCTCCCGGTACGCCGGCTCGAAGCGCGCCTTCATGGCCTCCATGAACAACGCGCCGCACCCGCGCGCCGTATCGGCTATCGCGCGCATCTCGTCCGCCGAGAGCGCTGCGGGCTTCTCGCAGAGCACCGCCTTGCCCGCCGCGAGCGCGCGGGCGGCCCACACGCGGTGCAGCCCGTGCGGCAACGCGAGGTAGACGGCATCGATATCGGGGTCGGAAAGCAGCGCTGTGTGGCCGGCATCGGGCCCGTCGACATCGCTGTACGCCGCCTTCGCACCGAACTTACGCGCGAAGGCGCAGGCCTTCGCCTCGGAACGGCAGCTGATGGCGCGCAGCTCGGTGCCCGGCACCCGCTCGAGGCTTTTCGCGAATCGGTGCGCGATACCGCCCGCGCCCACGATGCCCCAGCGCACCGTCGTCATCTGAACCATAGGCAACCCTTTCGATCACCCGCCGCCTGCCTGCACGCGGCGCCCCAACCACTCTACCCCGCGCGCCGTCTGCGCGCCACCAGGCCCGCGCCGGAGGAGGCGCGCATCGACCTGCAGGCGCAGACCGAGTCCGCCTACGACTTCTTCCGGGCCCAAGGCTCGGACGTCGCCGCGGGGCTGCTGAACGGCGCGGTCGGCCCGCGCGTGATGAAAGACGGCACGTACCTGCACAGCTACACGCAGCTCGGGTCGGCCACCGACGCCACGTCGCTTGCCAACATGCTCGCGTCGCTCGACATGCTCGAGGAGATGAACAAGGTCCGCACGCAGGTCGAGCATATCGGCGAGCTCAAGGTCACCGACACCGCCATGGCCTATACGATGCTCGCGGCGAACTGGTCATCGTGCGCGACGGCACCTACGCGATCGCCGGCGCCGCCATCGCGGGCACCGGAAACGTCCGCTCGGTCAACCTCGCCGACGTGAACCGCCCGCTCGACGCGGGCAGCCACACGGGGACGGTCGCGGGCGAGAAGACCTACACCGTGGCGCAGTACCGCGCCCGCCCGCAGTCCTACATCGACCAGATAGGCGGTGTGGACGAACCCGACGAGCCCGACACCCCCACCACCCCGGAC